>JAAFIF010000094.1 GCA_013298625.1 Myxococcales bacterium
TTGCTCAGCCAGATCACGCCCGCCCTGCTCGACCAGTACGTCCTCGCGCGGCGACAAGCGCGCATCAAGGACACGACCATTCACAAAGAGATCACGACGCTGCGCGCGGCGCTGAAGATCGCGCGGCGCGCTGGGCTCTGGTCGGGCGACATCGACGCGTTGCTTCCGGAGATCTCGGGCCAGTCCGAGCCGCGGCAGCGATGGCTGACGGAGCGCGAGCTGATGTTGGTCATCGAGGACCTCGTCGAGTCGAAGGCGCCCGATCGCGCGGCGCGGATCGCGTTCGTGGTGGCGACGTCGTCCGAGTGGGCCGCGACCGAGCGCGCGATGCACAGCGACATCTCCGAGGACGGGCACTTCGTGCGGGTGCGCGGGTCGAAGAGGGACACGCGGGATCGAGTGGTTCCGATCGCGCGTGCGTGGCAGGAGGATTTGCTGGCGATCGCGCGCATGTACTCGCAGGGCAAAGAGCCGCTGATGTTCAAGCCGTGGCTCCACTCGAACAGCATTCGCGACCTGTGGCTCTGCGCGCAGCGCGTGAAGATCGAGCGCTTCTCGTGGAACGACCTGCGCCGCACCTGCGCCCAGTGGCTGCGCCGCGACGGCGTCGCGCTCGAGCTCGTGAGCGCCGTCCTCGGCCACGCCGACACGCGCATGGTGTCGCGGGTGTACGGGCGATTGGACCCAGCTGAGCTGCGACGGCAGATCACGCGGGACGCGCCGACGTCGCTGCGGCCGGCCACGTGACGGCCGATATCCAGCACAAGCGATGGGGGCGACAGGACGTCGGGCGACGTGATTGACCTCGTGCGCTCGTGGCCGAGCGCTGCGGCGCCGCTGCTGGCGCTGCAGGACACGATCGCCGCCCGAGAGGAGCACCGGCGCATGCACGGCAAAGTGATCGTCTCGGACCGCACGCAGGCGCTGGTGGGCTCGGCGAACTTCAGCGTCGGCGGCCTGCGCGGCAACATCGAGCTCGGCGTGCGCGTCGAGGGGTTGATTGCTCAAGAGCTCTGCGGCACTGTTGAGCAGCTGCGCGACGAGGGCTGGCTCTGCCCAGTCAAGGTTTGAGCCCCCACCTCCGGCACGCTCATTGCTGCGAGTCTGTGTAAGCTCACCAAACACGTTTTTCGGAGCCGAGCTCCGAACGTGACCAGAACGTGACGAAGCCGTTTTCGCAGCCGAGAATGATGCGACTTCTGAGACTGCTCACCCGCTCAGTCCCGATCACAATCCCCCGTAAAAACAGTGCCCAGAGCCGGAATCGAACCAGCGACACGAGGATTTTCAGTCCTCTGCTCTACCAACTGAGCTATCTGGGCCCCGTTGCCGAAGCAACGTAGGCGCGGTGTGTATCCCGGACCCGCAGACCTGTCAACGACTCTCTTTCGGCCTCACCGCCAACACGCCGATCGTCAGGTCGTCGTTCGCCTTTTCGGAGACAGCCGCCACCATGGCGTCGAGCTCGCCGCGAAGCGCGCTCTCGCGGCTCCACGCCTCAGTCACCAGCGCGCGGGCTGGCGAGCGCCCGTTCGCGAACAATCCCTCCGCGCCGTCCGTCGCCAGCGTCACCACCCGCGTGTCCTCTGGCGCCGCGACGAAGTGCAGCTGCGCCGCCGGAGCCTCTCCCAGCGCGTGCACCCTGTACGCTGGATACGCCACGCCAGCGCGCGCCGCGCGCAACACGCGAACGTCGTCGCCCAACGCCACCACGCCGTCACCCACTCCAAACACCGCGACGCCGCGCGGCGTCGCCAACGCCACCAGCATCGTCGCCAGCATCATGTCCGCGATCACCTCTTCGGCTCGGTTCGCTCCGCCCACCGCGATCGCGACGCGCTTGACCATCGCGCACACGTCGTCGAGCACGAAGTCCATCGCCTCCGACGCGAGCGACTGCGGATGCGCCTCGGCCCACTCGACCGCCGAATAAACAGCCCTGCGCGCGGTCAACTGCGCCCCCACTTCGGACGTCGCCAACGCCGAACACCCGTCGCTCACGCACAGCGCCACAGCGTCTCCGCGCGCGAGCCACGCCACCGCGTCCTGGTTGTTGCGCAACGCGTCCCGATGCAGCCGCCCCGCCGCCGACGACCCAGCGACCCAGTAGCGATCGGACACCTCCGTAACCTCTGCGCGTGGCGGCTCGACGCTTCGACGGCGCTTCATGCAACGCCCCCGCGCGACGCGAGCCAGCCGTCCGTCGGGCGCGCTCCGTGGCCGCGCGCGACGGAAGCGATCGAGAGCCGCGGCCCGTCGCGCAACATCTCCGCGCGCACCGGCTCGTCCACCAGCCACAACGGCGTGTCCAAATCCACGAACTCCACGCCGCCGACGCCGCACGCCAGGTGCGCAGACGCGCTCATCGCCAGCGAGCTCTCGACCATCCCTCCCACCATCAGCGCCATTCCGTGCGCCCGCGCAGTCACTGCCATGTCGTAGCACTCGACGACGCCTGACTTCGTGATCTTCAAGTTGATCGCTTGGGCTGCGCCCGCCCGCGCGAGCCGCGCCACGTCGCGAGCGCTCGCGACGGACTCGTCCGCGCACACCATGACCCGTGCACGCTCGTGCACAGATCGAGCAGCGTCGTCGTCATGCCGCGCGCACGGCTGCTCGAACACCGCCAGCCGCGCCCCGATGCGCGCGCACTCCTCGGCGATCGTCACGGCGTCGTCCGCCGTGAGCGCGGCGTTGCCGTCCAGGATCAGCGCGCACGACGGAGCCGCTTCGTGCACGGCTCGTACGCGCGCGAGGTCTGCGTCCAGCGGCGCGCCGCCGACCTTGAGCTTGATCGTTCGATAGCCCTGACGCGCGATCGAAAACGCTGCCTCTCGCGCGCGATCGGCAGTGCCCGTCGTGATCGTCAGGTCCGACTCGAGCTCGCTTTCGGTCCCACCGAACAGTGTAGCGAGAGGGATGTTCAATGACGCGCAGATCGCGTCGAGCACCGCCGTCTCGACCGCGCACCGCGCGCTCGGACTCTCGGGCGAGAGCTCGCGCAACCGGTTGCCGAGCGTGCGCCACGCGACCGCGTCCCAGCCGAGCAGCGCGTCGCGGCTGCGCTCGATGCCGTGCAGCGCCACCTCGCGCCGCTCGCCGTTGACCGCTTCGAAGGGAGCGGCCTCGCCCCACCCCACGCTCCCGTCGGCGAGCGTCGCGCGAACGAACACGTTGAGCGCCGCGGTCTTCGCGCCCGTCGCGATCCCGAAGGGCTCGCGCAGCGCAATGTCGACAGGATGAATCGAGAGATCAACGAGCGACCACGAACGCCTCACGTCGGTGATCTTACATGCACCGCGCCCGCGACGGGCCCTTGTCGATTTCTGCAGCAGCAGAACAGCGCCGACGGAAACCGCATCGAAGCGAAGACCACCGATCGAGAGCGCTTCGACGACCGTGGCGTCCTCGGCTCAGCGCCCCTTCGAGAGCACTTCGCGCAGCGCGCCGTCGAGCGACGGGTGCTTCCACCCGAACGCGATCGACCGAAGAAACGCTGGCGCGATGCGCTTGGACTCCGCCACGAGCGAGCCCATCTCGCCGAGCGCGAGGCTGAGGGCGAACTTCGGAACTGGCAGCCACGAGGGACGCGACATCGCCTTGCCCAACGCCTTCGCGAAATCGCCCATCCGAACGCTCTCGGTCACCGCGTTGAAGGGGCCGGCGAACCGCGGATCGTCGATCGCTGCGAGGTACATCCCCACCATGTCCTCGGCGTGGAGCCACGGAAACCACTGCCGCCCTCCCCCCACGGGCCCGCCGACGAAGAGCTTGAAGGGCAAGAGCATCTGCTCGAAGGCCCCGCCGCCGTCGCCCAACACGATGCCCGTGCGCGCGCAGGTGACTCGCACCCCGTGCTCGCGCGCGCCGAGGGCCTCGCGCTCCCAGCGAACGCAGACGTCGGAGAGAAACGTCGTTCCGCTCGGAGAATCCTCGGTCATTTCGAGATCGCCCGTGTCGCCGTAGTAGTCCACGCCGCTCGAGGACGCGAACACTTTGGGCCGCTCGCTCGACGGCAACGCAGCGATCGCCCGCGTGAGATTGCGCGTCCCGTGCTCACGCGTGTCACGCACGCGGGCTTTGTGAGCGTCGTTCCATCGGTGCGAGTTGATGGGCTCGCCCGCGAGGTGCACCAGCGCGTCAGCCTTGGACAACACTTGCTGCCACGGACCACCTTCGGACTCGGTGTCCCATTGCTCGGCGCGCGCGCCCTCCGCCGCGCTCGCGACGGCCCGCGATGGATCACGCGCAAACAGCCACACCTCGTCGCCGCGCTTGCGCAGCGCAGCGACGAGACGACGGCCGATAAAACCTGTTCCACCCGTGACGACGACCTTCATGGACTCTCACCAGTGTGATGCCACGAGCCGCGATCGGGTGCGGCAATCGCCGCGCGACGCGATTACAGCTCGAGCACGAGCCGGTCAGGATCCTGCAGGTAGTTGATGATCTCGTACGCGAACGCTGCGCCGATGTGCCCGTCGATGATCCGATGATCAAACGACAGCGACAGCAGCATCACGTCCCCGATCACGATCTGCCCGTCGCGAACGACAGGCTTCTGCTTCATCTGATGCACGCCCAAGATCGCCACTTCGGGGAAGTTGATGATCGGCGTCGCGAACAGACCGCCCTGTGCGCCGAGCGACGTGATCGTAAACGTGCTGCCCTGCAGGTCGTCGAGCGACGCCTTGCCGACGCGCGCCGCAGACGCCACGCGGTCGATCTCTTTCGAGATCCCCACGAGCGACAGCTTGTCCGCGTTCTTGACGACCGGAACGATCAGCCCCGTCTCCGTCGCCGTCGCGATCCCGAGGTTGTAGTACTTGCGATAGACGAGCTCGTTGGTGCTCTCGTCGAGCGCGCTGTTCAAGATCGGGTGCTTCTTCAACGCGGCGACGACGGCCTTCGCGATGAACGGCAGGTACGTGAGCTTCGCCCCCGCCTTCTCGGCCTTGGGCTTGAGCCGCTCGCGCAGCTCTTTCAGCGCCGTGCAGTCGACCTCTTCGACGAACGTGAAGTGCGCAGCCGTCGTCTTCGACTGGTGCATCTTCTCGGCGATCTTGCGGCGCACGCCCCTGAACGGGACGCGCTCTTCGAGGACCTCACCCTTCGCCCCTTGCGCGGCAGGGATCGACACGGGCGCGCGCTCTTTGAAGATCTCGTCGCGCTTGCCGAGCTGCTCGAGCACAGCTTCGGGCTTCTTGTCGTCCGCGCCGCTCGCGGCCGCCGGAGGCGCAGCGGGCGCAGGCGTCTCGCTCGGCACAAACGGCCCAGCGCTCGGCCCTTGCGGAACCGCTGCGAACGCCGACCCGCTCGCAGACGGCGCGTTCTTCTTCGACTGCTGCTTGAGCACGTACGCGCGCACGTCGTCTTTGCTCACGCGACCGTGCTCGCCCGTGGGCTTCACCTTCGCGAGGTCGACGCCCAGATCGCGGGCCAATTTGCGGGTCGCCGGCGTCGCGAGGGCCTTGCCGCCGGGCGCGTTGTACTCGGGCTCGTCCGCGCTCGACGCGGGCGCGACGCCCTGCCGCAGCGCATCGAGCGAGAGCGTGCTCGCGTCGACCTTGGGTCCCTCTGCGCGGGGCGCGAGCCCCATCGCGCCTGCGGCCATCGAGAAGGCGCCGCCCGTGGCTGGAGCGCCTCCCGCCGTCGCGGTCGCGGTAAACGCGCCCATGCCCGGCAGCGACTCTTTGATGTCGCCCACCGCCGTGGCCGCAGGGCCTTCGCTCTTCGCGGGCGCAGCGCTCGGCGCGACGGCCGCGCCGCCGCCGAGGTCGAACACGACGAGGACCGAGTGGACCTTGACCACTTGACCCTTGTTTCCGTTGAGCGCGGCGATGGTGCCTGTCTTCGGCGAGGTGATGGTGACCGTGGCTTTGTCGGTCATCACTTCGACGAGCGGCTGATCTTCGGTGACCTTGTCGCCGACCTTGACGTGCCACTCGACGACTTCGCCTTCGGTGACGCCTTCGCCGATGTCGGGGAGCTTGAACTCGTAGCGGCTCATTGCTCGATGCCTCTCGTCAGTACTTCGCGACGCGCGCGATCGCAGGGAGAATTCTGCCCGCGAGCGGCAGGTAGTCGTTTTCGAGCGTGTAGGGGAAGGGCGTGTCCCAGCCCGTCACGCGGGTCGGAGGCGCCTCGAGGTAGTCGAAGGCCTTCTCGTTGATGAGCGAGACGAGCTCTGCGCCGAAGCCGCAGGACTTGGGCGCTTCGTGAACGACCACCACGCGGCCGGTCTTCTTCACGCTGTTGACGATGGTGTCGATGTCCACCGGCCACAGCGTGCGCAGGTCGATCACCTCGCAGTCGATGCCCTGCTCAGCCGCTTTGTTCGAAGCCTCGATCGCCTCGTAGAGCATGGCGCCCCAAGCGATGACGGTGACGTGATTTCCTGGGCGAACGACCTTCGCGACCGACAGCGGAACCGTGTAGTCCTCGCCCTCGGGCACGTCGCTGCGCGCGGCGCGGTAGATGCGCTTGGGCTCGAAGAAGAGAACGGGATCGGGGTCGCGCAGCGAAGCGAGAAACAAGCCCTTGGCGTCGTAGGGGTTCGACGGGCACACGATCTTCAGTCCGGGCGTGTGGATGAAGTACGCCTCGGGCGACTGCGAGTGATAGTGCCCGCCGCGGATGCCGCCGCCGACGGGCGTGCGGATCACCATCTTGCTGGTGTATTCGCCGCCCGAACGGTAGCGAAACTTCGCGACCTCCGAGACGATCTGGTCGAACGCGGGGAAGATGAAGTCCGCGAACTGGATCTCGGGCACGGGGACGAGCCCGTAGAGCGCCATGCCGACGGCGGTCCCGATGATCCCGCCCTCCGAGAGGGGGGTGTCGAACACGCGCTCGGCGCCGAACTCGTTGATGAGCCCTTCGGTGACGCGAAACACGCCGCCGACCTTGCCCACGTCTTCACCCAGCACGACCACGCGCGAGTCCTGGCGCATCGCGACGCGCAGGGCGTCGTTGATGGCCTTCACCATGTTCATCTGCGTCATTGGATTCCTCGATTGCCGATGTTCGTACGGGTGAATCAGTGACCGCCGTGGCCTTGGGCGCGCGGGGCGTGGAGGCTCTCTTCGTACTGCTCGCGCAGGTGCCAGGGGCGCTGCTCGAACACGTCGTCGAACATCGTGTCGAGCACAGGAGCCGGGGCTTTCTCAGCGGCTTCGACGGCGAGCTTCACCTCGGCGTCGACCTTGGCGATGAACGCTTGCTGCTTCTGCTCGCTCCACAGGCCCTTCTTCTCGAGGTAGGCGCGCATGCGGGGCAGCGGGTCCTGCGCGCGCTCGGCGGCCATCTCTTCTTGACCGCGGTAGCGCGTCGGGTCGTCGCTGGTCGAGTGCCCAGACAGACGGTGCGTGAGGCACTCGAGCAGCACGGGCTTGCCGGCGCGCGCGAGGGCGAGCGCGTCGCGGGTGGCTTTGTACACGGCGAGCAGGTCGTTGCCGTCGACGCGCATCGGGACGAGCCCGTAGGCGAAGGCCTTCTGCGCAAACGTCTCGCTCGCTGACTGCTTCTCCGCCGGCACGCTGATGGCCCAGCCGTTGTTGCGGCAGATCAGCACGGTCGGGGTCTTGTAGACGCCTGCGAAATTGGCTCCGCAGTGAAACTCGTTGGAGCTCGTGGCGCCTTCGCCGAAGTAGACGATCGCCGCGAGCTTCTCGCCGCGGAGCTTGGCGGCCCAGGCGAAGCCGACGGCTTGGGTGATCTGCGTTCCGATCGGCGAGCTGACGGAGCCGAAGCGGTAGGGCTTGGCCGAGTAGTGATCGGGCATCTGGCGGCCCTTCACCGGGTCGTTGCCGTTGCCGTACATGTTGTCCATGTAGCTCTGCAGCGGCATGCCCCGCAGCAGCAGCGCGCCGAACTCTCGGTAGCAGGGAAACAGCCAGTCGGTCTCGTCGAGCGCCGCCGCGGTGCCGATCACCGTGGCCTCTTCGCCCATCGATCCGATGTGAAATCCGATGCGGCCCTGGCGCTGCAACGTCACGAGCCGCTCGTCGAGCACTCGCGTCATCACCATGTGCTCATAGAGCGCTACGCAGCGCTCTGGCGACAAACCAGGATCATTGTCGGGGTGCACCGTGGAGTCCGGTTCGAGGACCTTCACCACGTCGCCCAGGACGAACTCGGGACCGCTCATCGCGCTTGCTCTCCAGTGCCCGCGCGAGCGGAGGCGTGCGCTCATCCGAGCGCGGGCGGCGCGTTGTGTACCCCAAGCACACCGCCCGCTGCCAGAGCCGAGACGCCATGACGCGCTGCAACGCAGCGACGCGCGCGCTCAACGCAGGACCGGCAAGGACTTCTTGCCAGAGTTTTTCTCGCTGGACTCTCCCCGGTCGACAAAATGTTCGGCGCGCGCCGCCGCGGCCGAAGGCTCTTCGTTGCGCAAGATCCCCTTCAAGAACGCCTCGCTCGCGCGGTAGCTCGATCGCACAAGCGGGCCGCTCGCTACGTACTTGAACCCCATCTCGAGCCCCTTTTCGCGCAACATCGCGAACTCGTCGGGGTGCACGTAGCGCACGACCTCGTGGTGCTTGGGCGTAGGACGCAGGTACTGACCGAGCGTCAGCACGTCGACGTCCACCTCGCGCAGCTTCTGCATGCACTCGATCACCTCGTCGATGGTCTCTCCGAGGCCCACCATGATCGAGCTCTTGGTGTACGTGCCGGACGAGACCTTCTTGCCGTGGGCGAGCACGGCGAGCGAGCGCTCCATCGAGCAGCGCGCGTCGCGCACGGTGCGCTGCAAGCGATCGACGGTCTCGACGTTGTGCGCGAACACGTCGGGCCGGCCGCGCTCGACGACCGTGGCCACGTCGCGCATCACGCCGTTGAAATCACCGACGAGCGTCTCGACCAGGGTCTTGCCCTCGCTCTGCTTCTTGATCGCGCGAACGGTGTCCGCGACGTGCTTCGCGCCCCCGTCGAGCAGGTCGTCGCGGTCGACCATCGTGAGAACGACGTACTCGAGCTCGAGCGCCGCGATGGTGCGACCCACGTGCTCGGGCTCGCGCGGATCGAAGGCGCCGCGCGGGTTGCCTGTGGTGACCGCGCAGAACCGGCAGCCGCGCGTGCACACGTCGCCGAGGATCATCACGGTCGCGGTGCCCTCGCCCCAGCACTCGCCGACGTTGGGGCAGCGCGCTTCTTCGCAGACCGTGTGCAGGTCGAACTTGCGCAGGGTCTCTTTGATAAACGTGTAGCGCTCGCCGCCGGGTGCGCGGACCTTGAGCCACTCGGGCTTGCGTGCCTGGGTCGTCATGGGTTGCGCATGTGTAGAGAAAGCGACGCTCGGTGGCAACGTGCGCTTCGTGTAGTCTCTGCGGCAGAAGATGCAGTACCGCCCGTTCGGAAGCGCTGGTTTTTCGGTGTCCGATGTGTCGTTCGGCGCCTGGGCCATCGGCGGCTCGTGGGGCACGGTCGACGATGACGAATCTCGCCGCGCCCTTCACCGCGCGATCGACCTCGGGGCCAATTTTATCGACACGGCCGACGTGTACGGCGACGGCCGCAGCGAGCAGCTCGTCGCCAGCGTGCTCAAAGAGCGAAAAGAGCGCGTGTACGTCGGCACCAAGGCCGGGCGCAGGCTGCGGCCGCACACGCCCGAGGGCTACACGCTGGCGAACCTCCGCGCGTTCGTGGACCGGTCGCGCGCGCAGCTGGCGATGGACACGCTGGACTTGCTGCAGTTGCACTGTCCGCCGACGCCCGTGTACGCGATGGCGTCGGTGTTCGACGCGCTCGACGAGCTCGTGCACGAGAAGCGCATCGCGCGCTACGGCATCTCGGTCGAGACCGTCGAAGAGGCGATGACGGCGATCACGCACCAACCGCGCATCGCGTCGGTCCAGATCATCCTCAACGCGCTGAGGCTCAAGCCGCTCGAGCGGTTTCTGCCCGAGGCCGCGCGGCGCAACGTCGCGGTGATCGCCCGCGTCCCCCTCGCCTCGGGCTTGCTCACCGGAAAGCTCTCGCCCACGACGCAGTTTCCCGCGGACGACCACCGGACGTTCAACCGCCACGGAGAGAGCTTCGACGTGGGCGAGACGTTCTCGGGCGTTCCGCTGGAGTTCGCGTTCGAGGCGGTCGAGTCGATCAAGCGCGTCGTGCCCGAAGGGATGACCATGGCGCAGTTTGCGCTCGCTTGGGTGCTCGCGCAGCACGGCGTCACCTGCGTGATCCCTGGCGCGAAGACCGCGGCGCAGGTCGACGACAACGTCGGCGCCTCGGGCCTCGCGCTCACCGACGCGCAGCTCGCCCACGTCGCGCAGGTCTACAACCACGTGGTGCGCCCGCACGTGCACCACCGTTGGTAGCCGTGACCACGCTCGTCGCCGTGATGGCAGCGCTGTGCGCGATCGAAGCGGTCGTCTCTCGCGCTCGCGGACACCGCGCGCTGCGGCTCAACGACTGGCTCTCGGGCCTCTTGTGCGGCGTGCTCGACCACACCGTCAACGCCGCGGCGTTCGTCAGCTTCGCGCTGCTCTATGCCTCGATCGTGCGCGCCGCGCCTCTGCGACTGCCGGTCAACGCGCTCACGTGGGTCGCGATGGTCCTCGCGCACGACCTTGCGTACTACGCGTTTCACCGCGCGAGCCACCGCGTCGCGCTCTTGTGGGCCGCGCACGAGGTGCACCACCAGAGCGACGACTACACGCTCGCGGTCTCGCTTCGACAAGGGACCGTCGCCACGTGGGTGAGCTGGGCGTTCTACGCGCCGCTCGCGCTCGTCGGGTTCAGCGTCGAGCAGTTCGTGCTCGTGCACCTCGCGCATCAAGCGTTTCAGTTCGTCGTGCACACGCGGCTCGTGCGCACGCTCGGCCCGCTCGAGTGGCTGCTCGCGACGCCGAGCCATCACCGCGTGCACCATGGGCGCGAGCCGACGCAAATCGACCGCAATTATGGCGGCTTCTTGATTGTGTGGGACCGACTCTTCGGCACCTTCGAGCCCGAGCGCGACGAGCCGCGGTACGGGACGCCCGAGGGCGTTCAGAGCTGGAGCCCGTACTGGGCCAACCTCGATCCCTTTCGACGCGTGATCGAGCGAGCCCTTCGCTCACGCTCGCCCGCCGACGCGCTGCGCGCGCTCTTCGGTCCGCCGCAAAGCTCCTCGGCGGTGGTGATCGATCGAGAGCCCTACGACCGCGCGCCGGAGCCCTTCATGCGGCCGTACGTGGTCGCGCAGAGCGCCGCGCTCGTGCTGGTCGCGTGGGCGCTCACCGCGCAGGCCAAGGCGCCGGACTCGGTCGTCACCGTCGCGCTCACGCTCTGGGTGCTGCTCACGCTGAGCGCGGTCGGTCGCATGCTCGATGATCGTCGGGGCTGGCGTTGGTTCGAGCTCGTGCGGCTGGTGGCCTCGCTGCTCGGCGCGGTCGTGTTGGTGCTCGTCGGCGCTGCGCCCTGGATCCCCGCCGTCGGCTGGATCGCTGGGTGCCTTCTGTCCCTCTACGAGCTCACTCGTCGGCGACCGGCGATCGACGCTGCCTGACCGCGCGCGCGGTTGTCGAAAACTCGCGCTCGGGCCCGCGGGCATGCCAAGGGCCAACGGTGATGCAGGCTTCCGTTCAGGGTGTAGGTTCTGCGCGCTCACTGCTCGACCGCGCCAGCGCGATCGCGCAAGAGAAGTGCGTGCGGGTGAGTACGCTGCACATCGCCGCGGCGTGGATCGAGCAGGGCGGAGAGCCCTCGCGCGTCCTGGTCTCGCGCGGGTGCCGCACAGAAGACCTGCGCCTCGCGAACAAAGTGCACACCGAAGAGGTAGGCACCATCGAGCGCATCCAATCCCGCGCCAAGCGCATCGCTGCCGAGCGAAAGGGAGAGCTCTCGTCGCTCGATCTCGTGCTGGCCGCGCTGACCGACAAGCACACGGCGCTCACCTCGTGGGTGCAGCAGCTCGGCTGCGAGCCGAACTCGCTGGCCGAAGAAGTGTACCGGGCCACGATCCGCGCTGCGTCGGCGCGGGTGGGCGCGCAGATGCCCGCGCAGCGCGCGCAAAACGCGATCATCTCGGGGCCCGCGACGAACGCGCCGCCCGTCTCGGACAACGCGCGCCCGTCGCGGCACCCGTCGGTGCTGCCGCCGCACGACCCGGCGAAGACGCAGAAGGTCAAGGCGGTCCAAGCAGCGCCCACGAATTCAAGTGGCGCTGCGAATCCGCCGGCTAACAGCGGCGCGCCGACGATCCCCGCGGGCAGCGCGACCGGCAGCACGCCGCCGTCGGCCAAGGGCGCGATCGCGCAGGGGCAGAGCCGCGCGAGCGGACAGCGACAGCCGAAGGGCGCGCCAGCGAAGACGCCGTTCGACATCGATTCGAGGACGTTTCCTGCGGTGACGATGTTCGCGCGCAACCTGTCGGCCGAGTGCGCGAGGGGCGTGCTCGAGCCGGTGGTGGGTCGCGAGAAAGAGGTCGGGCGTGTGCTCGACGCCGTGGGTCGTCGCGACGGCAAGGGCGCGCTGGTCGTCGGCGCTCCTGGCGTGGGAAAATCCACGCTGTTGCGCGCGGTCGCCCGCAGCCTCGAGTCGCGCTCGGTGCTGACGCTGCGCCACGCTGACGTCGCCGCGCAGGCCCGTGGGCAGTCGGGCGCCGAGCGCTCGCGCAAGCTCGTCGAAGAGCTCGTTCAGCTCGGCGACAAGATCGTGTTGGCGCTCGACCCGATCTCTCCGTGGTTTCTCACGCGAGACGTCCCGGACGACGTGGTGCTCGAGCTGCGCGCCGCGCTCACCGCCGGAAAGATCGCGTGGATCGGCGCCTGCACCCCCGAAGAGGCCCGCAAGCTCAGCGAGGTCGAGCCGTGGATGGACCGCCACGCCTCGCGCCTCGGCCTCGAAGAGCCCTCGAGCGAGCAGCTGCGAGACATCGTGAGCGCCTATGCGCCGCTCATCGCGACGCACCACGGGGTCGTCGCCGAGGCGCCCGTCCTGCGCTTCGCCGCAGAGCTGTCCGAGCGCTACCTCGGAGGTCGCTCGCAGCCCGACCGGGCGCTGACCGTCATCGACCTCGCGCTCTCGCGCGCGAAGCGCTCGCAGGCTCCTGCGCTGGCGAGGGACACCGTCGCGTCGGTCGTCGCCGAGGTCGGAGGGCTTCCGCTCGAGCGCGTGGCGAGCACCGATCACGAGCGGCTGCTCACCCTCGAGCGCGTGCTCGGGGACAAGCTCGTGGGTCATCAGCACGCGATCCGTCGCGTGGCCGACACGCTGCGCCGCAACGCCGTGGGCTTTCGCGGCTCGCGTCCGATCGGGACGTTCTTGTTCTTGGGGCCGACGGGCGTGGGCAAGACCGAGTGCGCGAAGGCCATCGCCGAGGCGCTGTTTCCGGGCGCGGGCGCGATGACGCGCTTCGACATGGCCGAGTTCAGCGAAGCGCACTCGGTCGCGCGGCTCGTCGGCGCCCCTCCGGGCTACGTTGGCTACCACGATGGGGGACAGCTCACG
Organism: Myxococcales bacterium; assembly: GCA_013298625.1. Taxonomy (GTDB): domain Bacteria; phylum Myxococcota_A; class Polyangia; order Polyangiales. Next base: position 13,441 of record JAAFIF010000094.1, read on the forward strand.
GACGCCGTTCGTCGCCGTCCCTACCAGCTCATCTTGCTCGACGAGATCGAGAAGGCGCACCGCGACGTGCTCGAGTCGCTGCTCGCGTTGCTCGACGAAGGGCGCATGACCGACGGCCGCGGGCGCACCACGGATTTTCGCAACACGGTGATCGTGATGACCTCCAACCTCGGCGCAGACGTGTTCGAAGCCAAGCCGCGGAGCGTCGAGCGGCGCATCGGGTTCGGCGCAGACTCGTCGGGTCCGTCGGCCGTCGCCGCGAGCGACGCGCAGGCGCAGGCCGAGAAGGTGCGCGACACAGCGCGCTCGTCGATGCCGCCCGAGCTGTGGAACCGCATCGACGAGCCGATCGTCTTCGCCCCGCTCGCTCGCGAGGATCTCCGCGAAATCGCCCGCAGAATGCTCGCGGACTCCTTCGCTCGCCTGCGCGCCGAGCGCGGCGTCTCGCTCACCGCGGGCGCGGCGCTCGTCGAGCACCTGCTCGACCAGGGCGGATACGACCCCTCGCTCGGCGCGCGCCCCATGCGTCGCGCGATCGCTCGCCTCGTCGAGGCCCCTGTCGCCGACGCGGTCCTTCGCGGAGTGCTCTCGAGCGGCGACGAAGGCGTCGTCGACACGCGCGAGGGCAAGGTCGAAGTGCTCGTCACGGCCACCGCGCGCTAGGCTCGCTGCGATCGAAGAGGGTGGGCGCTGGGGGAGCGTTGGTGCTTTCGGTGCACTCGCGTTCGGCGATCTGGTGGTACAACCCGCTCCGCCCAAGGCCGCGATGGCAGACGTCGACTCCGCTTCGATCAGCGCCGGTTCGGACGCTCTCCCGCGCCCGTTTGGGGCGCGCTATGTCCTCGTGGACCGCATCGGCGTCGGCGGGATGGCCGAGATTTTTCTCGCGCGCGGCCGCACGCAGAGCGGGGTCGGCCGGCTCGCGGTGGTCAAGCTCGTGCTGCCCAAGTTCGCGCAGGACGAGCGGTTCAGCGCGATGCTGGTGCAAGAGGCGAAGCTCGCCGCGCAGCTCTCGCACGGCAACGTCGTGCAGACCTTCGACCTCGGCCGCGAGGACGGCAGGCTCTACATCGCGATGGAGTACGTCGAGGGCTTCGACCTCAACGAGCTGCTCAAGCGCTGCTCGAAGGCGAAGGTCCCGCTCCCGTTCGAGTACGCCCTGCTGATCGTGCGCGAGACGCTGCAGGCGCTCGACTACGCGCACCGCAAGAAGGACAGCGAGGGCAAGCCGCTCGGCGTGGTGCACCGCGACGTCTCTCCGTCCAACGTGCTGATCTCGTTCGAGGGCGAGGTGAAGCTCTGCGATTTCGGCATCGCGCGCGCGCTCAACACCCGCGACAGCGCGGGCGAAGCGATCGAAGGCAAGGCCAACTACATGGCGCCCGAGCACGCTCGTGGAGACACGGTCGACGCGCGCGCCGACGTGTTCTCGGCGAGCGTGATCTTGTGGGAGCTCATCGCGGGTCGGCGCATGTACCGACCGACTCCAGGCGCTGATCTGCTGGCGCTCGCGCGGGCCGGCGAGGCGCCGGAGCTTCCCGAGAAGGACCTGCCTGGCTTCGACAAGCTGCGCGCGATCGTGCGCAAAGGACTCGCAAAATCGCCGGCGGATCGCTACCCCAACGCGGTCACGATGCTGCGCGAGCTCGACGACTACGCGATGGAGCTCGGCCTGCACGCGACGCCGATGGCGCTCGGCGAGTTCGTGGTCGAGCACTTCGGGCAAGAGATCCTCGAGCTGCGTCGCGCGCGCGAGCAAGCGGCGATCGCCATGGAGGTCGCGCAGCCCGAAATCACCAGCACCAAGCAGACCGTCGCGCCGCCCGCTGAAGAGTGGGACGACTCGACCGCGGTCGAGCGCATCGCCGCAGCGGACAGCCCCGTGACGTTGCCCGCCGCGCCGTCGACCGCGCGCGCGACGTCCATCGCGCCCCCCGGCGACGGATACGCGACGGGACAAGAGAACAACTGGCCGACGGTGTTTCCTCCGCTGCCGTTGCCGTCGCAGCTTCCGCCGCCGCTCAACGCGCCGCCGGACGCGATTCAGTCCTGGGCGCCCGCGCCCGAAGAGCAGAGCTCGACCGCGGGCAGGCTGCTCGCGCTCGTGTTGGGCGCGGTGATCACCATCGCGATCGGCGCGTTGATTCTCAGTCGTTTGCGAGGATGAGCCAGTGAGCCGACAGCGCGTCGACCGGTTGCTCGTCGAGCGAGGGCTCGCCGAGAGCAGAGAGAAGGCGCAAGCGCTGGTGCTCGCGGGCCGCGTGTTCGCCAAGGGCCAGCGCGTGGACAAAGCGGGCACCGCCGTCGACGAGAGCCTCGAGCTCGAGGTCCGCGGCGACGCGTGCCCCTACGTCTCCCGCGGCGGAATGAAGCTCGCCGGCGTCCTCGACCCGCTCGCGATCGACCCCGCAGGCCGCACCTGCGCGGACGTGGGCGCCTCGACCGGAGGGTTCACCGACGTGCTGCTTCAGCGCGGCGCCGCGCGCGTGTACGCCGTCGATGTGGGAAAGGGGCAGCTTCACCAGAAGCTCAGGACCGACCCGCGCGTGGTCGTTCGCGAGGGTATCAACGCGCGGCTCGCGCTCGCAGAGGTCGTCGACGAGCCCGTGTCCCTCGTCGTGATGGACCTGTCGTTTATCTCGCTGACGAAGGTGCTTCCCGCGGTGCTTCCCGTGCTCGGCGCAGGCGGGACCATCGTCGCGATGGTCAAGCCGCAGTTCGAGCTCACGCCCAAAGAGGTCGGTCGCGGCGGCGTGGTGCGCGACGACGCCCTGCGCGAGAAGGCCGTCGACGCGGTGATCGCCAGCGCGCGCGCGATCGGCCTGCGCGCGATCGGACGCATGGACAGCCCCGTGCACGGACCAGCGGGCAATCGAGAAGTGTTCGTTCGCTTCGATCGCGAGGAGTCCCCGTGAAAGAGCTCGTCGTTCGACTCAGCGCCGCCATCGTCGTGATCGGCGCCATGACCGGCGGCGTCTGGTTGGCCATCAACGCCAGCGACCCGAGCGCCAGCAGCACCGACGCGGGGACAACAGCGTCCAGCGTCGGGACCGAGGGCGACGCTGGCGTCGCGCCGCGTCGCATGACAGGCAACGCAGCGGCAGCCGCGATGCAGCAGATCGGCGAGGCCTCGCAGCGCCTCCTGCCCGAGGGCTACAACGGGATCTTCATCGGCATGAGCCTGCGCGACCTGCGGCAGGTTCGCCGGGCAATTCAGCGCTCGAATCAACCTCGCCCCAACGGCCAGGTGTGGGAAGAGGACGACGCCTCGGGCGCGCGCGTCGTGTACGTCCTCTCGAGCAACGAGCTGCTCGAGCAGGTGCAGTTCATGTCGCGCCTCGACAACCCCGACGAGCTCGGGCCGCACTTCAGCGCGCTGCAACAACGGTATGGGACGCCCACGGGCATCTGGGACTGCCCCGAGACCGAAGAGGCGCCCACGTTGAGGCGCTTCACGTGGCGCAGAGAGGGCGCCAGTATGATGGAAGCGGTGCTCATTTATGGGCAGACCGTCTCGATCACGCTCGTCGTCGCGCCGACCGAGGACATCGGCGCCGCGTTGCAGCGATCGCGGTGCGCGCCGGTGCAGAACGCGCAGCAGCTCGCGGCTTTTCCCGTGGCGCGAGAGCTGCGCGGAGAGCGCTCGACGTTTCTGCGCGAAGTGCATCGCGACGGCGGCTGAGCGCGCCGCGGGCGGTGTACGATCGCGCGCATGAAGTCGCTTCGTATCCCGCAGGTGCTCGTGGTCGTGACGATCGGCGCCAGCGCCGCGCTGAGCTGCGCGCCCAGGCCGAGCCCCAGCGACGCGCAGAGCGACGCGAGCCCCAGCGACGTCGCGCAGGCAGACACCAGCGAGAGCGACGCCGGCGCGTGCACGATGCAAGACGTGACGATGACGCCGCCGTTCAACACCACCGTGTGCGGACGCGAAGCGGACGGCGGACTCGAGCTCTGCGGCGCCCCGTGCGCCAACGGGAGCTGCTCGGCGGGCTGCAGGCTCTGCGTCAACAACGAGTTCTCGGGCAACATCGGGATCGCGTGCTCGCGGCGCGCGGGATCGACCGCGAGCTGTCCCGGCAGCGTGTGTCAGGCGAGCGACTGCCCCACGGGGTGCGAGACGTGCGTGTCGCCGCTGTTCTGCATTCCCGACCAGACCATGGCTGACGGCGCGACGCCCGCGTGCGTCGGGACCACGTGTGACCCAGCCAACGGCTGCGGGGCCGGCTGTCGCGCGGTCGGTTGATGACCGACCCGATCGCCCGTGCGGCGATCAAGCGACGAACCGCGGTAGAGTGCGCGGGCAATGGTGTTTCGCACGCCGAGTGGGCGCGGAGCTGAGCTCGTTCCGCTGAAGACCGAAGCGCCGCCAGTGGCGGGCTTCGGCATCGACGGCGAGGCGTACATCCTCGTGACCGTGCACAGCGGCGGCATCGAGCGGTGGATCTTGCCCGCGCAAGGGACGGCGTCGCGCAGCGATCGCGAGTCCTACGACGGGCCGTGGGACAGCGACGCTCGCAGCGTCGTCGTCGAGCGCGCGTGGCTGCACATGCAGCGCTCGGGCGCGAGCATCGGCGCCCCGGAGCCTGGCGCGACCGCGGCGGTCCTCGGCCACCCGAGCGCGGACGGAGAGGCTTTTCCCCTGTGGTTCGACGGCGCGATCCGCGTCCTGCGCGCGCGCAACGTCGGCGGCCACGCCGCGCAGATCTCGCTCACCGACCCGAGCGGACGCTACGTGCTCATGGGGCCGTTCTCCGCGGGAGACACCGCGCGCACGCCCCTCGCCGCGTGCGCGACGGTGCACGGACCCATCGCGATTTGGGCCACCGATCGCGAAGACGAGCTCGACGTGTGCACCATCCGCGACGGCGCCGTGCAACACCGCACCGTCTCGCTCGGGCACGGGCAACGCTTCGTCGCCGCGGCGGGCGGAGGCTCGCGCATCGCCATCGTCTCGCGCAGGGGCAACGACGTGCGCATGCGCACGATCGCCAGTGATTTGCGCAGCGAACTCAACGCGGTTCCGCTCGCCGCCGGCGTGCGCGCGCAGGTCGGCGCCGTGCGCGTCGTGCACGGAGGAGGCGCCACCTTCGTCGTCGCCCACGAAGAGCACGGCGAGCAGCGCGAGGTCGTCGTCACCGTCTTCGAAGACGGCAAGGTGCGCACGCTCCGCACGAAGTTCGCCGCCCTGCACGGCCTCGCCCTCGCAGGAAAGCACCTCGCCCTCGCCGCGGTCACCGCGGGATCGCTCTCGCCGCTGCTCTATGTGCAGCAGCTCGTGCTCGCCCGCGACGACGCCCGCGGAGAGAGCTTCGCCGCCGCGCCCAAGCGCCGCGCCTACGTGCTCGGCGAGCCGCCGACGGCCACCGCGCAAGCGCGCAGAGGCGCCCTCGTGGATGCGGCAGAAGTGCTCGCACAATCGCTCTCCGCGCAGCCGCCGAGGGAGCTCGTCGTCGACGAAGCGGGCGACAAAGAGCGCATCGCGTTCATCGTCGCGGGCTCGGACGTCGCGAAGGACATGGCCGTCAGCATCGAGCTCAGCGCCGACGGGAGCGCCATCGTCAACGTGAAGATGGGCGACGCCAAGGCTCCAGCGCCGCGCCCGCTCACGTTGCTCGAGCGGCTGCGCGTGATGGTGACGGGCGACGACGACGGCGACCCGAGCACGACGCACTTCGAGCTCGCGTCGCTGCACCGCGGGCTCGGCGAAGTGGTGATGGCCGTGTGGGCGCTCAAGCTCACCCGAAGCTGAGCGCGTCGGCGGTCAGTGCTGCAAGACGTGCAAAACGTCGCGCAGAATCGCGATCACGATCCCCAGCAAGCTCTCGCCCGCGATGATGCCGCTCGAGACGGTGATGATGTACTTGTCCGCGAGGTCGGGCTTCTTCTTCTCGAGGTAGAGCGCGATGAGCGCGCCGACGAACATCGAGACCGCGTTGTTGCCCGGCAGCGTGAAGGCCAGACCGAAGCCCGTCGCGCTCGGGATGTACGACTTCGCCTTGGGAAAAGCCCGCTCGAGCAACACCAGCGCGATGCCCGTCACCGCGCCCGCGAGGATGAGCCACCGCGCGCTGACGGGAAGCCGCGAGACGCCCTGGCCGAGCACCTGCGCGACCGAGTGCCAGGCGATCGCGCCCGGGGCGGGGGCGCTGGGCGTTCCGATCACGTCGGCGGAGGGGACGAGGAGGCGAAAGGCGGGGACGACCGCGAGCGATCCGGCGATCACGCCGAAGAACTGCGCCAGAAACTGCTGCCGAGGCTTGGCGCCGAGCAGGTAGCCCGACTTCAAATCGGTCAGCAAATCTGCAGAGTGAATCGCGACGCCGCTCGTGAGGTTCGCCGCCATGAGGTTGATCGTCACCGAGCCTGGAGCGGCCACGCCGAAGACGATCTGCGTGATCTTTCCGAGGGCGCCGGTCGGGGTCGTGTCGGTCTCGCCCGTGGCGCGCGAGGCGACGAGCGCGATGAAGAAGCTCATCGCGACGCCGAGCAGGCCCATCCACCACGTCATGTTGAAGAAGATCATCCCGAGCACGATCACGATCGGCGTGAAGACCACCATGCCGAACGCGAACCACGACGCGGGCACCTCGATGCGCGCGAGCGGGTCGACCTCCTCGACGGGGCCCTCGCCCGCGGGCTTCTTCTTCGCGAACGCCTTGGTCAACCCCGAGAGCGCGCGGCCGATTTGCTTCGCAGAGAACGCGAAGGACAACAGACCTGCCACGAGCAAGAGCGACGAGCCGTACCAGACGGTCCAGCCGACGATGGTCTTGTACTTCACCTCGGCGATCGCGCCGATGCGAAGCCCGTACGGCGCGAGCGCGAAGTAGTTGAAGATCGTCCCGAGCATCATGCTCCACGCCGAGCGCCAGCCCATGATCGCGCCAGCTGCGAGCAGCAAGAGGCTCGTGTCGAACGTGAGCGTCCACTTCTTCCACGGCACGCCCATCCACGTGAACGGCGGGGCGATTTGCTCGGGGAGATTGAAGGGCATCCAGCGCGCCTTGGCCTCGCGCAGCCACGTGACGAGCGCGCCGAGACCGGCGCCGATGAGCAGCGAGCGGGTCTTTCCGCCGTCGCCGCCGGCCTCGCCGTGGGACGCGGCGTGCAGCGTCTTCAGCGTCTCGGCCGCGGCGATCCCCGAGGGAAACTTCAGCTGCTCTCGGTTGATCATCTGGCGCTTCATCGGGATCGCCATGAACACGCCGAGCATCGCGATGGTCGCGATCCAGAAGAACATCACCCAGCCGGGCATCGGTCGGCCGGTGGCCATCATCCACGCAGGGATCGCCGCGACCGTCCCGCCGCCGGTCATGTAACCCGCAGCGGACGCCACGGACTGCATGGCGTTGTTCTCGAGCATGCCGAACGGCGTCTTGAGCAGCCTCGCGCGCTCGAGCAGCGAGAAGAACGCGTACGCGAGGATCCCTGCGGTGATCGTGACGCCGAAGCTCCAGCCCGTATGCAGCGCCACGTACAGGTTGGACAGCGAGAGGACCGCGCCGAGCACCATGCCGGCGATCACCGCGCGGACGGTGAGCTGCCTCGCGTCATCGCCCGCGTACACCTCGCGGAGCCACTTGCGCTCGGGGTCCTCTGCGCTCGGCTCGAGCGCCTCATCCTTGCCACTGTCCTTCATGTCTTCTTCTTCTCTCGCAGCTTTCGAAAGAACCGTCGCAGCTCGTCCGCGCACTCGTCTGCGAGCACGCCCGAGGTGATTTCGAACCGGTGATTCAGGCGCGGATCGACGCCGATGTTGTAGAGCGACGTGACGGCGCCGGCCTTCGGGTCGTCGCAGCCCCACACGACCCGCGGGACGCGGGCGTTGACGAGCGCGCCCGCGCACATGGGGCACGGCTCGAGGGTGACGTAGAGGGTGTGGCCTTCGAGCCGCCACGAGCCGAGGTCCATCGCGGCCCACCGCAGCGCGAGCAGCTCGGCGTGCGCTGTGGGGTCTTCGAGCGTCTCGCGGAGGTTGTGCGCGCGCATGATGACGGTCGAGCTCGCGTCGACGAGCACAGCGCCGACGGGGACTTCGCCGCGCGCCGCAGCGACGCGAGCCTCGACGAGCGCCTCGCGCATCAGCGCTTCGTCGCGCGCGCGTCGGTCGCTCATCGGGTCAGTCACCGGCGCGCTTGATGTTGTAGACGCCGCGGGCTTCGGCGATCGCGTCGCTCGGCGCGCTCGGGTGAAACGCGCGCATGGTGGTGACGCCGACGCGGTTTCCGGTGCGGATCACCGTGGCTTCTGCGAGCAAGCGCTCGCCGCGGCCAGGGCGCAGGTAGTCGACGCGCATGTCGATGGTCGAGACCTTGTCCGTCGGATTGACCGTGGTCCACACCGCTGCGCCGCCGCAGGTGTCGAGCAGCGTGGCGATGAGGCCGCCGTGCAGCGCGGGCGGGTTGCGGGTCGAGTCGCCGATGAACTCCGGTCGAAAGGGCAGCGAGAGCACCGCGCGCCCCTCGGCGAGCGAGTCGACCTCGACGCCGAGAAAGCCGTTGAACGGGACGAGCTCGCGCATGAACTTGCGCACGAGCTCGAGGACTTCGTCGTTGATCAGCATTCGGCCACTCGGAGCGTCGGTTATACCGACAGCGCCGGATCGCGGGCTATAACCACCGCTCGAAAGGCCGCTGTGAACTTCCTTCGATTCGTCGCGCTCGTCGGTGCGTTGGTGTTCGTGCACGAGCTCGGACACTTTCTCGCGGCGCGCTTGTTCGGCGTGAAGGTGCTGCAGTTTTCGCTGGGATTCGGGCCGCGGATCTTCGGCGTACGGTGGCGGGGCACCGAGTATCGCATCGCGCTCTTGCCGCTGGGCGGCTTCGTCAAGATGCTGGGCGAAGACCCAGAGGACACGGTCGCGCCCGCGGACGCGCAGTACGCGTTCTCTGCGCAGAGCGTGTTTCGCCGCGCGGTGATCGTGCTCGCGGGGCCGCTCATGTCCCTGGCGTTTCCGCTGCTGCTCTACTTCATGGTGGGCCTCGGGCAGCGCACGCTGACGCCGCCGATCATCGGGACCGTGGTCGTCGGCCACCCTGCGGACGGAAAGCTTCAGCCCGGCGACAAGGTCCTCTCGATCGACGGCAAGCAGATCATCAGCTTTCAAGACATCCGCGAGCGCATCGCCAACGCGCCCGGCCGCCCGATGCGCTTTCGCGTCGAGCGCGCGGGGCAGCCCGTCGAAGTCACGATCACGCCGCTCTCGGTGAAGCTCGATCAGCCGCTGGACGTGGTCGAGTTCGCGGGGCGCGCGGGCATCGCCGCGGGCTTCGCGCTGCCGGTGATCGCGGTGCGAGACCAGCGCTCGCCCGCCGCCGTCGCGGGGCTGCGAACGTTCGACATGGTGCTCTCGTACGCGGGCCGACCGCTGACGCGCGGGATCGAGCTCGAGCGGGCGCTCGCGGTCTCCCGCGGATCGTCGGTGCCCGTGAGCTTCGTGCGGCCGGTCGCGGTCAACGCCGCGCTCGAAGGGCTGTGCGACCTCGAGGTGTTCGACCCGGGGCTCGCGATGCTCACGCCCGATCCAGGCGAAGGCGACGTGGGATCGCGCACGGGCGTCGAGTCGCCGGATCTGTATGTGGCGGACGTTCCGGCGACGAGCCCCGAGTACGCGATGGGGCTGCGCAGAGGCGACAGGATCTTGGGCATCGACGGCGTCGCGCCTCCGTCGTGGGAGGCCGCGCGCGAAGCGCTGCTCGACGCGCCCGAGCGCTCGCACGCAGTGTCCTTTCGACGCGACGGCCGCGAGGTGGCCGGGGCGTTTCGCGTCGAGCGCGAGGAGTTTACCGACGAATTTGGTCAGCGATTTCGCAGGCCATCGTTTCGCACGGACCACTGGGTGCCCGCGCTGCTCGAGCCGCCCATCGAGAACCCGAGCCCCACCACCGCCGCGCTCTACTCGGCGGTGCGGGACACGACCAACGCCCTCGGCTACCTCTCGCTCGCCATCTGGCGCGTCGCGCAGGGACGCGTTCCCGCGAGCTCTGTCGGCGGCCCCATCGCGATCTACGACGCCAGCGCGTCGACCGCAGGCGAAGGCGTCGCGGGGTTTCTGCGCTTGATGGCGCTGATCTCGATCAACCTCGGGCTGCTCAACCTGCTGCCCGTGCCGACGCTCGACGGCGGACACCTGGTCTTCTACGCGATCGAAGCGGCGCGCCGAAAGCCCCTCTCGCTGCGTACGCGCAGGCTCGCGTCGCTCGTGGGCCTCGTCGCGCTGCTCGCGCTCATGGGGCTCGCCGTGAAGAACGACGTCACGCGCAGGCTCGACCGCGCCGCGGTCGTGAGCGTCGTGCGATGAGCAAGAGCGCCGCGCCGTAGACAGCCCACACATTCAAGTGACCTGGTGAATGGCTGGCTGTGATCGAGCACGCGCAGCCACCCACCTGCGCCGGGGCGGCGCCCGAGTCCGCCGAAGAGTCCGCCTGCGACGCGCTGGCGCCGTCCCCAGAGGCGTCCGCGACGGAGGCGTCCATCACCGTCGCAACAGGTCGCGTCGCCGTGCCAAACACGCCGAGCGAGTGGTTGAAGAACGTCCCCGAGCCGGTCGTGACCTTCGCCACCGCGACGACGCGGTATCGAAGCTCGACGCCGGGCATCGCGCTCTCGTCGCGCCAGCTCGTCGCGGCGACGGGCGTGGTCGTGACGCGCTCTGCTGGGGCGCTCGCGGCAACCGGGCTGCGAAAGACGTGGTAGCCGACGACGGCGCTGTCTGTGCTGGCGGTCCACGAGAGCGCGACGCCGGCGCCTTCGCCGGTCGCGCGCAGCGCCGTTGGTGGACGCACGGTGAACATTCGCAGGGTCGGATCGCCCATCAACGCTTGATGCACCTGCGAGCGGGAGTTGGACACGTCGTAGCCGCTGCCCTGAATCGTGCGAAGAAGCTCGTCGCCGAACGAAAGCATCGCGCCGAGCCCGTGCATGTGCGCGGTCGGCCGCGAGAACCACAGCGTGGCCAACGCGGGCGACGGCGAGAAGAGCGGGGCGCGCAAGAAGTTGTTCGCGTACGACCAGTCGCCGAAGTACGACCCGAAGAGCCCGACGAACACCGCGCGGGGCATGCGTGCGGTGAAGTCCATGGTGCTGCCCACGCCGCTCGCGCCCTGCGGGTTGCCAGCGCCGCAGCCGAACGCGAAGGCGTAGCCGCCGGCCGGGTCTTCGAGCGCGTCGAAGAACGGGCGGCCGCGCTCGGGGTCCGCGCCGTACAGCGCCCAGCCGTCGCGCCAGGCGATGCGCGAGAACGCCTCGCCGTTGAAGTAGCCAAACGAGTCGCTGACCCAGGTGCGAGGGCGCGGGGCGAACTCGCCGACGCGATAAGCATGGTTGCGCGCGAGGTAGCGGCGAACGAGCTCGACGGGGGTCATCGAGAAGAGAGGCATTTGCTCGGCGTCTACGCGACCGATCGCGAGCTCGAGCCGCGAGGGATAGGTCGAAGGGTCGAACTTGCCGTCGCCAGCGCGGTTGACGTTGAAGTTGGCTCCGCCGTAGTCGCGCGCGTCGGGCCAGTCGCCGTCGAGGTCTGCGTAGTAGCCGTCCGACGGCCACGCGCCCTCGTGATCGCCGTGCCCGTCGGGACGAATGTTCCCTGAAAACGCCCGTGGAACCGCGCCCACCAGCAACGCAGCGCGCAGTCGCTCTCCGTGTCGAAGCTGCGCGCGCTGCAGTTCGGCGCGCACCATCGGGGGGCTCGCGCTCGCGGCGACCATCACGCGCTCGACCGTCCAACCGTCGGCGCGCAGGTCGGCTTCGAGCTGGTCGACTTCGGCGCTCGCGCCCATCGCGGTCTGAGCCTCGACCACCAGCGCCACCACGCCAGGATCGTCGCGAAACGGCACGTCGATGCCCGCGATCACGTAGCCGTAGCCTGGCGCGATCGTCTGCCCCATCGCCGTCGTGCGCTGAACGACGTACTCGTAGCGCTGCCCGACTTCGACCGAGCGATCTTCGAACTCCGTCGCGTTGCCGGGCAGCATGGCGACCTGCATCCAAGCGGCGGCGTCCGGGTCGCGACGACGGACGACGAACGAGGCTGCGAGGGTCGAGGCGTTCCACCGAAGGGTGACCGAGGGAGTCGGCGCAGCGACGACCGCGGCGCGCACGTGCGGGTCGAGGTCGGCCACGTTTTGCGCAAGCGCCCGCGGAGCAGCCGCGATCGTGAGCGCCGCGGACAACAGTGAGAGGCGTTGCGAAGGGGCGCGCATGGCTTGCTCCGTGTTGATTGTGTGTGCGTCGATTCAGCTCTTGGGCGGCGGCGGGATCGTGATGTCCGCGAGGCTGTCGCTCGCGCCCCCGCCGACGGTGGGCGGAGGCGGCGCGAAGCTCGACGACGACATTCCGTCCATGTTTTGCAGGGCGTACGCCGCTTGCTTCGCCGCCTGAGCCTTCTGTTTGGCGGCCTCCTCGCGGATCTTCTTGGCTCGCCAGGTGTTGTACACAGCGAGCCCGATGAGGCTGAGCAAGCACAAGAGCGCGACGCCAAACGCGATCAAGCGGCGCTGGCGAAGCTCTTCGGCCGCTTGTTGATCGAGCTGCTCGTTGGCGCGCTCGACGTCGCTCGCGCCGCCGGAGGCCACGTTGGAGTTCGACCTTGGCGCTGTTCCAGCGCCTGCAGAACCACCGGCGCCGGCACCACCCGCTCCGGCAGCGCCCGCGCCGGCCGCACCGCCACCGGCAGCGCCGGCCGCGGCTCCCGCGCCTCCCGAGCCGCTTCCGCCACCGCTTGCCGCGGCGCCCCCCGCGCCGCCCGAAGCGCTGTTGCTTCCGCCACCCGATCCGCTCGCACCGGAGCCGCCCGCGCCGCTGCTGCTCGAGCCGCTGCTACCGCCAGAGCCTCCACCGGAGCCTCCGCCGATCGATGACCCACCGCCACCGCCACCGCCACCGCCACCGCCGACGCCTTCGAGCGACGCGACTTCGCCGCTGCCCGTGTTGACTTTGGCTCGCACGGACGCGCCGAAGCCGCGCCACGCTGCGATCGCTCCGATCGCGATGAGCGCGAGGATGATCACGTATTCGGTCGTGCCGATCCCTGCTTCGTCACGAACCAGCGAGCGCACCGCGCTGGACCCATCGCGCTGCGAGCGCGCACGCTGAGCAATCGACGCCATCAACCGCGAGCTTAAACCCCGCGCGCGACGATCGTCGCTGTTTTTACGGGGGATGCACGCCTCGAGTGCGCTTTCGAGGGAGGCCGCACCTCGGGTCGGGCTCGGGAGCCAAGGGTCGCGATGCGGCGGCCCCCGCCAGCGTCGGTCACGACAGAGGGCTCTGCCCGGCTTCGCCAGCGAGGAGATACAGCGTGGCCATGCGCACAGCGACGCCGGCTTCGACCTGGTCGAGGATGGCGCTCTGGGGGCCGTCTGCCACGTCGGGGTCGATCTCGACGCCGCGGTTCATCGGGCCGGGGTGCATGACGATCGCGTCGGGCTTGGCGTTCGAGAGCACACGACGACCGAGTCCGAAGCGCCTCGAGTACTCGCGCGCCGTGGGAAAGAGCACCTCGCCCATCCGTTCGCGCTGGATGCGCAGCATCATCACGACGTCTGCGCCCTCGACGGCGGCGGAGAAGTCGTCGAACACCGAGACGCCAAGCTGCTCGATGCCGTGCGGAACCATCGTTCGCGGCCCGCACACCCGAACGGTGGCGCCGAGGCGGGTCAACAAGTGAATGTTCGACCGCGCGACGCGCGAGTGCGTGATGTCGCCGGCGATCGTGACGATCAGGCCGCGGATCGCGCCCTTCGCGCGGCGGATGGTAAACGCGTCGAGCAACGCTTGCGTCGGGTGCTCGTGCGTCCCGTCTCCAGCGTTGATCACGCTCGCGCTCGAGTGCTTCGCGATGAAGTGCGGCGCGCCGCTCGACGAGTGGCGGATCACCAGCACGTCGGGGCGCATGGCCTCGAGGTTCTTCACCGTGTCGAGCAGCGTCTCGCCCTTGCTCACGCTCGAGCCCGAAGACGACACGTTGACGACGTCAGCGCTGAGGCGTTTTCCAGCGATTTCGAAGGACGTGCGCGTGCGCGTGCTGGCCTCGAAGAAGAGGTTGATGACCGTCTTGCCGCGGAGGGTCGGGACCTTTCGGATCTTTCTGCGGGACACGTCGAAGAAGACCTCGGCCGTGTCGAGAAACTGCACGATGCGCTCGGTCCCGAGCGACTCGATGTCGAGCAAGTGCCTGACGCTCATCGCGCTGCCTCCGCGCTCGCGCGCACTTCTGCGCGGTCCGGTCCGCCGTCATCCGCGTCGAGCAGCACGTCGACGCGCTCGTCCCGGCGCGTCTCGACGGCGCGGCCGATGTAGTCCGCTGCGATCGGGAGCTCTCGATGCCCGCGATCGATCAGCGCGCAGAGCTGCACGGCCTTCGGTCGCCCGTAGTCCATCAACGCGTCGATGGCGGCGCGCACGGTTCGGCCGGTGAAGAGCACATCGTCGACGAGCAAGACGACCCTGCCCTCGAGCTCGAAGTGAATGTCACTGCGGCCCACGACCGGCGCGGCCAGTGACGTGCCAAGGTCGTCTCGGTACAAATTGATGTCCACTGTGCCGACGGGCACGTCGCGCCCCTCGAGCTCGCGCAGCAGCACCCGTAGCCGGTACGCGAGCGGAACGCCGCCCTTGCGGACGCCGACCAGGCACAACCCGTCCGCCCCGCGGTTGCGTTCGGTCACTTCGCCGGCGATCCGCCGCAGGGCGCGGGCGATCTCGTCGGCGTTCATCACGATTCGAGCGTTGGGAGCTTCCATGACCGCGTCGACCGAAGACCGTAAACCCTGGAGCGGCGCAGCGTCGAGATTGCTGCGAAGACTCCTCTTGCGTCGCGCGCGGTTCACGGAGTCTACTCGCGTAGCTTGTCGCGCATCGCGCGCGCTGCGAACTGTGGAAAGGTGAGGGCTGCTCTACGATGTCTGGTCGGGTCCTGGTCGTCGATGACAGCGCCACGATCCGCAGGCTCGTTCGCTCGATCGTCGAGGAGGCTGGCTACGAAGTGAGCTCAGCGCCCGATGGGCAAGCGGCGCTCGACCTGCTTCAACGCGAGTCGTTCGACGTCGCGCTGCTCGACTTCGTGATGCCGCGGCTCAACGGCTATCAGCTCGCGCAAGCGATCCGCGCGATGCCCCACTTGAAGACGCTGCCGCTGGTGCTGATGAGCGCCAAGGCCGACGTCATCGGGCCGCGGTTCATCCAGCAGACGCAGGCCGCGCACTCGATCACCAAGCCCTTCGAGCCCAACGCGCTGCTCGCGGTCGTCGGGCACGCGCTCTCGTCGCGCACGCGACCGAGCATGCAGCCGCTCACGCTCGTCAACGAAGAGCTCGCTCGATCCGCTTCGATTCCGCCGCCCGCGCCAGAGCCTCCGCGCACGACCGCGCGCCCGAGCCCCAAGCTCTCGGCGCCGCCCTCGCCCGCGGCGCGCGCCGTCGCCAAGGCCGAGATGGACCTCCAGCACGCGCCCGTCCCCCGCGATCGCACCGCGACGGTGCTCGCGCGCCCGAGGATCGACACCGCGCACGATCAAGCGCCGGTCGTCCCGTGGGCCGAAGTGCCCGACGACGGCGAGCGGACGGTCGTCGGACTGTTGCCGCTCGACGGGTACGACGACTTCGACGCGGACGCCGTCTCGTCCGTGGAGGTGGCCGACCCCCGCACGACCGCGCTGCAGACGTTCGCGCAGGCCGTGCTCAGGCCGATCGAGCGCGGCGCGCCCAAGCTCGACCGCAGCAAGATCGGCCCCGCGCTCACCGACGCGACGACGGCCGACGACCTTCGCGCGATCATCGACGCCGCAAGGACCGCGATCCGCGCGATCGAAGGCGGCGCGAAGATCGGACTCGAGGGAGACATCGACCTCGTCCCGCTCGGCGAAGTGCTGCAAATGCTGCGATTTCAGCAGCAGACCGGGGTGCTCGCCGTCAACCGCGGCGGCGCGGCGGTCGAGCTGTGCTTCTACCGCGGCAGCATCGAGCTCGCGCTCGCGCGCAACGTCGCGCCAGAGTTCTTGCTGGGCCGCTACGCGGTGGCCGCAGGAGTCGTGTCGCAAGACGAGCTCGACGGGCTGCTTCGCTCGGGCGTGCGCGGGCGGCTCGGCGAGGCGCTGATGAGCTCGGGTCGGCTCGACGCCGAAGGGCTCGAGCGGCTGCTGACCCGGCAATCGTCGGAGATCCTCTACGAGGTCTGCCGCTGGCGCGAGGGCAACTTCGAGTTCATGCAGGGCGTTCGGCGGCCCGAAGCAGAGTCCGCCGCGCTCGGACTACCGGTCGAAGCGCTGGTGCTCGAGGGCTTTCGGCGCGTCGACGAGTGGGGACAGATCGAGCAAGAGGTGCGCTCGTTCGAGGACGTGTTCACGGCGGACGCGGGCGTGGTCGAGAGCGTCGGCGCTGCGCGGCTCTCGCCGTCGGAGCGCAAGGTGCTCGAGACGCTCGACGGCCGTCGCAACGTCAACGAAGTGATCGTCCGCTCGCACATGAACTCGTTCGACGTGTGCAAGACGCTGTTTCAGCTGCGTCGCGCGCGGCTCATTCGCCGGAGGGGCGCGTGACGACCGACGCGTCGAGCGCGGGCCCGTGGCTCGTGTTCGCGCGGGGACACCGCGCGTTCGCCGTCGCCGCATCGGACGTGCGGTTCGTGATTCCGACCCCGCGCCTCAGCGGGTTTCCCGTGGCGTTCGAGCGGCTGCTCGGCGTGTTCGCCCACCGCGGGCGGATCTATCCGCTGCTCGACCCCAACGAGGTCGACGGCGTCACGAGCCACTCGTCTCCGATCGCCATCATCACCGCGAGCGACACGGGTGACATCGCTTGGGTCGCCGACGTCGTGCGCGGCTTCGAGCCGGCCCCCGAGCCTGCCATCGAGCGAATCGAGCCCTCGCGGCTCGCTCAACGCGCGCGCGAAGCGCTGCGCCGCGCGACGCATTTCGCCTGATTTTCGAGAGAGGCACCGCCCCGTGGACGACATTCGAACCCTGCTGCACGCGCTCGCCGACCGCCTCGCGACCACGCTCGACGCGCCCGCGCCCGCGCCGCCTGGATGCAGCCACGCGGTCCCGGACGAAGACGAGCTCGTCGCGCTGCGCTCCGCGCTCGAGGCGATCGCGCAAGGCGACCTGGTCCACCGACCGTCGGCGAAGCTCGCCCCCGATGCGAACACCCGCATCACCAGCGCGCTCGAACGCGTGCGAACGCTCGTGCGCGCCGCCAACGAGTCCACCGGCGTCGCCTCGCGCGCGGGCGCGATCATCGACGCCGTCGAGCGCGCCGCAAACGCCGGAAACCACCAGCGACTCGCCCTCGACCGCAGCTCCGACGAGCTTCGCCCGCTCACCACCCGACTCGACGATCTCGCGCAAGAGACCGCTGAGCTCGCGGCGACCGGCGACCGCATCGCGCTGCTCGCGCTCAACACCGGCATCGAAGGGCTTCGCGTCGGCGGCGAAGTCGCCCGCGCGCTCGGAGGGCTCGGCGACGAGATCCGTCGGCTCGCGCTGCGCACCTCCCTGTCAGCTCGCGAAATCGGCGAGGCGCTGCGCGCGTCCGCGGAGCTCACGCAGCGCGCGATGGCCAGCCTCGAAGACGCCCGCGGCGCGCTGCGGCAGATCGCCGACGAGGTCACCCGCGCCGCCGCGTCTGCCGAGAGCGTCCGGGTCGCCGACGACGCGCTCGGCGACGCCGCGAAGGCGTTTCGAGTCCTCGACGCCGAGAGCGACGCGCTCGTGGTGCGCCTCGACGAGGCGGCCGATCGATTGGGCCCCGACATCGCACGAGCGCGCGCGCTCGCCCAAGGCGGCGACGCAGAGGACATCGAAGCGGCGCTCGCGCGGCTGTCCGCTGCGCTGCGAGGAGCCTGAGCGCCGATGTCCGACGAAGGCGCACGGCTCGACCCCGAGCTCAGCGAGCTCTTTCGCGTCGAGGTCGCGCGGCGCGCGAGCAGCATCGCCAACGCCGTCGAATCCCCGCGCGCCGCGCAGCGGACGCTGCACTCGCTGCGCGGCGCCGCCGCGATGATGGGGGCGACGGCGCTCGCCTCGCGCCTCGGCGCGCTCGAGCTCGCGCTGCGCGACGAGCCCGACGCGACCGCCCCGCTGCTCGCCGACGCGCTCGTCACAGCGCTCGCCGCAGCAGGAATCGAAGCGGCCTCGCTGCTCTCGCCCGCGCACGAGTCGCGGCCCGCCATCGTCCCTGGCGCGGCGCCGGACGACGGACCGCTCTCCTCTCGCCCTCCTGGCGAGCGAACGTCGGTCGACCTCGAGCCCCCCGCGCGCAACAGCGAGCCGGCGCAGCGACTCAGCTCGCAGCCCCCCAACGACCGATCGAGCGCAGACCGCCTCTCGTTCGACGGCGCGCGGCCGCGCAGCTCGGTCGACCCCGATGTGCGCGCGTTCTTCGTGTCCGAGGCGTACAGCAGACTCGAGCTCTTCTCCTCGTCGATCATTCGCGCGCACAACGCCGAGGCGCAGCAGGGTCGCACCGACGCGCTTCGAGAAGCGTTTCGCCACGCGCACTCGATCAAAGGAAGCGCGTCGACCGTCGGATTTCACGCGATCGCCATCGCGGCGCACGCCATCGAGAGCGCCCTGGCAGGCCTGCTCAGCGCGAGCGACGACGCGCAGCCCATCACGCCGCTCGCCGACGCCGCCACGCTGCTCGCCGCCGCGCTCGCGGTCCCAGAGCAGGCAGAGAGCTGCGCGACTGACGTACAAAAGCTACTCAAAGAAGCGGGCTTCACCTTCGAGACCGCGGCGCTCAGGGCGCCGCCGAAGCCCCTCAACGAGCCCGCGCGCGCCGCCGACGCCGTTCGCGTCCCGTCGACCGCGCTGCACGCGCTCGGCGAGCGGCTCACCGACATCGCGGCGGTCGGAGAGCGCGTGAGCAACTCGAGCGCACGATCGATCGAGTTCGGCCGCGCGCTCTCGAGCCTGTCGGTGAGCCTCGACGACGCGATTCGTCGGCTGGGTCCGCCTCGTCCGTGGGGCGTGGCCGCCGAAGTTCTCGAGAGATTTCACTCGGTTTCGCGCTTCTTGCGGGACGCGGCGCTCGCGCTCGAAGGCGAAGGTGTCGGGATCAGCCGCGAGGCCGACGCGCTCTCGTCCATCACGACCGAGGCGCGCGACGGGCTGCAACAGATGAGCGTCACGTCAGTGCGCTGGCTCTTCGATCGCGTCGTGACCGTCGCCAACGCCACCGCGCGCACCAGCCAAAAAGAGCTGCGCGTCGTGCGAGAAGGCGAAGAGGTCGAGCTGCCCCGCGCCGTCGCCGAGCGACTGGTCGAGCCGATCGCGCAGCTCGTCCGCAACGCCGTCGTGCACGGGCTCGAGACGCCGACGCGGCGCCTGGCGAAGCACAAGTCTGTGCGCGGTCTGCTGCGGCTCGCCGCCGTTCGCAGCGGAGACACGCTCACGATCACCGTCGAGGACGACGGCGCGGGCGTCGACGTCGACGCGGTGCGCACACGCGGACGTTCGACGGGGCTGCTCGGCGGCGCGCCGTCGATCGAAGAGATCCTCGCGCTGCTGTTTATCCCGGGATTTTCGACGCGATCGCGCGCGGACACCGCGGCGGGCCGCGGCGTGGGGCTCGACCTCGTGCGGCGCGAAGCGCTCGACCTCGGCGGCGATGTCAGGGTGAGCACGACCGCGCAGAAGGGGACGACGTTTACGCTCGCGGTGCCGATTCGCGCGGGGACGAGGGGCGTGTTGGTGGTCGTGTGCGGGCACGTTCGCGTGGCCATTCCGATCGAGCGCGTGCGGCGCGTACGGCTGTTCGAAGAGACCGAGCGCTGCGGTTGCTTGTCGTCGTGGCTAGGGCTGAGCGAGAGCACCGAGGGCTGCGTGAGCGTCGTCGAGATCGCGGATGGAGAGCGCACCGTCGCGCTGGCCGTGCACGCGATCGAGCACGCAAAGGACGTGGTGATTCGGCCGCTTCCTGCGCTGTGCGCGGGCGTAGGTCCGTGGATCGGCGCGGTGATCGAGCCCGAGGGGGGCGTGCTGCTCGTGCTCGACCCGCTGCGCATCGAGCGGCCGCAGCATCACCTTCGAGGGCAGTGACTGATCGACGGGCGCGCGAGGTCGGCGAGGCGTGCGCGAAGCTGCTCGGCGACAGCGGGCTCGCGATTGAAGACGTTGCTGCGCTCGAGCGGGTCGCGGTCGAGCTGATAGAGCTCCCAGGCGCCGCGGGTGGCGTCGTGCAAGAGCTTCCATGGCGGGGCGACGAGCGCGACGCTGGTGGCGCGCAGGTCGCCTGCGGGCGAAACGTCAGCGAAGACCGCTCCTCGCCAAGGAATCACCGCGTTCGGCGGGCTCTGCAAGAGCGGGACGATCGAGCGCGACGGCGAGCGCAGCGCGGGCGTGCGGTTCACGTACGCGAGCAGCGTGGGATACAGGTCCATCAGCGAGACGAGCGACTGCCGAACGCCAGGGATCACGCCGGGCCCGCGCACGACGAACACCACGCGCAGGGCCTCTTCGTGCGCGTCGAACGAGTGAAACAGCACGCCGTGCTCTCCGAAGCCCTCTCCGTGGTCGCTGAAGATCACCACGATGAGCGGCCGCGTGGCGGCGATGGCGTCGAGCGTCGGCAGCACGCGACCGAGCACCGCGTCCGAGTGCGCGATCTCTTCGTCGTAGCGGTCGATGGCTTCGTGCCCGAAATCCTGCGGTGAAGTGCGATCGGTGTACGGCTCGTGCGGGTCGACGAGGTGCAGCCAGGCGAAGAAGGGCCTCGCCTCGCGCGCCGATCGCTCGACCCACGCCTTGGCGTGGTCCGCGGTGAAGGGAGCGTCGTCTTTGAAGCCTCCGCCCTGTTCGATGTGCTCGAATCCCTGAAAAAAACCTGCGGTAAGCCCGAAGTAGCTGGTGTTGGTGAACGCTGCCGTCGCGTAGCCTTCGGCGCGCAAGACCTCCGCGAGCAGCTCGTTGGGGTCTCGCAGCGGAGGAAACTGCACGTCTCGCCCCCAGCAGAGCCCAGCGGGCGGCCTGCCGGTAAACGCCGCGGCGAACGAGCGCACGGTCTGCGGCGCGACCGAGTACGCGCGATCGAAGCGGGCCGCTTGCTGCGCGAAGCGCTCGAGGTTGGGCGTGGTGCGGCGATGGTATCCGTGCAGGCTCGTGTGGTCGGGTCGCACGGTGTCGATCGACAAGAGCACGATCGACGGGTGCGACGTGGCGGGCGCGACGAACGGCGGGGGCCGGTCCTCGGGCGGCGCAGGGGCGTCCATACCCGTGCAGTTTTCGTCTCGCCCGTTGCCTGGAACATCTCTGGCCATCGGGTTCACCGAAGGGTCGCGATCGTCGCAGTCGCCGCCGCCGAAATAGCGCCCGTAGCCGTCGCCGTCGCGGTCGCTCCAACGCTGCATCGACGGAAGCACTCGCGCGGCGAGCAGCGATCGGCCCGTGACCGCGTCGAGCACAGTCTGCGAGCGCCCGAGCGCGATCGCTGAGTACGCCAACCCAGCGAGCAGCGCGAGCGACGAGAGCGTCGCGGCCCATGCAGGGACGAGCGCCCCTCGACGAGCGAGCGTTCGATCCGCGAACCAGTAGCAACATCCCAGCGCGATCGACGCGAGCGCGGGCGCGGCGCTGAGTCGAGCGAGCACGCCGCGTCCGAGCACCGCGGCGACGAGCGACGCGAGCGAGACCACCGCGAACGCGACCCCGAGGACCGCGCCAGGGCTCGCGAGTCGCTGCGACCGACGCAGCGGGCGATCGAGCACGAGCCCAGCGAGCGCCGCGACGAACGCGCCCACCGCGAGCGAGAGCGCGCCGAACCCGACGATCGACAGCGCGGCGAGGGTCGGGGTGCGCACCGAGCGGATCACCGCGAGCGTGAGACGAAAGCCCGTCACCGCGGCGGCGAGCGCGCCCACGACCGCCATTAGCGCCCGCAGCGCCGCGCGTTCGTCCCGCGCGAACCATCGATGAGGCCCTGCGAGCACGAACTGATACAGCCTCGACGCGGCGCTTCGCTCGGCGAACGCACGGCTGGCCAGCGCGTGAAACATCGCCACCGCAGCCATCACGACGCCGATCGTCGCGGCGGACGTCAGCACGAGCGACGCCCGGTCGCCGCGGGTGAAGTCGCCGCCCGCGCTGCGCCCGAGCGCGACGATACCGTCGAGCACTCCGAACGCCAGCCCCAGCGCCGCGCCCACGAGCGTACGGCGCGAGAGCATCGCGGCGAACTCAGATGGGGGCGCGGACGTCGGCGCAGACACGGAGCGAAGGTCGGGATTGTGTCACCGAAACGCGACGTTGGCGCTGTGCTACGAAGGCGAGACCGATCGATGCAGAAGTTTCGCAACCTCGAAGAAGGCGTACATCCGAACCAGCGGTCGATCTCGAGCGTGTTGCGTTGGCGCTACGAGCGCCTGCGCGACCGAACGCCCATCGGCCAGGGCGCGCCGGCCCCGCGCGTCAGCAATGACGGTCGCGCCTTGGCAGGAGCGCCCCATGACGCGATCACGTGGCTCGGGCACGCCTCGTGGCTCGTGCAGCTCGCGCGCACATCCATGGTGATCGACCCGGCGCTGATGGAGCGCATCGCGGTCACGATTCCGCGGCTCGTCCCCGCGGGGCTGGCGATCGACGCGCTGCCGAAGCTCGACGCCGTGCTCGTGACGCACAACCACATGGATCACATGGACGCGCCCTCGCTGCGCGCGCTCGAGGCCCGCGTCGATCCGCCGTTGTTCGTCGTGCCCCAGGGGCTCAAGTCGTGGTTCGACGCGCGAAGGTTTCGTCGGTGCGTAGAGCTCGCCTGGTGGCAGTCCATCGACGTCGGGGGCGCGCGCGTCACGTTCGTCCCTGCGCAGCACTGGTCTCGGCGCGGGCTGCTCGACGAAGACCGCTCGCACTGGGGCGGCTACGTGATCGAAGCCGGTCCCCACCGCGTGTACCACTCCGGCGACACCGCGTACTTCTCGGGCTTCTCGCGGATCCGCGAGCGCGTCGGAGCGCCCACCGCCGCGCTGCTGCCGATCGGCGCTTACGAGCCTCGTTGGTTCATGCAGGGCCAGCACATGAACCCCGAAGACAGCGCGCAGGCGTTCGTCGACCTCGGCGCCGAGCGATTCTTCGCGATGCACTGGGGCACCTTCGTGCTCACCGATGAGCCCGTGGACCAGCCGCCGGCGTTCATCCGCGACGTGTGGGCGGCGCGAGCGCTCCGTCACGAGGCGCTCTCGATCCCGTCCGTCGGGGAGACCATCCTTCTATGACCAGCGAATCGACGATCCACTTGAATACTGGTGACCCAGAACTCGACGACGACCTTCGCGCGCTCGCCCCAGCCGTCGCCGCGGCGTGCGAGGGCGCCGACCCCGCCCACGACCTGTTGCACGTCGTGCGCGTGACGCGAACGGCGGTCGCGCTCTGTCAACGTGAGTCGCAGCCGCCGCGG
>JAAFIF010000149.1 GCA_013298625.1 Myxococcales bacterium
GGATCGCGTCTTCAGCGTGGACAGTGGCACGGCAACGACTGTCCTCGCCGAGCTCCATTGGCTAGCTGCGGTCGCGAGACCGCTGCGCTTCGCCCGTAGAGAACACTCGTCACCGTGCGGGCGCTGATGCCCGCCCCCTTGGGCTGCGGGTCGCTGCGCCGCTGTTTATCCACACAAGATTTGGGTAACCATGAGCCCTTGGGCTGCGGGCCGTTCGCCGCTGTTTCTCCACACAGCTTTTGGGTAACCGTGAGAGACGAGCCCCCGGGCTTTGCGCGACGAAGCGTCGCGGAGCGGGCGAGGCGTTCGCCTGCGCTGCTCTGTGACGCGCGGTCGACCGCGGTGACTGGCGTCGGCGCGACGCGGCGATCGACGGGAGTGCGCTCGATGGCCTATCGTTCGCGCGCTTCGGGCTCATCATGCGTCGCTCGTCGGTCCTTCGCCTCTACGCTTCTGCGATCGTGCTCGTGAGCGCCACGCAGCACGGCTGCGTGTCCAACGCGGGAATGCTCATCGCGCAGGGCCTCCCCTCGTACAACGAGAGCGCGGCGCTCGCGGTGAACCAGCAGCTCCTGCTGAACCTGGTGCGTCTGCGCTATCGCGACACGCCGTTCTTCTTGGAGCTCGGGACGCTCAGCGCGCAGCAGACCACGAGCGTCAACGCTTCACTGGGCGGCGCTGCGTCGGCGCTGCCGGCGGCGCCAGCGGGCAGCATCACGTCGGGCGTCGGCGCGACGTTCAGCGCGACGCCGACGGTGATCTTCACGCCGTTGCAGGGAGAGGCCTTTGTGCGCCGGCTGCTCGCGCCGATTCCAGTGACGGCGGTGATGGCGCTCGCGCAGTCGGGGTGGAGCGTCGCGCGCGTGATGTCTCTGCTGGTCGAGCAGATCGGCCCGCTCGAAAACGCGTCGGCGGCGTCGGGACCCACGCCCGACACAGCGCCGACGTTCGAGTCGTTTGCCGCGTTCGCGCGGGACCTGCGGGCGTTGCAGCTCGCTGGATCGTTGCAGTTCGGCGTCGCGGTGAACACGGCGCCGGGCGCGGGCGCGGTGCCAGCGATCGCCCTCACCGAGACGGACGGCGTGCGCGATGTGGTGGCGCGCGTGCGAAGCAACCTGGGCGTGAGCGACGCGCCTGCGGTGTTGCCGCTGCTCTCGGACGCGGGTCTCGAGCGGCCGGAGGGAGGGCTTCGCGTGCGCACTCGGTCGCTGCTCGGCGCGCTGTTTCTGCTCTCGCACTCGGTGCGGCCTCCCGAGCGACACGTGCGCGCGGGGCTCGTCACGGTGACGCGCAGGCCCAACGGCGCCCCCTTCGACTGGAACGACGCGCTCAGCGCGCTCATGCGCATCGAGTCGTCGACGGGCGAGCCGAGCGACGCGTTCGTCCGCGTTCAGTATCGCGGCCACTGGTTCTACCTTCGCGACAACGACCTCGAGAGCAAGAGCACGTTCATGCTGCTCTCGGAGGTGTTCAGCATGCAGGCCGGCAGCTCGAACGCCATGGCGCCAGCGCTCACGCTCCCGCTCGGGCGGTGAAGGCTGCGATCGACGGCGCGGCGTGTGAGCGTGTGGCTCAGCAGTACGTCGCGCGCAGCTCGTGTTGCGCGGCGGCGGCTTCGAGCGAGGCGACGACGTCCGCCGTCGCGAGTTCGGGATCGTCTTCCGCTGCGGCGCTGAGGATCGGCTTCTTCTGCCCGAGCCGAAAGACGCGCACGATGGACCAGCCCGCGGGAGCGAGCACGATCCCCTCGGCGCCGAGCGTCGCGCCCGCGTCCCCGAGCGCAGCCCAGAGCTCGGCGGGGACCGAGGCTGGCGCCGCGAAGGTCGCGCCGGCGAGCGACGCGGCCCGCTGCGGCTCGGTCACGGACCGAACGAGCAAACCCGCCGCGCCGCGAACGCGAGCCTCGCCTTCTTGGTCGACCATCGCGTTGAGCACGACGACGAGCGGAAGGCCGGTGCGCGCGGCGTGCTCGCGCGCGATCGCGAAGAGCCGTCGTGCGCCGGCGCCGTCGGTAAACTGAGAGATGGTGCGCCCGGATACGAGCGCTCCTGCGTGAGGACCCGACGCGCACGCGTCTTCGAGTGGTTGATGAATGGACATCATCGCGTCGCTACTGCAACGCGATGGCTCGGTCAATCGACGGGCGTTGCGCGTCGGACTCTCGCGTCGAGTCGTCTGCGCGCTCGCGAGCCCGAGGCTCTCGACGCGGATCGGATCGCGGTGGTTCGGGGGGAGCTCAACCGCGCTCGACCCGCCTTGCGCGGCTTCGACGCTTGTCGCGGGCGCGAAGCAACCATTCGAACCGCTCGCTGGCGGCGCGTGGTCGTTTCGGGGGTAGGGTCAGCGGAGGGCGCGCCGTACGATCGACCGATGCCCACCTGCGGTGTGTGGACTGTGCTCAGCGCACTTGTGTTCCTCGTCGCGGGCTGTGCGATTCCTGCGGCGGATGGGGGGGCGTTTTGTGGATACGCGCGGCCCGAGCGGTCCAGCGCGAGCGCGGTCCCAACGTGGCACCAAGACGTCGCGCCCATCGTGAACGCGTACTGTTCTCGCTGCCATCGCGCGGGCGGCGTCGCGTCGTTCTCCTTGGATACGTACGCGCAGGTGTTCGCCGGGCGCGCGGCGGTGGCGCGGTCGGTCCGCGCGCGAACGATGCCTCCATACCTCGCAGTCCCGTGTTGTGCCGAGTATCAGCATCCGTGGGGGCTGAGCGACGAGCAGGTCGCGACGGTCTTGGACTGGGTCGAAGGTGGCGCGCCCGAAGGCGATGCGACCCGTCCCGGCCCCGCGATCCCCATGCCGACCGCGGGGCTCTCGCGCCGCGACGTCTCGCTCGTCGCCCCAGCGCCGTATGCGCCTGCGCCTGCCGCGGGCAGCACGGACGACACCCGTTGCTTCGTCTTCGATTGGCCGGTGAGCACGCCGACCTTCGTGACGGGCGTCGAGACCGAGAGCTCCGAGCGGTCGATGCTCCATCACGTGATCGTGGCGGCGATCAGCGGAGCGGACGTCGCGGCGGTTCTACGCAAGGACGCTGCTGATCCTGCGCCGGGCTTTGCGTGCAACGACGGCGTGGGCGCGCTGCGCGGGGTGACGATCCTGGGCGGCGGACTCACGGGCGGAGACTTTCCTGACGGAATTGGGACGCCCATCGCGCCGGGCAGCAAGATCATTCTGAACATTCACTACAGCGTGCTGACGGCGCGACCCGGCGCGATGGACCGGCCCTCGGTGCACTTTCGAACGGACGCGAACGCGCGTCCCGCCGAGTCGCTGTTGCTCACCAACCCCGCGTGGATCATCGGCGACGCGATGCGCATCCGCGCCGGCGATCGTGACGCGATGCTGTACTACCGATACAAGCCGCGGCTGTTTACGCGGGGTCGGCGCATGCTCTTGCGCAACGTCGCGCCGCACATGCACACCTACGGGACATCCATCACCGTGCGCGTCCTGCGCGCGAACGGAGCGCGCGCGTGCGTGCTCGAGATTCCGCGGTGGCGGTTTGGCTGGGAGCAGACCTACTGGCTCGCCAATCCCATTGCCATCGACCCGGAGGACGAGCTGTACCTCGAGTGCCACTTCGACAACTCCGCCGACAATCAACCGGTGCCCGGAAGCCCGCCGCGCGACTTCGCGTTTGGCGGCAACTCTCAGGACATGTGCGCGGCGTTTCTTTCGATGACCGAGGCGCAGCGATGATTCCGCGGCGATGGCTCGCGGCGCTGGTGGCCGTGTCGTGCGGCGGCTGCGCGTCGCTCACGGGCCTCGGTCGCGCGCGCACGCTGGATCCGGGCCGCACGCAGTTCGGCGCAACCGTGGAGCTGTCTTCGAACTCTGCGCGGCTCAACGGGCAGACCAATGTCCCGTGGGGGCACGTCGGCGTGGCCTTTCGTCGGGGTTTGCACGAGCGCTTCGAGCTGGGAGGTCGCTTTTCGTGCATGGGGATCGACGGCGCGGATTCGATCGCGCTGTGGGTCGACCCCAAGATTCAAATCGTGCGCAGCCCCAGCGCGACGCACGGGATCGATCTCGCGATCGTGCCCAGCGTGGGCTGGCAGCAAGTGCGGCTCGGAGGCACCCCGTGGCATCTCCCGCAGGTCGCGCTCGCGATGCTCTTCGGCGTCAACCTCGGCCCGCATCAGCTCGTCCTCGGCGCGCGCGGCGGCTACCAGGCGCTGATCGGAACGTCCATGGTCACGCAGCACATCGGCTGGGGCGCGGTCTCGATCGGCGGCGTGTTTCGCGCAGGACGGTGGGACCTTTCGCCGGAGCTGGTGCTCGGATGGGCGCCGGTGACCTTCAACGGCGAGAGCACCGCGGACACGCAGCCTGGCGCGGGGCTCGGACAGATCGGGTTCTCGTTTGCGCACCAGTGGTAGTGCGTCCCAAACGCGGCCACGCGTGCGCAGCGCGCGGTTGAGAGAGCACTGTGAAGGTCGATTCGTGATGCGCTCGCCATCGCCGCTGCGCCGCGCTCGACGCAAAGGGAGCCGCAGCACCGTCGCGTGGCGCGATTCGTTGTTCAGGTTCGGCGTCGGCGCGCTGCCGCTCTGGATGCGCCGCCCGGCGTCGACGAGCCGCGAGGCCACCGGGCGGTCGACGCGGCGCGCGCCGTCAACCGCAGGGGATCACGTCACAGGAACCCCGCCAGACCGGGTACGGAATCGTCGGCCAGGTCCCGCAGATGCAAGTCTGTGCAAACTGAGGGCACTCGGGAACTCGAAACGAGCACCGCTGGCCGAGGACAGGGCACGGTTGTCCGCCTTCGCCGGGAAAAACCTCTGGACACGGGGGGAGTGCGCTGTCGGCAGCGGGTGCGTCGGTCGCCGCGTCGCCGGAGTGCGGTGACACCGCGGCGCCGCAGCCGCTGCCGAGCAGAACGAGAACAAGTGCGAGAGGTTTCATCGGGTGGCCTTCGAGTGCCGACCCGCGTTGCGCCAGCACTGCTCGAGAGCGAAGCGATCGTGGCGTCACGGGAGCCATCGTTCGCAGCCCAGCCGCAGCGGACGAGCTCAACCGCAGGGGATCACGTCACATGCGCCGCGCCAGATGGGGTTCGGAATCGTCGGCCAGGTCCCGCAGATGCAGGTCTGTGCAAACTGAGGGCACTCGGGTACCCGATACGGGCACCGCTGGCCGAGGACAGGGCAGGCCTGGCCTCCAACGGGAAAAACCTCTGGACACGGGGGGAGTGCGCTGTCGGCAGCGGGTGCGTCGATCGCCGCGTCGCCGGAGTGCGGTGACACCGCGGCGCCGCAGCCGCTTCCGAGCAGAACGAGAACGAGTGCGAGAGGTTTCATCGGTGGTGTTCGGGGCTGCGCTGCGGGCGAGCGAGAACGGGGTGCGAGCGAAGCGATCGCGCGGTTGCCCGAGCCTTCGTCTGGCGAACCAGCGGCAGCGGACGAGCTCAACTGCAGGGGATCACGTCACAGGATCCACGCCACACAGAGTACGGAATCATCGGCCATGTTCCGCAGATGCAGATGCGCTCGACGCTCGGGCATTCAGGAACGCGGTACGCGCACCGCTGGCCGAGAACAGGGCACGGTTGTCCGCCTTCGCCTGGAAAGACCTCTGGACACGGGGGGAGCGGGCCGTCTGCCGTGGGCGCGTCGGTCGCAGCGTCGCCGGAGTGGGGTGACACCGCGGCGCCGCAGCCGCTGCCGAGCAGAACGAGGATCAGTGCGAGAGGTTTCATCGGTGGTGTTCAGTGATCGGTGACGTCGCCGCTGTGGTAGTAGTCTGCGCTGTAGAACATGGTGCCGCCAGCTGGTGCGCCGAACACGGTGAGTCTCATCTCCAAGCATCGGCACGTCGGGCGATCTGGCGGGCAAATTTTCTCGTGTGTGAGCTGAATGCGCTTTCGGATATCAAAGGAGTAATCGCTATCGACGACTTGTTCGGTGGTGCCGCCTCCCTGCACCGGGGCGCAAGTGTCGACGACTTCGATGACGTAGTCCGTGTCCACTGCGTCGAGGTTGTTCGGAAAGATCGCCGTCGCCCACTTCCACTGAGTCACCGCAGGATCCTCTGCCGCCGCGGTCTCGACGGGCCAGCGAACGGCGACGCCGGCTGGTGCAACAAACTGTCGGTCGCCCCATCCCCACGGAGCGGTCAGGTCGGCGCTCGAAGGCCAGTGCGCCCGCAGTCGGCCGTAGCCTACCTGCTCGGACACTCCATGCGGAATCTCCGCGAGTTGGCCAGGGTATCCCAAGTACGAGTTCATGCCGTCTCCCATCAACAGCATGTTCGTCAGCACTCGACGCATCGACATGGACGCATCGTACTGGTTGAAGAGCGCTTGTCTCACGAGGAGCGCAGCGCCTGACGTCACAGCGGCAGAGAAGGAGGTGCCGTTGCTGTTCTGGACCGATTGATACGAATTCGGGCCGCGATCTGGAGTCTGAGTCAGAAGCATCGGAGCCGTCAGCGCGACACCGGCCATCGAATCGATCCACGTCGCGCCTCCGAGGTTGTACTGAATCCGTACAGCGCCTTGCGAGGAGCCTGCAAGTCCACTCGCACCCTCGGCGAACTTCGTTGTGTTGTATGGAGTCAATTGATCGTCGCCTGTGCCCAGCCCGCTGATGGTCAGCGCCTCTGGCCGCTGCGCGGGGTAAGTCAGGCTGCACGATCCGTCACCGACTCCGCCGTTGCCGGCGCTCTTTACGAAGATCGCGCCGCCGTCGAGCGCTGCGCGCAGCACTGCGTTCATGCCGCCGCAGTCGTAGGTGCGGCCGCAGATGGACGCTGTGTTGGCGCTGTCGATGGCGAGTGACATGTTGATCACGTGCGCGCCGTCCATCACCGCTTGCTGTACGGCACGCGCGAAGTCGGCGCAAGATTTGCCGCTGTAGTACGCGATCTGCGACTGTGTGGCCGAGCCGCTTCGTTGAATCTGCGCCGTCGTGGAGCTGCCCGGAAACACCGGGTCCTGCCCTTCTTCGATGCCGCCCGCAGCAAGAGCAGCCACGCGCGTGCCATGAGTGTCCGAGGTCGCCGTTCCTGGCCCCGTCGCGGTGGCAGGGGTGCACGGATCGGTGGTGCAGTTCATGTTCACCGCGATGCGGGACGCCCCTGCCGCCGTTTGAAACGCGACGTGATCGGTGGCGATCCAGTTGTTCGCGAATGAAGCGCCTTGCCGACTCTCGACAAGCGCGACTCGCCACGCGACCTGCGGATCCGATTGACCACGGATGCCGGCGTCGATGAAGCGCTGCGAGCGTGTCGCGTTGCGAAAGCCGACGCCGGTGTATCCCTCCGCGGTGCTGGTGGTCTCGATCGCGCCGAGCGCCTCGACCATGTCCAACCGAGACAGCGCCGCGACCTGACTCGCAGGGATCTCGATGTATGCAACGGGCGCGATGGACAACGTTCCGGTGACGACGCCGTGGTGCTGCTCGACCCATGCTCGCAGTTGCTCTTGGTCAGGCCGAAACGCTGCTGCTCGCTCCGCTGCCCAGCTGCGGCGATCGCCAAACACGGGCGCAGCGCGCTGCTGTGTGGCTGCTGCGGATGCTCGTAGCGTCACCGCCGCGCGGACGACCTGCGCGCCCGGCAGCGCAGCGACCGAGTCGACGAAGCCCGCTCGGTCCGTTGCGACTGCGGGCGCGTTCACCGCGCGTCGCGCGGCAGCCTCGCGCTGCGCTCGACGTGCGCTCAGCTCGCGAGCAGACACGGGACGGGTCACGAATTGCTCTGCTGGGATGTTCTGCCCAGCGCTTTCGCTGGCGGCCCAGTGTGTGCGCTGTGATTCGCCTGCGCGGCGCCCGACGTGTCGACCCGCGAACCGCTCGGGCGCCTGCCTCGTCGCGGTGACGCTGCTTTCGATTTGCGCGGACTCGACCGTGCTGCAACCGCTCGCTGCCGAAATCAGTCCCACCACCCAAAGAACTCGCCCCACTTCGATTCTTGCCATGTTCACACCCCGACGTTGAACTCTCCGAGTTCGAGTCCGAAGGAACAACCAATCGCCCCCCCTACAACTCGAACCCTCGATGGTCTTGGTCTGCCTCGTTCGAAGAGTCAAGCGGATAAATATCGGTATGTGTACCGATAAGCGGTATTCGGGAGATGCAGAGGTCGGCTGGTTTCGCGCCAACGCTGTCGGCGCGACCGCTCACGCCGCTGCGAGAAACGAATCCAGCGCGCGTTCGAGCGCGTTCACCGCGATCGTGAGCGTCGCGACTTCCGCCTCGGACACTGGCTTCGCGTGCGCGTCTTCGCGGTGCGCGTTGACGTAGTCCAGCAGGACCACCATTTGTTCGAGCGACAATCGCTTCTCTTTCGGGCCCGCGCCGAACGCTTTGCTGAAGACCTTGTCCCACTCGCGTCGCACGAGCGCGAGCAGGTTGGTGAGATACAAGTGCTCGGCGAGGATCTTCTCGGCGTCCACGCCGACCAGCGACCGCCGTTGCTCTTCGGGCAGCGCTTGCACCACGGGCTCGAT
Organism: Myxococcales bacterium; assembly: GCA_013298625.1. Classification (GTDB taxonomy): domain Bacteria; phylum Myxococcota_A; class Polyangia; order Polyangiales. Next base: position 8,453 of record JAAFIF010000149.1, read on the forward strand.
CCATTTCTCGCCCAGGTGCGCGCGAAGGATCTGCCGAACGGCTTTGCGGAGCTTGGGTTCGAGGCTGTTGCGCAGGGCGCTCACCTCCATCAGGGCGCGCACGTCCACGGTGTGCTCGGGGCTCTCTGCGCCGTCGTTCGAGCGCAGCGCGCGAGCGGCGGTGTACACGCGCTTTCCGAGCAGCTCGAGGAGGGTCGAGAAGAACGCCTCGTCGCTCAGCGCGCGGTCGACGAACGCGCCGTAGTCGTCGTGGCGCTTGAGCAGCGCGCCTTCGAGCTTGGGGCGCAGCGCGAGCGCGAAGTTCTCGGGTGTGTTCGCCATGGCGCTCGTTCGCACGGACTCGTCCGCGTGCAGCGCGGCGGCGACCGAGTCGAGCATCAGGGCGTCGGCGTCGGTGAAGTCCGTTCCGAAGCGGTCGTTGAACCGCGCGATCACTTCGGAGAGGGGGATCTCTTCGTCGATCGCCTTGCGCAGCGTCGGGTCCGAGAAGCCTCGCAGCGGGACGGTCTCGGCCACGCGCAGCCGCTGTTCGGCCGTCTTCTGCAGTCGGTAGTACTTGAGCTGCACCTCGCCTTCGATCTCGACCGGCGCCTTTCGCGGGTCGCGAGGCAGCAATCGGTCCAGCATCCTCGAGTACCCGTACAGCTTCTCGAGCTCGGCGTCGGAGAACGGAACCAGCTGCGCCAACAACGAATACGTCGCTTCGAACTTCTTCAGCGCCTCGCGAAACTCGCCCTGCGCGCTCTCGTCCAGCACGCCGAAGCGATCGACCGCGGGGCGCAAGTGCCGGTGCAGCTCCGCGTGGTCGCGGTCTTCTCGGCTCTTGGCGGGCGCGAAGAACACCTTGCAGAAGTTGTCGATGTCCGCCCCGACGATCACGCCGCGGGTCATGATGGCCGTCTGCAGCCCGTACAGCACCTCGAAGTCCGGCGCGCCGCGGGCCACTTCGGTGCGCGTGTAGTACGGCGCAAACGCCTCGACGATGGTCTCTGCTTCGTTGGCGAAATCGAGGACGAACGGCTGCTCTTTGCCGGGGTGCACGCGGTTCAAGCGCGAGAGCGTCTGCACGGCCTGAACGCCGTCGAGCCGCTTGTCGACGTACATCGTGTGCAGCTTCGGCTGGTCGAAGCCCGTTTGGTATTTGTTCGCGACGATGAGCACGTTGGCGTCGTCTTCGTCGAAGCGCGCGGGCAGCGCGGCCTCGGGCAACGGCTTGCCGCTGGCGTCGGCGTTCATCCTCGGCTCGGTGTATTCGACCTCGGGCTCGTCGGGGTCGCGCACGCTGCCCGAGAACGCCACGAAGACGCCGATGTTCGAATACCCGCGGTCTTTCAGGTAGCGATCGAACGCTTGCTTGTAGCGAACCGCGGCGACGCGCGAGGAGGTGACGACCATGGCCTTGGCCTTTCCTCCGATGAGATGGCGCACGCGCTCGCGGTAGTGTTCGACCATCACGACCGTCTTCTGCGCGACGTTGTGCGGGTGGATCGCCATGTACCGGCCCACCGCTTTCAGCGCTTCGTTCTTCGGGACGTTGCGGTCGGCGAGCGCCTTCGAGACCAGCTCGTAGTACGCCTTGTACGTCGTGTAGTTGGCCAGCACGTCGAGGATGAACCCCTCTTCGATCGCTTGCCTCATGGAGTACAGGTGAAACGCGACGGGCCGGCCGTCGTCGCCTTTGCGACCGAAGACGAACAGCGTCTTGTCCTTCGGCGTCGCGGTGAACGCGAACACGCTCACGTTCTTCGGCAGGTGCCGCGCGTCTGCGTGCCGAGCGATCCAGTCTTCGACGTCTCCCTCGCGCGCAGCGCGCTCTTCGTCGCGCTCGGCCTCTTCGAGGCTCTTCGCCGCGAGCGCCGCGGTCCCAACGCCAGCGTATGCACGCGCGGGTCGAGTCGATTTCACCGCTTCGGGCGACTTGTCGCCCCAGTGCCAAGTACGCGGGTGCGCTGCGGGCGACGTTTTGCCAAGAAGTGCACCGTTGTGGTGCGATTCGGGCGACTTTTTGCAAGATCACTGCGTGCGATGGTGAATGGCTGACCGACTTTTCGCTACGAACGTTCTCTTTTTGGCACGAGTCGACCCACTTTTCGCCTGCCGCCTCGTCGCTGCGCCGCGCTTTCGGGCGACGAGTCGCCGCGAGCGAGGAGAACGAAATCGGACGCCTGTGTCGCCTCGCGACGAGTCGCCGCAAGCGGTGCCGCTGCCGTCCCATTCACTGCGCTCGCCGCGCTTCCGACCTGCCGTTTTGCGCTTGCGGCCGGTTTTCGTGGCGGCTAGCGTCGGCCTAACAGCGCTGCCGTTCATCGCAGCGCTGCGCGAAAGGGTTGGGAGCATTCGATGAAAGAGCACAGCGTCGCGGGCGCAAGCGACCACGATCCCGTGGTGGTACTCAAACGGCTCGGGGCGGCGTTGGCCGCGGTAGACCGCGAGCGGTTTCACCCCGGCAACCTCGATGTCGCCCAGGCGGCCAGCGTCGTGCTCGGCCACCTCGAATCGATGGAGCAGCTCCGCGGCGCGATCGAAGCGACGTTTCGCAGCTTCGAATTCGCGCACCTGGACAACCTCCGCGACTACGCGATCGCGGTGAAGTACCTGGTCAACGCCGAAGACAACGCGCGCGCGACGGTGGACCCGGGCGCGTCCGCGGCGCTCGCCGAGGGGCGCGCGTTTCGCGAGAAGATCGCGGCGACCGCGGAGATGTTCGCCAAGCACGACATCTTCGACGCGGCCGTCGTGGCGAGCATCGAGGCGTTGCCGCGCGGCTACGACGGCACCTCCAACGCGATCATTCGATACTGCGCGCTCTTCGTCGAGCACCGCGCGGAGGTGGAGGGCAAGATGATTCACTCGATGCAATCCATCGAGGAGTGGCGCGAGAAGGCGGTCTCCCTCGGCGCGCTCGGCGCGAGCCCGAGCAGCAAGACCCCCGAAGAGCTGCGCGACCTGCGCCGCCGCGCGGTGACGCTCTTCATGAACGCGTATCAAGAAGTGCGCTGGGCCATCGAATACGTGCGCCGCCACGAGCGCGACGCGACGGACTTCGCGCCGGTGCTCTCGAACAATCGCGGTTCGTCTGGCGGTGATTCGAAGAAGACCGACCCGCTGCCCGAGGACAAGAAGGCCGAAGAGAAGAAGGCCAACGAGTCGAGCGGAGGCAAGCCGGTCGAAGCTGCGAAGAAGAGCGAGCCAGGCGCGCAGCCGCTGCCGTTGCCGGACGCGCCGTTCAAGCGCGGCGAATGAGCGCGTAGCCGAACAACACGACCGGGCGGTGTGATCGATGACCGAGAAGCTCTACATCGGCGCCCACGCCGACCTCGACGGAACGCCCTCGGACTCGCGCCTCCGCGTCCCCGTCGATCACTGGCTCACGCACGCGGTCGTCTTCGGGATGACCGGCTCGGGCAAGACCGGGCTGCTGTTGGTCATGGTCGAAGAGGCGCTGAGGGCGGGCGTTCCGGTGCTGGTGTTGGATGTGAAGGGGGACCTGGCCAACCTCGCGCTCGGGTGTTCGTCGAGCGGGCCCGAAGCGTACGCGCCGTTCGTGCACGAGGGCCGGGACCGCGAGCGCCGCGCCGAGGCGCTGCATCGACAGCGCGGCGAATCGCTGGCCTTCTGGGAGCTCTCGAGCGACGACGGCGTCGCGCTGCACCAGTCGATCGCGTTGAAGATCCTCACGCCGGGCTCGGACGCGGGCGAGCCGCTGCACTTGCTCTCGTCCCTCGAGCACGCGAACCCGCGGTGGAGCACGCACGCGAGCGAGGCGCGCAACGCCCTCTCCGCTGCGATTTCGCTGGTGCTTCGCGTGATGGGCCGCGACGACGACCCCGCTCGCTCGCGCGAGCACGTTCTCTTGTCCCTGCTGGCCGAGCGCAGGCTGCGCGCGGGCGAGGGCGCGACGCTGGATGTCTTGATCGGAGATCTCTCCGAGCCGCCGTTCGAGACCGTGGGAGCGCTCGCGCTCGACGAGTTCGTCTCTGTGAACGAGCGCGCTTCGTTGGCCGCCGCGCTCAACGCGCTGCTCGCGAGCCCGACGTTCGCCGCGTGGCGCACGGGCGAGGGGATCGACGTGGCTCGCTGGATGAGCCCGCGCGAAGACGCGAAGGTCCCCGCGGTGATCGTCAGCGTCGCGCACCTCGACGACGAAGCGCGCATGCACGTCCTGGGGATCGTGCTCGAAGAGACCCTCTCGTGGACGCGGTCGCTGCCGGGGACGAACAAGCTCAGGGCGCTGGTGGTGTTCGACGAGGTGTACGGGCTCGTTCCGCCGCACCCGGCGAACCCGCCGACGCGCACGCCGCTCGTGTCGTTGATGAAGCAGGGGAGGGCGTTTGGCGTGGGCGTCGTGCTCGCGACGCAGAACCCCATGGACCTCGATTACCGCACGATCTCGAACGCGGGGCTCTGGGCCGTCGGCCGACTGCAGACCGACGCCGACCGCGCGCGGGTGATCGAAGGCCTGACGGGCGCGAAGGTCTCGCGACGAAGCAAAGCGAGCGGCTCGGAGCTCTCGCTCGCGGACACGGTGAAAGACCTCGGGCCGCGGTGGTTCGTGTGGCGCGACGCCCACGACCGGCGCGGGCCCATCCTCGCGCGCACCCGGGACACGCTGAGCTGGCTGCGCGGGCCCATGACCAGCGCGGACCTCCGCGCGCGGCGGGAGCTCACTCGCTGAGCCACAGCAGCGCTTGGGTCTGCCCGCTCTGCCAGGTGTAGACGAGCCTTCGGCCGTCTTCGATCGGCGCGAGGTGCGGCCACCATTGGTGCTCGGTCGGGTGGGTGGCGAAGGTGTCGGTGGCCGCGAGCGTTCCGTCGCGGGTGACGAAGGCGCGGCGGATGAGCGTCGTCGACGGGTTCTCGGTCCACAGGACGACGTGGTGATCGCGCGCGAACGCGATCACAGGGTTGCCCGCCGAGCGATCGCCCGAGCTCAACCGCAGGACGCGCGAGTGCGTTTGTTCATCGGTCACGACCGAGACCTTCGCCCCTTCGTCGTCCATCCACGCGACGCCCCATCGGCCGTGGTCGTAGGACAGCGACGCCTCTCCGAGCTGTCCCGCTACGGGCAAGCCGAGCTCGACGATCCTGTGCGATCGCTCGTTGATCACCAGCAGCTGCCATCGCTGCGCCACCGAGCGCACGAGGGCGACCGCCTCCGAGCCGGTCCACAAGAAGGTCTCTCCGCAGCCGCGGTAGTAGCGCGTCGCCGAAAGCGAGACCGAGGAGCCGGCGATGAGCGTTCCGTCGGCGCGGAGGCGCGCGAAGTACGTGTCGTTGTTGGCGGCGGCGAGGATGAGCCACTGTTGCGCGAGGGGATTCCAGAGCACCGACGCGCTGGTGCTGTCCGCGAACATGGCGTTCGGCTGCGTGGCGCTGATCGAGCTCGCCGGCGCGCGCTGCGAGACATCGAGCAGCGTCATGTGCGACGTGCGCGGCCCAAACGAATCGTCGTCGAACGCGATCGCGACGCGATCAGGGCTGATCGCGAGCGAGGCGTACGCGCTCAGGTTGTGATCGGGATGCGTGAGCACCGTGCGACCGAGCGGCTGCAGCGCGCGGAGATCCGTGCGCGCGAGGTGCACCTCCATCGAGTCCTGCGCGACCGTGCTGTAGAGCGTCCAGAGCTGGTCGCCCACCGCGTAGCTGCGCGGAAACTGAATCGGGTGATGCGCGTCGACGACCATGATCGGGCGAGGCGTCGCTCGGCCGCCGAGCGGGTGGCGCGCGACTTGGGGTGGTGGCGAGCCCGGGGGAGGGGCCGGCGTGAACCGAGGCGTCGGGCGCAATGGGTCCGTGGTGTTCGATCGAGGCGTCGTCGCGCACGCGGCGAGCAAGAGGGAGGCGACGAGGGCGCAGCGCATCATCGGGTGCAACGATCGAACGGGCCGAGGGCTTACGGAGCGTGGTTGCATCGGAGCGAAACGCGGTGGCGTCAGGCCGGGGGCTCGTCTCTCATGGTTGCCGAGATTCTAGCTGGAGAAACAGCGGCGAAGCGTCCCGGAGCCCAAGGGCTCATCGTTGCCCAAGAGTTGTGTGGAGAATCACAGCGGAACGGCCCGGAGCCCAAGGGCTCATCGTTGCCCAAATTCTGTCTGGAAAATCACAGGCGAAGCGACGTCCCGGAGCCAAGGGGCCGGGCATCAGCGCCCGCACCGTGACGAGTGTTCTCTACGGGCGAAGCGCAGCGGTCTCGCGACCGCAGCTAGCCAATGGCGAGCATTCGAACGCGCGCGGCTCGTCCGCGGTCCTCGCTGAAGATTCAGTCCTCGACTCGCTCACGACCTTCGCTCGATGCAGCAGCGCCGCGACGGTGAGAGCGTCGAGGATCGAGTCTTCCGTGGGGACCGTGGCTCAGGCAACGACAGTCGTCGCCGAGCTCCATTGGCTAGCTGCGGTCGCGAGACCGCTGCGCTTCGCCCGTAGAGAACACTCGTAACGGTGCGGGCGCTGTAGATCGGAAGAC
>JAAFIF010000012.1 GCA_013298625.1 Myxococcales bacterium
GCGCGACGAGCCTCGTCAGTCCGTGAGCCACTGCGTGAAGTGCTGCAGCAGCACGCGCGAGTCCGCGCCGTGGCGGCGATAGTCACCGGGCGAGTCCATCGTCGCGCCCGCGGCGATCATCTTGTGGATGACGTCGATCGCGATCTCGAGCGAGGCGGGCCCGAGAAACGGACGCAGCGCGCGCACCTGTCGCTCGAGCACCTCCCGGTTGGCGAGGCTCTCGACTGGGCAGCCCAGGCGCTCGATGAGGGCCTCGCGGGTGATCGGGATTCCATGGTCTGCGATCCACTCGAGGAGGGCGCGCCACTCGTCGTCGGTGATGCGGCCGTCCGCTGCGATCGCGAGCAGCGCGAGGCGCCCGAGCGCGACGGACTCGTTTTGCTCGAAGAGCAGCTCCTGGGTCACGACCGCTCGCTGTGGTTCGGCCGAGGACTTCACCGTCGATTGGCGCCACGCCCACATGCGGACCACGAAGGGAAGGGCGATCCCCACGAGCACAAGAGAACTCATGAGCGCGCAGGCTCTCACCGTGAGAGCGCGCGCGGCAACGGACCGTGGCCGCCCGGGGACGGTGTTCAATAGTTCACGACGCCGGGATAACTCCGCGACACCACGTGGCGCGTTCACCTTCGCGCGCATGACCCTTCAAGGCGCTGCTGCGCTCTCGAACGCGCTCGCGGTCGCGCACTCTGTGCGCTCCCGGTCCCCTGCGTGGACCCGCGCCGAGCAATTTCGCGGAGTTATCCGGGTCTCGTGAACTATTGAACACCGTCCCCGCTCGTCCCCGCTCGTCCGTCCCCGCTCGTCCGTCCGCGCGGCGGGCTCAATCGTCCACGCGGCCGCGCAGCGCGCGCAGCTCGTCCGCCGTACGCGCGTACTCGCGCCACTGGGGGTCGAGCGCGATCGCCGCTCGCAGCGCGAGTTCGGCTTCGTCGAGCGCGCCGAGCGCGCAGAGCACCTCGGCCAGCGAGCAGTGGTAGATGCCCGGCGCGACGGCGACGTTCTCGAGGTTTGCGACGGCGACGAGCAGATCGTCGCGGGCCCGATCGAGTTCGCCGCGGCGCAAGAAGATCATCGCGCGGTTGTTTCTCGGCTCTGGTGCGGTCGCGTTCTTCTCGATCGCCGTCGAGTAGTCCTCGAGCGCGCCGCTCTCGTCGCCCACTTGCGATCGGTGCAAGCCACGGTCGTGAAAGACCCTATAGTCCGTGTGGCCGAACGCGATGGCGCGGGAGAAGTCATCGAGCGCGCCGTCGACGTCGCCGAGCGACGCCCGCGCGTTGGCGCGCAGGTGGTAGCGCCACGCCGCGGACGGCGCGAGCGCGAGGCACTGGCTGTAGAATTCCAGCGCTGCTTCGTGGTCGCCGATCTCGCTGCTCTCTCTCGCGCGCGTCTCGAGCTGCGCGGCGAGCTGCTCGCGGATCGACGGATCATCGGCGGACGGTTCGTCGTCTCGTTCGGGGGGCATCGTGTCGTCGAGCGTTGTACTCCAGCACCGCGTCGCGACGGGTGTCGCGATGGGCCGACGTCGGAGGCGCTACTGGACTCCGAGGGTGGCGCGCGTCGCGCAGCGCCCACCACGACAGGCCGCGTCGATGTCCCGGCGCACGCCGAATTCACCGGCGCACCGCTCGGCGCGCAGGGCGGCCTCGATCGCCGCGACGCGCGTCACGGCCCCGCGCGCAATGGCAGCGTTGGCGACGCCGAGGACCGTCACGCAGTCTGCGCTCGCGCGACACGCGCGCTCTTCGATCGCAGCGCGGTACTGCGCCCGCAGCGCGACGCAGCGAGCCCTCGACTGGCAGCGCCCCTCGACGCAGGTCGCCTCGCAGGGCTCGAGGGCGTCGCTGCCTGCGCAATACTGCTGGTCTTGCGCGGCCACGGCGAGCGCGTCGAAGCACCGCAGCGCGAGGCGCTGGGCCTCGATCGCGCGCGCCGCAGGAGCCTCGCGGGCAAACGTCGTTCGCTCGGCAGAGCTCTGGCCGGCGCACGGCCGCGCGCCGTCGACGCACTCGCACTCGTCGTCGTTGCGACACGCGCCCGAGACAGCGCTGCTCCACGCAGCGAGCGCCTTGCGGGCGAGCGCGGCACAGCGAACCTCGTGCGAGTACGGCCGGTCGACGCCGCTGTCGACCGCAGCGTCGGGCGCGGCGCGCTCTGCGGAGCTCGCGGGCGACGCCGCGCGCACCGCGGGCCGCTCTCGCCGTTGGCACGACGACGCCCAGAAGATCATCGCGACCGCGCCGAGCCGTCGAAGCGAAGACATCGCGTCGATCGTAGCGCGCGTCGCGTCAGCCGCCGCGCACCCGTCGCGACGAAGCGCGCGCCATCGACGCCCTCGCCGCGGTACCGTACTGACCTCCGTGCTCGACCTGCTGCGTGTGACCAACCCCATCTGCACTCCCGCGTGGAGCCTCGCGGGACGGGCCTTCAACGACCTGTTGCTCTGGCTGCCGCCGCGGGCCACGACCGAGCTGATCGGCGTCGAGAACCTCCCGCGCGGCCCGGCGATCTTCTGCCCGAATCACACGCACAAGTTCGACTTTCTTCCGCTGCGCGCGGCGCTGTTGCACCACGATTTGCAGCTCATGACGTGGATCAAAGCCCGCGACTACAAGCACCCCGCGATGCGCTGGATCCTCGGAAAGGGCGGCAACATCCCCCTCGTCTCGCGAGGCTTTCTCATCGCGTCGCACTTCGCCTCGGTGCACCGCCGCAAGCCGAGCGAAGACGAGTACCGAGCGCTGCGCGCGCACGTCGACGAAGGGGCTCCCGTTGATCCTTCGCTCACGACGCCGCTCGACGCTCCGGCGTCCATCGCGGGCGTCGCGCTGCCGAGTCGCTTGGATTTTCGCAGCGCGATTCGCGAAGCGTACCGCGTGCTCATGGGCGAGAGCCTTCGCCTCGCGCGGCAAGGCCGCGACGCTGGCAGGCACCAGCACATCTATCCCCAAGGAGCCACGTCCAAGCAGCTCACGCCTGGCCATCCGGGCGCCGTGCAGGCGGCGTTGGCGCTCGGCGTTCCGATCGTGCCCGTGGGGGTCAGCGGCTGCCGCGAGGTGTTCGTGGCGAAGGATCATCCGCTCTCGCGCGGCGGACGCGTGGTGATCCGCATCGCGAAGCCCATGACCGTGGATCGGAGCATCGTTCCGCCGGACTATCGGCCGTTCGATCCCGAGCACGAAGACGCTCACTACGAAGCGCTGCAGCGAGAGACAGATCGCGTGATGCAGGTCATCAACGAGTGCTGCGAGCCCGAGTACCGCTGGGCCAGCGACGGGCGCAGCGACGCCAAGCAAGGCGTGGCGCGCTTCTACACGTGAGGCGCATGCTGCACCCCAGGCATCGCATCGACATCGCCGTCGAAGACCTCGCGTTTGGCCTCGCCGAGTGCGCGCGGGGACGGGACGCGCGACCGGCAGCGGCTGCGCTGGCTGCAACAGTCGGCGACGAGCTCATCGCCACGCACTCGGTGCGATCGGGCTTCGACCTGCTGCTCGGCGCGCTCGACCTTCGACCCGGCGACGAAGTGATGCTCTCGGCGCTCACGATCCCGGACATGGCTCGCATCGTCCGCGGCCACGGGCTCGTCCCGATCCCGGTCGACGTCGATCCCCGCACGCTCTCGCCCACCGAAGCGTCGCTCGAACGCGCGCGCTCTTCGCGCTCGAAGCTGCTGGTCGTGGCGCAGCTGCTCGGCGCGCGAGCGGACATGAGCGCCGCGCGGGAGTTCAGCGCGCGGCATGGGATTTCGCTGGTGGACGACGACGCGCAGGGCTACCTCGGCCCGAGCTCGCTCGCGGCGCGGGACGCTGCGGTGGTGTTTCACAGCTTCGGCTCGATCAAGACGGCGACGTGCCTCGGCGGAGCGCTCGTGCGCGTGCGCGACCCCGGCCTTCGAGCGCGCATGCGCGCAGGGCAGGCGCAGTGGCCCGCGCACCCGAGCGGCGCGTACGCGAAGAAGCTCGCGCAGTACGCGGCGCTGATCGTGCCGCGCGAGCCGCGGGTGTACCGAGCGTTCGGCGCAGCGTGCGATCGACACGGACCCGGGCTCGACGCGGTGGTGATGTCGATGACGAGGGGGTTTCCTGCGGCGGACACCGAGGCGCTGTTCGCGGCGCTGAGGCGGCAGCCATGCGGGCCGATGCTCTCGCTGCTCGCGCGCAGGATCGCGCGGTACGACCCAACACGGGCCGAGCGACGCGCCGCCGCGGGAGAGCGAATGCTCGCTCGCATGGGTGGGTCCGTCCGCGCGCTCGGCGACGAGATGCCCGAGCGCACGCACTGGCTCTTCGCGCCGCTGCTCGATCGCCCCGCCGCCGCGATCGCCCACCTCCGCGCCGAAGGCTTCGACGCCGCCCGCGGAACGACCAGCATCACCGCCCTCGACGCCCCCCACGATCGCCCCGAGCTGTCGCCCACGCAGGCCATGCAAGCGATGAAGCGCGTCCTGTTCGTCCCGATCTACCCAGAGATTTCTCAGTCCGACCGCGATCGTCTCGCCGCGGTGCTCTCGCGCATCGACGCGCGCGCAGACGAGCCCGCGGCCCGCCCGCCCCACCACCGAGGCGACGCCCCGTGAGCGACGAGCGGATCGTGTACTGGGTGCGTCACGGCGAAGTGCACAACCCCGGGCGCGTTCGCTACGGGCGGCTGCCGGGCTATGCGCTCTCGACCGCGGGGCGCGCTCAGATCGAGGCGACCGCGCATTGGCTCGCCGCGCAGCGGCCCGCGCCCACGGCGGTCGTCGCGAGCCCCCTCGAGCGCGCGACCGAGAGCGCCACGATCATCACCACGCAGCTCGCGATCGAGCCGCCGACGGTCGATCCGCGCATCATCGAGGCCCTCTCGCGCTTCGACGGCCTGCGCTACCGCGCGGACCTCTGGGGCCACGCGCGGCGATGGTTCGATCGGCGATCGAGCGACGAGAGCGCCGCCGAAATCGCAGCGCGGACGCTGGACGCCACCCTCGCGCCGACGCGCATCGCGCCCGCGCTCGTCCTGGTCAGCCATCAACTGCCGATTCAGTACCTCCGCGCGTACATCGAGCGCGGGCTCGCGCCTCCGCGCCCTTGGTCGAAGCGACGTCGTTGCTCGACCGCATCGGTCACCGTGATCGCTGTGCGCGACGGGCGCGCGGAGCTGCGCGCGTACCTCGAGCCGTCGTCGAACGCGTGAGCCGACGCAGCTACGAAGGGGCTCGAGAGCGGTGCAACATCTCGCAGCGAGCGGCATCACGCGGTCCGAAGAGTCGCTTCGTCTTCTCCGATGTGATCGCTTTTTGCGCTTTGTTTTTTCAGGGGAAACATCCGCAACACACCCGCGCGCCTCGCATCCATTGAGGCGCTCGACGCGCGCTGTTCTCCCTGTGGCGAACGTGTCGAGCACAGGAGCACTCGACCCATGAAATACATCCTTGCACCGCGTGGTTCTCTCTCGCTCTCGCTCGTCTTGTTGAGCGTGGCTGGTGTTGTTGGCTGCAGCACGCCGACGCCCTCTGGAGACGCTGGCTCGGACGCGAGCGCTCCGTCGGACGTCACGTCGCAGCCCGACGCAACGTCGCAGCCCGACGCAACGTCGCAGCCCGACGCGACGTCGCAGCCAGATGCGAGCGCGCAGCCCGATGCGGCCCCGGACGCGGCCCCTGCGACGGCGCGCGTTCGCGTCGTGCACGCGGCGCCGGGCGCCCCCAACGTCGATGTGTACGCGGCTGGCGCGGCCACCGCGGCGCTGAGCAACCTCGCGTACGGCGCGGCGTCGGCGTACCTCTCGCTGCCGGCTGGCGCGATCGCATTCGACATTCGCGCGGCGGGCGCGATGGGCATGCCGGCGTTCACCACGCCGATGGTCACGCTCGAGGCGGGCAAGTCGTACACGGTCATCGCCGCAGGACGGCTCGGGTCGATGGACGCAGCGGATCGCTTTCGCGTGCTCGCGCTGGCCGAAGACTTCGCCGCGGACGCAGCCAACGCGCGCGTTCGCGTGGTGCACGCGGGCAGCGACGCGCCGACGGTCGGCATCGACGTGGGCAACGACAACCCTGCGACCGCCGAGGTCGCGAGCCTCGCGCGCTTCGCGGACACGGGCGCCGCGGGCGTCTCGTTGCCTGGCGATCGCGCGCTGCAAGTGGGCATCGTGACGGGCGCGCCTGCAGCGACGGTGACGGCGTTTACGACGCCCAACCTGGGCGCGGGCAACCAGTGGTTCGTGATCGCGACGGGCTTGCTCCCGAGCATGGACGCCGCGGTCAACAACGGCTTCGGATTGCTCGCGGTCAACCAGATGGGGACCACGGCGTGGATCCGACAGAACCCGCGCGTGCACCTCGTTCACGCGGGCGCCGACGCGCCGGCGGTCGACGTGTTCGCCGGGCCCGCGGGCGCTGGCGCCAACCCGATGCGAACGCTGCAAGTGGCAGACAACCTGGCGTTTCCTGCGGCCGCAGGGGCGAGCCCGCGGTCGATCACGACCGTGCAGGTGCCGCCGGGCAGCTACGGGTTCGACATCTTTCCGTACAGCGCGGGAAGCGCGCGGCCGGCGGGCGCGCCGGCGTTTACGGTGCCGTCCGTCGCGGTCGAAGCAGGGCAGCAGTACCTCGCGATCGCCGCGTACTTTCTCGCGCCGCAAGCAGGGCAGACGCCGGCCGACTCGCCCTTCGCAGTGCTTCCGCTGCAGTACGCGATCACCAACGACGCCGCGATGGCGACGGCCCCGCGCATCGTCGCGGTGCACGCGAGCGGCGACGCCCCGTCGGTGGACGTCGGCGTCGTGTCCGGCGCGACGTTCACCACGCTGTTTCCGAACCTCGCGCGCGGAGCGAACACCGCCGCCGCGGGCACGACCGCGCCGACCGACCCGATCACCGTCGGCGTTCGCGCCGCGGGCACCAACACGATCGCCGCGCGCTTCGCGGTCGACCTCGACGTCAACCAGAAGGTCTTCGTGATCGCTGCGGGCGCCCTCACGCCCCGCGCGGCGAGCGGCTCGACGGCGGCCGATCAGCCCTTCGGCCTGCACGCGGTCTTCGCGAATCCGGGCACCGTTCAGCTCGGCACCTCGGCGTGGAGCCTCGCGCGCATCGCCCCGATCGCCCTCTGATCCGGGTCGCCTACGCTTCGAGCGTGCGCGCGAGGGCGAAGAGCTGCGCGTCCGCTCCGTGCTCGCCGATGAGCTGAACCCCCACGGGCATGTCGTCGACGAGACCAAACGGAACCGTGAGCGCCGGCTGCCCCGTGACGTTGGCGATCGCCGTAAACGCGCCCAGCGGCGCGGCCGCTCGAAAGAGCGCCTCGGGCCCCAAGTGCGCGAACTGCAGCGCTTCGAACGCAGGGACTCCGATGGTGGGGCTGAGCATCACGTCGATGCCCTCCATCGCCTCGCGCCCGGATTGCTCGAAGCGTCGCATCAAGCTGTCGGCGAGCGACTCGGGCACCGAGCGACCGGACTGCCAGAACCACCGCGCGAACTCGCCGAGGCGCTTCGGCGCCAACACCGGGATGCGCGAGACGAAGCGCTGGTAGACCGGCAAGAAGTCATCGAGCGTCCCTTGCGGCCCGGCGCGTCGCTCGACCGAGTGCCCGGCGTCTCGCAGGCGCTGCGCGGCCAACTCGACGCGCGCGGCGATCCTCGGGTCGAGCTCGCCCACGGGGGGATCGAGAACGAGCCCGATGCGCAGCGGACGCACGGGCAGACGCGAGCGAAACAAGTGATCGCCGCGGTCGCGCACGCACATCACGTCGAGCAGCGCCGCCGCGTCGTCGATGCTGCGGGCCATCGGACCGTTGCTCGCGAGCCCGTAGGTGTCGATCTTGTTCGAGGGATCGGCCACGAGTCCGCGGGTGGGCTTGAGACCGACGAGCCCGTGAAGAGACGACGGGATGCGCACGGACCCTGCCCCGTCGCTGCCGGGCGCGATCGGGACGAGCCCCGCGGCGATCGCAGCGCCCGCGCCGCCGCTCGAACCGCCGGCGGTTCGCGTGGTGTTCCACGGGTTGCGCGTGGGGGGCTGCAGCTCGGTCTCGACGATGGGCAAGATGCCGAGCTCGGACATCGCGGTCTTGGCGATGACGACGAAGCCGGCGGCGCGCAAGGTTGCGACGAAGGGGTCGTCCATCGGCGTAAAGAGCCAGTCGAACGCGCGCGAGCCGAGCCGCGTGCGGGTCATGCGCACGAGGTGGTGGTCTTTGATGGCGGTGGGGACGCCGTGAAACGGCCCGATGATCCGCCCCTGCGCGCGCAGCTTGTCCGCCCGCTCGGCCTCGCGACGGGCGGCGCTGGCGAGCACCGTGATGCACGCGTTGAGCTCTCCGTCGAAGCGCTGGATGCGATCGAGGTAGCGATCGACGAGCTCGCGCGAGGTGAGCGTCCCGTCGGCGATGCGCGCCGCTTGTTCGAGCGCGGTCAGCGAGAGGACTTCGTCAGCCTGGAATCGTGGCGCCAACGGGTACACGCGCCCCTGGCGAACAGAGTGGTTCATGCGTCTTCAGCCTTCGGTTGAGCGAGCGCGGAGCGTACTGCGTCGCGCGCCCAGACCCTGCAGCGAAAAGTCGAACGACGCAGCGCGTGCGCGACCGTCGGCGCGTCGAAGATTGGGTAGCTTCGCCCGGTGCACGACGACGAGCGAGACGAAGCCGCGACGGACCAACCCGCATCGGGCGCGAGGGCGCTCGGCGCGGGGCCATGGATCGTGCACGCGATCGCTGTGTTCTCGGGCGTCGCCGCGCTGATCTACGAGGTCGTGTGGACGCGCAGGCTGACGTTTGTGTTCGGCGCGAGCATTCGCGCGGTGAGCGCGGTGCTGGCGGCGTACATGGCGGGGCTCGCGCTGGGCGCGCTGATCGCTAGCCACAAGGGGCGCGCGGGCTCGACGCGCAGGCCGCTGCTCGCGTACGCGGCGCTCGAAGCGGGCGTGGCCGTCGCGGGATGGAGCGTCCCGACGTTGATCGCCTGGCTGCGCGGGGTGGACTCGATGCTCTACGACGACGGCGCTGCGACGGGGCGGTTGACCGCGGTGCGCTTCGCGTTGGCGCTGGTGGTGGTGGGCGCGCCTGCGGCGCTGATGGGGGCGACGTTTCCGCTGCTCGTGCGGAGGGTGCCGCCGCGCAACGTCGCCACGCTCTACGCCGCCAACACCCTCGGCGCAGTGATCGGAACGTTCTTCGCCGGCTTCTACGCGATCGGCGAGCTCGGCGTCGCGGGCACCGAGCGCGTCGCGGTCGCGCTCAACCTCGCGGTCGCGCTCGCCGCCGCGCTCACGCACAGGTTCGTCCCCGCACGCGAAGGCGAAGCCTCGGCCGCGCACGAAGCGCTCGCAGAGCAGCCCTCGATCGCCCCGACCATCGTGCTCGCGAGCACTACGCTCGTGGGCGTCGCGTGCATCGCGAGCGAAGTGCTCTGGTCGCGGGCGTTGGCGTTTCGCTTCTCGTGGCTCAACAACACGACGTACACGTTTCCCGCGATGCTCGGGGTGGTGCTCGCAGGCGTCGCGTTTGGCAGCCTCGCGATCGCGCCGGTGCTCGCGCGCACGCGACGGCCGGGGCTCGTGTACGGAGCGCTCGTCTCGCTCGCCGGTGTGCTGGTCGCAGTCTCAGCGCTGGTCGCCACGACGCGCGGCGGAGCGCCGTTCGGCCGGCCGCTGGACATCGCGAACAACCTGGTCGTGCGGCGCGCGCTCGCCAACGTGATCGCGGAGGCGGCGGCGGTGGTGGCGGCGCCAGCGGTGCTGTTCGGTGCGGCTTTTCCTGCGGCGATTCGCGCGGCGACGTCCCGTGCGCCCAGCGCTCGACCGCTCGTCGCGAGGCTCTACGCGGCGAGCACCGCGGGCGCCATCGCGGGCTCGCTGCTCGCGGCGTTTGTGATCGTCCCGCGCATCGGCATCGCGCGAGGAATCCTCGCGGTCGGCGCGGCGCTCGCGGTCACGGGTCTCGCGGTGCTCTCTCGCGCGCCGGACGCGCTGCGGCGGCACCGCGCGATGATGGTCGTCTCGGTGCTGTGCGCGCTCGCCGCCGTCCGTTGGCGGCTGCCCGCGCGACCGCAGCTCACCGCGGACAACGCGCCGGTAGTCTTCTACGAAGAGGGCCCGACGGCCACGGTGACCGTCGCGCGCGCGCACGACGGGTACCTTCGGATCGACGTGGACGGCGTTCCGGTCGCAGGGACGTCCCCGACCATGCTCACCGACCAGAAGTCCCTCGCCCACGTGCCCATGCTGCTCGTCGATCGCCCCCGCCGCGCGCTCACCGTGGGCTTCGGCAGCGGCGGAACCTCGCACTCCTACCTCCTCCACGACCGCCTCGACGCCGTGCACGCCGTCGAAATCGCCCCCGAAATGCTGCACGGCGCGCCGTATCTCACCGCGTCCAACCACGGGCTGCTCGCGCGCCGCGACCCGCGCTACCGCGTCGTGCTCGACGACGCGCGCTCGTACCTCGCGCACACACAATCAACGTACGACATCATCGCCACGGACTGCACGGACCTGCGCTATCGCTCCAACGCCAACCTCTACGACCTCGAGTACTTTCGCTACACGCGCGCGCGGCTCTCGCCCGGCGGCGTCGTCGCCGTGTGGCTGCCGGTCGGCGGGCTGTCTCGAGCGATGTTCAAGGTCGCGCTGCGCACGTTCGGCGAGGTCTTCAGCGACTTCATCGTGACGTGGCCCAACGGGTATCCGTCGCACTACGTCGTGCTCGTGGGGTGGCGCGACCGGCGCGCCCTGCGCTGGGACCGGCTCTCGTCGCGCATGGCCGCGCCGCGCATCGCCGACGATCTGCGAGAGATTTCGCTGGCCGATCCCGCGAAGATGCTCTCGACCGTCCTGGCCGACGGACGCTCGCTGCGCGCCGCGCTCGCCGACGCGCCGATCAACACCGAAGACCGCCCCGTGCTGGAGTTTCAAGCGCCGCTGCAGGGCTACTCGCCGCGCGCGTCCGTGGACAACCTGGAGTTTCTGCTCGATCACCGCGCGTCCGCGCGAGCGATGCTCGAGGACGAGCTCCCGCCGCGCGAGCGCGAGCGGCTCGATCGCATGGACGCGGCCATGGCCACGATGATCGCCGCGCACGGCGCGAGCTTCAGCGGCGAGACCCTGCGGGCGGCGCGCTTGTACCTCGAGGCCCTCGCGATCGCGCGCGACGACGTTTCGGTCCGCGATCGGGCGCTCGAAATGCTCTCGGACCTGCGCGGACGCGCGGACGAACCCGAGGTCGCGCTCGCCCTGTGTCGCGCCGAGCAGCTCACCGGTGATCGAGCCCGCGCGCGCGCGTGCTACGCGAGCCTGCCGCGGAGCCAGGACGAGTCGATCGTGGGCACCGCCGCCCGCTGGAGCGCTGAGCTTCAGTAGTACTCGGGCTCGTCGCTCACGGGGACGCGCGGCTCGCATTGGACGCGCGCGCGATCGACGGTCGCATCTTCTCGGACCCGAAGCGCCTCGCCGTGCGCGCCGGTGCTGCTGCGGTCCGCGATCACCGTCCACGAGAGGGCCTCGCGTGGGCGCTCGACGGTGGTCCACTCGAACCAGCGCTGCCACTCGTACGCGCGCTCGATGCACCACACCGTGTCGACGCGACGCAGGACCGCGGTCCATCGCGGGAGCCCTTCGAACACCGGAGCGACGGAGATGTCATCGCTCGAAGCGACCCACAAATCAGCGTCGGGCTGCGCGCGGCTCTGGCAGAGCCCGCCGTCGACCAGGGCGTGAAACGGTCTGGCATCGGGCGCTTCGTAGCCATGAAACTGGCCGCCGCTCACCACGCCCCAGCGACCGCCGACGCGCGCGAGCGAGTGGCGCTCTTCGAGCTGCCAGTCGCGCACGAGGTCGCCCCAGCGACCGATCGTCCTGTCCGGGCGCCAGAGCTGCCATTGCTTCCAGCTGATCAGCGGTCGACGCTGCGCGGAGCCGAGCTCGACGACCCAGCCGCCGCGGTCGGGAGCGGCGCGGACGACCCAGGCCCCGTGCGCTCCTGGCGGGGGATTTTGCAGGTCCATCGCGATCGCGCGGCCGTCGCGGGTGAGCCATCGGACGTCGCACGCTCGGGGCTCGTGCGCGCGCGCAGCGCCGTCGACGAGCAGGCACCGCTCGAGCAAAATGCCCGCGCGCGAGGCGCCGCGCAGCACGTAGCCGACAGCATCTGCGTGCTCGAAGTCCGCCGCCGGTTCGCGCCACGGCGGCGGCCCTTCGAAGCGACCGGGGCCCGTGTCTTCGCCGCTCCAGAGCACGGTGACGCGCGGGTTCGGGGCGCGACCGACGCGCACGGTGACGCGCGTGCGTTGATGGGCGAGCGCGATGTTGCGCGAGGACTCCGTACGGCTGGGCGCAGAAGTGCTGGTGACGCGGCCGCTGCGCGCGCAGCGCTGCGGCTCGTACGGGGCGCTGTCGGCGCGAACAGGGTCGCCTTCGTCGCTCTCGGTCGCGACGCCGACGCCGAACTGGTCCCAATCGCGGTCGCCTTCCGGCGCGAGCGGCCGTTGTTCGATGCGTCGGTGGGGGCTGAGGACGATCGCCGTCCCGTCGACGCGCGGGGCGGGCAGCCGTCGCAGCTGCGCCTCGACGTCCTCGGGCTCGACGCCGGTCGAGCGGGCGATGTCGGTCCAGCGCGCGCCCGCGTCGCGGGTGATCCGTGTGCGAAATCGCTCGGTGATCACGCCGAACCGGTCGTCGACGAACGCGACGCCCGTCGGGTTGACGCAGTCGCGGACGAGCGTGCGCGCCGACGGCGTCGGCCCCGTGCCGAGCACGAGCTCGCAGGTGTCGCGTTGCTCGACGCGGCGAAGGATCGCGTAGCCACGGTCGCCTCGGATCGAGAATGTCCACACGTCCGGCCCGCGCGTCGAGGGCTCGCGCTCGCTGCGAAGAGCGATGTGCTCGAGGCGCGGCGAGGCAGCGTCGAGCCGAGCAAACTGCGCCGAGCGGTGATCGACCATGAGCAGCACGGGCCAGTCGACGACGACCCTCGCGTCGCGGTCGATCATCGGCAGCGGTCGCAGGCGCGGGTCGTCTCGCGTCCAGATGGCGCGCTCGGGGTCGGACGTTCCGCTCGCGACCGCGCCGAAGAGGATCGCGTAGCCGTTGGTCGAAGGATGCACCGTCGAGAAGTCACGGAGCGCAGGGACGAGCGTGTGTTGCGCGAGCGTCTCGCTGTCGAGCTCGATCACCCGAGCGTCGCCGATTTCGCGTGGCGATTTGCAGTGCGCGAGCAGCTTGGCGCCGAAGCGAAAGAGCGCGCAGAACCGGGCGTTGTCGACGGGCAACTCGCTGCGCCTGCCGTCGCGACCGAGGCGATGCACGGCGCCGTCGGCCCACCAGAACAGGGCGTCGCGGTGCTCGATGGTCGCGAAGTTGGCGATGCCGTTCGACAGCCAGAAGTACGTAGCGCCCGCGGGCCAGAGATGCGCGCGCCAGTGAGCGTCCCAGCGCTCGACCGCGCGCTGCGCGACGGCGGGCGGGACGGAGGGCGGCTCTTGTGCGACGGCTGCGCTCGGCGCGAGTCGGTCGCCGTCGATCTCGTAGAGACCGCGGCCTGCGCGCACGAGCAGCGCGCCATCGGACCGCGGCTCGAAGTCGATCGCGACGTCGCGCTCGAGGGCGAGCGGCGTCCATCGGTCGCCGCCGTCGCGGGTGTGGAGCACGACGCCTGGCGCGCGGATCGCGTAGCCCACGGTCGAGTCGACGAAGTGCACAGCGATCACGCCATCGCCCGCGGCCGAGAGCGATCGGACGCCGCTGGCGTCGACGCGAAGCCACTCGCCGTCGTCGAGGCGCACGGCGGCGACCGCGCCTGTCGCGTGACGAATGATCGGAGAGCGCATGGTCTCGACGGCGACGAAGGGCCCCAGAAAGGTGTCGGACACGAGCACTTGTTGCTCGCTCGTGACGAAGGCCCATCGGTCGGCGCCGAGCGAGACGTGCCAGCGGATGCGCGTCGCGGGCGCTTCGGTCGCGATGCGAACCGCGCCGTCGTCGGTGACTTCGACGCGGAGATTTCCTGCAATGAGCGAAGCGCGACCCGCGACGGGACGAGCGACCACGGTGCTCGATCCGTAGAACAGCGGCGCGTCGACGACGGGGGTCGCGACGACCGCCGCAGCGTCGACGGACGGCGAGCGAGGCGCGTGTGCGACGGCGAGCGCAGAGACCGTCGCGCGTTGCCGGTGACAGCTCGACGCGGCCAAAAGCAGCAAAAGAGCGGCCGCGAGACGGGTCGTTCGAGCAGCGAGTGGTCTCATCGGGCGCGCGAAGAACGTAGCCGATCGCGCGGCGCGCTGGGGCGCGGTGAGATGCGCGTGAGGTCTCTCAGGGCTGGACGGGCGCCATCGAGAAGTCCCCGCCGAGGTAGATCCCGATCTTGCGGTTGTTCTCGGTGCCGAGCAGGCCGCAGTTGCCCTGCGACGCGTACACGTCGTTGGTGCCGTCGGTGTACACGCAGTAGTTGTACACCGCGCTGTGCAAACGCAGGGGAAACTGCATGTCGAACCCGCCCTGATCGTAGCGCTCGAGCGACCACTGCTGCGCGCTGCTGGTCATGTTGCAGGCGGCCATGCCGATCGCGCCGGCCCAGTTCGATGCGTTGAGGCACTGCATCGAGTTGAGGTTGCGAAACACACGACGGCCCGAGCCCACGTCGAGCACCTCCCACTGTTGATTGCGCTGCATGCGGTCGCACGTGGTGCTCGAGCGAACGTCGCCGCCGTTGTCGTAGAGGCAGCGGCCGGTCTTCACTTTGAGCAGCGCGAAGCGGGCCATCCCCGTCGGGGTCGAGTCGCAGGCGTCGCCCTGGCCGTCCATGTCCGTGTCTTGCTGCATGGGGTTGGCGTTCATCGGGCAGTTGTCGCGCGCGTCGATGATCCCGTCGTTGTCGGTGTCCGGGTCCATCACCATGTCGCACGCGTCGCCGACGCCGTCGCGATCGGTGTCTTGCTGCGTGGGGTTGGCGGCCATCGGGCAGTTGTCGCCGACGTCGGGTACGCCGTCGCGATCGGTGTCCATCGAGTTGGTGCTCGCGTCGCAGGCGTCGCCCTCGCGGTCGAAGTCTGCGTTGGCCTGCGTGGGGTTCGCGACCATGGGGCAGTTGTCGTAGTCGTCGAAGACGCCGTCGCCGTCGGTGTCGACCAGCGGAGCGGCGGGCATCGGGCAGCCGCCCGGCTCGCAGGTCCAGTCGGGAAACAGGTAGTTCACCAGGAGATTTCCTGGCGCGCACATCTCTTGCTCGATCGGGTCCGTCGAGCACGCGAGCGAGAAGTAGCCGCCCGGCGCGCGGTTGGCGTTGCGGATCTGGATGTGCGAGACGGCCGTGCCCGCAAAGGAGCCGGTCACCGTCACCATTCCGCTCTCGGACCCGTTGCCGCTGAAGTCCGTGTCCTGCGTGAAGCTCCCGTTGGCCGAGAAGCGAACGTCCATCATCCGCGTCGCCATCGGGTCGGTCCCGCGCGGGTCGCGCATGTAGTCGTGCACGGGCACGGTCACGCTGTTGTCGCAGTTGCGGTAGGTGAACGTGCTGATCGCGCGCAGGCCGCTCAGCGAGACGTTCCAGTCGATGGTGCCGCCGTGCTCACAGTCGCCGTGCCACGAGCCCGTGCCGCCCGGATTGCGACAGCCGTTGAGGCTGCACTGCAGCTCGTCCTTCCACGCGACGAACGCGCGGGCCATCGTCCCGTTGGTCCAAGGCAGCGGCTGCTCGCCGCGCGGCGAGGCGTCGCACACGTTGCCGATGCCGTCCCGGTCGTCGTCCGCTTGATTGACGTTCCACACGCGGGGACAGTTGTCCGCGGCGTCGGGGCGGCCGTCGCTGTCGGCGTCGGGCGCGCCCATCGCCTCGCACACGTCGCCGATCATGTTGCTGTTCGCGTCAGCCTGATCCGCGTTGGCCGTCATCGGACAGTTGTCCATGTTGTTCGCAACGCCGTCACCGTCGGTGTCCGGCTCGGGCTGCGTGCAATCGAGCGTGAAGTTTCCTGCCACCGTCTGGACGGCGACGCCGTCGCTCGCAGGCCAATCGAAGGCCAGCTTCACGCCGCGGATCGCCGTCGCCGAGGTGTCTCCGCCGCACTCGATCGTGATGCGGTTGTTCGCTGGCAAGCGCGCGGTCGTGCCGCCCGCGCACGTCCCGTTGGCGAACTCTGGCGTCGAGCCGTCGGTCGTGAAGCACACCGTGCGCTGCGTGATCGACGTGATGCGAACCTCGCCCGTCGCCGCGCGAAAATTGTGGCCAGGATCCGGGTCGAAGATGTCCCCCGGCGCGGGCAGCGACGGCGGGCCACCACAGCTCGCGACGGTCGCCGCAGCCAGCGCGGCGGCCACGAAGGACAAGCGATTGCGCGTGACGTGCATCGAAAAACAGTACTTCCCCGCGGACGCGAATGTCACCATCGTCGCGCGATGCACGAGCTGCCTTCGTACGACGGCGTGACCCGCTTCTGGCACCCGGTCCTCGCGTCGAGCGCGCTCGGTGAAAGCCCCGTGCGCGTCACGGTGGGACCGCGCGACTACGCGCTGTTTCGCAGCGAAAACGGCGCTCCTGCGGCGCTGCTCGACCGCTGCGCGCACCGCTTCGCGCCGCTCTCGAAGGGCCAGGTCGTGCGAGGTCGGATCGAGTGCCCGTACCACGGCTGGTCGTACGCGCCTGACGGATCCACGCGCACACCGGCGCGAGGTTCGCTGACAAATTGCAACGTGTTGTCGATGCGCGTGATCGAGCGCCACGGCTACCTCTGGATCGCCGACGCGGGGACGGACGAGTCGTCGATGCCCGAGGTCCGCTTCGGCGCGCCGTTTGAATTCATGGGCGCATTTTCGACGCTCTTCGAAGCGCCGCTGCACGTGTGCCTCGACAACTTCAGCGAGGACGAGCACACGCCGTGGGTGCACACGCGGCTCGGCTGGGACGCGCGCGACGCAGGATCAGTGCGCTTCGAAGCGAGCAATTTCGCAGACCGAACCGAGGTCAGCTACCGCGCCCCGCAGCGAGACAACCTCGCGATGCGCGTGTTCGGGATCAGCAAGGGGGCGCTGTTCTGCAACGACTGGGTCACGCGGTTCGACCCGGTGCGCACGGACTACACGATCACCCACGAGCTCGCGGACGGGCGCCCGTCGTCGCTGACGCTGCGCGCGGTGATCTTCATGGTGCCCGAGGGCGCGCGACGCACACGATTTCAAGTGTTCGTCTCGGCGAGCGACCGGCACCCGCTGCGGGCGCTGGCGTTGCCGGCGATGAAGCCTTTGGTGCTCGCGCTGGTGCGGCGCGAGATCGAGGACGACGCGCGCTTCATCGGCACCGTCGCGGCGACGCCCTGGAGCTTCGACGGCATGCGCCTCGGCCGCTTCGACAAGCCGCTGGTGCACAATCGAACGCTGCTCGAGCGGATCTACTTGGCTCGCGAGTCGGCGTAGCAGCGGTCAGCTCGGGCGACGCAAGCGGGCGTGCACGTCGTCGACGGCGCGCGTGAGGTCCGCGAGCGTCGCGCTGGTGTGGTGCTGATCGACGATGAACTGCACGGCCTCGCTCTGCGTCGCGAAGACGCGCATGGGCGCCTTCGAGAAGCGGCTGAGCCCTGCGATCACGCTGCGCAAAAACGAGGCGACGAAGCCAGTGCCCTCGACGACTTGCACGCCGACGCGCATCGACGACGTGCTCGCTTGCAAGAGCTCAGCGGCGCGCTTTCGCTCGGCGTCGCCCATCGAGGGGACGCCGCTCGCCCGCAAGAACGCCAACGTCACGACGCCTTCGGGAAACCGCTTCGCGTGCTCGACCATCACGCGCGTCGCCGCCTCGAGATCGTCGTTTTTCACCGCGGTGTCCCAGCACTGGATCACCAGGTTGCGCCAGGTGCCGACCCACAGTCGCTCGCTGCGCCAACTCTCGGAGGGCGTGTCGATCGCCATACCAGATGCATCTTGCACAAGGATAGGTATGATCACAAGAACCGAATTGGCCCTGTGAATTCTGCGCGCATGATGCCGTGCGTCAGCGACGACTACGACAGGTATTGCAAGAACTCGCTGGCGCTCAGCGCGTCGGGGTCGAGCGGCTCGCCATCCCAGGCAAAGGTCTCGAAGAAATCGCGGACGGGCACGGCGAGGGACTCTCCCGAAGAGAAGTCCGACACGTCCCAGCGTTCGGGGTCGTGCGTCACGTCGTGCCTCGTGTGGGCTTGCGAAGCGCGGCGCGCGCGGACTCGATCGACGAGGCGCCGCTCGCGACGACGCGGTCGAGGGCCGATGCGCGCTCGCCGCCGACGAGGACGAACTCGCACTGCGGCGCGCCGCGCGAGCGGCAGCACACCTCGCGGGCGCTGACCTTGCGGGCGGCGAGGTGTCCAAACGCGCCCGTGAAGAAGCCAGCGAGCATCGCGCACGAGCCTTCGCGCGCGGTCACGTCGCTGAGCGTCGCGCGCGTGGTGGCGCCCGACGAGAGGACCGAGCGCTCGACGACGAGGCCGATGAGGCCTTCGCGTGCGGGAGAGAAGTCGAAGCGAACGTTGCCCCAGCCGCGCTCGCGCAGGTAGTCGCCGACGCGCTTGGCCGCGGCGGACATCGCGAGGTCTTCGAGCGAGGCGTTGCAGGCTTCGAGCGAGTCGGCTTCGAGCTCGATGACCGCGCGCCGGCCCCACTGCACGCCCCACTCGGCAGCGAACAAGGGCCACGCTTCGGGCGCGAGCCGCGCGAAGGTCGAGCGCAGCGCGAGGAAGAACGTCTGCGGGACCTCGACGAAGCGCCGTTCGTTGTCGTCGCGACGCACGCCGAGCTCGCCTTCGTCCGGGGCGAGCGCGCGCTGAAGGACTGCGATTTCGTCGACATGGGGACGAACGGGGCCGACGGCGCGGCGGTTGATGAAGAGGTAGTAGCGGCCTTGCGCGTCGAAGCGATGCAGCTCGACGGTCACTCGCTGCGCGCCGAAGGCGAAGTCGAAGTCGTACTCGAAGCGCTGGTCGTCGATCGCGTCGGACCCAGCGACGAAGCGGCGAAATCTCCCTTCGAACCCAGGGCCGCGGGTGCAGCGCGCGACCTCTTCGAAGAAGTGACGGCCGAGCACGTCGTTGCGATCGAGCCGCGCGAGGGTGGACTCGTAGAGGTTGTAGCGGAGGATGGTCCCGTCGCTGTCGAGGCAGATGATGCCGAAGGGCGCGCGGTCGAGCTCGCCGTCGTCGAGGGCGTCGACGGAGGCGCCCGAGATCGAGAGCGCGGGTTCGGTGGCGGCGTTCGCGAAGAACGTGGGGTGGTCGGTCATGACGAAGAGAGCTTCTTTCGGATGAGTTCGTCGAGCGTCGGCTCGGACTTCGCGGCGCGTTCGCTCGTGTCCGTGGCCGGGCGGGCGCTGATGGCGCGCTCGGTGGCGCGCTCGCCGCGCGATCGCAGCCACTGCTCGAGCTCGTCGCCGAGCGCAGCGGCGCTCTGCCAACGACGAGCCGGCTCGACGCGCAGAGCGCCCATGAGCACGCGCCAGAGCGCTCCATCGAGCCCGATGGCCGCGCGGGGAAACGCCACGACGCCGCGCGTCGCCAGCAGCAGCGTCTCGGCCACTTCGCCCCCGTCGAACGCGGGCGCTCCGGCCAAGAGCTCGTAGAGCGTGACGCCGAGCGCCCACACATCGACGCGCGCGTCCGCTGCGTCGCCGCGGATTTGCTCGGGGGCCATGTACGCGGGCGTCCCGCTCAACGAGACGGGGCCGCGCGAGTGCAGGCGACACGAAGCGATCCCGAAATCGATGAGCTTCACGGCGTTGGAGCGCGGCCCGCCGACGCACATGATGTTCTCGGGCTTGATGTCCCGATGGATCACGCCGCGCTCGTGCGCCGCGTGCACGCCGCGACAGAGCCCGATGATGGCCTCGACGGCGTCCGCGGCGGCGAGCTGCCGCGCGCGCTGCAGCCGCTCGCGCATGGTCTCGGCCTCGATGTACTCCATCACCAGGTAGGGGACCCGGCCGTCGAGCAGTCCGCAGTCGTAGACATCGACGATCGCCGCATGCCGGAGCGAGGCGAGGATGCGCGCCTCGCTGAGCAGCAGCTTGCTCGCTTCGTCGCCGTCGATGCGGACGAACTTGAGCGCCACGCGACGGTCGAGCAGGAGGTGTCTCGCGATCCAGAGCTCGCTCATCCCGCCGGTGGCGAGCGGACGCTCGAGCCTGTATCGCTGATCGAGCTCGACGCCGGCCACTAACAAAGTCATCGCGTTGGACGAGACGTACGATGTCTCCGCGCGCCGGGCGTTGCGCGCGATCGTGTGGCCCGTCGGCGACAGTGTGTCGCCCACGCGACAGTGCGGTTCAGAAGCGCCCGCCCCAAGAGCAGTGCGTCACGCCGCCGCTGTGCGCGCACAGCGGGAGCCCCAGCGCTGCGCGTTGCGTGCTCGAGCGCTGGCGGCCCGACGCTTCGTAGCCGAGCCAGCCGAAGACGTACGGAAGCGGCGCGGTCGCAGCGGCGACGATGGCGGCGGTGCGAATCGGCGCAGCGACGTCGCCGGCCGCGGGCGTCGCGGCGATGCCGCCCACGACGACGAGCCCCTGCAGCAGAAAGCCGCCGTAGAGCGCGAGCGCGGTGGCGAGGAGCGTTCCTCGGCCGCCGAGCTCGCCGCCGATCGCAAAGATGAGCGCGGCGCTCACGGGCGGGACGATGACGAGCGGCATCGCGATCGCCAGCGGCGGCAGCGGCAGAAACAGCGCAGACGTCGCGACGCCAACGCCCGTGCCCGCCAGCATCGCGAGCGGAACCACCGCCGCGAAGCGCACCCCTGCGCCTCGATCCGCCCGCGGCGCCTCTGCGTGCGCCGCCTCCGCCGCGGTCACTGGCATCGGATCGATTCGCACGGTGTTTTCTGCGCTGAACGCAACCGCGCGATCGTGCCCGTCGCGCCCCGTCACCACCGTCGCCCCGCGCTCGACGTCTCGCACCATCAGCCCTCGCCCGTCCCTCAGCCGCACGATGCTCCAGCGCCGCTCGCCGGGCGCGCTCGTCGCGCACCCCATCGCGAGGCAAGCCAACAACGTCCAGAACAACAACGCCCACGCGCGGCGGGCGCACCGGTGCAGTGCGAGGCGGTCCATGAGCGCACCGTATCGCAAAGCGCAGGCCAGCGAAGGGGACCGAGCGCGGGTCGATTGGCGCACACGCGCAGCGCGTCGCGGTTGTAAAACAGCGCTCCGTTCGGTCTCCCCATGCGCACCTCGCTCGCCACGCTCGCGCTCGTCGCGCTTACGCTCTCGTCTTGCGACAAGCTGCGAGCATCGCGCGCAACGCACCCGCTCGAGCTCGGGATCGGCGAGAGCCCGACGAACAACAGCGAGCACGCGCCGTGGGTCGAGCCCGCAGACCGCGCGCTGCGCGAGGAGTTCGCCGACGCAAAGAGCGCGTTTCTCGCGGGATTTCCGGATCCGATCGGGAGGCGCTACGCGCGGTGCGGCCGGTCCGTGGGCTGGCTCGTCACGATTCCGGGCGGTGTGGTCTTGCTCGATTGGGCAGGGCGACTCGTGCCGTGCGAAGACCCGCACGACGTCAACCCGCCGTTTCCGGGAGAGCGCTTCGTCCACGTCGCCCGCGCCAACGGGTTCAGCGTCGAGCTCGCGCGTCGCAACGCCCTCACCCGCGCGCTGATCCTTCGCTGCAACGTCGGCAGCGACGCGCTCTCGTCCGGCCCCCGACTCGCGGACAGCTCCGCCATCGAAGCGTGGGCCGCCGAAGCGTGGCGAGCCGCGCTCGGTCACTTCGTCGGCGACGTCGAAGGCGCGACCCGCGAGCGCGCCCTCTTCTTCGCGCGCGTCTCGCTCGCGGCCATCGGCGCGTACGAGCGCGCGCACGGCTCGACCCGAGGCAACGCCAAGCTCTGGTTCGCGCCGACCGTCGCAGCCATGGCCCGACAGCTCGCTGAGCACGGCGAGCGCAGCACCGTCGCGACGGACAGCGACGACGAGCTCGACGGCGGGACGCTCGCCGACGCCTCGCGCGCCGACGTCTCGACGGTCGTGATGGACATCTTGCTCCGTCGCCGCAGCGGAGAAAGCGCTCGACTGCGCGAGCGGCTCTCGTCCCCACCAGACAGCCCGCTGCGATGGCTGACCCCCGCGATGATCGAGCGCACCAGCGATCCCGCGTCGATCGAGCCGCTCTTGCACGCGATCGAGCACGACGAGCGGCTCGCCGCGGTGCGGGTGATCCCCGTCGAGCAGCCCGAGCGCGAGCGGCCCGCGAGGGTGTTCGAGCTCGCGTACGCCGCGCTCGCGGTGGCGTTGGCGTTCGACCCGCTCTTCGAAGAGCTCGGCGCCGACGGGGTCGTGCGTCCTCGCGCTGACGCCGCGCGCGTGCACCGAGAGTTCACCGGCGGAGCGCAGTCCGCGCGAGCGCAGATCGCAGCGCGCTTTCGCGCGCGCATGGGGACAGAGCCCGTCACGCGGGCCGAGCTCGCGCGCTGGCAGCTCGCGGCGCCTGCGCTGGGGCCGATCGCGCCTTCTGCGGCCAGGAGGCTCCCGCGCGCGCCGGTGCGACCGCCTTCGGACCCCGTGCGTCGCGCGCAGCTCGAAGGGCGCGCGAGGGCCGACGCCGAGCTCATCGTGCGCCGATCGGACGAGCTGTTCGCCGAGGATCCCGCGCGCAGCTGCGGGGTGCTCGTCGAGCTCGACCGCGTCGCGCCCGGGTTCAGCAGCGCCGCGAGGACCGCGATGGTCGATCGATTCGCGGTGCACACTGCTCTCTCGGGCGATGCGCTGGGATGCGTGGGCAGGGTGCTCAGGCCGCGCGCAGACGAGAGCGCCGAGGCGGTCGCGCTGCGGTACGCGCAGTGGATCGAGCGCGTGGGCGCAGAGCTGTACAGCGCGAGCCCGTGCGAGACGTTGGGGATCGGCGCGGTCGCGACGGCCAGCGCGGCCACGGTGCGCGAGCACGCGGTCGGGGCGCTCGAGTCGCTGCGGACCGAGCGGGCCGCGGGCGGTCTGCTGCGCGCGCTGGTGCGTTGGGTGCGGCCCGAGGCGATCCGCTGCGCGGCGGCGAACGAGACGTACCGAGCGTGGGCGCGGGCGGTGCTGGCGAGGGGCGTTCCGCTTGGATTTTCGCTGACCGCGGCGCTTCGGGACGGAGAGGCTTGGGGGCGACGTCGGCGGTGCGCGATCGTGCACGACGGGTACGCGCGGATCGAGAACCGCATCTCGCTGCGAGACCTCGCGGGCGTCGCCTTCGCGTTTGCAGACACACGCGAGCCGTGCGCGCTCGCGACGCGGGCCCCAGCGCTCGACGGGATGCGCTTCGCGCTCGAAGCGGCGATCCGCGAGCGGGCCGAGCAAGCGCAACAGCGACCCAGCGGGGCGGAATAGTTTCGTCGATCGCGCGCGTATTGCTCCCCCATGCATCGTGTTACGAGAGTGAGCACACGGTGAGCTCTCACGAGACAGTGGCCCGTCTTCGACGCGCCCTCGAGTCGGTCATCAAAGGCAAGTCCGAGGTGATCGAGCGCGTCCTGGTCGGGCTGCTCGCGGGCGGGCACGTGCTGATCGAAGACGTCCCCGGCGTCGGCAAGACCACCCTCGCGAAGGCCATCGCGCGCGCGTGCAACGTCGATTGTGTGCGCGTGCAGTTCACGCCGGACCTGCTTCCGTCGGACATCGTGGGATCGCCCGTGCTCGACCCACGCGACGGGACGTTTACCTTTCGCAAAGGGCCGATCTTTGCGCAGGTGCTGTTGGCCGACGAGCTCAACCGCGCTTCGCCCCGCACACAATCCGCGCTGCTCGAAGCGATGAACGAAGGCCAGGTCACGGTCGACGGGCAGACGTACCCGTTGCCGCGGCCCTTTCTCGTGCTGGCCACGCAGAACCCGGTCGAACACCAGGGCACGTACCCGTTGCCCGAGGCGCAGCTCGACCGGTTCTTGCTGCGCGTCGGGCTCGGCTATCCGACGCTCGAAGACGAGCTCGCGATGGTGCTCTCGCGGCAGCGCACGGACCCGCTCGACGCGCTCGAGCCGATCACCGACGCCGCCTCGGTCATCGCGCTGCAGAAGCTCGTGCGCGAAGTCACCGTCAAAGAGCCGGTCGCGCGGTACATGCTCGCGCTGGTCACGGCGACGCGGGCGCACAAGGACCTCGCGCTGGGGGTGAGCCCGCGCGGGACGATCGCGCTGTTTCGCGCGACGCAGGCGATGGCGTTCGTGCGGGGCAGAGACTACGTGAGCCCCGACGACGTGCAGGCGATGGCGCTGCCAGTGCTCGCGCACCGCGTGCAGCTCTCGGCGCAGGCGCGGTACGGCGGGGCGAGCGCCGAGGGAGTGATCGCGGAGGCGCTGGGGTCGATCAGCGTTCCAACCTGAGATTTGTGCGGTGAAGCGTCGATTCGCGCGGCTCAATCACATCTTGATCCCGACGTCTCGCGGCGAGCGGGACCGCTTTCGCAACTCGCGCTTCGGCCGCTTCACCGCGCTCTTCGGAGCGGTGTACTACCGCACGACTCCAGAGACGCAGCTCGTCGCGGCGATCGTCGCCTTCGCGGGGCTCTCGGGCTTGGACGTCTCGAGCACTGACGCGCACTTGATGTTCTGCCTCACCAGCGCGCTGCTCGTCGCGTCGCTGATCGTCTCGCAGTTCTATCGCTTGCGGGCGGTGCGCATCGAAGCACGGTGCCCGCCGCGCGTGACGATCGGCGACGAGCAGCGGTTCACCGTCACGCTGCGCAACGACAGCGACGAAGACGTCTCGCGCGCGCGGGTGCTCGGGCCCTTTCTTCCGTGGGACGGAGAGTGGGTCGAGCCGAGGCCGAACGCGATTCGCGTGGGCGCCAAGAGCGCCGCGAGCGCCGAGGTGCGCGCGCGATTTCACCAGCGAGGACAGCACGACCTCGACCCGTTCGTGGCCGCTGCAGTGGCGCCGCTCGGGCTCGCGCTGGGGCCGACGATCGCGAGCGACGGATGCAAGTTCGTGGTGGTTCCGAAGGTGGCCTCGGTGCTCTCGCTGCGGATGCCGCAGCCGCGCGCGGTGCGCAACGGCGGGGTCGCGCTCGACGCACGCGCGGGCGAGTCGATGGACCTGCTGGGGATCCGCGACTACCGACCCGGTGACCGCGTGAGGGACCTGCACGCGCGCAGCTGGGCGCGCACGGGGACGCCCGTCGTGCGCGAGTACATGCAAGAGGCCGTGACCGCGGTGGGCGTCCTGCTCGACCCGTCGGGCCAAGACGACGAGCGCTACGACGCGCGGCTGTCGCTCACCGCGGGAATCCTGCGATTTCTCACGCAGAACCGCACCATCGCTGACCTCTTGGTGGCCACGCCGCAGGGGCGAGAGCTCGTGGTGGGCTCGCGCTTCGCGTCCATCGAACACGCGCTCGACCTGCTCGCGTGCGTGGATCCGTGCGAGCAACAGTCGGCCGACGCGCTCGCCGCGCGCGTGGCGCGACGCGAGCACCCGTGGTCGCGTGCCCTGCTCGTGTGCGGCGAGATCGGTCCGTGGCAGCGCGCCGTCACGCAATCCCTCCTCCGCGTCGGCATCCCGTGTGGAACGTACGTCGTCTCCAACCCCACCCAGCTCCCCGAGCGCCAGGGCGAGACCGAGCGCGTCCTCGCGTTCGAGCGAGTGCTCTCGGGACAGGGGTTGGCGCTGTGAGAGCCGCGCGCGCGCTCGACGCCCTCGCCGCCCTCGTCGCCGCAGCGCTGTGCGCGATCGCTTGTCGCAACGGCCTCGCGGTCGCGATCCCCGCGGCGTTGGCCGCGCTCTCGCTGCTCGCGCGAGAGGGCTTTCGCGCGGACTTCTTCGGGCAAATCGCCGCGTCGCTCGTCGCGGGCGCGCTGCCCGGCTACCTGGCCGCCAACATCTTGGAGCGCTACCCACCCTACGGCGTGCTCGAGCCGACGCCGGGCTCCGTGGCGGTGGCGCTGCTCGGCGCGGCGTGCGTGCGACCGATGTTCGCCCTCGGGCGCAGCGGCGGCGTGGCCAACAGCGCGCTCGTGCTCTCTGCGCTGGTCGCCGTGGGCCAGGCGAAGTTGGGTGTGCTGTACGCAGCGCTCGCGGCGCTCGCTGGGGGACTGTCGCTCGCGGCGCGGTCGTTCGAGCGCCGGCCGGTCAACACGCACGGAGCGCTCTCTCGCAGGGACGTCTCGTCGCTGGCGGTGATCGCCGCGATCACCGCGTCGCTCACGCTGCTCGGCGCGTGGGGGCTTCCGGCGGCGCATCGATGGTCGATGCAGCGATTGTTCGACCGGTATTCGCAGGGCCGAAGCGAGAGCGGCCTGAGCGATCACATGTCGCTCTCGGCGATGGACGGGGTGTTTCAGTCGGACACGGTGGTGCTGCGCGTGCGCGGGCGG
The DNA here is from genome assembly GCA_013298625.1 of Myxococcales bacterium. Taxonomy (GTDB): domain Bacteria; phylum Myxococcota_A; class Polyangia; order Polyangiales. Next base: position 26,273 of record JAAFIF010000012.1, read on the forward strand.
CGCACGGACTACCTTCGCGGCGTCGTCTTCGACCGCTATCGACTCGGGTCGTGGAGCTACACCGGCCGCGCCTCGCGCCGCCCGATGCGCTACGAGCAGCGCGCGCGCGGAATGCAGCCCGGCGAGACCGAGCTTCGACGCGTGGGCGGCCCGAGCGGCTGGATGTTCGCGCCGCTCGAAGCCGCGGCGATCGCGACGCCCGACCCCGCGCTCGAGACGCTTCCTGCGGGCGTGTTGCGCACGAGCGGCGACGGGGACGTCCTGTGGTTTCGCGCTGCAAATTCAGCGTCCGAGTGGATCGAAGCGCCCACGGCGGTCGACCGCGACGTGCCGCGGGTCTTGCGCACGGTGCTCACCGCGACGGCGCACGCGTGGGGCTGCGACACGGGAGAGCCCGAGGCGCGCGCGCGGTGCCTCGAGCGCACGCTGCGACGGGACTATCGGTACTCGCTCACGGTTCCGACGAGCCGGCGCAGCGAGCCGATCGCAGCGTTTCTCACGCAGCACAAGCAGGGTCACTGCGAGTACTTCGCGACGGCGCTGGCGCTGCTCGCGCGAACGGTGGGCGTCCCGTCGCGGCTCGTGGCGGGCTACCGCGTGAGCGAGCGCTCGGAGTGGGGAGACTTCTATACGGTGCGCGAGCGCAACTCGCACTCGTGGGTCGAAGTGCACCTGCCCGAGCGGGGCTGGACGCGGCTCGACGCGACGCCGCCGTCGCTCGAAGAGGTCGCGGCGCGGCACAAAGTGTCAGCCCTGCGCGCGGCGTTCGAGTGGCTTCGATGGCGGGCGACGGACGCGTTCGACCAGATGAAATCCAGGGGAGTGCTGAAGTGGGCGATCGGCGCGCTGGCGCTGATCCTCGGCGCCTCGGTCTTGCAGCGCGCGTTGCGGCAGCGCTGGGCGGCGCGCGCGCGCACAGACGCCGCAGAGTCCCCGGCGGCGCTGCGCGAGCTGTTTGCAGCGCTGCGGCGCGCAGGGCTCGAGCGGCCCGCGGCCGAGAGCATCGAGCGTTTCGCAGAGCGAGTGTTGGCGAGCGAGCTCGACGCGACGGTGGCCCGCGCGACGCACGAGGCGCTGAGCGCGTACGCGCGCGAGCGCTACGGCGGCGAGCGCACGGCAGAGACCGACGCGGCCCTGCGCGAGGTCGCCCAGCGAATTCGCGAAGCAACCGCGCGATGACCGCGCGCCGCGGTAGCATCCACCGCGATGAACGCTCCTGCTGAGACCGCTGCGATCGAGGTGACGCCGAGCTCGATCGGCGTGCGCCGCGAAGGCCTCGCGCGGCGGCTGGGTCGCGTGTCGATGGGGGCGATCGTGGCCTCGTGCGTCGTGTCCTTCGTCGCGAGCATCGTGTATCCGTCGTTTGGCGCGGCGTCGCCCTTCGACAAGCTCATTGGCTTGCTCTACCTGCTCAGCGTGGCGCTGCTGGCGGTGACGGCGCTGACGAACCTGTGGTGCTGGATCGCGCCGCGGCGCGCGGGGTCGATCGCCGCCGACGGCGCGTCGATCCGGGTGTCGCGCGGGTTCGGCGTGCGCGTGATCCCGCGGGCAAACATCAAGGCAGGGTGGCTCTCGCAGAGCGGCGCGGGGCACGAGGTCGAGCTTCGACTCGCCAGCGGCGACGTGGTCTCGGCCAGCGTTCGGTCGAAGCAAGAGGCAGACGCGCTGCTCGACGCGGCGGGCGTTGCTTCGGACAAGCGCGCGCTCTCGATGCGGCTCGGCGGCGCGGGGATCAACACGTTGATCGCGCTCGCGGCGCTGCTGCCCGGAATGGTCGCAGGCTCGTTGGTCGCGCTCTCGCTCGACGCGCTGCTGCGGCTGCCTTCGGCGGCGCTGGGCTTCATGATCTTCACCGTCATGGCGCTCGCGCCACCCGCGGCGCTGTGGCTCGTGGGCGCGCCGCAGGTCGACGTCGGCGACGACGGCGTGTCGGTCAACAGCGGGTCGCGCAAGCGCTTCATCGCGTTCTCCGACGTGGTGGCCGTGACGACGACGCCCTTCAGCGTGGTGCTCGAGCTGCGTGACGGGCGCAAGGACGCGATCCGCACGCTCGGGACGAAGGCCCATCGACGGGACGCGCTGGTCGCGCGGATCCGCGAAGAGATCGCGAGCGCGTCGGCGCCGAGGTCGCTCTCGGACCGCGTGGCGTTGCTCGATCGCAACGGGCGCACCATGGAGGCGTGGGCCGAGGCCCTTCGCGCGGTGATCGACGAAGGCGACGCGTACCGACACACGGGGCTCACGCGAAGAGAGCTCACCGAGGTGCTCGATGACCCGCACGCGCCAGCGGAGCGTCGCATCGCCGCGGCGTACGTGCTCTCGCGCTCGGACAAGGGCGACGTCGCCGAGCGCGTCCGGGTCGTGATCGATGGGACCGCGCAAGAGGCCGTGCGCGTCGCCCTCGCCCGCGCGGCGGAGGGCGCGCTCGACGAAGAGGCGATCGCCGCTGCAGAGCAGAGCCGGGTGCGCGTCGAAGCGCGCTGAGAGTGTGCGATCCTCGCGGCCACAATGACCGCACGGGCTCTCACGATCATCGCCGCGCTCGCCCTCGGGGCGCACGGCGCAGGCTGCGCGACGAGCGCGACGGCGCAGTCGACCGCGGCGCTCTCGGGGCGCGCGTATCGGGTGCGCGTCCATCGACCGGTCACCGTGGGGACGCGCTATCGGATCGAAGGTCGGGGCGAGATGCGGCGACGCAGCGAGGTGATCGACTCGTTTGGTCGACGCATCGGCGGAGAAGAGTCCATGGCGAGCGCGGAGTTCATCGGCCACGCGACGGTGCGCGCGGTGGACGGCGAGGGCTACGCGAGCGAGATCGAGGTCGAGGTGCGCCGCGCGGTGGCGGACGACGGAGAGCGCTCGGGCCCGTTCATCGCGCCGGGATCGACGCTAGTGATCCGCGCGGGGACCGGCGAGCAAGAGCCCGTGGTCGAGCGAGAGGGTCGCGCGATCGACCGGTTTTCGTACACGTTTCTCGAGCTCGCGTTCGACTTGCGGAGCTTGTACGGGGCGCGCGCTGGCTTCTTCGGCCCGTCGCGACGCAGACGGGTGGGCGAGCGATGGCCGGTTCCGTCGCTGAGCACCGTGACGGTGTCGTCCGCGACGACGACGGTCACGCGCGAGGACGGAACGCGAGAGACGGTGCGCGCAGCGCCTCGCGCGACGCAGGACGGATCGAGCGCAGAGGCGACGTTGGCGCGGGTCGTGACGGTGGACGGCGTCTCGTGCCTCGAGGTTCGCACGACGCTGCGCTCGGACACGCGGCGCGAGGACGGCGCGATGGGCGCGGTGCAGACGCACGAGTGGACGATGCTCGTCCCTCGCGCGCGCAGCCGCGCTCCCCTGGGAATGTCCACGCGAAACTCGATCGACCGCTGGACCGTCACCGCGATCGACGGCCGTCCCGCGCGCGATCACCTCGCGGGCGAGCGCAGCACCGTGGTGCGCTTCTCGCCGATCGACGACGCTGCGGCGCAGGCGGCCAACAGCGCTCGCTGACCGCGTCGCTCACGCGTTGGCTTGCTGCAGCTGCACGAGGACGAAGGGCTGCACCACCACCGCGAGCCACTCGCGCTGCGGCGCGCTCGGCCAGTGGGCGCGCTCTTCTTCGCTGGCGCGGCGAACGCTGCCGTCGGCGAGCCACGCGGCGACCCGCGCTTTGTCATCGAGCGCGATCGCCACAGCGCAGTCGAGCAGCGAGAGCGTCGGGGCAACGACGATCACGCCGTCGCGCTTCAGGTGCGCCGTGAGGTCGCTGGTGAACACCACGCCGAGGCTGCGCTCGAGGCTCGCGCGCACGCTGGCTTCTCTCTCGATCGAGTCCGTCATCGGAGTTGAGGGGGAGGACTACCTCGCGCGACGCGGGTTCGACAACGGGCGAGCGCGATGGCAGCGCGAGAGGGCTTTCGACGGTGCGGCTGCATCGGGTACATACCCGCTGCGCGCTGCGCGACTCGCGCGACGCCGCCACTGCCAGAATCGACCACTATGAACGACGGATTCGCTGCGAAATGCCAGCACTGCGGTGAGACGCACGCGGTCAGGCTGCTCGACCCGCCCTCGCCCTGCGCGCGGTGCGAGGCGCCCGACCCGCTCGACGAGGCGACGGCGGTCGCGGTCGCGAGCGCCGCAGAGAAGGTGCGACGGATGACGGCCAACGCCCAGCGGACCGCGGCGCGACAGGACGCAGCGGCGGGGCGCTTCGGCGCGGCGATGGCGACGTTTGGCGGGCTCTCGTGGGCGTTCTTCGCGCTGGTGGCGGTGTCGGCGGTGTTCAGCGAGGTTCCGCCGACGCTGACGGGCAAGGCGCTGATGCGGTTGGTCAAGACCGCGACGGGCGACACGGTCGACATGGCGATCGTGATGGCGTGGTGGACGCTCTTTGCGTTTGCTTTCTTCGCGGCGCTCACCGTGTGCGCGACGTTCGCGACGCTGTTCGTGCTGCGAAAGCCCCTCGCTGTGGCAGAGGCCCTCGCGCCAATCGAGCCCGGCGCGCCCCGCCGCTGCCGGCTCTGCGGCGCGGGCCTGCCCGGCGACGGCGTCGAGCGCGCGTGCTCGGCGTGCGGCGCGAAGAGCATCGTTCGCAAGGGCGTCTCGGGGCCGAGCGCCGTCGCGCTCGATGAGCACCTCGCCGCGATCGAACGCGCGCCGCTCGGCGCTCCCAGCGCCGCGAGCCGGGCTCCCGACGTCGTGGTCGCCCTCGCCTCCGCTGCGCCGGCCCTGGTGATGCTCGCACAACAATTCAAGATCACCGGGACGCACAAGACCTGGCCCGAGCTCATCCCCCTCGTGTGGGCGCTGTTCGCGATGGCGGCCGGCTGGTGCCTGCTGTGGCTGACCCGGTGGAGCGCCGAGGCGCCGTCGCTCGAAGGCGCGTCGATCGGCGCGCGCGTGCTCGTCAAGGGCCGCGCATACCGCGTCGCAGGCCGCCTTCGCGCGAGCACAGACAGCACCATCGGCGCGCCGATGCTGACGCTGCTCGACCCCGAGGACGACGATCACCACTCGAAGCTCGCGGTGGCGCTCGACGTCGGCACGCGGTCGATCGACGTGCGAGCGTTCGAAGTGCACGACGGCGGAGCCGAGTTCGACGCTGCTGCGCGGGCCGCCACGTTCGTCGAGCACACGCACGAAGCGCGCGGCGCGAGCTCGTCGCTCGTCGCGCTCGTCGAAGAGAGCCCCCGGTGGTTCGTCACGGACCCGGCCAACGGAGCCGAGCCGCAGTGGACGATGACGCCCATCGCGCTCGCCGCAGACGAGCTGCTGCTTCTCAGCCCGCGCGCGTAGCGCCCGTCGACTCGTCGAGCGCCGCGACCAGCGCGTCCAGCGCGGCGCGATCGACCTTGCGCGTGACGCACACGCGGGCCTCGTCGCCGACGAACCCAGCCCCGTCGAGCGCCTCTCTCGCGCGGGTGATCTCGGCGTCGCTCACGGTGTCCTTCACGCCCCGCGAGAAGAGCCACAGGACAGGGGTGCGCAGGCCAGCGGCCTTCCAGTCGGCGAGCTTCTGCTTCTGATTGGCGACGATGCGCGCGTCCGCGAAGAGCGCGAAGACGGCTCCGACATAGGGCGCGTCGGGCTCGTGCGGGGGTAGCTCTTCTCCCGTGCGAACGACGACGAGCTCGTACGCGCGCAGCGTCGAGGGCCAACGGAAGTGCCGGGCCAGCGCGAGCAGATCATCCACGGTTCCCATCGCAGAAATGGCGCTTCCGGCGATGTACACCCGCGCCCTCGGGAGCAGCGCCGGGTCGATCGGCGGCGCCTTCGCTGCGCGCTCGCGCTCTGCGGCGGCCTCGCGCTCGCGCTGCTCGGCGAGCAGGATCATCGCGGCTTTGTCAGCGAATCGTGGGCGATACGCGCGCAAGAGCCTCAGCGCGCTCTCGGGGTCTGCGTCGATCGCGCACCGAAGGTGAAAGCTCACAGAGATGAGCGCGCCGTCGTCTGCGTACGCGCCGGCGCGGGCGCGGACCTCGTCGAGCTCGATCCGCTGTCGGCATCGAACGCACTTCGCGACGCCAGAGCGCCCAGGGCCAATGGACTCGAACATCGGTGACTCGGTCGAACGTACACTGTCCGGCGGGCGGGCGATGGTTCTGCCCCTGTACGCGGAGGCGGAGGATCAGCGAGCTTCGTGAGGGCACGGTACGCTCTGCCTCCATGGCGACGAGCGACGAGTCGTGGGCGGAGCCCCTTCGCGGGGCGCGCGTGTTGATCACTGGCGCGACGGGATTTCTCGGTAGCGCGATGGCCGAGCAGCTGTGCGATCGCGGCGCGGTCGTGCGCGCGTTGGTGCGCGGGGACGAGCTGCCGCCGAACCTGCGCGGGCGCGACGTGCAGTCGGTGAAGGGCTCGCTGCTCGACGCCGCGACGCTCGATCGCGCGCTCGACGGAGTGACGTACGTGTTTCACGTGGCGGCGGACGTGCGGATGTACCGCGCCGCGTGGGACGAGGCGTTTCGCTCGAACGTGACGGCGACGAAGCTCTTGGCCGAGCGCAGCGCGGCGGCGAAGGTGCGGCGGCTGGTGTACACGTCGAGCGGGTCGACCTTGGGCAAGCCGCACGACGCGTTCGACGGCCCGCCGCGGCCGGTGGACGAGCGCAGCGAGTACAATTTCGACGGTCTCGGGTGGGTGTATCCGCCAACGAAATTCCAGGGCGAACAAGCGGTCCTCGAGGCGTGTACCCGCGGGCTCGACGCGGTCATCACGCACCCGACGGCGATCTTCGGGCCCGGCGATTGGAAGCAGAACCTGCTGCCGCTCTACCGCGCTCCCAAGCAGCTCTTGGGACGGTTCGCCACCAACGGGACGCGCAGCGTCTGCGACGTGCGCGACGTCGCCGAGGGGCACTTGCGCGCGGCGGTGCTGGGCGTCGCGGGAGAGCGCTACGCGCTGGCGGGCGAAGTGCTCTCGGTGCGCGAGCTCATGAGCGAGATCGCCGCGGCGGTGGGCGGACGAGGCCCGCGGTGGGTGCTGCCAGCGCCCGCTGTGCTCGGCCTCGCGCGGGTGATCGAAGCGGCCGCGGCGCTGCGGGGACGGCCGCCGCTCTTGTCGCGAGAGATGGCGATGCAGTCGTGCTTTCGCGTGGCGATTTCGTCGGCGAAGGCCGAGCGAGCGCTGGGCTATCGATCGCGGCCCGCGCGCGAGTCGATCGCCGACGGCGCCGCGTTCTACCGCGCGCAGGGGTGGCTCGCGTAGCGAGCGCTCAGCGAATCCAGAGGTCGCGCCACTGGGTTCCGCTCTGGCCGTAGTCGATGCCGGTGAGCTCTGGGCTGCCGAGGGCGGTGGAGCCTGCGGTGACCGTCCCGGCGCCCCACCAGGCGCGGTTGCCGATGCGCGAGGGCATCGCGCTCGTGCCGTAGTCACGGTAGACGAAGCCGTTGCGCGTGTCGTTGCCGTCGGTGTTGCAGTTCACGTGGCAATCGCCGCCGAAGATCGCGATTCGCTGCGGTCCAGGCTGGTCGCGCTCGCCCCCGAGCGTCGGGCACTGATCGTCCACGCACCCCGCAGGGACGCTTCTCCACGCGCCCCCCGCGCCGAGCCACGCGCCGTACATGTCCCCGTCGTTCTGCGCGATGTACGAGCCGTACCAGCACGCTGCGTCGCCCGCCGTGCAGTCGTTGATCTGAAAGAAATTGCCCGCGTTGGTGCCGCTCGCGACGTGGCGGCCGACGCGGACCGCGGTCCCCGTCATGCTCGCGTACGCGGGGTGCAGCGCGTTGCCCATGCCGCCCGGCGCGGTGATCGCGACCATCGTGGTGTCGAGAAAGGGCAGAAACCGCGGGTCGCCGATGCGTCCGACGAGCGCCCAACCGCCACCGTCCGTGCTCTGGTCGCAGTAGACCGACTGCGGTCCGACGGGGCCCGCGCCGTCGGGGTCGAGCATGTACACGCCGCTCGTGACGCCGCCGCTCAGCTGCGCGTCGCGGCAGGTGCGCACGGTGAGCGAGCAGAAGCCCACGCTCTCGTCGCTTCCGCCGAACTGTGAGACGCCCTCGTGGTGCCAGAACCACTTGTTCTGCGCGGGCGACACGGTGAACGAGCACATGTCGCTCAAGTTCGTGAAGCTCGCGACGGTCTGGGTCATCGCGCCGAGGCTGCTGATCGCGGTGCGCGCGATGGTCGTGTTGCTCTGCACGTACGTCACGTACAGCGCGCCTCCGAAGAACTCGGCGACGCCCCACACAGCGTGATTTTCGCAGCTCTGATGCGGCGGAAGCGTAAACGCCCCGCGATCGGCCACGGTCCCCGTCGGCAGCGCGATGTCGAGCGCGCGACCTGCGGTGAGCACCACCACGCGGCCCATCCCCGAGAAGATCCCCTGCGTCGCCGAGAACGTGTCGTTGAACGTGAAGCTCGACGAGAGCAGCGTCGCGGCGCCGGCTGCGCCGGTCGACGGATCGAGCCTGAAGAACCGGTCGATGGTCACCGTCGTGCCGCCGAAGCTCGCGCGAAACGGCCCCGCCGCGGTGCCGAACGCATAGGCCGTCTGCGTCGCGAGGTCGTTGAACAGCGCGTCGTAGACGGCGCCCACGGCGGCCCCGCCCGTCACGTCCGCGGTCGAGAAGCGCCCGGTGCTGTTGTCGCCCGTGTAGAAGACCTGCGCGGGAGAGAAGGCGATTCCGCCGCGGTCGTCGCCGGTCGCCGCGACGTGCTCGACGAGACGGCAGCTCGCCGCCGGAAGGCCCGAGAGCTGAAACACCGTTCCGCCAAGGCCGCCGACGCACGCGCCCATCGAGCACGTCTGGCCCGCGGCGCACGCCCTGCCGCACGCCCCGCAGCTCGCAGCGCTCGTGTTGGTGTTGCTCTCGCAGCCGTTGGCCGCGATGCCGTCGCAGTCCGCGAAGCCCGCGTTGCACGCAGCAACCGCGCACGCGCCAGCCGTGCACCGCGGCGTCGCGTTCGGCAAGACGCACGCCGCTCCGCACGCGCCGCAGTGAGCCGCGCTCGTTCGCGTGTCCACCTCGCACCCGTTCGCCGCCATCGCGTCGCAGTTGGCGAAGCCCGCGTTGCACACGCCCAGCCCGCACGCGCCCATCGAGCACGTCGCCGCAGCGTTGGCCGAAGAGCACGCCCTGCCGCACATCCCGCAGTTGGCCACGCTGCTGCTCGTGTCCACGCAGCTCATCGTCGCGCCGCTCGTGCAGATCGTGCCCGGCGCGGGGCAGTCGATCCTGCACGCGCCCATCACGCACATCTGCCCCATCGGGCACGCGTTGCCGCAGGCACCACAATTCAACGAGTCCGCTTGGGTGTCGACGCACGCGGCGCCGCAGAGCGTGCGGTCCATCGGGCAACCACAGGTCCCGCTGTTGCAGCCCTGGCCTGCGGGGCACGCGTTGCCGCACATCCCGCAGTTGCTGGTGTCTGCCTGCAGATCGACGCACGTCCCGCCGCAGTTGTCGGTGCCCGCGGCGCAGCGAGGCCCGCTGTCGATCGGCGCGTCCGGCGCCGCGTCGCTCGCGGCATCGCCGGCTGCGTCGCTCGCGAGGCCAGCGTCGGTCGCGACGTCTGCGATCGCGTCAGGCGCGGCGCTCGCGTCTCGCGGGGCGTCCATCGCGACGTCCGTCGTCGAGGGTGCGTCCGCACGCGCGTCCCCCGCGTCGTTGACGCTCGGGGGTGAAGCGCACGCGGCGAGCGCGAAGGTCGTGAGCAACAGCGGAGTTCGTCGAAGCATGGATGGTCACCTCGACCGCGACGCTCGTCGCGGGGTTGCTATTGGTAGCATTGCAAGCGAAGCGCGCGGCATTGGTGTGGCTCAGAAAGTGTGCGACCAGGCGCTGCCGGCGATGCGATTGCCCGCAGCGTTGATGAACTCGACGGCGACCGTGCGCGTGCTCGGATTGGCGCGGACCACGGTGTAGCTGTGGATGTTGTCGAGCACGCGCACGGGCCACTGCGCGGCGACGAGCGACGGGTTGGCGTCGCGGTTCGAGCCCGAAGGCCCCATCACAACCTCCCAGATCCTGCTCCACGCGCCGGCCGACTCGACTTTGCACACGCCGCCGAAGTGAACGTCGCCAGAGAGCCAGAGGACGCCGTTGATGGAGTTGTCCACGATGTGGTCGAGGATCTCGCGGCGCTGCGAGGCGTAGCCGTTCCAGTTGTCCGAGTCGCCGCCGGCGCGGTCGACGATGGGCACGGAGTTGAGGATGAATTTGAACACGCAGGGAGACGCGCGCAGCCCTGCTTTGAGCCAGTCCATTTGCGTACGAGACAGATACGTGGACGCGCGCGCCGCGTTGGTCGACGCGGTCGACGGCCGTCGCTCGCTGCGGCAGTCCAAGATGAAGATCTCTGCTGTGCGGCCCCAGCGAAACTTGCGCCAGATGCGGTTCGGCGCCGCGCTGTCCCTGCGCGTCGCGCGGTGCTCGAAGAACGCCTGCCGCGCGTAGCCGAGGCGGGTGGCGCTGAAGGTCTCGGGGTTCCAGTTGTTGAGCACCTCGTGGTCGTCCCAGGTGAGGTACATCCCCGTCGAACGGTGCAGCGCGCGCATGCCCGCGGTGTCCCAGTTCATGCGGTATTTTTCACGGTACTCCGCGAGCGAGACCGCGTTGGTCCCCGCGTCGGCGTAGATGTGATCGCCGAGGTGGATGAAGAAATCGAGGTCCGTGCGCGAGCCCGCGTGCTGCAGCACCGGGTGCGGCGCGGCCGTGGGGTGCGAGCAGGACGTCCCGCCGAACACGATGGGCGCCAGCGTGTCCGCGGCGAACGCCGTCTGCACGGTGCCGATCGCGCTGCGCCCCGTGGGCGCGCTCGCGGGCCCCACGAGAAACGCGTACCGATGCAGCTTGTTCGCGCGCAGCCCGTTGACGATCACCCGCACGAATCCGCCGGCGCCCACCGTGACCGCGCCGTTGAAGCGCACCGCGACGATGGCGCTGCCGTTCATCTCGAGCACGCGCAACGTGAGCGGCGTCGTCCCGTCGTACTTCGTCCAAAAGATGATCGACGTGTCCGTCGCGTCCCCCGCCATCACCGCGTACGGAAACAGCCCCGCCCGCTCAGGAACCGAGCGAAAATCCGGGTTCATCACGGTCACGCCGCTGTCTGCCGCCGCGTCCGCGCGCGCGTCTGCGGTCCGTGCGTCGAGCGCCGCGTCCCTCGCCGCATCCCTCGTCGCGTCGAGCGCGGCGCTGTCGGTCGCAGCAGCATCGTCGTCGACCGCGCTCGCGTCGAGGTCCTCGGGGCTCGCGTCGAACTCAGGATCGGGCGTCGCGTCGAAATCAACGTTGGGCTCGCCGTCGCCGCCATCCCCCCCGTCGAGGCCTCCTGCGCACGCGCCGAGCGCGGTCGTCGCGGTGACCGTCGTCGCCTTCAGCAAGCGTCGTCGCGTGAGCTTCATCGACGGTCATCGTACGGCCAGTCGAAGCGCGGCCGCCATGGCGCTGTCAGCCTGCGAGCGCGCAGCTCAGCGCAGAAAGTTGTCGCGGGTGTGCGAGCCCCGCTAGCGTCTCGCGCATGGGATCCGCATACATTGGGAGCGTGATCGCGCACAGCGGCAACACTGCGACGATCCGCGTGTATCAACACCACCCGGACTACGGTCTGGACCCCGAGTTCTTCATGGACGAGTGGGGCGCGATGGCCATCGCCGGCTGGGCGTTCACCGACGGCTACGCGGTGCTCAACTTCAAGCGCACCAAGACCGACGCTCCGTACGCGAAGCTGCTCGCCGACGGCGCCAAGACGGCGCTCGGCGAGAGCATCGGCTCGTTCGACAACTTGTTCGATACCCCTGCGAGCGACGTCGAAGCGCTGCGCGTCACCAAGGTCGAGCTCGTTCGCAGCGCGTACAACGACGAGAACTCACCCGAGCGCCTGACGGCCGCGGGATATCCCCCGAACCAAGAGCGCTTTCACGAAGTGGTCATGAAGATCTGCGGGATCCTCGACATCCACGTCGAGGCCGAGGACGACGAGATCCTCGCGCCGCTCGTCGTCGGCGTCGAGTGGGAGTACTGACCCGCGGTCACCCTGCAATTCGTCACGGATCGCGCTGCGTCTTCGGGGGGCGCGCCGTGATCGACGGCCGGCCGGTAGAAACCTTCGCGGGCTTCGTGCGAGCATCGCCCGCATGCAGTCGATCGATCGAAAGGCGTTTCTCTCGCTCGCCGTCGCGATGCACTCAGCGGGTTGCGTGATCGAGTCGGGCGCGCAGGCGCCGACGCCGATCGTCCAGTCGCAGCCCACGCAGGCCACGGTCACGCAGCAACAGCAGACCGTCGTCGTCGCGAACACGACGGGACCGACGCAAGAGTGCAGCGGGTGGACGCCAGCCGGAGAGTGCAACCAGTGGGCGCCTCGGCAAGAGGTCGCGGTGATGGCGCCGACCCAAGAGTGCACGGGCTGGACGCCAGCCGGAGAGTGCAACCAGTGGGCGCCGAGGGGCGAGTAAGCGCGGTCGAGGCGCGCTTCGCGCAGGCGCACGCCGCGCTGCGCACGATCGCCACCACGGGGACCAACGGAAAGACCACCACCACGACGATGCTCGCCTCGATCGTCGAGGCCGCGGGCGAGCCGTGGGCCCGGCTGACCACGCTCGGCGCGGTGGTCAACGGAGCGCAAATCGACGCTCGCTCGCCCATGGAGGAGTTTCTCGGCACCGTCGAGCGGTCGGTGGCCGAGGGCGTCCGCACGCTCGCGCTCGAGGTGACGTCGAAGGCGCTGCTCGAAGGGTTCGCGCGCCGATGGCCGCCGTCGATCGCGGTGTTCACCAACCTCACGCGCGACCACCTCGATCTGCACAAGAGCCCCGAGGCGTACCTCGCGTCGAAGGCGCAGCTCTTCATGGCGCTCGGCGCCGGAGGCTGCGCAGTGCTCAACGACGACGACCCGAGCTCGGCCCTGCTGCGCGAGGTGATCGCTGCGTCCGTGGACGTGCGCGGCTTCTCGACGCGCGAGCCCGCGACGTTGTCTGCGAGTTCGGTCAGCGTATTTGCAGACGGGACGCAGTTGACGCTTCGGCCCTCCGCCCTCGCGGACGCGATGGGAGGCTCGCTCAGATTGCGGGTCGCGGGCTCGGTGCACGCGCGCAACGCGCTCGCGGCGGCGGTGGCGGCGGACGCGGCGGGCTACAGCGCGGCGGCGATCGTGCGCGGGCTCGAGCGCTTCACGGGCGTCGAGGGGCGCTTCGAGATCGTGCACCGGGCGCCGTTGGTGGTGGTCGACTACGCGCACACGCCGGACGGCCTCGAAGGGACGCTGCGCACGGCGCGCGAGCTGTGCACGGGCGCGCTCGTCTGCGTCTTCGGCTGCGGCGGCGACCGCGACCCCGGAAAGCGCCCCGAGATGGGCGCCCTCGCCCACACCCTCGCCGACCGCGTGGTGCTGACCTCGGACAACCCGCGCTCGGAGGCCCCCGAGGTGATCGCGGCGATGGTGCGCGAAGGAGCCGCCGGGCCGGGCGCGCACTGGATGATCGAGCTCGACCGCGCGCGGGCGATCAGCCTCGCGATCGCCGCAGCGGGCCCGGCGGACGTGGTCGTCATCGCAGGCAAAGGACACGAGCGCACGCAAGAGAGCGCCGGCGTCTCGCGGCCGTTCTCGGACCGCGCGGCGGCGCTCGCGGCGATCGCTGCGCGGTGAGCGAAGCGCTTCGATCGCGACGGCCTCGCGCGACGGACAGTGCTACACGAGCGGGTCCGTGAGCGAACCTGCGCGAGAGAACCCCACTTGGATCGAGACGCTGCGCGAAGCCGTGCGCGGATCGGAGCAAGACTTCACGACGATCGCAGTGCCGCGGGCCGTGCTGCTGTTGGCCGTTCCGATGGTGCTCGAGATGTCGATGGAGTCGTTGTTCGCCGTGGCGGACATGTACTTCGTCGCGAAGCTCGGGCCCGACGCGGTGGCGACGATCGGGCTGACCGAGGCGCTGCTCGCGCTGCTCTACGCGATGGCCATGGGGCTCTCGGCCGCGACCAACGCGGTGATCGCGCGGCGCACGGGCGAGCGCGACGCCGATGGCGCGAGCGTGGCGGCCGTGCAAGTGATCGCGATCGCGACGATCGGCTCGATCGTGCTCGGGGTGATCGGCGCGCTGTTTGCGCCGTCGCTGCTCGCGTTGATGGGCGCGTCGCCCGCGGTGCTCGCCGTGGGCAGCGGCTACGCGAGCACGATGTTCGCGGGGTGCGCGACGATCTTTCTGCTCTTCGTGATCAACGCGGCGTTTCGCGGCGCGGGCGACGCGGCGATGGCGATGCGCTCGTTGTGGCTGGCCAACGGGCTCAACATCGCGCTCGCGCCGGTGTTGATCTTCGGCTTCGGTCCGATCCCGCGCATGGGCGTGACGGGCGCGGCGATCGCGACGACGATCAGCCGCGGGGCGGGCGTGATCTTTCAGCTCGTCGCGCTCGCGCGGCCGAACGCGCGGCTGCAGATCCGCGCGCGGCACCTGCGGCTCGAGCCCGCGACGATGCGCGAGCTGCTGTCCATCGCGTGGGCCGCGGCGATCCAGACGCTGGTCGAGACCGCGAGCTGGCTCGGGCTCGTGCGGATCTTGTCGAGCTTCGGAAGCAAGGCGCTCGCGGGCTACACCATCGCGATGCGCGTGGCGATGTTCGCGCTCTTGCCTGCGTTTGGCCTCGCCAACGCCGCGGCGACGCTGGTCGGGCAGAACCTCGGAGCCAAAGAGCCCGAGCGCGCCGAGCGCGCGGTGAAGACCGTGGCCCGGTACAACGTCGCGGGGTTGGGCGCGGTGAGCCTCGCGTTTGCGATCGTCCCGCAGTGGTTCGTCGGGCTGTTTACGGACGACGTCGCGGCGGCGGCGTACGCGGCGCAGTGCCTTCGCGTCGTGGCGCTGGGGTTCGCGTTCTTCGGGTACGGAATGGTCGTCGTGCAGGCGTTCAACGGCGCGGGCGACTCGAAGACGCCGATGGTGCTCAACGTCGTGTCGTTTTGGTTTCTCAAGATTCCTCTCGCGTACCTGCTCGCGCGCGGCGTGGGACTCGGCCCCATCGGCGTCTTCATCGCCATCGCCGCCGCGTACACCGTGCAATCCGTCGCAGCGGGAGTGCTCTTCTCTCGCGGCCGTTGGAAGACCGCGCGCTGACGGTATCTCTGCGCCGGAGCTCTGGGCGCGCGAGTCGTACGGAGTGGGTGTGTTGCCTTCGCGCAGGACGACGGTGGGCGTCGCTGCGACACACGATCGTGACGCGATTGTTCGCCGCCACGAGGGGTCGCTCGCGCTAATCTCGTCTTCGTCACCACCGATGGTTCGCGCGCGACGTTGGGTCCTCGCGCAGCCACCTCGGACAGCGAGTCACATTCATGTCGAAGCCTGCCGAAACAGACACTCCCCTGTTCGGAACCACCAGCGACGTCCTCGAGACCGCGGCGCGCAGCCCCGTCCCGTCGGCGTCGAACACCGCAGCCGCTCCGCCCGCGTCGAGCGGCGATTTCTTCTCGAGCGCCAGCGCTTCGAGCAGCGAATCGAAGAGCAGCAACGGGTCGAACGGCACCGGCGCGCGCAACGAAAACTCCGCGCTCTTCTCGCTCGCGCAGCTCTCGGGCGGAGAAGAGAAACACGAGCAAAAAGCCCACTCGGACTCGAGCATCATCGACATCAAAGCGCTCGCCACCGGCGGCTCGTCGCTCGGCGCGATCCTCGGCGATGGCGGCGGGCTCGCCTCGCCGCTCGCGGGCCCTGTGCTCGCGCCGGTCGCAGCTCCGACGCTCGCCGCGCTGCCGAGCGAGAAGCCCGCGAAGAGCAACAACACGGTGATCGTCAGCGTCCTCGGCGCGTCGATCATCCTCGTCGGCGGAGGTCTCGGCGCCGCCATGATCATGCGCACCGCGCCTGCTGCGACGACGATCAACGCTGAGCGATCGTCGTCGCCGAGCACGACACCGACGGTCGAAGCGCAGCCGACGACGCCGGACCCGCAGCCCGCGCAGCAAGCGCCCGCGCCCGGCAGCGCGCCAGCGACGAACACGCCGACGAGCCGCGCGTCCGAGGGCGGAGGTCGCGCGCGATCGAGGTCCAGCTCTTCGACCGCGTCGACTCGCGCCAACAGCGAGCCAGCGCCGCAGGTGGCAGCGCCGCCGACGGCGCCCACGACCACCGTGAGCCCGTGCGTGCGCAACTGCCGTGGGGACATTCCGTGCATCTTGCGCTGCGCCTCCGGTGGCGGCGGGAGCAACAGCGCCGAGCCCGCGCCGCGGACGTCGGGCGGACTGGCAGAGACGCCGGCGCGCGGAGACATCATCGCGGCGATGGGGCGTGTTCGCAGCGCGGTCTCTGCGTGCGCGACGGGCCAGCACGGGACGGTGCAGGTCGCGGTCACCTTCGCGTCGAGCGGGCGTGTGACGACGGCCAACGTGGGCCCTCCCTTGGCGGCGACGCCGGCGGGTTCGTGCGTGGCGCGCGCGGTTCGCTCGGCCACGGTCGCGCCGTTCTCTCGACCGACCTTTCTCGTGAACTACCCGTTTACGTACTGAGCGTTCAGCGCTGCGCGTGAGCCTTGGCCTTCGCTTCGAGCGCACGAAATCGCTCGACCAGCGCGTCCATCCACGGGGGAGCGTCCACGATCGCGGGCTCGGGCAGCGCATAGCCCAGCGGAGCGAGCACGGAGAAGAGCTCCCACAGCACGTATGCCGTCGCGCCGTACACGACCGCCCCGTCGTGGGTCTCGAAGAACGGCGTAGGGTGCTCTGCGCCGCGCCACGGAAACAACGTCACGCAGAAGCGCACGTCGCCGCGCGCCGCCGCGTCGAGCGGCAGATCGACCACCCGCGAGACCTCGGGCGAGAGCGACCACGACGAGGCCGCGCGCTCGGTGATCGCGCCCACGAAGGGGTTGAGTCGATAGGCGCTCGTGGCGGTGGGCACGGGAGAGAGCGGCCCGACGAGCTGCACGTTGGAGGGCGCGAGGCCGATCTCTTCGTGGGCCTCGCGCAGGGCGGTGCGCGCGAGGTCAGCGTCAGTATCCTCTGGTTTTCCGCCGGGAAAACACAGCTCGCCCGCGTGCTCGCGCAGCCCTTCGCCGCGCGCCGTGAGCAGCACCGACGGCGACGGGCCGACGCGCACCGGGACGAGCACCGCGGCCTCGCGTCGCACGATGCCCGGGATCACTTCGGACGACGGAACGAGCTCGTGCGCCGCGAGCGCCCTGCGGAGGTCTTCGAGGTCCAATGAAGCCATGGCGGTCGTTGTGTAGCAGAGGCTGACGATGGCGCTCGACACCGCGGGCGCTCGGCCCTCTATTCGCGGACCGTGAAAGCGCAGTGGACCGATGAAGTGGCGCAGTTTCGCGCGGTGAGCTTGCTCGAGGGCGTCTCGTATCTGCTCTTGCTGGGGGTCGCTGTCCCCGTGAAGTACCTGCTGCACGAACCCGTGATGGTGCGCGTGCTCGGGCGCGTGCACGGCGCGCTCTTCGTGCTGTTTGTGTTGGCGCTGGTGCGCGCGGCGGCGGCGGGCGAGTGGCGCGCGTCGCGGTCAGTGACGGCGTTCGTGGCGTCGGTGGTGCCGTTTGGCGCGTTCTGGTTCGAGCGAAAGCTGCGAGCCGAGGGCGCGACCACGGCGACCTAGCGACCGACCGCGAGCACGGGCTCCTCTCGCTGACCGCGCGCGGCGCGCCACCACGCGCGAGGCGCTTGCCGCTCGCCGGCGACGACGCTCTCGCCGATGCGAGGCAGCGCGAGCGCGACGTCCGTCCCACGCGCGAGCGAGATCAAGGTCTCGACGGGCTCGTCCCAGGCGTGAACGGCCAGATCGAACGTCCCCCAATGCACCGGGAGCAAGAGCTTCGAGCGCAACAGCGCCTGCGCTTCGAGCGCGCGCTCGGGGCCGAGATGAATGCTGGCCCACGACGGGTCGAACGCGCCGACCTCGAGCATCGTGAGGTCGAAGCCGCCGAAGCGCGCGCCGATCGCCGCGAAGTTCTCTTCGTCCATTCCCCCGTCGCCGCCGAAGAAGACGCGCTGACCGTTGGCCTCGATCGCCCACGAGGCCCAGAGCGTTCGATCCCGGTCGGTCAGCGATCGACCGGAGAAATGCCGGGCCGGAAGCGCGTGGATCGCGAGGCCGTCGACGGGGCTGTGGCGCTCCCACCAGTCGAGCTGCGTGACCCGCGTCGAGTCGACGCCCCACTGTTCGAGGCGCGCGCCGACGCCGAGCGTCGTGACGAAGCGCGCGCCGCGCGCGGCGAAGGCGAGGATCGCGTCGCGGTCCAAGTGATCGTAGTGATCGTGCGACACGATGATCACGTCGGGCATGGGCGCGGCTTCGATCGCCAGCGGGACGGGCTGAAATCGCTTCGGCCCGAACAAATCACTGGGCGACGCGCGCTCGGACCACACGGGGTCGAGCAGCACGCGGCGGCCGCCGATCTCGATGAGCGTGGTCGAGTGACCGAGCCACGTCGCGCGCACTCCGTCGTGCGCGGGGCCCGAGAGCACCGCGCGCGCGACGGGCTGCGACGGCAGCGGCGCAGGCGGGCGACGCAGGTCGCCTTCGAACGCGAGGCGGCGCAAGACCGAGAGCGACGGTCGGGCCGAGACCTTGGTCTCGAGCCGGTTGCGAAAGCGATCGCCGGCCCAAGCGGGAGAGCGACGCATTCGATCGAGCAGCGTAGGCGAGAACATGACCGAGGAGCGTTGTCGTACCCGACGGATGCGATGAAAAGCCCCCGCTGGCGCAAATGCCGCGCGTCTGCGTGCGCGAGGCGCAACTTTCGTGGTGTCGGGACGCGCCGACACGTGTCTGCTGACTCCGACGTCGTGCGAGGGCGACAGTCGGAGCATTGCGCAGAGACGCAGTGATTTTCGCGGTGGAACGCGTGTTGCTGTCAACGCGCGCGCGTGAATCGAAGCAATGACAACGGTCGCTCGGGCGACGGGAGCTGAGGGGCGATGAGCAAGCCAACGATCCTCGCGGCGCCGACGACCAAGGCGCGCGCGTTCGGCGCGAAGGCGAAGGCAAAGCCATCGCTGTACAGGGACGCGATCACAGGCGCGCGCGCGCAGTGGATCGCGGACGCGAGGGAGGTCTTCTCGGGCAAGCACCTGGGTGCGGACATCTTGTCGGGCATCACAGTGGCGGCTGTTGCGCTGCCGCTCAACCTCGCGCTGGCGGTGGCGAGCGGGCTTCCGCCGCTGGCGGGGATGATCTCGGGCGCGTTCGGCGGGATCGCTGCGTCGATCATGGGCGGCTCTGCGCTGCAAGTGACGGGGCCTGCGGCGGCGCTGAGCGTGATGGTCTTGGCGATCGCGCGCGAGTTCGGGACGTCGGGCGTGGCAGCGGCGTGCTTGATCGTGGGGCTGACGCAGTGGGCGCTCTCGCTGTCGCTCTCGGGAAAGCTCTCGAAGCACTTTCCCGAGTCGGTGTTGGCGGGGTTTACGACGGGCGTGGGCTTGAAGCTGCTCGACGCGCAGATCCCTGAGCTGTTGGGCTTCAATTATCGGGTGTTCGAGCTCGCGCAGATGCTCCATCGGCCGCACTGGCTGCGAGAGGTCTCGTGGGTGGCCGTGGTCGCGGGGCTCTCGGTCGCGATGCTCGTGACGGGGACGGCGAAGTACAAGCGGTTTCCCGCGGCGATCGTGGGCATCTCGATCGTCACGTTCGTATCGGTCTACGTCGGGTGGAACATCGAGCGCATCGGCGCGCTCCCCACGCAGCTCCCGAGCCCGAGCCTGCCGCGCATCCCCGCGGACAAGCTGCTGCCGCTGGCGCTCAAAGCCGTTCCGCTCGGCGTGCTCGCGGCGATCGAGTCGCTGCTCGCTGCGCGCGCGGTGGACCGCATGCTGCCGCAGAACCGCCCGCACGACCCCAACCTCGAGCTGCTCGGTCAGGGCGCGGCCAACCTCGTCGTGGGCTTCTTCGGCGGCATGCCCGTGAGCGGCGTCGTGGTGCGCTCGGGCGTCAACGTGCAGAGCGGCGCAAAGACGAGATTCTCTTCATTTTTGCACGGTGTTCTGCTCATCCTCGCGGTGCTCTTTCTCTCGCGTCACCTCTCGCTCGTGCCGCTCTCGGCGCTGGCGGGGCTCTTGTGCGTGGTGGGGCTGAGGCTGCTCGAGCCGAGCGTGTTCTTCGAGCTCGCGCAGAAGCACCGGCTCGAAGCGCTTGCCTTCGTCGCGGCGCTCGTCGGAACGGTCACGGGTCACTTGATGATTGGGCTCGTCGCGGGCGGCGTGCTGCACGCGCTGCATCGGTATCTCAATCCGCACGAGGGCGAGGCGGCCAAAGAGCGCGAGCCCGGGCTTCGCGCGGTGCTCGACAAGGATCAAGTGGACGCTCGAAAGCACCACCCCGAGGCGCACCCCGAGCGGGTCCCAGGTTGGCTGCGGCACATCCGCGGCGCGTCGCACATCGCGTCGACGGCGTACGTGCACGAGAAGGCGACGCTCATCGGCCGCGTCGTGCTCGGCGAGCACGTGCACGTCGCCGCAGGAAGCTCTGTGCGCGCCGACGAAGGGACGCCCTTCTTCTTGGGCGACAACACCAACGTGCAGGACGGCGTGGTGATCCACGCGCTGAAGGACAAGCACGTGATGGTGCGCGGCGAGGCGTGGGCCGTGTACGTGGGCCGCAACGTGTCGATCGCGCACGACGCGCTGGTGCACGGGCCCTGCTACATCGGCGACGACACGTTCATCGGATTCAAGGCGGTCGTGCACGACTCGGTCGTGGGCAAGGGCTGCTTCATCGGCATCGGCGCGGTGGTGGTGGGCGTCGAGATCCCCGATGGAAAGCGCGTTCCGCACGGGATGATCGTGGACACGGCGGACGCGGTCGATCGGTTGCCCGACGCCGAGCACGCGCACCACGAGTTCAACGAGGACGTCGTCGAGGTCAACCGCGGGCTCGCGCTCGCCTACCAGGCCGCCGGCGGCGAGATCGCCGCAGAAGCGCCCCTCAAGCCGCGCGCCGAGCGCAAACCCCCGAAGCCCTGGGACGAAGCGTGGAACCCGTCGCGCCCAGGAAAGGACTCGTTCTGATGTTGTCGACCTTTGTCACAGGGCTCTCTGCGGGCGTCGCCCTCTACCTGCTCTACGCGCTCACGCGCTCGTACGCCCGCGTCGACGAGGGCTTCGTCGCGGTGCTCACCACCTTCGGCGCCGCCGAGCGCGACGCGGACAACAAGCTCGTCGCTCGAAAAGCTGGGCTGCATTTCAAGTGGCCCTGGCAGCACGTGATCCTGGTCAACATGAAGGAGCAGAACCTCGACCTCGCCGGCGAGGACGGCGGTCGCACGGCGATGGCCGAAGACGGGACGGTCCTGCGGTTCGACTCGATCCTTCGCTACGAGCCCGTGCCCACGGCGCTCAACGAGTTCTTGTTCGGGCTGCGCACGCCGCTCGAGCACATCACCGGGCTCTTCACGTGCTTGCTGCGCAACGAGATCGCCAACTTTCGCCCGACCTCGCGCCGCGAGCACGGCAGGGTCGACGAAGCGCCGCACAGCGGAAAAGAGCCCCTCCTCAGCGACATCACCGAGCTCGGCCCCAACGCGGACATCTCTGCGCAGGGCGGCTCGTTTGCGCTGATCCGCAAAGAGCGCGGGCGGCTCAACAAGAGCCTCGAAGAGTTCGCGCGACAGCAGGTGGGAGAGCGGTACGGCGTGCGCTTCAACGCCGTCGACCTCATCGACATCTTGCCGCCCGACGAGCTCGACGCCGCGCTCAACGCGGTGATGCAGGCGCAGACCGAGGCGGACGCTCAGTTCTTTCGCGCGGAGGGAGAGTGCCAGCAGCGCATCCTCGCCGCGCGCAAGGGCGTGGCGATCGCGCGCACCCGCGCAGAGGCGATCGAAAAAGAGATCGACGTGCTCGGCGCGAGCCTGGCGAAGCTCGAAGAAGACAAGACCTTGGACGCCTACGTCGAGCGGCGGCGCGACGAAGTGCTCAGCGAGTCGCGTACGACGTTCATGAAGGAGGGATCACGATGAAGTACTTCGTCCTCGGCGCGGCGATCGGCGCGATCTTGCTCCCGCTGATCGCGTGGGTCGTCCGCTCGCTCATCATCCAAGTGCAAGAGAACGAAGCGGTCCTCGTCACGCGCTTCGGAAAGCTCGACACCACCCTCACCCGCCCCGGCCTTCACTTCTGGCCCTCGCGCGCGCTGCCCTGGGTCGAGGCCATCGCCGTCTCCCTTCGCCGGGATTTTCGGCTCTTTCGCACGATCCACGTCAACGACGCCCGCGGCACCACGGTCATCATCGACCTCTGGATCGAGTTTCGCGTGGTCGACCCTGCGCGCGCGACCTTCTCTGTCTCCGACTGGGACCGCTCGCTGCAAAACATCGTCGCGCACTCTGCGACGAGCATCCTCGGCAACCGTCAGTTCAACGAGATCCTCTGCGATCGCAACGAGCTCGGCCAGCTCCTCGAGCACGACATCGAGCAAGAGACCGAGCGCTGGGGCCTCGCCGTCGATCAAGTCTTCATCTCCAAGGTGAGCCTTTTGCCCGAGGTCTCGCGGCAGATCTTCGAGACCATCGCCGCGCGCCTCGAGCGCGCCAAGGCCGACATCGAAGAGACCGGTCGACTCGCGGTCGCCGAGCTCGACGCCAAGACCGAGGCCAAGGTCGCCACGCTCATCGCCGAAGCGAAGGCTCAGTACCCGCTCGCGATCGGCCGCGCCCTCTCTCGCTTGCAGCAGAAGCCCGCCGTCTACCACGCGTACGAAGAGCTTCATCGCCTCGCGCTGCTGCGCCCGCATCGAACCGTGGTCTTTCGCGGCTTCGACGAGAACGTCCGCGCCATCGACGCCGCGATGATCCACGCGACGCCCGGCGACAGCAGCGCCGAAGAGCGCAAGACCGAGCGCGGTCAGCCCGTGCGCAGCACGCACTGAGGGCTTCGGCTCACATCGCGCGACGGCGCACCCGAACGCAGCCGAAGCTCACCTGACACCCCGCGCAGTCGGGCGAGAGGCACGTGTTCGAGCTGCCGCAAATGTCATCGCCCGAGGTGTCGCCGACGCACACTCCGCCGGTCACCGCGGTGCCGCCCGTGAAGCCCTCGCAGTTGTGGTTGGTGTCGCGGTAGTTGTAGCGAAACGGGGGGTCCAAGATCGCGTCGATGTTGGTCGGCGCGGCCGCGCTCGTCGACGTGCGGCACGCCTGCCCCGTGCTCCAGTCGGACTGCGTCTCTGTCGCGGTGACGCAGGCGTTGGCGGACACTTGATTGCCTGCGATCGTCCAGTCGACGCTGATCATCACGTCCGGTCCGTGACCGTCGAACTCGCGGTCGCCGCGCATCAGGGTCAACGGCCACACGTTGACCCCAGGGATCGTCAGGCACTCGACGCACGCGGGGTCTTCGTCGACCGTTCCGTCGCAGTTGTCGTCGACGCCGTTGCACACCTCGGCGCGCGGCGCGCCAGCGGTCACGCTGCAGCCTGTCATGCCAGAGCCCGCGCAGACGATCTGGCCGTCGCGTCGGCAAGCGCCCGTCCCGACGACGCACGCGGCGCCTGTGGGCAAGCACGGTCCGCCGCAGTCCGAGCGGCCCGCGGGGCACGCGCAGCTCGAGCCCGAGCACACGCGGTCCGCGGCGCACGCGCGACCACAGGCGCCGCAGTGCCGCGCGTCGCTCGTGCCGTTGACCTCGCAGCCGTTGCCCTCGCTGCGATCACAGTCGAGAAATGGGTCGACGCACGAGATCGCACACGCGCGCCCGACGCAGCGCGGGTCGCTGTTGGGGCGAGCTGCGCAAGCCGCTCCGCACGCGCCGCAGTGCTGCGCGTTGGTCTCGGGGTTGACGCACTCGGCGCCGCACATGAGCCGCGGCGCGACGCACGCGGTGCACGTGGCGCTCACGCACGCCTGGCCCGCGGCGCAAGCGCGTCCGCAGCCGCCGCAGTGCCGCGCGTCGTCGTTGGTGTCGACGCACTCGCCAGCGCACTCGGTCGCTCCGGGGCAGCGCGGGGCGGCCTCGCGCGCGATGTCAGCGATGACGTCGGCGACCCCATCGGAGCCCGAGCCGTCCATCGCCGGGCGTGACGCGTCGATGTCCGACGTCTGAAGGACGGCGTCGCGCGGGACGCAGCGGCCTTCGTCGCCGCAGGTGAGGCCCTGTTCGTCGCAGCGACGCGCCACTGTGCAGGCGCCGGGCGACGTGCAGCCCGTGGCGGCGGCGAAGCACGACGTTGGCACGAAGATCAGCAGGTACTGCGTGACGTTGGGCTGAAACGCAAACGCCGCGGTGCGACGAAAGGACACTTCGACCGGCGGGCGGTCGGCGCTGCGAAGCGTCGCGTCGACCCAGAGCGTGACGCGCGCGTTGCGCGCCGCGCCGGCGGCGGGGATCGCGCTGAACGAGCTCGGCAGCGAGAACGGCGGTCGCCCCTCTCCGCGCACCCACGATTGCGCGACGGACGCGTCGTTGTGACCCGCGCCTGCGAGCGTGACGCGCACCTCGAGCCGCTGCGATGCGGGCGCGTCGGTGTCGAGCGTGACGATCACTTGCGTCGGCTTGCTCGCGCAGCCGCAGAGCGCGGCGACGAGCAACAGCAGGAGGCGCGCGCGGATCATCACCGCGCCGATGCTATCAGCGCCGCCTCGGCCGGCGAAACGACGGCCTCAGAGCAGGCTGCGATACGCCGCCACGATGCGCTCGGCCGGCGGCGCGTCGCGAACGAACGCGCGGACGTCGGCCGCGGCTTCTTCGATGGTCGCAGGAAACGTGCGGGGATAGCGGTCTCGCATCACCAGGCTCATCCCGCTGAGCACCGCGCGCTTGCCGGCCGACGCGAGGTTGTCTCCGTCCACAACGACGGCGACGGCGAGGATCTTCAGCCCCTGAGTGTTGAAGGTCGCGAGCATCGCCGAGCGCACTGTTTCATCGGGCAGCCGGCTGTCTGGCTCGATCCCGCCGCACACGACGAAGCCCGAAGGGTTGGCCTGCTGCTGTCGGACAAACGCAGGCGCGGCGAGCAGCGCAGACTCGAGCGTGGGCCGCTTCTTCCAACGAAAGAACAAGACGTTGAGCCACGCCGCGAGCAAGAAGTCTTCTCGATCGACCCACTTCTCGGGCCCCACGATCGTCATGCGAGCGCCCAGTATACCGCGGCGACGCCACGTCGTGTGCGCTCGCGTTGCCCGCAAAGAGAACACAGGACGACGTTGCAAGATCGGACGTCTGGTCGCGTGGCGTTCGCGGACCAGCGGTTGGCGCGCGCGGACCAGGGCGGCCGGCGCGGCGCGCGCTACGGATCGAGCCCATGAACGTCACGACACATCGCCGCAGCACGGGCGCAGCGCGAATCGCGCTCACGTTGGGCGCGCTGATCTACGGAGCGGTCGTTCCGCTGTTGGAGCTCAACGAGACGCACGTCTGGAACCCGACATGGGTGGCGCACGCGAGGCTGCACGAAGTGTGGCAGCTGATCACGAACAGCGCGTTCGCCGTGCTCGCGCTGCGGTGGATCTGGATCGATCGTCGCACGCGCCTGCCCTCGCTGATCGCCGCCGTGATCACCGGAGGTTTTCTCGCGGCCTACGCGCTCCGCGACGGCTACGGAGGCTCGATGGTCCACTCGAACGGCACCGAAATGCGCCTCGGAGGCATCAACCTCGGCGTGTTCGGCTTCGTCCTCGTCAACGCCCTCTCGCTGATCGCCCTCCGATCGCAGCGCGCTCGCGGGCGCGAAAGCTCGTAGGGCTCTCGCCCGACCATCGACGAAACGCCTTCGAAAACGCGCTCGGATCCGCGAAGCCCACGAGGTAGCCCACCTCGCCGAGAGAGATCTGCGGGTCCGCCAGGTAGCCCCGCGCGAGCTCGAACCTCGTCTCTTCGACGATCGACAGAAAGCGCTGGCCCTGCGCGTCGAGCCTGCGCTGCAGCGTGCGTACGCTGGTCGCGAGCCGCCTCGCCACCGTCGCCAGCGTCGGCGCGCCGTGGTGCAGCTCGGTCGCGACCGCCGCGCGCACCTGCTGCACCACGCCCTCGTCCGCGCGCGACGCTCGCTCGATCAGCAGCGAAGCGTGCCGCTCGAGCACCGCGCAGAGCGCCGGCTGGGCAGCGGCCATCGGCGCGTCGAGCAGCTCGGGCGAGAGCGCGATCACGTCGGCGTCGCGCTCGAAGTACACCGGGCAGCCGAAGGCGCGCTCGTACGCCGAAGGCGCGGCGGTGCGCGCGTGGGCAAACGCGACCCACCGCGGATTGACCGGCGTCGCGCTGAGCGCACGCAGCCGCCGCACGATGGTCGCCACCGCGAGCTCTGTCGCCGCGCGGCTGCGCCTCACGCCCGGTCGATGCTCTCGTCGCACGTGAACCTCGTCGCCAACGCGCACCGTGCGGTGATCGACCGCGGTGCTGATCAGCACGAAATACCGCTCGATTCTCGCGACCGCGTCGCCCACCGTCGCGCTCGCCGCGATCATGAAGTCCATCGTGTCCCAGTGGCCCATCGGCAGCTCAGCCGCGAGGCGAAGGCCGATCGACGGGTCGCGCGCGTGCTGCTCGATCGCCGTGAAGATCGCCACCCAGAGGTCGTGCGAGAACCGCGCGTCCGCGTCGTCGAGCGAGCGCGGCGAGATCCCATGCGCGCTCGCGAGCGCAGGCCCGTCGAGGCCCGCAGCGCTGGCCGCCGCCATGGCCACGCGCAGGGCCTTCGAGCTCACCGTGGGT
This sequence comes from Myxococcales bacterium, assembly GCA_013298625.1. Taxonomy (GTDB): domain Bacteria; phylum Myxococcota_A; class Polyangia; order Polyangiales. Next base: position 52,844 of record JAAFIF010000012.1, read on the forward strand.
TCGCGCTCGGCGGGCGCTGTTCGACGCAGTGATCCGAGGCTGTTCACAGTGGCGCGACGAGCGTAGCGCGCTGCAGAACGCCCGTCGCGATCGACGGCGACGCCCGCGTCCCTCGCGGCGTACGATGGGGACACCGTGCGCCTCGCATCTCTCGTTGCCGTGACCGCGCTCGCAACCTGCACCCCCGCGGTGCGTGCTCCGACGCCGGACGCCGCGCCGGACGCCGCGCAGGACGTGGCCGCAGAGGTCCCGCCCGAGTGCGCGGCGCTAGCGGCGCAGGCGCTCGGGCAGATCGCAGTCGATTTCTATCGTTGGGACGGCGCGGGCGCAGCGCGCCAGGCCTTCGATTGGCCGCTCGATTCGCGCTGCGGTCGGCTGCGGACCAGCGCGGCGTGGCTCCGCGTCGAGGGCGACGGAGCATCCCGAACGCTCGTCGTCGACCCATCGTCGCTCGCCTCGGGCCTGCACCGCGCCGAGCTCGAGCTCATCGACGATCGCGCCGGCGCATCGGTGCTCGCGCGGGTCGGCGTACGGCTGCGCGTGCTGCGTGCGCCGAGGGCGGGCGCCGCGCGCAGGGTGTTGGTGGTCGGCTACGACGGAGCGCGTCCCGATGCAGTGCAAGCCGCGCGCACTCCGATCTTGGACTTCTTGCTCGAGCGAGCGGCGTTCACGTTCGACGCGCGCACGCAGCTCGCGGGGCCCACGGTGAGCGCGCCGGGGTGGATGAGCACGTTCACGGGCGTCGATCCGTCGCGCCACCGCGTGGTGGCCAACGGAGAGTACGGCGCGCGGGTCGCAGAGCACCGCACGTTCGTCGCCCGCGCGATCGACGCGGGTCGCAGCGCGGTCGTCTCGACATCATGGGAGGAGGTCACGACGTCGATCGTCGAGCGCGACCTCGTGATCGAGCGGCAGTACGGGCTCGATCCGTTCGCCGCGCGGTGGCTCGCCGGACGCCTTCGCGCGAGCGAGGCGCAGCTGTTCTTTCAGCACCTCAACGACCCGGACGCCGCCGGGCATTCGACTGGTTTTTCTGCGGCGAACCCCGCGTACATCCGCGCGATCGAGTCGTGCGACGCCAACCTCGGCGTGCTCGTCGACGGCGTGCTCTCTCGTCCTACGATCGCCGACGAAGACTGGCTCTTCGTGTTGACCACAGACCACGGCGGCAGCGGCACCGTGCACGGTCCGCTCGACGACGACAACCGACGGATCTGGTTCGTCGCCGCAGGAGCGTCCCTCGCGCGCGAGCCGCTCGGCGAAGGCGTCTCGCACATGGACACCGCGCCGACGGTGCTGCGCTGGCTCGGCGTCACGATCGAGCCGAGCTGGGGACTGCAGGGCGTCGCGCGCGTGCGTTAAACCACTACCGCGACGGGGTTCGTAGTTTTCCCAGTACGCGGCAGTGGTTTGATTTGAGTTCAACGGCTCGCTGAAAGAGCCGATCCGCTTGGGCATCTTCGATGCCCGTCGCGCGCGTGCGCTAGCGAGACGGACTGCTCGGGCGTCGGGGCGCGCGCCAGAGGACCATGTCCGCGATGTAGTGGTGCGCGTTGATCGCGTGGACGAGCACGAGATACGTGGCGCCGAGCCCGAACAACGCGACCGAGGCGTCGGCGAGCAACGCGGCGACCGTGTACATCGCGGCGCCGATCGCGGCGAACCCCGCGTAGAAGAGCCACCACCGCTCGGGTGCGACGAACCAGCGAAGGGCGTCGGGTTTGTCGTTGTCGGGTTGGTCGCGGTGGGCGTAGCGACGGTTGTTCCACGCGTAGACGAAGAAGAGGTACTGCGCGTTGTGCCAGAGGTTGACCGCGAGCCAGCCGATCGATGGAGAGTCGATGACGATGTACGCGGCGACGAAGATCACCACCTGCGTGAGCAGATACAGGGTCGACGCGGGCTCGAGCCGACCTCGGTCCGACAGCGCGTCGCGCGCCGATCGCAGCGCGTAGGCGAAGAGCGCGAGCGCTGCTGATATCGCGCACACGATTTCAACCTGCGTGGGGATCACCGGCAGCGCGATCGGCACCGACAGAAACGTCGTCGGCCGCTGCGCGACCCGATGCGCCACCGCCCACAGCGCGACGAGGTACATCGCCCAGTCCGCGAGCGGGTCCGTCGCTTCGGCGCCGTTGGCGTGGCGCAGCGCGCGGTACATCCCGCGGCCCTGACGGACGTAGTGAAAGGTCTGCCACAAGAAGTACCCGCCGTTGAGCGCGGCGATCCCTGCGACGCCAGCGATGGCCGCGACGCCTCCGATCGACAGCAGCGGCAGCGCCACGAGCTGCCACCGGTGCTCACGACGATCCGCCTCGCGAAACGCAGTGCGCGAGAAGGTCGACGCGACGTGCGGAAAGCTCAGCAGCCACAGGTCCGCGGTCACGACGTACGGCCACAGGCTCGGCCGCGCCGCGACGATCGCCGCGACCGAGAGCGCGAACAGCGAGACCGCGCCGACGAACCATCGGACAAACGTCCGCTCGCTCAGCGGCGAGCGCGCGAGTGCATCACCCGAGCTCATCGGCTCTCCACCGGCCCGTTGTGCTCAGGTGCCGCTCGGGATCGCGTGCGGCGCGTACGACGAAGGCAACGTCGGGAGCGTGGGGGGAATGCTCGGCGGCGTGGTGCTGTGCTCGATGACCGACGGCGGGGCGACGGACGGCATCGGCACGGACACGGGGACTGGCGCCGACGACGGCGTGGTCTGCGGCGCGCGAAGGAGAAAGAACGACGCCGCGCCGCCGACGAACATCATCGCGACGACCGCCGCGAGCACCACCACGATGGGCGTGGCGACCCCGGAGGGACGCGGACCGACCGAGCCGCCGAGGCGAGCGACCTCGCGCCGAAGCGTCTCGTTCTCCTGGCGCAGCCGTTGGCACTCGGGCTCGAGCGCCGCGACGCGCTGTCGAAGCGACTCGACCTGCGCCAGCGCCGCTTCGCGCTCGTCACGATATCCGCCCGTTGCACCGCTCGATTGTGCGCTCATTGCCGCTGCTCCCTCTGTCTCGAAGATCGCCATCGCGCCTGCGCGCGACCGCCGTTGTACACAACGACGCCAGCGTAGCTTGGTAGCCCGACGCGCGACGAGCTCAGTCGGCGCACATCACGCGAGCCTGCCCTACCCACGCTGGCGCCTCGGTGAGCGCCGCGACGAACGCGCGCGCCTCTCGCTCGGATCGAAAGTTCACGACGACGGCCATCGCGCCGCTGCCTTGGGGGACGGACTCGGGCAGCGCAGGCGCCACGATCGGCGAGCACGAAAGCTCACCCAAGCTCACCGCGAGCTGCAGCGCGCGCGCCTGGTCGAACACCGCGCTGAGCTCTGCCGACGGCCCGGACGAGACCGCCAAGAGCACAGTCCACGCGGTGCTCCCGTGGCGACCAAGGGTCCCGCGCGCTGGGCGCTGGCCCGGGCGCAGCGCGACCGCGCGAAGACCTGCGTGCACCACAGGCGGCGCAGCGTCGACCACCACAGGTGAAGCGTCGGGGACGGACACCGCTGCGTCCTGCTCCTCGACGACCGCGCTGGTCGCCGCGACGTCGGCGGTCACCGTCGCGCTCGCGCCGCTGGCCGTGTTGCTCTCGACGTTGCCCGCCGAGCCTTGGCTCGACTGCGTGCAGGCTTGCGACCAGAGCGCCATCGCTGCGAGGGTCGCGACCGTTGCGTGCTTCATCGTTGAATTCATGTGCGTGACGTTCTCGTGTGGCTGTTCCAGTGAGAGCAATGCCCGTGCGGACTCTACCGCAGCATTTGCAGCAGCTCGTCGTAGCTCGACGCGCGCTCGGCATAGCCGGGAGAAAAGATCGATCCCCGCAGCGCATCGCGCGACGCCGGATCGAGCACGCCAGCGTCACTGAGCGCGGCGCGGTATCTCGCGAGCTGATCGGCAAACGTGGGGTCGCCCGCGGACAGCCGTCGCACGAGCTGCGAGCCCTGCACGAGCGCGAGCATGGGCCGCCGCAGCGCGCCGCCTGCGCCCGCGTCGCCGCCGCTGGCGTTGAGCGCGTCGACGCGCGCGCGCAGTCGATCCATGTCCGCGCGGATGGTGGCGAGCGGCTCGATGGGCCCCGCGGTCACCGCTGGGGTCGCGGTGGCCTCGGCGACCGCGGGCGTCAACGCAGCGGCGGTGATCGACGGCGGTTCGACGGCGTTTGCGACGGGTACGGGGGTCGGTTCGAGCGCGACTGGCGTCACGCTGGCGTCCATCGCGAGCGCGTCGGCGAGCGGCGATGCGCCAGGCGAGACGGCGGCGTCGCGCGGCGTGTCGGTGGTCGCGCCCGTGGCTTCGGGCGCTGTCTGTGCGCTGAGCGTCTGCGCGGCGTCCTGTGATTCACCGCTCGGAATCAGCGATCGAACGCCGAGGACCAGCGCGACGCCGAGGCAGACCGTCGCGGCGACGGCGACGAGCACGGGGTTCGATTTGTTCACGCTCGGGGACCCTCTACTTCGACTGCAATCCGTGGCCGCGAGCCCACTCGGCGTAGCTCGAAGCGCTCGTGGAAAACTCTTTCGCGAGCGGCGCGAGCACGACGTCCCACGCCGCCGCGGCGTAGTAGCGGGCGTTGTCGAGCAGCGCGTCGGCCATCGTGTGTCGTTCGGTCGCGTCGCGGGCGGCTGCGAGCTGCGCCTGCGCGCGCGGGATCGCCACGGCGGGGTCGATCGCATACAGCGCGATGGCTGCGGCCGATCGCAGCTCGTAGTCCGCGAGCGAGTGCGACACACGCTCGATCGAGTCGTGGTCCTTGCGGTACACCAAGATCGAGCGGGCGCTCTTGCTCGCGCTGCCGAGGTCGTGCTCCCACGCGAGCGAGCGAAGCGCGTCGCGCACGTCTTGCCGCACTTCAACCTCGTTTTGCAGCCAGTTGAGCATGTTGCAGAGCAGCGAGCTCGACGGGTGGCGGTCTCGGGCAGCGGCGAGGTCGGGCCAGCTCCCCTGCTCGACCGCCGCGAGGATCGCGGTCGTCGCGCGAAACCGCGGGACCATGTCGAAGGGCTTGTTGCGGTTGATTCGCCCCTGAATTTGCACATGCAACGCGCGGAGCGACGCGACTCGGACGGGCTCGTCCGTCGCGAGCGCGCCGTCGAGCAGCGCCTCGGTCGCCTCGTCGGTGCGGGCCTTCGAGAGCGTGATCGCCGCTGCGGTCCGATCTGCGGTCACCGTGCTGTTTCGCAGCGTGTGCGCCTCTGGCGACGGCTCGGACGCCTTCTTCGACGCGCTCTTCTTGGCGGGCGCGGACTTCTTGGCGGCGCTCTTCTTGGCGGGCGCCGAGTCGGTCTTCTTCACCATCGCGGTAGTGTTCGCGCGTTCTAGGCGGGCGTTCAAGCCTCGTTCGCGGCGCGCCTGGTCTATCGTCGCAGGCGCAGTGCCTACGCTCACCGAGCTCAGACAGTTCGCGCGGTACCACTTGTTGCGGCGCGCCCACGACCACCCCGCGCGCGAGCAAGAGCTCGGCGTCGTGTCGCTCGGCTACGACCCGGCGCAGTTCGAGAGAGAAGTGCGCGCGTTCGACGGCGCGGGGTTCACCGTAAGCGAGCGCGCGCGGGTCGAGTACCGCGGTGTCCAGCGGGGGATCTTTCGAGCGCTCTCGAGCAACGCAGGGCGCGCGCGAAAGCGGCTGTTGATCCTCTCGGGGGTGCACGGCAACGAGCACGCAGGGATCTTGAGCGTCCCTCGCGCGCTCGAGCGATTTCGCGCGACCCACGGCGACGGAGACCGCGTGGGGCTCTGCGTTCTCACGCCGGTCAACCCCGTCGGAGCCGCAGAGGACTCGCGGTTCAACGCGCAGGGGTACGACATCAACCGGGACTTCGTTCGGTTCGACACGGTCGAGGCGCGCGTCGTGAGAGAGACCATGGACGAGCTTCGGCCGGACTTTGTGCTCTCGCTGCACGAAGGGCCACAAGACGCCTCGTTTATGTTCGCCAACGCGCACGTTGACGCAGCCCTTGCAGAGCGTCTCTTGCTCGCCCTCGAAGCCGGCGGAACGAAGCTCGCCACCCACGATTACTTCGGCAGTCGGCTGCGCCGCCCAGGGCTCTCGCCCTCGAGCCGCGCAGGACGCGCGGTGGTGCGCTTGTGGGCGCTCTCGCTCTCGATGATGGCGAGCAACGCGTTCAGCGAAGGACGCGGGGTGCCCGAACTCGTGCTCGAGAGCTCGTGGCGCAACCCCGATCGAGCCGAGCGACTTCGCGCGCACACAGACCTCTGCGCGGCGCTCTGCGACGAGCTCGCGCGCTGAGCGGCCCTCGGTCACGAATCGCAGCGACGGCCGCACGTGGGAGCGCAGCATGAAGAGAAGTCACGAGAAGGCGATGTGCGGATTGCGATGGTGGTTCGCCGCGGCGGCGATGGTCGCGATGACCGCCGACGCGCGCGCTGAAAACGTTCCGCACTACGACCTGCGCGGGCTCGCGCTGCAGAGCGACGCGATCGTGTTCGCGACCCGCACCGAGGTCCGGCGCGAAAGCCCGTACCGAACGATCGAGACCTTTCGCGTCACGCGCGCGGTGGCCGGCGCCGTTCGCGTCGGAGCGACGATCACCCTCGACACTTCGCTCTACGCGAGCTCGACGGCGTGCGCGCACCCCGACCCTGACGCCGCGCTCTTCTTGACGCGCGACCGCAACGACGCGTGGCAGCTCGTCCTCTCGGGCATGCGCGTCTCGTGCGGAGGCGTCGCGTATCGCTTCGTGCAGCAGCGCAACCCCGGAGGACTCGAGCCCGTCGAGCAGCTCGCCGAGCCAGCGGACGCAACGGCAAACGGGCGCGCGCCAGTGCCGTGGACCGCGCTCGCACCGATGATCGACCGCGCGATCACCGCGGCAAACGTCGTTCGGCGCTACGAAGCACAGCCCGCGAGCCCGACGCGCGACGCGCTGTTGGCGCTGCTTCCGCCACAGCCTGACCGCGCCGCGCAGATGCTCGACGACTACGTGTACGAGCCGCGGGCGCACGATGTGGTGACCGAGCGCGTGGCGCGGATCTTCGAGGCCCGGCGCGACGTGTCTGGGGCGCTCGCTGCCGGCGCTCGCGTGAGCGCGACGTCGTTCGAGTACCGTCCAAACGCGCCGCTCAGCGCGCAGGATCTTTGGTCGGTCATCGAGCGCGCGACCGATCCGCCCGAGCTGCGGGCGACGGCGATTCGCGCGGTGACGACGTTCACGCTGCTCGTGCCGGCGATGGTCGATCGCCTCGCGCCGCTGCTGCGCGACCCCGACGCGCTCGTTCGACACGCCGCTGCGCGGGCTCTGTTGCTGGGTCGAAGCGGGTCGAGCTCGGAGCCCAACGATGGTGTACGGCGCAGGGCCGTCGAGCGCGCGATCGATCAGCTCATGGGGAGGTTGGTGGCGACCGAGCAAGATCCAACGCTGCGATTCTGGCTCTATTTGCAGGGCGCTTCGACGCCATCGCCGCTCGGACGCCTCGCGCCGCGCACAGCGTTCTTCGCGCACGCACAGCAACGGTCCGCGCAGTTCGGCGTGGCCTCGCGCGGGACGCGAGGCGCTCCGCGGGTCGAGTCGGTCGAGCTCGAGCTGAGCGCGCCGGGCAGCGCGACGATCGCGTGCGGAGCGCAGGTGCACCGCGCGCGTTGGTCCACGGCGGGAGCGTCCATGTGGGACGCGGCGCTGCGCTGCGGGGGCGCGCGGGACGGGCAAACGTACATGGCGCGGCTGCGCGTTCGGGTGGCAGACGCGGGCGCTCCTGCGGTGCGTGTGGTGGACGTGCCAGCGCTGCGCTGGTGAGCGTGCCGTGGGCGCACGGGTGTTCGCGCGGTTCACGGTCGTCGCGGGCGGCAGCGCGCAATGGGCTGTGATTTCGCAGGCGAACACTCACAGTGACCGAGTGGCCTGCATCGTGCAGTCTGTGTCCGCACGATGGGCGAAGCGAGACTTGGACGAACGGTCGCAGCGAGATGGACGATCAGCGGTGCACGCGCGTGGGTCGTGCTGGGGTTGGCGCTCGGTGGATGCGCGGCGGTCCCCGAAGTCGACGCGACGCCGGTGGCGGGTGACGCGATCTCGCACCGGTCGTTGATCTGGGGCGCGAGCGACAACGAAGCGTGGATCGTGGGGACACACGCGCCGAGCAACGCGGGCGCGATCGCGCGGTGGGACGGACAGCGAGCGACGTTGGTGAGTCACCCGCCGTTCGTCGTTCCGCGGGTGATCGCGGGGACGAGCGCGCGGGACGTGTGGGTCGTGACCGACGGCGTCATGCAGCCTGCGCAAGTGCTTCGATGGAACGGCGAGCAGTGGTCCATCGTGCACACGTTCGAGCAGAGCGGGTTGTCGATCGACTCGATCGTCGCGCTCGCGCCGGACAACGTGTGGATCGGCGGAAGCACGCGGACCATGATCAACCGCGCCAACACACAGTTCACGCCGTGGCTAGCGCGCTGGGACGGGACGCGCTTCGAGCAGAATCTGTTCAACCCCACGATGCAGCCCCGCGCACAGGTCGTTCACTCGCTCGTCGTGCACGCGGACGGCGAAGCGTGGCTTCGCGCCAGCGCTGACAGAGCGACCTATCACCACCCCGCAGGCGCGCCGCTCACCGAGTGGCAACGAATCGCAGACAGGGAGTCGAACGGCCGCGGCGAGCTGATCGGCGCGAGCGACGGCGCGGTGTTGCTGATGAACACTCAGCTCTCGCGGTGGAACGATGCCTCTCAGAGCTTCGAGCCGACGAGCACCGCCGCGCTGCTGTCTGCGAACGGACCGGCGAGAGGCGTCGCGCTCGGAGTCAACGACGTGTGGACGGGCGGCGTGGAGGCGTACGGGCCCGAGCGCTGCGGACTCTCGGGAGGAGCGCTCGGCGGGATCAGCTGGCAGTGCTCTCCAGCCGGGTATTTTCCAGCTCTTTTGCATTGGAACGGAGCGCGCTGGTCCTCCACATCGCTCTCGCCCAACTTTCGCCCGCCGCACATCTTGTGGCGCGAGCCCACCTCGGGCGCGCTCTGGGTTGGCGACGGAGCGCTCATGGGCCGCGTCCGCGCCGACCAGCTCCGTCCGTGAGCGATCGCCTCGCGCAGCGCGATCGGGGCACACTCGCGCGATGCACGTCCTCGCCCCCGAGCAGCTCCCTTCGTTCTTCGTCGCAGCCTACGGAACGAGCCCATTTCGAATCGGATCGACGTACCCGAGCCGCCAGCACGCCGCGCTCTCGCCAGACGGCGCGGACCTCTACTTCGCGAGCTACCCGCACGTGCTCGTCTTGTCGACAGCGGACGGCCTCGTACACCGGCGATGGAGCGCGAAGAACGCGATCCACCACCAGCTCGCCTTCGCCTGCGACGGCGCCCTGATCGTGTGCACAGACCGCGAGCTCTGGTGGAGCACCCGCGAGCCGCATTCGTTCACCGCGCTGCCGCTGCAGGGCACGTACAGCGCGCTGCTCGCCGCCTCCCCGACAGATCCGAGGCGCTGCGCGCTCGTCGCGACGTACGGCCCCGCCAGGGCCATGATCGTCGATGGCAGCGACGGCGCCGCCACCTCGGTCATCGCCATCCAGGCCGGCGACCCGAGCAAGGACGGGCCTGCGATCGCCATCGCGTTTTCGACGGACGGCGCCGAAGTGCTCATCGCTCACCTCCGCTCGATCCTTCGCTTCGACGCTCGAACCGGCGAGTCGCTCGGCGTCCTTCTCGACACGCAGCAGTCCAACGCGGGCATCGAGTGGATGCAGGGCTTCGTCGTGCTCGATCGCGCGCGAGGGCTGGTGCTTACGGGCACCGGCGAGGTCGTCGTGATCGACCTCGCGTCCGGCGCTCCGCTGGCGCGCGCAACGCATGGAGAGCGGTTCTCGCACCTGTCCGCAGCCAGCGCCGCGGGCCGCGTGGTGGTCGCGCGCAGCGGCGTCGCGGTGGTCGTCGACACCGGAGACCTTCGAGCGATCGCCGTCGTTCGCGCGGACTTCCGGCTCGAGCACGGCGCGGAGATCCTGGTCGGTCCGGGCGACGAACGCGCGTGGATCCTCGACGATCGCGGGGCGATTCACGGCTTGTCGCTCGTTGACGGAGCGCTCGATCGACGCGAGCCCGCCTGCTATCCGTCCGGCCTCGCGTGGCGCGGAGATCACCTCGTCGTCGCGCGACTGCTCTCGCCCGCCGAAGAGATCGACCTGCGCACGGGCGAGTCGCGCTTCGTCGCGATGGGCGAGTTCTGCGAAGCGCCGTTGCTCTCGCCCGCAGCCGATCGCGTCTTCTCGCAGAGCGTCTCCCGCCTCGCCTGCTGGAGAACGCTCGCCGACGGAAGCACCACAGCCCCGATCGCCGTCGCGGGGCTGCCCTTCTTCGCAGGCGATGCGCTCTGGTGGTTCGACGCCAAGCAACAGCGACTCGTCACCGACGGGCGCACGATCTCGCTCGCGCCGATCAAAGACGGGCGGGTGTTGGCGACGTCGCCTTCGGGCCGGCGCGCGTTCGTCGCGACCAAATCCGAAGCGATCATCGTCGAGCTCGCCGAGGGCGCGGTGCTCGCGCGGTACAAGCTTCTCAGCGTTCAGTTCGCGAAGTTCGTCACCGAAGACGAGCTCGTGACCGTGGGATCGAAAGGGACGCATTGGATCGCGGCCCTCACGGGCGCAGTGCTCGCGCGCGCGCCGAAGCTCTTCGCCGAGCGCGCGGCGGTCTCGAGCGACGGCGCCATCGTCGCGATCACATCGGGCGTCGACTACGTCGCGCTGGTGACCCGCGACCGCCCCGACGACGTCGTCGCGTTCACGGGCGCGTCGCACCCGCGATGCCTCGCGTTCTCTGCGGACGACAAGCGGCTCGCCGTCGTCGGAAGCGAGAGCGTCGTGCGCGTGTTCGACGTCGACGCTGCGCTCGCCACGCGCGCAGCGCCGAAGGAGAAGAAGGCCAGGCGCGCGAAGGGTCAGTGACGGTCGAGCCGACGGCTGTCCTACCGCTGCGCTCCCCCGAGGATCCACGCGTCGAGTTCGGCGATTTGCGCGGGGGTCATCACTTGGGCGAAGCCGGTGTGCCTCATGCCGCGACACGTGTCGGGGCTGTGCATCAAGCGAGACAGGTAGCTCTCGGCGAGGTTGCAGGGCGTGACGCGCACGCCGCACGAGCCCATCACACCGACGAGGCTCGCGTACGCAGCGCTCTCGCTGGACAGATCGAACTGCTCACCGGGCCTGCCGTGGCAACGCGACGAGGTCGTGCAACCCGTGCCGCTGCCGTCGTTGATCGTGCGGCGGTAGACGGCGCCGAAGCGAAGGCTCGGGTCTCCGCCGTCGGCGACGCACGCGTCCGGCGTCGCGACCGGGCTCGCGTCCGCCGCGTCGCGCGCTGCATCGAACGGCGATCCGCCACCGTCCACAGGGCTCGAGGCGCCGTCCGTCGCGTCGATCGACCCGCTGCCGTCCACGGGGTTCGAGGCGTCGTTCGCCGCATCGAAGCGGAGCTCGGTCGCGTCCGGCGCAGAATCACCGCCGGCCGCGTCGAGAAGCGCAGCGTCGACGCTCGACGCGTCGGGCATCGAACCGACGGGCGTGCTGCACGCAGAGAGTCCAAGCGAGAAGGTCAACACGACCAGGGGCCACGAAGAGCGGGTCATGTCCTGCGATTGGGCGGCATCGAGCGAAGTTCTCAACGAATCGAACGGTCCTCGCGCACGCGATGAGCGAGCGCAACAGAGACATCAAGAGCGCCTGTGTTTGGCGTGCGCGCGCGGCCCTTTGGCGTGCGGCTGCGCGTCGAAGAAGCGCGCGGCGAGCGAGCGGCGCGATAGGCTCGACGACGTGACGATCTCGAGGGTTACGGCCGCGTTGTTCATGGCGTTCGCGCTCAGCTCGTGCGGCTCGAGCGTCGGCACCCGCGACGGCGCGGCGATCGGCTGCGAGGGTCGAGGCCGCAGCCGATGCGTCGCGAAGCTCTCGCTCGGAGCGGGCTTTGCGTGCGCAGCGCTCGGCGACGAGAGCGTGTGGTGTTGGGGCCGCAACGACGAGAACCAGCTCGGCTACGAGAGCAGTGATCAGTGCCCCGAGCGGCTGGGCAGCGGGCAGCTTCGGTCCGTCGCTTGTCATGCCTTTCCGCAGCAGGTGACGAGCGTGCGAGAGGCGATCGCGATCAGCGCGGGCGGCGCCCACGCGTGCGCGCTCACCGCGGGATCGACGCTGCATTGTTGGGGTGGCAACGCGTACGGACAGCTCGGCAACGGAGGGTCGCTCCCGTCGGTCAACGCCGTCGCGGTCACCAACGGGACCGCGGTCACCGCGGTGGTGGCGGGCGGAAGGCACACGTGCGCGATCATCGACGGTCGCGTTGCGTGCTGGGGCGCCAACGACCGCGGTCAGCTCGGCGTCGCCAACGCGAGCAGCGCCTGCGCGGCTGCGGGGGCGACGGTTCCGTGCGAGCGCACGCCCACGCGGGTCGCGGGGATTCAAGACGCGGTCGAGCTCGCGGCGGGCGACGAGCACACTTGCGCGCGCACGATGGACGGCCGCGTGTTCTGCTGGGGCACCAACGTCGACGGAGAGCTCGGTCGGGGAACAGCCGACGGCGCCGCGACCGCGACTCCCGCGCCCGCGCTGGTGGGCACCACAGCGGCGACGCGCGTTCGAGCGATCTCGGCGTCGGGCCACCACACGTGCGCGCTGCGCGCAGACGACGCGGTCGTGTGCTGGGGTCGCAACGACCGCGGACAGCTCGGCGTGACCATTTCGTCCGCGCCGTTCGCGCCGTGCGCCAACGCGTGCGTCCCTGCGCCGGTGCCGGTGTTGGCGTTCGAAGCGATGGCCGAAGAGCAGATCGACTCGAGCGTCTTCGCCGATGCGACCGCGAGCGACAGCCGCGCGGACGCAGCGAGGGACGCCGCGCGCCCTGACGCGGGGGACGCGGGAGACGCGGGAGACGCCGCGTTCGACAGCGGGCTGCAAGCGCCGCGCATGGCGAAGCCCATCGCGCTCGCGACGGGCGCGTGGCACTCGTGCGCGCTGCTCGAAGACCGAACGGTGCGCTGCTGGGGCGGCAATCGCAGCCGCGAGCGCGGCGACGGGCAGCTGTCCGAAGGCGGTCCCGAGCTGTCCGCGGTGATCGCGGCGCCGGGCGCAGCCGCGACGAATCCCCTGCAAAACGTCAGTTCGATCGAGTCTGGCGGCGCGACGAGCTGCGCGCTGCTCGAGGACCGCAGCCTGCGCTGCTGGGGCTCGAACACGAGCGGGACCCTCGGCATCGGCAGCGCCGACGAGCAGGGCGGCCCCGTGTCCGTCACCTGGTGATCCTTCACGTACGAACGCAACACCGAGGTCTTCGATGCAGCACTCATCGGCACGAGCGACGGCAAAACGATGGACGTGGGTCCTGGCGACGGCGACGACGCTCTCGTGCGGCGGGCCGATGGGCGCGGACGACGGCGGGGCGCCGGACGCAGCGCCAGTGCGTCCAACGGGCAGCGCGACGTGCGTGCCGGGTCGGGCGTCTGCGCAGTTTCGAGCGCAGGTTGCGCCGCCCGCGATGATGCGCCCCGGCGAGCGCGCGCCGGTGAGCGTGACCTTCGACAACTGCAGCGGCGAGCGGTGGAGCGCGGGGACGTTTGCGCTCGTCTCGCGGGCGGACGGCGTCTCGGCGTGGGGCGTCGCGCGCGTGCCGCTCGAGCGGGACGTCGCAGACGGCGAGCGCGTGACGGTGGACTTCGAGGCGCGCGCGCCAATCGACCCAGGGATGTACGCGTTCTCGTGGGCGATCGCGCGGGACGCGAGCGAGTGGTTTCAAGAGCCGTCGCCGCGCGTGGTCGTGACGGTGCGCTCGTCCGGCGAGTGCTCGGCGCCGGGGCCCGCGGCGCGGTTTCGTCGGCAGAGCGCGATGGCGCCGTTTGCGGGCGTCGGCGAGCCGGTCGAAGGCAGCGTGACCTTCGTCAACTGCGGCGAGCAGACGTGGTCGCGCGGCGCGGGGTTCGCGCTGGTGTCCGCGCTGCCGATGGGGCGATCGAACTTCGGGGCAGCGCGAATCGAGCTGGCCGAAGACGTTCCGTTCGGGTCCGAAGTGACGGTGACGGTGCGCGGAACCGCGCCGGACGCGCCGGGCGTGTACGGGTATTCGTGGGCGATCGCGCGCGAGCAAGAGGCGATCGGCGAGGCGTCCCCCGAAGAGCGCGTCACGGTCAACCGTCGCTTCGACTGCGGCGCGAGCGGGCCTGCGGCGCGGTTCATCGCGCAGCGACAGCCGAGCGAGCTCAACCCCGGCCAGACGGCGGACGTCGACGTGACCTTCGCGAACTGCGGCGACGAGCCGTGGGACAGCGCTGCGCGCATCGTGGCGGCGGCGCCAGCGACGCCAGGGCGCTGGGGCGCGGGCAACGTGGCGCTGTCGAGCGTCGTGGCGCCTGGGTTTCAAGCGACGACAGCGTTTCGAATCACGGCGCCGACGCAGCCCGGCCCGCACGCGTACCGCTGGGCGATCGCGCGCGGAGACGCCGCGCTCGACCAACCTACGCCAGAGCGAACGATCAACGTGAGGCTCGCTGCTGGTCCGTGCGTCGTGAGGCCCGTACCAGGAGTCGTCACCAGCGGCTACGGCTATCGAACCCACCCCGTCACTGGCGAACTATTGAGCTTCCACTACGGGATCGACCTCGACGGCGCCAACAACGTCACGCCCATTCAAGTGTGTCGCGCTGGAACCGTGATTCAAGCGGGACCGCGCGGCACGTTTGGCAACGCGATCGAGGTCGCACACGGCGACGGAATGACAACGCTCTACGCGCACCAGCACCACTTCGCCGAGGGGATCGGCGTCGGCGTCCCCGTCGCGGCGGGCCAAGTCATCGGCGTCGTTGGAAGGACGGGACGTGTGACGGGACCGCACCTTCACTTGGAAGTCCGGTTCGGCGGAAGGGCTGTGAATCCCGGTCCGTATCTCCCCTGAGCAGAGACCAACCGCTCGATCTTTGCGGCGTATCGCGCGAGCTGAGGCACACTCTGCGCACGCCGATGAACTCGACTCGCTTGCTCGCTTCGACCGCTGCTCTTTGCCTCGCGCTCGCCGCGTGCGCGTCGCCCATGCTCGCGCCCGACGCTGCTCGCGCGGACGCTGTCGCCGCTTCGGACACCAGCACCATCACCGACGCGCCCGTGGTGGGAAACGACGGCGCGGGGCCTCGTGACGACGCGGCGATCGATGCGGCGACGGGCATGGATGTGACCGCGCCGACGGACGCGCCGATCGCTGCCCAAGACGTGGTGGCCGACCGAACCGTCGCCAACGACACCGCCGCGCCCTCGTGCGCGCTTCCCCTGGGCGGAACGTGCCCCGCAGGCACCACCTGCCCCGCCGGCGACGGCTGCAACCGCTGCTCGTGCCCAGCATCGGGCGGCGTGGCGAACTGCACGCGCATCGCGTGCCCGCCGGACGCAGGCGCGCCGAGCGACGCCGGGGCTGCGTGTCGTACCGCCGCCGACTGCCGCATGTTCGAGAGCTATTGCAGCACCGATCCGTGCTCGTGCATTGCGCTCAGCAGCGCCGAGCCGGACCCGCGCTGCGACGGACGCGCAGTGACGTGCTTCGTGCCTCCGTGTCGCGGGCAGAGCGTCGACTGCGTGGCCGGACGCTGCGTGCTCGGCGCGTCCATGTGAGCGCTCGTCGCCCGGCGTTGGTCGCGCGCGCAGCGAGGCTCGTCAGCGCTCGTCCGTCGGCGGCGCGAGCACAGCGTCGACCGTGTCGGCGGTGGCAGCGCGAAAGAGCCACCGCGCGAGCACCGTGCTGTCCGAGCAGCGATCGATGACCGCGCGATGCGCGTCGCTCACCGACAGGCCACGTCCTCGCAGCATCTGCACGAGCGCGTCGCGAAAGTCAGTCAGCACCTTCGCCTCTCCACGCGCTTCTCCGCGCGCCTCTCCACGCGCTTCGAAGATCTCGCGCATGCGCCGCTCGAAGTTGCTCTCGATCGCTGGATTGTGGGTGGTCATGGCTTCCTCCAGGGCTCTCTGCACGGACGCGTCGAGGGCGTCCCACAGCGCAGCAGTATACGTTTGTGCGCGCGCTTCATCGAGTTCGCCGAGCGCGCTCATCGCGGCGAACACCGCGTCGATCCCTCGGTCAGCGGCGTTTCCGTGGGCGACCGCCGAGAGAAACGCCAGCGTGGGTCGACGCCTCGCTTCGACAGGGTCTCGCACGCACGGGACCGCCTCGGGGCCGAGCACCGCGACGCGCAGCTCGTTCGCCGGGCCGAGCTGGATGGGCTGCTCGGCCCAACGTGCGACATGAGCGTGCGGACACACGACCAGCACGACGAAAGGACAACGGTGCTCGCGGCGCAGCGCACATGCGTAGAGCGGCCAGTCCCAGTGCTTGTCTTGGTCCACGCCGATCTGCACTTCGATGATCGTGAGCATCACCGCGCGCCCGCCACGCGAGAACACAACGGCAGCGTCCACCGCGAGCGACGGCGCCACGTTTTGTGGAACCGTCGGGTCGATCAACGTCGCCTCATCCGGCGCAGCGTCGGACCAACACCGCATGTGCTGCAGCAGATCTGCGGCAAGCATGGGGTCGTCGCGAAACGCGTCGCGCAGCGCTTCGTGCAGGGAGCTCGGCATCGCGTGGCATCCATCGCAACGCGCGAGCCACCACACGGTCGACCGATGGCACAGGCAATTTCGCACGCGCCTCTGGCGGGCCGCCATGGCGGCCGCCACCCACCGCCATGGGGCGGCGCGCAGAGGAGTTGCCACGCGGATCGCGCTGAGAGACACCGCTTCGCTCGGAGCCCCAGCGGATCGATGACGCAACGCAAAGACACAAAGCCCAACGTGACTGCCGCACAGCCCGAAGCGCACCCGCGCTCGGGCTTCGTGCGCGTGCGCGGGGCGCGAGAGAACAACCTTCGCGACGTGTACGTGGACATTCCGCGGGACGCGCTCGTGGTCTTCACCGGCGTCTCGGGCTCGGGCAAGTCTTCGCTCGCGTTCGGAACGCTCTACGCAGAAGCCCAGCGCCGCTACCTCGAGTCCGTCTCGCCGTACGCGCGCAGGCTCTTCGATCAAATGCCCGTCCCCGCGGTGGACGACATCGACGGCCTTCCCCCGGCGGTGGCGCTGCAACAACAGCGCGGGACGCCGACAGCGCGCTCGTCCGTCGGCAGCGTCACCACCCTCTCGAACCTCTTGCGCATGCTCTTCTCGCGGGCGGGAACGTACCCTCCGGGCCAGAGCATCCTCTACGCCGAGGCGTTCTCGCCCAACACTCCCGAAGGCGCGTGCCCGAGCTGTCACGGCCTCGGACGCGTGTACGAAGCGACCGAGCGCTCGATGGTCCCCGACGACTCGCTCACCATTCGCGAGCGCGCCGTCGCCGCGTGGCCGACCGCGTGGGGCGGGCAAAACCAGCGGGACATCTTGGTGACGCTCGGCATCGACGTGGACGTCCCGTGGAGGTCTCTGCCCAAGAAGACCCGCGACTGGATCTTGTTCACCGAAGAGCAGCCCGTCGTCCCTGTGTACGCAGGGTTCACCCCCGAGGAGACGCGGCGCGCGGTCAAGCGCAAGGCCGAGCCGAGCTACATGGGCACGTTTTCGAGCGCGAAGCGGCACGTGATGCACACCTTCGCCAACTCGCAGAGCGCCGCGATGAAGAAGCGCGCGCTCTCGTTCATGGTCGGGAGCGATTGCAAAACGTGTGACGGAAAGCAGCTCCGCCGCGAGTCCCTCTCCGTCACCTTCGCGGGCCACGACATCGCCGCGCTCTCTCGCCTCTCGCTCGAGCGCATCGCGCGCATCTTTCGCCCGTACGCCAGCGGTGACGCGAGCACCGCGGATGCCAAGAAGCACCCCGAGCGCGCGCTCGTCGCGCGGCGGATCGCCGAAGACGCCGTCGCGCGGCTCGATGTGCTGCTCGACCTCGGCCTCGGATACCTCTCGCTCGACCGAAGCACACCCACGCTCTCGCCAGGAGAATTGCAGCGACTTCGACTCGCGACGCAGGTGCGATCGAACCTCTTCGGCGTCGTGTACGTCCTCGATGAGCCCTCGGCCGGGCTGCACCCCGCGGACACCGAAGCGCTGCTGCGCGCGCTCGACAAGCTGAAGGCCGCGGGCAACTCGCTCTTCGTCGTCGAGCACGAGATCGACGTGATCCGAAAGGCCGACTGGATCGTCGACGTCGGTCCCGCTGCCGGAGAGCGCGGCGGACAAGTGCTCTACAGCGGTCCCCCCGAAGGGCTGCGCGCGGTCGAAGCGTCGCAGACCCGACGGCATCTCTTCGCGCTCGACCCGATCGCGCCGAGAGACGTTCGCGCGCCGAAGGCGTGGCTCGAGCTCACGGGGGTGAGCCGCAACAATCTGCGCGGGTTGGACGTGCGATTTCCGCTGCAGACGCTCACGAGCGTGACGGGCGTCTCGGGCTCGGGAAAGTCCAGCCTCGTTAGCCAGGCGCTCGTCGAGCTCGTAGCGACTGCGCTGGGACACGAGCCCCGCGAAGGCGACGACGACGAGGACGTGGATGCTCTCGACGCGCCGGCGATCGAGCCGGTGGGCGGGAGCATTGCTGCGGGCATCGAGCACATCAAGCGGCTCGTTCGCGTGGATCAGCGGCCCATCGGCCGCACGCCGCGCTCGAACCTCGCGACGTACACGGGGCTCTTCGACCCGGTGCGAAAGCTCTTCGCCGCGACGAAGGCCGCCAAGGCGAAGGGGTACGACGCGGGGCGATTCTCGTTCAACGTCGCGAAGGGCCGCTGCGACAACTGCGAAGGAGAGGGCTTCGTCTCGGTCGAGATGCTCTTTTTGCCCAGCGTGTACGCGCCCTGTCCTGCGTGTCAGGGCGCGCGGTACAACGCCGAGACCCTCGCGGTGAAGCACAGGGATCGCTCGATCGCCGACGTGCTTCGGATGACCGTCGACGAGGCGTACGAGTTCTTCGCGGACGAGCCCACGGTGCACCGCTCGCTGCACGTCGTGCGCGAAGTGGGCTTGGGGTATCTTCGCCTCGGGCAGCCTGCGACCGAGCTCTCGGGCGGAGAAGCGCAGCGGATCAAGCTCGCGACGGAGCTTCAGCGCGCGCAGCGCGGGGACAGCTTGTACGTGCTCGACGAGCCGACGACGGGCCTTCACCCTGCGGACGTCGAGCGGCTGCTCGCGCAGCTCGACCGGCTCGTGAGCGCAGGAAACACCGTGATCGTCGTCGAGCACGACATGCGCGTGGTGGCGGCGAGCGACTGGGTGATCGACATCGGGCCGGGCGCCGGTGAAGAGGGCGGACGCGTGGTGGTGGCGGGTCCGCCAGCGAAGCTCGCGGCCAGCGCGAAGAGCAAGACGGCGCCGTACCTCGCGCGGTTCATCGCGGATTCGAAGGGCGCTCGCGCTCGGTGAGCGAAGCTGGCGCTCACCCGATGGGGCTGTAGCAGACGTTGGCGAAGCACGAGAGCCCAGCGCAGCAGTCGCCGCTCGCGCCACAGGTCTGCGCTTCGCGTCGGCACTCCGCAGGCGGCGGAGGCTGGCAGGTGCTGCGCGCAGGCATCGCGGGGTCGGGACGGCATCGCCCAGTGCAACACTCACCGTCGCTGGTGCACACGTTGGTGGTCGCGCGACACGCGACGGGGGCCCAGTAGGCGCCGAAGTTTCCGGTCGTGATGTCTTGGCCTGGCAGCCAGTAGGCGACGCGGGAGGGATCGGTTCCCGGCGGCGCGTTGGTGTCGATCGCGGCGACCCACAGCTGCAGTCGACCGCCGCCGCGCCCCTGCGAGCGAAGCCCGCGCGTGCCAGCCTGCGCGTTGCCGTACTCGCGCCGCGACATAAACGCGAGCCAGTAGTATCCGCTGGTCTCGCTCTCTCCCGTCGTAAACGGCGAGAACGTCGGCCAATACGAATCTCGGCCCGAATCGCCGCCGTTTGCTCGATCGAGGCGCCGAGGCGCGCCGCCCGTTCGCGGGATCAGATACAGCGCGCCGCCATACGGTCGCGGGTCATTGATGTTCACGAACGAGTCGCCCGAGTACGAGTGTTCGCCGTGGGCGAAGGCGATCATCCGCGAGTCCGGCGACCAGGTCGGGTGAGCGTCCGCGGCGCCGCCTTCGGACGCCATCGCGAGATCCGCGCCTCGGTGCAACGTCGTGGGCGGAAGAAACGTGTCGATGTCAGCGGCTTCGATCACCGCGAGGTTGCCGCGGGTGTAGACGTCTCCGCCGCCATCTTCACGCTGGATGAAGGCGACCGCGCCCCCGTTTGGCGACCACTCGGGGTGGATCGCGTTGGCTGCGGGCAGTCCCGCGGCGGCCACTGGATCTCCGGTTCGCGCGTTGTACGACCGCATGGCGCCGGTGCGCGTCACGCCGAGCAGCCGCGCCGCGGTGGGGTCGAACGTGAGAAACCACGCGTCCGAAATCCGATTCGTCGCGAAGAGCGATGGCGACGGATCCGCGGACAAATCAGCGGTAAAGTCGAACACGGCGGCGCCGTCTACCCCTCCGCCGAGCGGCGTCGCGAGAAAGCGCCCGTCGCGAGACGCCGTGTGGCAGCCCGGGCAACGCTGGCCTCGCACGGGGTCCGGCGGCGGGTTTGGAATCGCGCGGGTCCGTTCGGCGGTGCCGTCCGCGACGCGCATCACCTGCCCCTCCGTCGCGCCGGTCCAGTACCAGTAGTACACGTTGCCGTAGATGCCGCCGCGCGCGAAGGAGAAGCGCACGGGGGCGCCAGAGATGACCGCGCTGCCGTCCGCGAGCGAGCGATCGACGGTGATCGTGCACGCGGCGCCCGGATCGCTGTCGGCGAGCAGCCGCCAGAGCGCGCGATCGACGGTCCAGTCGTAGCGAAAGCCCGCGCGGTCGAAGGGAACGTACGCGGTGATGGACGCGTGTGGCTTGCGAATTTGCACGCGAAACACGTCGCCCATCGCCCCGCGCTCCCACTGGATGTCCGCGGGCGCGACGTTGTTGGGCATCACGGCGCCGTCGAGGGGATAGAGCACGTTCGCGGCGCGAGCGGCGTCGACCACTGGGACGTCGGCGAAGCGCGCCGAGGCTTGGGCGACGGTTCCCGCCGTCGCGATCGAGCGCTCGACGATGAGCTCGATCATAGCCGTCGCAGAGAGCGGAACACCGCCGGCGCCTGGCGCGCGAACGGTGATCGTCGTGACGCCACCACTCGCGCCCGAAGCGGTGAACGTCCCGTCCATGGCGATCGCGCCGAGCCGATCGTTGTCGAGCGACCACGCGCCGTTGTCGATCGCGCTTCGACCTCCGTCGCGGCGAACAGCGAAGGCGCGCAGGCGAACAGTGGCGGGCGCCGCGTCACGGATCACGAGCGTGCTCATTGCGGGATCGACGACCAACGACAGGACGTCGTCGGGCCGCTCGACGCTCGTGTCAGGGAGCGCGTCGGCGCCGGGCGCGCTCACGTCGATGGCGACGTCGGGGACGGCGCTGTCAGCCTGAGGAGTGCTGGGAGTGGAGCAAGCGACGGCGCCGAGCGCCACGAGAACAACGGAGCTACGCACGGGGGTGTCGACCATGTTCGCACGAAGCGCGCGTTCGGCGGAGTCGCCGACAGATGCGCGCATGCCGCGCGCGTGCGATAGCGTCGCGCTGCGAGACACCATTGGAGCCCACACTCTCTCTGCCCATCGACGCGCACCGCGCGCGATTCACCGCGATGATCTCCGAGGGCCCGGTGGTGATCACGTCGCCGACGGGGTCGGGAAAGTCCACGCAGGTTCCGCGTTGGTGCGAAGGGCGCGTGCTCGTGGTCGAGCCTCGGCGCATCGCGTGCCGCGCGTTGGCCACGCGCGTGGCAGAGCTCGAGTCGACGCGGCTCGGCGACGCCGTGGGCTACAGCGTGCGCGACGAGCGACGCGCGACGGACCGCACGCGGATCACCTTCGCGACGCCCGGAATCGCGCTGCGGACGCTCGATCAGTGGCCCTCGTACGAGACCATCGTGCTCGACGAGTTTCACGAGCGCGGGCTCGAGACGGACCTCTTGCTCGGCATGCTTCGCAAGCGGTACCGAGGGCGGCTCGTGGTGATGTCCGCGACGCTCGAGGGCGAGCGCGTCGCGGCGCACGTCGGCGGCGCGCTGTTGCGCGCAGAGGGCAGGATGTATCCCGTGGACGTGCGCTACGGGACGGACAAGACCCTCTTGCCGTCGCAAGACAACCTCGACGCGCGCGTGCGTCGAGCGCTCGAGCAGTCGCGCAGAGACCCCGGCGACGTCCTCGTGTTTCTCCCCGGAAAGTCCGAGATCCGCGAGGTCTCCCGCGCCCTTCGCGGCGACGGGAGCATCGAGCTCATCGAGCTGCACGGATCGCTCTCGCTCGAAGAGCAGTCGCGCGCGTTTCGGCCGAGCGATCGGCGCAAGGTCGTGCTCGCGACCAACGTGGCCGAGACGTCGCTGACGATCCCGGGCATCGGCGTGGTGATCGACGGAGGGCTCGTTCGACAGACGAGGTACTTTCAGGGCCGCGGCCACTTGATGCTGGTTCCGATCGCGCAGGACAGCGCCGATCAGCGCGCGGGCCGCGCGGGACGAACGGCGCCCGGCGTGTGCTATCGGCTCTGGAGCGCCGCCGCGAAGCTCTCGCCCGTCACCGCGCCAGAGATCTACCGCGAGTCGCTGGTCCCGCTGCTGCTCAGCGCCGCTGCGTGCGGAGAGACCCCCGAGGCGCTGCCCCTGCTCGACCCTGCGAAGGATCACGCGGTCGCGACGGCCCGCGAAGACCTCGTCGCGCTCGGCGCGCTCGACGGACGCGGCGCGATCACCGCGCGCGGAAGGGCGCTGTTCGACCTTCCCATCGACGCTCCGCTGGGCCGTTTGCTGGTCGAAGCCGAGGCCACGGGCTGCATCGACGACGCGATCGACCTCGTCAGCGTGCTCGCCAACGGACGTCCGTTGTTCGCGCGCGGACCGCGACCGCAGGACCCAGCAGACGACCTGCGCTCGTGCGGCTGCGACGCGACGGCGACCATCCGCGCCGTGCGCGGCGGTGATCCCCTCGCCCACGGGCTCGACCGCGTGGCGCTCGACGAAGCGCGGCGCGTGCGGGCACGACTGCGGGCGATGTACGGGCTCGACGCGCGATCGGTGGGCCCCTTCGAGGTCGACCGCGCGCGGCTCGCGCGCACGGCGTTGGCGGCGGATCCGCGGTGCGTTCACGTCGCGCGAAAGCGCGGCAACGACGTCGCGTTCAGCAACGGCGGGACCGAGATCGAGCTCGGCCGCGACAGCGCGGTCCGCGGCGCCGAAGGGCTCGAAGCGATCGCCGTGCTCGCCACGCGCGCCTTCGGCGACGGCCGCGAGACCACCGTCGAGGTCACGTGCGCGACGCCGCTCGCGCTGCCGTGGCTGGTCGCCGCGGGGCTCGGGCGCGATCGGCTCGGCGCGGTCACCGTCGATCACGGCCGCGTGCTCGCGACGGTCGAGCGCGTGTATGCGCGCAAGGTGATCGAGAGCCGCGAAGAGACCCCCGTGGGCGCCGTGGCGCGCGCGGCGATCGGCGAGCTCTTCGTGCGCGGCTCGGTGCTGAAGGGATCGCTGCCCGAAGCGAAGCAGCGGCTCGCGGCGTGGGCGCTCGCGACGCAGCTGCGCGCGACGGGCTACGCGTTCGACGACGACTCGTGGGCGCCGCTCGAAGCAGAGCAACGCGAGCTCGCCGCGTGGGTCGCGGCTCGACTCGAAGCGCTGGGCGTCGAGACCGGAGAGGACCTCGCGCTGCTCTCACCGGGAGATTTGCTGCCTCCCGAGCTTCCGTACGCGGCGAAGGCGCAGATCGAGAAGGAGTACCCGCTCGTGGTCACCGTCGGCGACGCGCGGTACGAGGTCGACTACGACGTGCCCGCGCGCACGGCGACGCTTCGGATGGTGAAGGGCATCCGCAAGGATCCTCCGCCGCTCGGGTACCTGCCGAAATTCACGGGAATGAAGATCATCGTCGAGGCGGGCCGCTCGCTGTGGGTGCTGCGCGAGCGCGGATGAGCGCCGTCGTCGCGCTTGCATCCGAGCGCAGAGTGCTCTCCCATCACCGGCCCATGACGACCCTTCGACCGCGACGCTCGACGCTGTTCTTTCTGCTCGCGGCCGTTGCTGCGTGCGGCGCTCCGCAGCCCTCGACGGACGCGGCGACGGACGCGGCGAGCGAGGCCAGCGCGGACGCGGCCGATCCGCTGCTGCGCTCGACCGGCGACGGGCTTCCGCCGGTGCGCATCGACACGCCGATCGAGATCGACCCGTGCGCGGACGCGTCGTGCACGGGCGGCCGCGACGCGCAGATCCACGGCGTCTCGCTGTTCGATGGCCGCGCGCTGTGGATCGCGTACTCTGCCACCGAGGGCGGAAGCGCGAGCTTCGCGACGTACGTGACGCGAATGACCCTGGATTTGCGCACGCTGATCGCGCCGACGAGGGTCTCGACGAGCGCGGGCAACTCGATCGACCCAGAGATCGCGCGGTCGCCCAACGGACCAGTGATGGTCGCGTGGACGACCGACGACGGCAGCGGAGGGAGCAGCAATCTGCAGATCAACCTCCGAACGATCGACCCGGACACCGGGCCGCTCGGCGCGGGCGATCGTCGGTTGCAGTCGCAGTTCATGGGCGCGCCCGTGGGCGAGAACCACATGGTGAACGCCGTCGTCGCGATGGGCGCGCAGGGGTTCGCGGTGGCGGGCGTGCGGGCGACGCCAGGCGCGATGGCGTTTCAGTCGTTTGCGCAGCGGGTGACGACGATCGGAGAGTTGATGGGCGACGCGCTCGCGCCGCAGTTCGACGCGACCGAGTCGCAAGGGCCGACGGTGGCGACCTACACCGCCACGAGCGCCCTGCGCCTCGCCTACGAGCGCGGAACGACGCAGACCACGATCCAGCTCGCGGGCTCGGACCTCGCGACGCCCGCGCGAGCGACGGACGACGGTGCTGCGCCGACGCTGGCGAGCGACGCGCAGCGCACGGCCGTGGCGTTTACGCAGCGCAATCAGATCGTCGTGCAGGACATCAGCGCGCCCGCCGCGCCGCAGCTGCTCGCGCGGCTCGGAACCGGAGGTGTTCACCACGCGCCGCGCCTCGCGATGGACGGCCGCGGCAACGTCGCCGTCGTGTACTTCAAGAACATCTCGGGCATTCGCAACCACGTGTGGGTCGCGAAGGTGACCGCCGGCGGCGCGACGCCCGTGACGAGGCAGCTGAGCGAGCTGCCGGGCGCTCCGCCGTACCAGCCGTGCATCACGCACATCGCGGGCGACATCTACTTCGTGCTGTGGAGCGAGGGCGCGATGAGCCCGCATTTTCGCCTGCGCGGACGCTTCATCGAGCTGCGTTGACCGCGACAAGTTGAGCGTCGTCGCGAGCGAGCCGTCAGGGAATACTGCAACTTGACATCTATTGCATATCTTATGCAATAGCATCCCTGATGCTCTACCTCTCGTTCGATTGCTCTTCGATGCATCGACCGCGCGCCGCGCGCGACAACCAAGGTCCTACGCCGTGATGGACGCGCAACGAGGCTTCGCGGCGCGCACGGCAACGACCACCGCTGCGACGAGCAGCGTCGCCGAGCGCAACGTGGATGATGTTCGGTCGAGCGTTCGACAGGTCGACGCGATCGTCGGGCTGGCGGCGATCTTCGAGCCGACGGTCAACGTGGTTCGACTCAAGCGCGCGATGGACTCGGCGCTGCTCGACGAGTGCCGCCGCGAGGTCGACCAGAAGAGCGCCGCGCGGCTGATCGTCGTGCGCATGGACGAAGACAGCGCGCAGGACGTTCGAAGCGCGCTGTCCGCGACGCCTCACCTCGCCGAAGACGTGCTGCTCTGGAGCGAGGTCCTGGCAGAGCTTACTGGCGCCGAGCGCATCGGCGCGCGCATCGCCGTCGCCGAGTCCTCGATGTGCCCGAGGTTTCACGTCGACCGTGTGTTGCTTCGAATGGTTTGCACGTACGAGGGGCGCGGCACGGAGTTCGTCTGCAACCAGCACGTCGACCGAAGCAAGCTCGGGCACGCCGCGAAGGGCGTGCGCGACGAAGAGAGCGGACTGCTCTCGTCCGTCGATCGAATCCTCTGCGCTGAGATCGGCGAGATCGTGCTGCTCAAGGGCGAGGCGTGGCCCGACAATCTGGGGCTCGGCGCCGTGCACCGCTCGCCTGCTGCGAGCCGCGAGCAACCGCGCCTGGTGCTGACGCTCGACCCGCTCTGAACGCTCTGCGGCCGAGCGTTTCGCAGCGCGGGCATCGCCGTCGCGCTGTGCAGCCCGGCATTTTCGCCTGCGCGGACGCTGCATCGCGCTGCGTTGACCGCGACACGCGGGTCCTAGTTGTCCGCGCGAAGTTGGCGCTACCGTCGAAGGACTTCTTCAACTTCGCTGGGAGGTATGGACGTCATGGGGATGCTGTCGGGGACAACGCGCGGCGGCCGTCGCGCGGCGGTGATCGGCTCGCTGATCGTGCAGCTGGGCTTCGCGCTCGCGTGCGCTGCGCCCGGCGAGAGGGCGCGCGCAGCCGACCCGCGGATGCCGGACGCGGACGCGCCGTGTCCCGCGGGCGAGACATGCTCGGCGCTCGCGCCACGGGGGCTGTACTTCAGCCGCGCCGGGGCTGCGCTGCTGGGCGGAGGCCCCGAGACAACGGCCGTCGGAGGAGCGCAGTCAATCTCGTTCTCGCTCCCGCAGTCCGCGGATCTCACGGCGGGCGTCGAGTCCGGTGCTGCCGCTGTAACGCTCGCGCCTGTCGTTGCCGCGAACACGAGATGGGACTGGACCTTCACCTTCAGGCCAAGCGCGGTGGGCTCGACCACAGTGGCGATTCGCGAGTCTGCGACGAGGGCGCTGCTCGATCGCATCGCACTCGAGGCTGCGATTCCCGATCGCGTCACGCTCCGCTCAGGGACCGTGCTCTACGACGCGCCGCTTGGGTTCTTGTGGCTGGGTTCAGCGGTGACGACGCACGTCGACGCCCGGAGCGGCAGCGCCACGGGAGTGCCTGTCTTCGACGAGGAATGGTCGATGACTTCGCACACGCCGAGCGCGTTGGCCATCGAGGGCCGTTCGCTGCGAGGGCTGCTCATCGGGCAATGGGCAGCGCGAGTGAACATCGGATCAACGGTGCTGAGCACCGTCGTTCGCGTCGTCGAAACGGTGGACTCCCTTCGCGTCGTGGGCACGAACGATCGCGTCGCGCGGCCGTCTCCGTGGTCGTTCGATCACGGATTGCTGCACGTGCAAGCGATGCTCGGCGGCGTCGTGGTCGAAGGAGCGCCCATCACGGTGGAGTCGGCGCGCCCCACGATGGTCCGCCCGACGCGCGACAACGAGGAGTGGTTGGGCGACGGCGTATTCATCGCTCCGGTGTCACAGGTGGCCACTCCGACCCGCGTCCCCATCACGCTTCGCTGTGGCTCCTTGGTGCTGCGCGGAGAAGTGCTGCTCACGCCCTGAGCGTCGATCACCGAGCGCGTCTGCGCCCACCCTCGCTCGCGCTCGCGCGGCTCTCGTCCTCATCGAGCGCGACCGCGTCGACCGCGACGCGCACCCCGGTTTGCGCCGCGGGAGGCGCGTCGATCACCCGCAAAATCACTGGCCGATCGGGGCTACCCTCGACGCGCAGCACCCGCGCGACGCTGCGGCCATGAACAACGGCGCCCTCGCTCGCCGAGACCTCCCAGCGGCACGCGCCGACCACTTCGACCCGCGCTCCTTCGGGGACGATCCGCTGCCCGTCGACCTCGACGCCGCCGACCACCGTGACGAACTGCGCGCGCACGATCGCCTGCGCCCCCGAGCCGTCGTCGAGCACGAACTCGCCGCCGCCCGAGCGCAGCACCTTGCCCACTGCGACGCCGCGCGTCTCGCGCTCGTACGCGAGCGACGCGGGTTGTCCCGGGTTGTACGCGCGGCGAAGGGTCGTGGTCGCGCCAGAGATCCGCGCTTCGGCGCCCTCGGGGGCGTTGGCGATGGCGACCTCGGGAGCCTCTCGCAACCGTCGCGCGGCCGCGCTTCGACGACGCCCGCGCAGCGCACGGCTCGCGACCGCGTGGCTCAGCGCGCGAAGCGCGAACGCCATCAACGCGAACAGCGACGCCTTCAGCAGCCACGGCGCGAGCGGACCATGCCATCGCAGGGACCACAGCATCGAGAACACCAGCGAGAGCACCGCGACCGCAGTCCAGAGCCAGTCGATCCACGGGACGGCGTCGATGGCGCGGTGCTGGTCGATCTGCCACGGCGCGGCGACGCTGGTGTCCACCAACGCGACCTCGCAGCGCGGACAATCTCCTTCGAAATCGCTGCGATCACCGCAATCTGGGCACGCGTAGCGCTCGGTCGCCGTTCGGGCTGCTTCATCGACGCCGCTCGACGGCAGCGCGACGCGCACGTGACGCTTCGACGCGCCGACGATCCTGCCGTCGACGCCGAACACCGAGCGCCTGCGCGTGAGCACCACCGAGCGTCGAGCCACGAAGAGCGGTGAGCGTACCGCGGCGGCGTCCTGGGAGCCAACGTCCCCAACTGTACTATGTTGCACAGTACAGTTGGTACGTGTA
The DNA here is from genome assembly GCA_013298625.1 of Myxococcales bacterium. Taxonomy (GTDB): domain Bacteria; phylum Myxococcota_A; class Polyangia; order Polyangiales. Next base: position 81,309 of record JAAFIF010000012.1, read on the forward strand.
TGCCTCCAGGACTGTGGAGGAAGCATGCGATTGCGCACGACCCCAGGGAGCGCCGTCCCGATCTACCGGCAGATCGTCGAGCAGGTGCGCGCTCAGATCGCCCGCGGAGAGCTCGCCGCGGGAGACCCGCTGCCGAGCGTTCGCGCGGTGGCAGAAGAGCTCGTCGTCAACGCCAACACCGTCGCCAAGGCGTACGGTGAGCTCGTGAGGTCCGGCGACCTGGTGTCCGAGCCGGGCCGAGGATTGTTCGTGGCCGAGAAGAAGCCCGCGCTCAGCGCGGTCGAGCGGCGGCGGCGGCTGCGGGTGGCCGTCGAGCGGCTCGTCGCCGAGGCGATCTCTGTGGGCGCGAGCCGAGAAGAGCTCGACGACGCCCTCGAGGCGTACTGCGAGCATGCGGACGTGCTGCGACGCGCGGATCGAGACGACCATGATCGACGCATTGCTTGAGCCCGTGGTTCGCGCAGAAGGCCTTTGCGTGCGCTTCGGCGACCGCTCGGCGCTCTCGGACGTCTCGCTCGCGCTCGACGCCGGCCGTGTCCTCGCCGTCGTCGGCGCCAACGGAGCGGGAAAATCCACGCTCTTTCGCGCGCTCCTCGGCCTCGTCCCGACGCGCTCGGGCGAGGCGACGCTCTTCGGCCACCGCGCGAGCGAGCTCAGCCCCGCCGTGCGCGCGCGGGTCGCCTATGTGTCCGAAGAGCACGCCGAGCTCCCGCAGCTCAGGGTGCGCGAGCTGATCGCCTTTCGCCGCAGCATGTACCGCTCGTTCGACGAAGCGCCGCTGCGCGCCCTGCTCGAGCGCGGGCGCATCGCGCAGGACCGCCGCTTCGGCGAGCTCTCGCGAGGGCAGCGCGCGCAGACCGTCGTCGGGCTCGCGCTCGCGCAATCGCCGGATCTGCTGATGCTCGACGACCCCACGCTCGGTCTCGACCCGCTCGCGCGTCGAACCGTGGTTCAGTCGGTGCTCGCGCTGGCGCGAGAAGCGGGCACCACCGTGCTCGTCGCGACGCACGAGATCGCCGACGTCGAGCGGCTCGCCGACGAGCTGTTGCTGCTCTCTCGGGGCCGCGTCGCGAGCCCCGCGCAAGACCTCGAGTCCTTTGTCGGCGCCGCGCGCGCGGTCACAGTCGAGGCCGACGTCGACACCGACGCGCTTCGCGCCATCGACGGCGTGCTCTTTCTGTGGCCGCGCAAGACGAAGCTCGAGGTGATTCTCTCGGGCGACGAAGCGCTGATCGAGCGCGCGTACGACCAGCTCGTCGAGCGCGCAGGGGCCGGCGCCACGGTGTCCGAGCTGCGCGAGGTCTCGCTCGAAGAGGTCACCCTGGCGTGGCTCGCGCGCGACAGCGAAGAGGGGGACCGCCGTGAGTGAGCTCGGGGTCCTCGTTCGCCGCGAGTGGGCGCAGAGCGCGCGGTGGACGCTCGCCGTCACAGCGCTCACGTTCGCGGGATACGCGTTCTTGTTCGCGCTGTGCAGGCCGCCCGATCGCTATCGACTGCTCTGCGATCCCCCTCTGCTGCGCCGCGTCGCGCTGACCGCGCCCGCGCTGCTCGGCGCGGCGCTCGCGTATCGCGGGTTCGCCGCGGAGGTTCGTCAGGGGACGTGGGACGGGCTGATGCTGCTGCCGATCGCCCGCAGCAAGGTCGTGCTCGCCAAGGTGCTCTTCGCGCTCTCGGCCGTCGCAGCGCTCTCGATCGCGCCGATGTACGCGCTGTGGGCGCTGCTCTCGACGCTCTCGGCCACGGGCGGTCCGCTGCTCACCGCGCGCGAATTGCTCAGCGAATCGCTGATCAGCCGCGCGTTCGTCACGGGCGCGGCGGCGTTCGTCGGCGGCGCGAGCGCCTCCTTGCTGCTGCGCGAGGCCAAGCGACTGTATTGGGCGGCGGGCGTCGCGCCCGTGCTGCTCTTCGTCTCGCACCACGGCGAGCGCTCGGGCGACCTCCCCTCGCGGCAGGCGCTGTGGCTCTGCGCAGCGCTCGCAGTGCTCGGGCTGTCGCACGTCGCGCGAGAGGTGCGCGAGACCGGCGCGCGCGCCTCAGCGCTCTTGCTCTCGCTGCGCGCCGCGGTGGTCTCGCCGCTCCCGTGGCTCGTGTTGCTCTTCATGGCGACCACTGCGGCGGATGTTCAACTGCGGCACGAAACGCCCGGGATCGAGCGCGACGACACGCCGCGCTGGGGCGTCTCGGACGACGGGCACATTCGCATGCTGCGCCACGACGAGAGCAGCCTCGCCTACGCGCAGCTGAGCGCGCGGGGCGCCTCGAACGATCCGCTGCCGCGCTACTGGCAACCCGGCGCTTATGGCGAACGACTGCAGTTCTTCGCAGACAAGCGATCGTCGGTGTTGCTGGCGTTCGATCAGACGAGCGGCCGCGCCGAGGGGTGCGCCGGGCGCGACGGATTTCGCGCCAGCAGGTGCGCAGCGTTCGACTCGGAGTTGACGTTCGTCCCGAACTTTCAGAAGCCGTTCGCGCTGACAGCGAGAGGCGTGCACGCGGTCGACGAGGACCGTCGGACCGTTCACACGCTGTATCGCGGCGCCGTGGACCGCGTGGGGTACCTCGGCAGCGATGAAGCGACGATCGCGCTGCAATCGGGCGACGACCTGGTGTTCATCGGACGAGCTGCGCCCCCCGATCCGCCGTCGGACGAGACCGAAGACGCAGCAGACGCCCCTGTCGCGCAGGACGTCGAAGCGCGTGGTGCCGGGCTCGTCGCGACGGTGGCGTGCAGAGGAGCGGGCGCGTTCGGCGCGATCGAAGAGCTCTCGGTGAGCGACGACTTCATCGCGCTCGAGGTCGGTCGCATCGCGCGTCGCGAGCGCACCATCGTGGTGTGTCGGGACGGCGCGATCGCAGAACGTCGAACGCTCGCCCGACCTCCGCGAAGGGCCTCGGAGCCGACCGTGCGCGATCGATGGCTGGCCCTCGCGCTCGGCCCCGCAGCGCTCTACGCCTCGTCGCCGAGGCACACCGTGGACGCTGACGGAGAGCCCACGATGGCGCCGCGACGCCCGACGCGCGCGACGTGGATCGCAGCGACGATCACCGCGCTGCTCTCGTCGCTCGCGCTCGCGCTGCATCGGCGCAGGACGAGCGCGGGCGCGCTCTCGGCGGCGCTGCTTGGATTTGCGACGGGGCCCGCGTATGCGCTCGCGTTGCTCTGGACGCTGTGGGCGCAGCGAAAGAGCGAGCGCTAACGATCGCGACGGCTCGCGCGGGACCTGCGCACAGCCGTGACCGCGCTCAGCGCCGCGAAGAGCCCCACGAACGCGCCGAGCCGCCCTGCCCCGGGCGCGCTCACCGAGCAGCGCACGGGTTGCGCAGGAGGCTGCGTGGTGGGACCGCAGTTCACCGGAGGCACCGTTCGCTCGACGGGGACGTGATCGGGCAGCGAGCCCACCCGGTACTCCGCAGGAAACACCGTGCTCGGAACGAGCCGCTCGCTGTACGGGCCGTAGATCGTTCCGTCCGTTTCGAAGCGCCCGTCCGTCGCTGCGCACGCGAGCGGCGCGCAGAGCGCGGGCGTCGTCGCGTTGCGCAACAGGCCGAAGCGCACGGCGTTCGCGACGAGCCCTCCAGCGGATGCGCTCAGCTGCAGGTCTCGGTCGAGCTGCGGACCGCTCAGCTCTGCGCGCAACCGGGTCACGACGATCTCGTTTGCTCGAATGCCCGAGAGCGCGACCTCCGCGTCGCTTTGCGGCGCAGCGGGCGCTGCCGCGTCTGCGCCTGCGTCGTCGAAGCGAGCGATCGGCGTCGGCACGCTGGTCGCCTGCCGAAAGCTCGTGCGCCAGAAGGAGAGCGCTGACTCGGTCTGCCACGCGGCGCACAGTGCCCGCGCGCGCTGATTCGCCGCGGCTCGGTACACGGACACGGCGTCGCTGTTCTCGCGAAAGTCCCACGTGAGATCGCCTTCGCCGATGGTGAAGTTCGCGAAGTTCTGCGCCTCCATGCGCGACTCGGCGATGACCGTGAGCAAGAGTCCTACTTTGTCGGAGATTCCCGCGGCGACCATGCGCAGCGGCAACACCGGTTGAGAGCCGGGCATCGTCACGCGCAACGGAGCCATGCGACGAAGGCCCTCGCCGCCGCGCAAGCGAACGGCGACGAAGTCCATGCTGAGGTTGATGTAGTGCATCAACGTCGGCTCGATCGACGCGGGGATCGCGAAGCTGTTGGCCGTGAGCCACGCGCGCAGCGAGCCTGCGTCGGTCCCGCGCAGGGTGGCCACTTGATAGGGCCCGACGACCTCTTCGCGGATCACGGTCACGCCCGAATCGCCCGCGCCCGACGATGCGTCGGCGATCCACACCGCCGAGTCCTGCGCGCCGCCGGGCGAGCCGGCAAACGACGGTGCGCCGCGGGACGCGCACTGCGGGAAGCCCGAAGCCGGCACGCACTGGCCGCAGCGGCGGGTCGCCACGCGCGGGGCTTCGACGGTGACGCGGCCGAGCTCGTCGACGCGGGTCATGAACTCATCCGAGGCGAGCTCGACGCGCACGTCGGGGCCGCTTCGGATCGGGAGAATCCAGGCGAACTCCGAGGGGTTGCCCGAGTAGCTGAACTGGTCCCACAGCGTGGTTTGCGTGGACGAGACCGAGAGGACCATGCGGTGATCGGTCACGGTTTGAACCGTGTTCGCGCCGCCTCCGCCCATGACCATGGGAGGAGGCGAGAAGCACCCCCCGCACGCGAGCGCGTCGCTCGTCATCGTGACCCCGCCCACGACCGCGAGCGCGGCCCCGACCCAACGAATCATCTCGTGCTTGTTCATCAACGCTCCTGCGAGAGCGCATTGCACGCGTGAGGCCAGCCCGATGTTCTCTGGAATTTCGCTGAGAGATCTTCGCTTCGAGCACGCGGCCTGCGCGCGCGATGTCCGAATCGATCTCGCGATGCCCGAGCCCGCTGGCTCAACTGGACACAGCGCGCGAGTCACCGCACCGGAAGAAAGATCTCGCTCTCGGCCTCGTGTTCAGCGACCGAAGGAGCGAAGCGAACGCGCTGCAAATACAGCGGAAAGTCTCGCGTTTGCTCGCCGCTCGCCGGCAGCCACTCGGAGTACAAGAACGCCACGGCGCGAAACAGCGAGGCGTCGTCGCCGACGTGGCGCAGGGTCGCGACGCGCCCCGCGGGGATCTCGCTCTCGGTCACGCCGTGTTCGTTGGGGCCGAGCGGCGCGCTGATCTCTGCGGCGAGGCCGAAGCGATAGTCCTCGGGCCGCGTCTGGGACGGGTCGTCGTACACGATGTTGAACGTCGCGCTGCGGGACGGCGGCAGCCCGTTGGCCTTTCGAAACGCGATGAACGCGCGCACCGAGTCGCCGACGCGCTCGGGCGCTCCGCGGTGCACGAGCAGCGCGACGGGCGTGGACAAAACGTGGCGCACGACGACGTCGCTGACCGAGGGTGGCTTGTGCATGTGCTCTCTCTTCACGGTGTGCAGCTGCGCAAACGTGTCCGCCCACCGCTGCCAGTCGGGCGTCGCACGAAAGGACGAAGGGCTCTGGCCGGTGCTCTTCTTGAACGCGCGCGCGAAGGCCTCGTGGCTCTCGTAGCCGTGCTCGAGCGCGATCTGCAAGACCGACTGCTCTCGGCGAAAGGCCAAACGGCACGACGCTCGGTACATCCTCGCGAGCGTCACGTAGCGCGCGGCGGGCACGCCGAAGAGCGCAGAGAACTGCCGGTGAAAGTGAAACTTCGACGAGCTCGCGACGGCGCTCAGGCGATCGACGCTCAGGTCGTCGTCGAGGTTGGCGTCGATGTAGCGAAGCACCGCGCGAAAGCGAGCTTCGTACGGCGCGCGCTGGGGCTCGTCGGGGCTCATGAGCCCCATTGGTAGCGCCAGCGGGAGGGGCCGTGCTTGACCGTTCTTGCGCTTCGATCGTCGCGCCGACGCGGCGAACGCGAAAGGCCCGACGATGGCTCCGCGCCTGCCGCTGGCGAGCCGAGCGATCGCTGCTGCGAGCGCGGCACCTGGCGCCGATGCCGAGCAGCGCTCGTGTCTCGATGGCCGCACAGCGCTCGAACCAGAGCGACACCGGCGCGGGCCGACGTCCGATCACCGCATCGCGATGGATCGCTCGATCGCTTCGACCGTGGCCGCGACGCCGTCTTCTGCTGCGAGCGAGCGAGAGAGCTCTTCGGCCCGCGTCGCGAGCGACGGCCGCGCGAGCGCCCACTGGATGCGGTCCGACAGAGACCGCTCGGTGAGCTTCTTGCGCACGATGGGCTTGGACGCGACCCCGCGCGCGTACAGCTGCTCGGCCCAATAAAACTGGTCCGCCGCGTGCGCGACGACCACCGACGGACGTCCCGCGAGCAGCGCAGACTGCGTCGTGCCCGCGCCGCCGTGGTGCACGATCAGCTTGCACCGCGGAAACAGCGCCGCGTGCGGCGCCCGCTCGATGAACAGCACCCGCTCGCTGCTCGGCGCGCGCTCTCGCACGGCGCTCGGGCACTGCACGATCATTCGCTCGCCCGTGCGTTCGGCGGCGGCGACGAACGAGCGCACCGCGTCGAGCGCCATCCCGTCGCTCAGCGAGAACATGCTGCCGAAGGACGCGAACACCGGCGGGCCGTGCGAGAGAAAACTCTGCAATTCATCAGGTGGATTCCATTCGTGCGCGCGCTCGTCGAGCGCGAGCGTGCCCGTGAGCGCGATCTTGTCGCTCCAGTCTTCGGGCCGCGCGAAGAGCGACGGAGACACAGCGACGATGGCCCGCTGCTTGGGCCCGAAGCGCGAGACGTCGAACGGCGGCGCCTCGGGCAACGAGAGCGAGGCGCGCTGCGCAGCGACGCGCGGGTTGATCGTGCGACGAATCACGTAGTCCGCCAGCTTCCACGTGAGCGGGTTGAGCCAGCGGCCGAGGTCTCCGGCGCCCGCGGGCGGGTAGTGCCGCGAGCGATAGATCGGCTGCAGCGCGAGCGCGACGTAGGGGACGTCCATCTTCTCTGCGGCGGTCGCGACCGGGTGCGCGAGCACGTGTCCCACGATCACGTCGCTCTCGGCAGCCATCGCGAGCGATCGCGCGAGCAGCTCGTCGGCGACAGGGTCCATCAGATCACGGACGATCAGCTCGAACTGCTGCGGCGGGCTCGCGTACTTCAGGCTCTCTTCGGACGCGCGACGGATCTCGTCCCGATGCTCGAGAAAATACTCGCGCCCGAACTGCGTGGCAGCGACGCCGGTGCTGTCGCCGAGCGCTTCGAAGGTGCGGCCCTCGACGTTGACGAAGTCGAAGCGCACGGTGTGTCCGCGCGCCGCGAGCCCGCGCGCGAGCGCGTAGAAGGGTCGTACGTCTCCTTCGGTTCCCCACGAGATGAGTCCGATTCGCATGCGATGTGCGCTCCCGCCGGCGACGACGCGCTGGCGCGAGGGACCGTACGACGATCGCGAAGCCGAGCGCAGCGGGTGGCTGGCTGGGCGCAGAAGTTACGCGCTCTGACGCGCCTCGCTCAGCGCGTGGCGGGCAAGGGCCAGCGCTCGATCGGCGGCGCCATGGCGTTGGTCCACTGCACGTTGGGATACACCGCGGTGTGATAGAGAAAGTGATCGGGCGCGATCGCGATGCGACCGAGCCGACGCGGCCGCTGAAACTCGGTGATGCGCGCGCCGTCCGCAGAGATCTCGACGATCCTCGGCTGTCCAGCGACGCTCATCTCGGCGTAGACGCGGCCCGTGAATCGGTCGCGCGCGAGGCTGGTGGCCGGCGCTTCGAGCGTCGCGAAGCGCACCGGCGCGGCGCCCATCGCCGCGGTGTTGAGCAGGTACAGCGTGCGGTCTTCGAGCGCGACGAGGACGTTGGTCGAGTCGAAGATCGCGCTCGCGTGCACGCGGCTCGCGAAGCGGTGTAGCAGCGTGCGCGTGCGCGTCGAGAGCTCGACGCGAAAGAACTCGCCGTTGGCGTCGAGGTTGCCGATGTACAAACGGTTGTCCGCGCCGTACGCGAGCCCCGCGGGGCCGGCGTCGATCGTGGCGTTTCCGAACGGCCCCGTCCCGCGCGTGACCATCGCAGGGACCACGTTGGGCAACGGCCGCATCGCGCTCGTGCGGTCGAGCTTCACCACGCCCTGCTGCGCGTCTTCGGTCGTGGCCGTGCAGCCCGCGATGCACGCGTACGTGAGCGCGACCTCGCCGATGTTCGCGCTGAACGTCGCGTTGGCGCTGCGACGAATCGCCACCTCGCCCATGTCGAGGTTGGACGCGCCGCCCCACGAGCGAAACGCTCCGTCGCTCGTGATCTGCCGCAGGTGGTCCTGCCCCGAGATCACGGTCACAGCGTACGCCGTGCACACGTCGTCGAACTCGAGGTCGATGATCCCTTCGTCCGGTCGCATGTTGGTGGGGATCGCGCCGACGAACTCCGGTGCGTTGAGCTGCTCGAGGCTCACGGGCGCGCAGCGCGCAGCGGGCCGAGCACAGCCGCAGTCGACGCCGTAACAGCGAGAGCCGTCGCACGTGGCAGCCTGGCAGCGGCCGTCGCCGACGCACATTCCTGCGGTCGAGCACTCGCTTCCGGGGCCGCACAGCGTCTCTTCACCGCAGCTGGTAAACACCCCGCTGATCGTGCACGAGTTGGGCGCGCGACATCGCCCGTCGACGAAGTCGCACACGGTCTCGCCCGCGCACGCGACGGCGTCGGCGCGACGGCAGTCCTCGACGCACGCCCCCCCGACGCACGCCGCGCCCGGAGCGCTGCACGTGGCCCTGCTGCACGACCCTGCGTCGGCGACCGCGTCCGCGCTCGCATTGGCGTCGCTTGCGCTCGACCCGTCGCCGAGCACATCCGCGGTCGCGCTGTCGGGACGACCGCTGTCCTCACCGGCGTCCGGCGTGGCGACGGGCGGCGAAGAGCAAGCAGCGAGCGCGCTGAGCGCGAGGAGAGTCGCAGGTCGAATCGCGTACTTCACGGCTGCGAAGGGTAGCAGCGCTCAGCGGTGGATCACCACGTCGCAAAGAGCGCTGCGCCCGATGGTCAGTCGTATACGCTCGCGACCGCGGGCACGTAGAACCCGGCACGAAGGCGCGTCGTGTGCTGGGGCGAAAGCGACAACGCTCAGCGCGGCGCCCTCGCCCAGCGCGGGCTTCACCACGGTCGCGATCACCGCGCCGGGCTTTTGAGCGCGGCTCGCCAGCGGCCGGGGGACATCCCGCTCCAGCGCACGAAGGCCCGATGAAACGCGGCCTGTTCGCTGAACCCGAGCTCGATCGCCACCGCGCGCACGCCCAGCGTTCGGTCCCGTAGCAGCTCGCACGCGCGCTCGAAGCGCACCTTCTCGAACAGCGCCTGCAGCGATGTGCCCTCGTCGCGCAGCCGTCGCTGCAGCGTGCGCGACGCGCAGCCCATCGCCTCGGCCACCTCGTCGAGCGACGGCTCGCGCGGGACGATCGACCGAACGACGCGCTCGACGCGCCCCGCAAACGTGTCGCTCGGAGCGCACTCGCTCAACAGCTGACGGCCGTGAGCTTCGAGGTGCGAGAGCAGCATCGGGTTCGCCGTTCGGACGGGACGAGAGAGCAGCTCGGCGCGCATGTGCACCTCGTCCCGCGGCTGCGAATAGTGAATCGGGCAGCGAAAGAGCTCGTCTTGCTCGCGCCCGTCCTTCGGCCGCGCGTGCCGAAAGCGCATCTCTGCTGGCGCGACGTCATCGCCAGCCACGCCCCTCGCGGCGAGCACCAGCAGCGAGAAGCCGAACTCGAGCGCGTGCCTCGGCGCGGCCGCCACGGGGTCCGAGAACTCGTAGTGAATGCGCACGACGCCGTCCGCTCCCGTGCCCCAGACCCACTCGCTTCCCTCGCCGAGCACCCGCTGAAACTCGAGTCCCCGCACGAGCCCGTCGCCCAACGTCGCGGCGTTGGTCATCACCAGGACGGGCAAGAGCGCTCCCATCGGCGCGAGGTGCAGCCCCAAGTGCAAACCCAGGTTGTCGTCACCCAGGATCGTCGGCAGCTCGGCCCACAGTCGCTGCGCGGTCGGCGCGGGAATTCGCGCGTCGATCGCGGCAACCTCGTCGAGGGACAGGTCGAAGCGCGCCGCGAGCGCGCGAGGGTCGTGCCCCTGACCGCGCGCGTACTCGAAGAGCGCGTGCGCGACGGTGGCCGTCACCGTTGCGACGTTTCGTGAGGGTGGGTTGCGCTCGCGCGACACGGATCTCCGCCTTTGGAGAAAACTACATCGGCCGCTCGCTGCTCCCGCGGTCGGCCCGGCGGTGGATCAGAGTGCCGATCGCGCGAGCGGTCAAGCAGGCAGCGCGCGAGGCGCAGCGACGGTGGCTGCTCGCGCGGCGGGCTCGCTCACCACGGCGCGGCACCGAGCGCAGCGCGGCGGGGCGGTCGCGGCCTCGGCGAGCGGCGCTTGGATCGATGCGCAAATCGCCAGGGCCATCGGCGCGACGAACACCGCGCCGAAGCCCGTGAGCGCGGCGCCCACCATCATCGCGATCGCCGCGAGGTAGAGCGCGACGAGCCCGATCTTCGCGCTGATCGGCGCCCGCACGGCCGGAGCACGGTGGCCGCAACGCTCGCAATGACACGCTTCGTGATTGGCAAACATGGTCGATCTCCCGTTCACAGCGGCGGTCTCGATCGCCGCGCTGCGCTGAATCGATGAATAGGCGCTGTCGACGCGCCGGGCATTGACCGCGGGCGCACGAGGTTTTGACCGCAGACGCCACTTGCGCGCGGCTGCGCGAGACCGCACTGCTGCCGCTCACCGAAGGGGCTCTCGTGAAGATCGACATCGCCGCGATCGACCGATCGCAGTTCGCCGTGGTCGAAGAGGCCGACGAGGTCCTCGTCGTCGCGCGCCGCGGAAAGTACAGCTACACCGACGCCGAGCGCCCCTTGCGCGCGCTGCTGCTCGACCGCGCCGGAACCGTGTTGTCCGCGGGCTTCGCCAAGTTCGACAACTACGGTGAGCAGCCCGAGCGCGACCGTTGGTTCGACGAGGCGTTCGCCGCGGGCGCGGTGACGCTGCGCGAGAAGCTCGACGGCTCGCTGCTGATCGTGGATCGCATCGGCGGGGCGATTCGCGTGCGAACGCGCGGTCGACGCGAGCTCGGCCCCGAGCGCGGCGGCTTCGAAGCGGTCCTGCGCGAGCAACACCCCGCCCTCCTCGCGAGGCTCGCCGAAGAGCCCGCGCTCGAGCAGCACTCGCTGCTCTTCGAGCTGGTCTTGGCCGAGCGGCCGGTGGTCCTTCGCTACGAGCGCTCGACGCTCACGCTGCTGGCGATGGTGCACAAATCAACGGTCACCGTGCGTGATGATCTCGAGGCCGAGCGAGCGCTCGCGCAGCGGCTGGGCGTGGCGCTCGCGCCGGACGTCGCGCTCGACCGCGAAACCACGGCGGCGCTGCAAGTACGGCGGTGGAAGTCGCGCGAGGGGCTCGTGGCGCGCTTTCGCGCTCCAGACGGCGCGGTCGTGATGCTCAAGCTCAAGTCCGAAGACTTCATGCGCCTGCACGGCCTTCGCTCGCGGCTCAACGAGCCTCGCTTGAAGCAGCTCGCGTGCATGCTGGACCTGCGCGAAGACAGTGACTTTCTGCGCGCGCTCGCGCCGTACGGCCTCGACTGGGAGGCCGCAGAGATGGCGAGGCCGATCCTCGCGCCGTGGCTCGCGAAGAAGCGGGCGCTGCACGCGCGGTTCGACGCGCTCAACGACGCGCTCGCTCCGCACGTGGGGCAGCGGGATGCGCGCGCCAAGGCCGGGTACGTCGCGCGGCTGCGGGCGCTCATCGCCGCGGACCCGTCGCTGTCCGAGCCGTTTTGGTTCTTCGCGGGCATCGAGCACTTCGTGCGTCCTCACCTCGCGCGGCTCGTGATCGACGCGTACGTGTTCGACGAGCCGCTGGCGCGGGTGCAGCGCTGGGCCGCAGAGCCAGCGCCGTTCGTGCGAGCGCTGATCGAAGCGCCCCACGCGCGCGCAGACTCAGCGAACTTCGCGGCGGATTGACGGAGCGCGCCGCAGTGTGATGCGCTTTCGACACCCATTCATGCGTTGGACGTACTGCCTGGTCCTGCTCGCAGGAGCGACCGTCGACTGCACGTGCCGAGACTCCGCCGAGCGCGAAGAGCCGCCTGCGCACAGCGCTCCATCGACGACGCCCCCCAACCCAACGCCGAGCCCGACAGGCACACCCACGCCGTCACCAGCGCCAGGCTCCGGCGCGGACGCGCGGGTGCAAGCGTGGCTCGGCGCGCACTCGCTCGCGGGGCACCCCGAGCGGTACACGCTGTTCGACGTCAACGGCGACGGGCTCACCGACGTGGTTCACGACGGCGGCCTCGCGCTGCAGACGGCCACGGGCTTCGACGAGCAGCAGCCGTTGGACACCACCGGCGCGGCGGCCTTCGCGCCGCCCCTGCGCACGGAGCGCGCGACGTTGCTCGCGTACGGCGCGCTCGGCCACGAGACCGACCACAGCGCGGGGCAGACCACGTCGGACACGTGGTTCGAGTGGACGATCTACGCGTTCGAGGGAGGGCGCACGCGCGAGGTGTTCTCCGAGCGCTTCGACGAGAACAGCGCGTTCGGCGCGCTCGACTCGCTTCGGCTCGAAGCGGTCGCCGACGGCTCAGTGCTCGAGGTCGCAGGGCCGCAGTCGCGCGTGCTGCGCTGGGACGGCGCGTCGCTCAAGGCCTCGACCTGCTGGAGCACCACGCGCGCGACGAGCGCCGGCGGGCAGATCGCAGGCTGCATCGGGACCACGACGACGAGCGTGCACTACCGCGACACAGACCGCGCAGACCGCGACGAGCGCGCAGACTCCGCCCCTGCAGGGACCGAGCTCTCGGTCTTCAACGCTGGCACCACCCGCCGCGGCTCGGCGCGGCTCTACTGCGTGGCCGACGGCGCGCGCGCGCCCGCGTGGGTCTTTCTCACGCGCGCCGAGCTCAGCGACCAGTGCCCCGAGTTCGACTGAGCGGCTCAGCGCGCGCCGCTGCGAATCCACTGCGCGATGAGGTCGATCTGCGCTTGCGGCAACCCCTGCGCGGGCATCCTCGGCGCGCCGTTGACGCCCAAGAGCGAGTCCATGAGCCGGCTACGCGCGGGGTCGCCAGCGACGATCCACGGCCTGCCGCCGGGTCCTGTCTCGGTGCGAAGTCGGTTCGCGTTGGCGACGTCTTCGCAGAGGTCGAGCGCGAGTCCGCCCTGCGCGCCGTCGCGCGAGCTGTGGCAGCCCTCGACGCAGCTGCGGTCGATCACCTCGCGTTGGATGCGCGCAAACGCGTCGGTGCGCGTCGCGAGCGCGCGGCACGCGGCGCTGTTTCGGTCGAGCGGAGCCGGGGCCATCGTGACCTCGGGCGCGAGCGGAGCGCCGTCGCCGCGCGCAGCGTCGTAGAAGACACGCAGGATCGTCCCGTTGTGGTCCTCGGTGACGAAGAGCGAGCCGTCGCGCGCGACCGTGATGTCCACGGGCCGTCCGCGCGGATGCGAAGGCGCCTGCGGACGGTCGTCCCAGCCCGAGACGATGTCGAACAGCGACCCCGTCGGCGTCCCGTCGGCGCGCGTCGGAAGCAAGACCACCCGATGCCCGTACGCGCGCCCGCCGTGCAGCGCGACGAGCAGCCCGTTGCGCCAGGACGGCGGCATCATCGAGCCCGTGTAGAAGCGCATCCCGAGCGGCGACGAGTGCCCGGGCAAGAGCATCACTGGCGCTTGGTACTGCGCGCAGTTGGCCATCGGGTACTCGGGGCTCGCCTCGCCGAGGTCGTAGCAGTAGGGCCAGCCGTAGTGCTTTCCGGATTGAAGGACGTTGATCTCTTCGTGCGGCAGGTCGGCCTCGCGCGAGGCGAGCGCAGGGGCGCGGGTGTGGATCGCGTCGCGCGCGTTTTCGCCCTGAAAGACCAGCCCCGACGCAGGGTGCACCGCGAGCGCCATCGAGTTGCGCAGCCCGCGCGCGAACACCTCGGACGTCGCGCGAATCGGCCATCCCCCGCTCGGACGCATCGTCGGAAACCGCGGCCCCGCCACGGTGATCCGCCGCACCACCCCGCGCGGATGCGTCGCGCCTTCGGTCTCGACGCACGGGCTCGGATAGCTGCCCTGCGCGCTCTCGCACACGTCCGAGGCTGAGCCCACGTTGGCGTAGATCGTCCACGGCCCCTGCGGCCGCGCAAACGAGTCCGGCGTGAACACAAAGTGCGTCAACGGGTGGCGCGCGCCGACCGGCGGCGGAGAGAGCTGCACGACCGGCTCGAGCACGGGCTTCGGTCGCTCGTCGGGGTTGAAGCGAAAGATGTCCGCGGGCGTTCCGACGTACACGAATCCGTCGGGGCCGATGGCGATCCCGCTGGGGCGGTCGATCAAGCGCAAGAGCGCTCCTGCGGCGCCCGAGTGCACGGGCCGCTCTTCGCTGTACGTGCCCGCGGCGCTGCGACGAAAGTACCGGATCGAGCCGCTGTCCCGAGCCCAGCCGCCCATGTCCACGACGATCAGATCGCCGTTGGCGCGCTCGACGATCCCTCGCGCGAACTTCAGCCCCTTGGCCACGAGTCCGACGCACACGCCTGCGGGCGTCCGCAGCCCCTCGAGCTTGGGAAGCCCTCCGCAGCGCTCGGTGCTCGAGAGCGTGTACGCCCCGCGCGCGACGAGCGAGTCCGGGCTCTGCCCGTAGAGCCCCGGATCGACCGGCCCCTCTTGCTCGACCTCGCTCGCCGACGGCGCCTCGCAGCTCGTCGCCGAGAGGGCACACACAATCAAGATCGCTGAACAAACACGGAGTCGCATCGCGGTCATAGGCTATGCTCGAGCCTCGCGCGCCGCGCAATCGCAGCGCCGAGAACCCTCGCACGATACACAGCGACCGCGGCGGTACGAAGCAACTCTGCGAGCGAAATCACCAGACGCGACGAGGCGCTGACGGGTATCGTCCGCCGGTGACTCCTCACGCCGCCCCGCGCTACCTCCGCCTCGCTCGCTCGTTGGCGCTCGGCTCGACGCTCGCCGCCCTCGCGTGCGAGCGTCGCACCGACGATACGCCCACGCAGTTCGCGACCAGCGGCAGCGCAAACGAGCCCGCGCAGGACGCGCAAACGACCAGCGTCGACCCTGCTCAGCCGGTGCAGCCAGTGCAGCCCCCGCAGCAAGCGCTCGTCTCGGTGCAAGACGGGCAGCAGTGCATGATCGTCGGATCGAGGGCCGAGATCACCACGGGACGCGGGCTGATCCCGTGCCAGTGCGTCGCCAACGCGCAGCGTTCGGCCGAGTGGCGCTGCGACCCAGGCGCGATGGTGATCGAAGGGCCGCTGCCTCCGCCGGAGCTGCGCGCGTAGAGCGCGTCCGCGCATTTCAGAGTCGCGATTTTGCGTCACGCGCAATCGCTGCGATGTCCGTTTTGGCTACGTTGCGCGCGCTGCGAAGTGGGGGACAACCAGCAGCGCTGTGTCCAACGACGTTGTCACCACCGCGACGCGCGCTGCCGTCGCGTCGCTGCTCGCGCTCTCGACGGTCGCCTGCGAACCGCCACCCGTTCAGCCGCCGCAAGACAGCGGCGTCGAGCAGGACAGCGGACCGACGCCAGACAGCGCGACGGCCACACCCGACGCATCGATGCCCGAGCCCGACGGCGCGACGCCCACGCCCGACGCGGCGACGCCCGCGGGTCCCGCTGCGTCGAGCTTTCTGCGCGTAGGCTTCTACAACCAGCACGTGGTGATGGGCCCCGATCAGCGGGCGCACATGACGTTTCTCGACGGCGCAGCAGAGCGATTGAACTACGCGACGTGCGCGAACAACTGCGGCGACGCGAGGGCGTGGACGATCGTGACGTTGCTCGACGTGACGCGGCTCGGGACGGCGACGGTCGGCCCGTACGGGATCGGCGTCGATCGAAGCGGGCGGGTGCACATGATCGCGAGCGGCGTTCCGCGGGCGGGGGCGCGGGCGTGGGAGACCATGTACGGGACGTGCGCGAGCGACTGCGCCGTCGCGGGAAACTGGAGCTTCCTCGACGTCTCGGACCTCGCGCCAGGACGCGGCCTGGTCGGCACGTCGGACACGCTCATGGTTCAGCCTGGCGGGCAGGTCTCGTTTCTGACCACGGGGCAGTTCAACGCGACTCGGCCAGTGTATTTGCAGTGTGAATCGAACTGCGCGACGCCCGGTCAGTGGCGCGCCGTCGCGACGCCCATCGACGGTCGCCCCATTCGCGCGGCGATGGACTCGGCGGGCGTGCGGCACGTGGTGTTCTCGGGCGGCAGGACCGCGGCCAACGAGCAGCTGTTGCAGTACGCGCGCTGCGCTGCAAACTGCGTGGACGCCGCGAGCTGGCAGGTCTCGATGCTCGGATTCTTGTCGAACAGCAACGACTGGGAGACCGGGTTCGTGATCGACGCCAGCGATCGACTCTTCGTGTCGTTCAACCAGGGGACGATCACGCAGTCGGTCGCGCTCAACCGACGCAACCTCGTCGCGAGCTGCGCGGGCGCCAACTGCCTCGCGCTCGACACCTGGTCGAGCCTCCCGATCGGAACCATGGACGAAGGCATCGGCGGCGCCGCGATCGCCCGCAACGGCGCAGGGCTCGCCATGACCACGGTCTCGGACTTCGAAGTGCGCCTGCGAACGTGCTCGAGCAACTGCGCGCAGCCCGCGTCGTGGAGCGCCCCCGCCGTGATCGACCACAACAACGCGATCACCGCCACGCTCAACCCCGACTCGGGCAGCGCTTGCTCGGGCCGCTCCGAGTCCGCCGCGTGGTGGCCGCGCATGCCCATGCTAGCGATCAACGACCGCGGCTTCGTCGTCGTGCACAACCCCTCTCCGCTCGTGAAGTGCCCCGGAGACCCTTCGCCCGATCGCCTGCCCAACATCGGCCGCGTGATCGCGAGCTACTGAGGGACGCGCTCAGCGCAGTCGACACACGAACGTGGGGTCCGTGCGCGAGCAGGGGATGTCGTTCCACTGAAAGCCCGAGTCGCGCCAGACGTGGCCGCAGTCCGTCGGTCCGCCAGAGTCGTTGTTGGGCTCGTCGTGCAGCCAGTTCGCGTAGCCAGCGGTCTCTGCGCTCACCCACCGCCACGCGCCTTCGCTCTGCTGCTCGTGCAGGCCCACCCATGCCCCCACGCCAGGCGCGCTCACGTGCACCAGCAGCGTCTCGACGCAGCGCTGCTCATCAGCGGATCGAATCGACGCGAGCTCGCCGTTGTGCTGCTCGCAGAACGCGCGCGCCTCGCTCCAGCTGCGCCCCGTCGAGCCGTCGGAGAACCATGTCGCTCCGCCGCAGGACAAGCGGCCAGCGACCGCGCCGAGCGTCCTCGGGACGGGAGCCTCGGCGCGCCCGAGCCCTCCGCGCACACCGGGCGCGGCGTGGCTGGGCGCCGCGTGGATGTGCACCACCATCGTGCAGCCCTGCCCGAGCACCAGCATCGCCGCCGCGATCCAATTCGAGCCCCCGCTGCGCGAGCGAGCGCTGTCTGCGTTCATCGTTGGCCTCACGGATCGAAGAACGCCCGTCGGGCTCTGTTCTTTCACTCGAAGCGCAACGTTCGCAGCGCTTCGAGCAACCTCGCGCGCACGGTCGCTGCGGTCGCGGTTCGCAAGGACAGCTCGCGCGAGAGCGCCTCGGCCCGCTGCGACGACGCTTGCAGCTGCTGCGTGAGCTGCGCGCGAAGCGCCACGCGCGACGCGTCCGTCACCGCCGAGAGCGTTCGAAGCGAGTCGCGCAGCTCCGCGCCGTGGTCGGACACATCCGCCAGCTGCTCCCGATGCTCGCGCGCCTCGCGCTCGGCCCGCGCGAGCTCCGCGCGCAGCTGCAGCGCCGCGCGCAGCTGCGATCGCGCGGGATCGGGCGTGCGCTCGAGGTAGGGCGCGAGGTCCGCCTCGAGCTCGTCCGTCAACGAGACGCGACGCTGCACTGCGCGGGTTTGCTCGAGCGTCACGACGCTGTCTCGACCCGCTTCGAGCGGGACCGGAGCCACGTCCGCGTCGCTCGTGCGCTCGGTGCCCGGCGGCAACCCGCGCGGCTCGAACCCGGCGAGCCTCGCGTTGCGCAGGTACACGCGCGACGGCGCCTGCGCGCCCGCGTGAATCGCGTATCGCGCGCTGTGGATGGCAGTGTCTTCGAGCACGAGCTGCTCGCGCTGCGCGGACACGACGCCGCTCGGCTCGCGACGAAACGCGGTCGTCACTTGAATATCGGTGCTGGTGTCGATGGCGTACGGGACGAACGTCGTCGCGCCGTCGTCCAAGCGCGGCATGAGGCCTTGACCCGCGAACGTGCCCCCAGCGAAGAGCGCCACCGACCCCGGCAACAGCGTCATACCCAGGGCGTTGCGCAACAGGACGGCCCGGTACGGATGCGCGCTGCTCGAAGGCGCTGCGGCCTCTGGACGAAACAGATACACGACCTCGCCCGGAACCGCTCGGCTCGCGAGCGTCACGAGCGCGGCGGAGCCCGCGCGGATCGAGACGGGAGAGCTCACGGTGTACTGCGTCGCGCCGGACACTTGCTGAGCGCTCGCGGCGGGGGCAGCGCTCGCGGCGACCGCCGCTGCGGTGACGGGGCCTGCGGCAGCGCGGGCGTTCGCTTCGTCGTCCGCGGTCGACGCGATGTGAAAGGTCACCGCGCGGTTGCGCGCGAGGTCGCCGGGCGCGTTGCCCGAAGCGCGAGGGCGCGTGGCGCCGTACGAGCGCGAGAGGAGCCGACGCGGCTCGACGCCGAGCGAAATGAGCCGCGCGCGCACGGTCGACGCTCGGTCTGCGGCGAGGGTCCACGCCGAGGGCTCGTCTTCGGACGCGTTGCCCTGCACTTCGACCGCTGTGATCTGCGGGTTGCCCTGCAGCGTGCGCGCGAGCGCCGCGAGCATCGGCGCGCTGGCGGGGCTCAGCTCAGCGGAGCCCATCGAGAACGAAACGCTCTCGAGGATGCGAATACTCTGCTCTTCGAGCGTCACCTGGCCGCGGTCGGGACAGCCGTCTTCGTCCTCGAGTCCGTTGTACGTCTCGGGTTGCTCGGGGCAGCGATCCGCTGCATCAGGAATGCGGTCTCGATCCGCATCAGCCCCCTCGCTCGACCCTCTCGCCTCGCCGCTCGGGCCGCGCGTGACCTCCGCGGCGATGGGCCCGTACGCGACGGGCGCGACGAGCCGGCCGCTCGCGTCGGGACGGGCCGCAAACGACGGCGCGCGCAGCGAGAGCGCGTACGAGAGCGGCGCGCTGGTCGCCAGCGTGAGCTCGACGCGGCTCCAGTCTTCGTCGGACGCGTTGTGAACGAGCGCCCACGCCTGCAGCATCGCCGGCGCCCCGTCGCGCTCGGGGAGCACCACGCGATACGTGGTCTGCCAGTTGGGCGTCGCGACCGCGTACGACAACGACAAGTCCCGCGGGCGCGCGTCGGGCAACCGCAGCTCGAGCCCGACCGACTCGCTCGCGTCCGCTGCGCTGCGCGCGTGCGCGACGCCCGCTGCCACGACGGTCCTTCCCGGCTGCGCGCCGCGCTCGATCACGGTCAGCGTCGCGAGCACGTCGTCGACCTCGTGCGGCCGCAAGCGAAGGGTGAGCTGATCGCCCGAGACGACGCCGCTGCGCTCGAAATACCCGCTCCCGCTCTGGTTGAGCACCACGCGACGCAGCGCCAACAGCGACGTCGGTCCGCGCGGAGCGCACGCTCCCGTCGTCGCGAACACCAGCGAGAGGCACAGCACGCACGATCGTCTCTTCATTGCAGCGCGAACTGTAGACGACGCGCGAGCCGCTTCGGTCTCGGCGAACGCGACGAGCGCTCAACGCACCGCCGGGGACGCTACGGTTCGACCCGGACGAGCTTGCCGAAGAGCTGGTTGGCGCCGATCCAGCCGTTGATCCCTCCGACGTTGTTTCCGATGAGAAATCGCTGGCCTCTTCGCGCTTTCACCAGGTGCAGGTACTGGCTGCCCCGCACCCGGCACAGCACCACGTCGTCGACGTCGATCGACTCTGCATCGACGATCGGCTCGACCGTCACCAACGCCCCATCGGCGACGCGCCCCTTCATCGAGTGCCCGCGCGGGCGAAATTGCACGGTCTCGCCGGCGCTCAACTTCGCGATGTATCCAGTCGCCCAGCCCATTGCGGCCCGCACGGTTGTGTCCTCGGCGCGGCGTTGGCAATGGCCCGCGCTTGGATCGCTTGGCTCGGCGCGGTATGCAGGACGAACTGCGCACCGTGACCGATGCCCCTCGACCGAGCGCGCGCGTCGCGCGTCACCCCGAGTTTCTGTGGCTATACGCCACGGTCGTCGTGGTCGTGACGCAGGTGGTGGCGCACGTCTCGGGCGCGCTCGGGTGGCGGCCGTCGATCATCCGCTCGCTGATCGGGCTGTCGCCGTGGATCATCTTGAGCAGCGTGTTTCTGGTGCTCTACCGCGGCTCTGCGCAGCGCTTCGCCGACCGCTTCGCGCGCGTGGTCAACCCGTGGCTGACGCACATCACGCTGGTGGCTTTGGTCGCGCTCGGCGTAGGCGCTGCGCTGCGCGCGGTGCACTCGGCGATGGGGGTCTCGATCGCGCCGGCGGCTGCATTTTTGGCGGAGTGCGTGATGGTCTCGTGGATCGTGGTCCTGCCGGCGCACGCGCTCGAGCAAGCGCGGCTGCGCGAGCGACGGGTGATCGAGCGGCTCGACGCGGCCGAGCGCGCGGCGGTGGACGCGCAGCTGCGCGCGCTGCAGGCGCAGACGAACCCGCACTTCTTGTTCAACAGCCTCAACGTCGTGGCGGGGCTGATCCACGAGGATCCGGCGTTGGCCGAGCGGACGCTCGAGCGATTCGCGAGCTTGTTTCGGTATTCGATCGAAGGATCGCGCGCCACGAGCGTCACGCTCGAGCGAGAGCTGGCGTTCGTCGAGGACTACTTGGAGGTGCAGCGCCTGCGGTTCGGAGAGCGGCTCGCGACGGCGATCGAGGCGGACGCGGCGGCGCTGAAGGAGCGTGTTCCACCGCTGTTTTTGCAGCCGATCGTGGAGAACGCGGTGCTGCACGGCCGCGTCGACGGCGGGCGCTCGACCGTGCGCGTGCGCGTCGAGCGCGAGGCCGAGCAGCTGCGGGTGACGGTCACCGACGACGGCCCTGGCCTCGGCGCCAGCGCCCACCGCGGAACGCAGACCTCTCTCGACACCCTGCGCGCGCGCCTCGCCGCGATGCCGGGAGCATCGTTGTCGCTGCGCAACCGCGACGAAGGGGGCTGCGAAGCGACCGTGCTGCTGCCGTGTGAGCGCGCATGAACGTCCTGGTCGTCGACGACGAGCCCATCGCCCGCAGGAGGCTCGTTCGCATGCTGCACGCGATCGCCGACGTGACCGTCGTGGGCGTCGCCGAGGACGGGCTCGAGGCGATCACCAAGGTCAACGAGCTCGCGCCGGACCTGTTGGTGCTCGACATCGAGATGCCCGCGCTCGACGGCGTGACGCTCACGCAGCGCGTGCGCCCGCTGCCGCTGGTGCTCTTCGTCACCGCGCACTCGACGCACGCGGTGGCGGCGTTCGACGTGCACGCGGTGGACTACCTGCTCAAGCCCGTACAGCAAGAGCGACTGGCGATCGCGATCGACCGAGCGCGCGCGCGGCTCGCGACGGGCGACGCTGTCGCCAGCAAAGAGAGCGGGCACTCGACGCGCGTGGTGAGCCAGGCCGGCGGCGTCGCGCGGCTCTTCGAGGCGAGCGAGATCGCGCGGTTCTGGGCGAAGGACAAATGCACGCTCTTCACGGTCAACGGCGAAGAGCTGCTGTGCGACGAGTCGCTGGACGCCCTCGAGCGGAGGCTCGCGCGCATCGGCTTCGTCCGCGCGCACCGCGCGGAGCTGGTCAACGCCCATCGCGTTCGCGCGCTGCGAACGGACAGCGGCGCAGCGCACGTTCAGCTCGACGACGGGACGCTCGTCGCGGTCTCGCGTCGGGCCCTCGCCGCGGTGAAGTCCTCGCTCGGGCTCTGAGAGGGCGCGCGCGTTTGTCGCTCGATTTCGACCGCTCGTCGCGCAGCGACTCTCCGCTCGTCGCGCGCGACGCGACCGAGCGAGGCTCGCGTTCCATCGTGGCCGCGAAAAGGAGCCCTTCGATGAACCGCTCTCTCTCGCTCGCTCTCACTCGCCGGGCCGCGCTCACGACCGCCCTCGCCCTCGCGGCAGCGCTCAACAGCTGCGGCGACGTACGCTCGCCGCTCGCAGGGACGTGGGTCAGCACCGCGTCCGCGATCATGCACACGGACACCGCGCGCGCGGTGTTCGCGACGGCCGAGATCACCATCGGCCCGATGGGAGAAATCTCGGGCTCGTTTCGCACGATCAGCCCGACCTCGGTCGTCGGCGAGACCGGCGCTGCGAGCGGGACGATCGTGCTCAACGCCGCAAGCACGGGCACCGTCAACATGACCGTCGCGTTCTCGACGCTCGGAACGTTTCGCGTCAGCGGCCCGATCGTCTACGCCGCCGCGACGTCGAACCTCGCCATCTCCTCGGCCACGACCCGCGACAACGCCAACGCCGTCGTCGGCTCGATGAGCGCCACGTTTCAGCGGCAATAGCCTTCGCTCTCTGCAGTGCGATACGCTCGCACGCGATGAGCCACTTGATCCCCTGCGCTGGGTGCGCCCGGCACGTGAGCATCTCCGAAACTCGCTGCCCCTTCTGCGAAACAGCGCGAGAGCCAACCGCGCCGCCCGCGGGGTCGATCAACGTTCGCGGCCTGAGCCGCTCGGCGCTTCTCGTCGCGGGTGCGCTCGCCCTCGGCGCGTGCGAGGCCAGCAACGCCAGCCGCAACGACAACAGCAGCCAGGCATCGGGCTACGGAGGTCCGCCACAAGCCGACCCCTCGAGCGGCTCGAGCAACGACGACGCCGGCACCAACGCCAGCGCCGCGGACGCTGGCGAGCCGACGAACGTCGTCGCGATCTACGGCGCCCCCACGCCGGGCGTCGAGAGCAAGCGCTAAGCGCCAGGCCAGTCGGGCAGCGCGCGCGACTCGAGGTAGAGCGCCTCGACCTTCGCCCTCGCCCACGGAGTTCGCCTGAGAAATTTCAGGCTCGATGTGACGGACGGGTCGTACGTGAAGCACCGAATGTCGATGCGCTCGCCGAGCTCAGCCCACCCGTAGTAGCGCACGAGCTCGGTGACGATCACCTCGAGGGTGATCCCGTGCAGCGCGTTGTTCGTCGCCTTCAACATCGGTCGCGACGACCATAGCGCAGTCGCACGTCGGCGACCTCACCCCTCACCGCAGCGCGCGCTCAGTAGTCGTAGCAGTCGTTCGGCCCGAGCGCGAGCAAGCGATACGTGTCGCCGTCGTGGCCGCCGCAGTTGCCGGTAAAGCTGCCGCCGAGGTGATACCAACGCGCGTCGCAGCCGGACATCGTAAAGGTCCGCGTGCTCACGAAGCCCGTGCCCGTGAGGCTGCACATTCCCGAGCCAAGCTCAGGCTGACCTGCGCCGTGCCTGCAGCCCGAGGCGAGGACGCGCGCGGTGTTGGCCGCGGCCGCGGTGGTCGCGACAGCGCGGTCCATCGACCAAACCCACGAACCCGTGGTGCACGTGACCGGCGTCCAGTTGGGGTTGGTGGCGCACACGGACGGCGAGACGCAAGCGCCCGCGCGGCACATGCCCCCCGCAGCGCAGGCGTTGCCGCAGCGGCCGCAGCTCGTCGCGGACGTTTGAAGGTTGCTCTCGCAGCCGTTGGTCGCGTCGCCGTCGCAGTCACCGAAGCCCGCAGCGCACACCTGCGCGCACGCGCCCGCGGCGCAGACGGGCGTCGCGTTGGCGCGCGCAGGGCACGCCGTCCCGCAGCCGCTGCAGTTGGCCGGGTCGTTGCGGAGGTTGACGCACGATCCCGAGCAGTTCGTGAACCCAGCGCCGCACGAGACCGCACACGATCCGCGCGAGCACACCTGGCCCGGAGCGCACACGCGACCGCAGCCGCCGCAGTGGTTGATGTCCGTCTGCAAATCGCGGCAAGAGCCCGAGCAGTTGCTCTGACCGAGCTCGCACGAGACGATGCATACGCCCATCGAGCACACTTGCCCCGCCGCGCACGCGTTGCCGCACGCGCCGCAGTTGGCGCGGTCTGTTTGCGTGTCTCGGCAGACGCCAGAGCAGTTCGTGAGCCCCGCGACGCACGAGACGACGCACGCGCCCATCGAGCACACTTGCCCCGCCGCGCACGCGTTGCCGCAGGCGCCGCAATTGGCGCGGTCTGTTTGCGTGTCCCGGCACGAGCCTGCGCAGTCGGTCAGGCCGGCCATGCACGAGAGCACGCACACACCGGCAGCGCACACCTGGCCGGCGCCGCAGACCGTTCCGCACGCGCCGCAGTTGGCGCGGTCCGTCTGCGTGTCCCGGCAAGAGCCCGCGCAGTCGGTCTGTCCCGCGGCGCACGTCGTGACGCACGCGCCCATCGAGCACACTTGCCCTGCAGCGCAGACGGTCCCGCACGCGCCGCAGTTGGCGCGGTCGCTCTGCGTCGAACGACACGAGCCCATGCAGTTGGTCTGACCCATCTGGCACGAGACCTCGCATGCGCCCATCGAGCACACTTCGCCGGACGGGCACGCGGTCCCACACGCACCACAGTTGGCGCGGTCGCTCTGTGTGTCGCGACACGAGCCCATGCAGGCCGTCTGCCCCACGGCGCAGCTCGTCGTGCACATGCCCATCGAGCACACCTGCCCCGCGGCGCATGCGGTCCCGCACGCACCGCAGTTGGCGCGGTCGCTTTGTGTGTCGCGACACGAGCCCATGCAGTCCGTCTGCCCCACGGCACAGCTCGTCGTGCACATGCCCATCGAGCACACCTGCCCTGCAGCGCACGCGGTCCCACAGGCGCCGCAGTTGGCGCGGTCCGTCTGCGTGTCGCGGCACGAGCCCATACAGTTGCTCTGGCCCGCCTGGCAGGACGGAACACAGGCGCCAGCAGCGCAGGTTTCGCCAGTCGCGCACGCGGTTCCACAGGCGCCGCAGTTGCGCGGGTCCGTCTGCGAATCCACACAGCGCCCGCTGCACAGCCGCTGGTCCGCGCCGCACACGCCCGTGTCCGACACCACGTCGAGCGCCGCGTCCATCGAGACGATGTCCGGCGACGCGTCGCCGCCCACCACTGGTGACGAACATCCAACGCCGGTGATCGCTGCGAACGCGACCATCCACGGCGACAACGCCTTCTGCTTTCGAAATCTCATCGAACCACTCTGCGCACGCGGCGCCGCTGCGCTCAACACAAACTCGAAAAATCGCCGCCCGCTCATCGGTGCAAACACTGATTCGGCGACGAGCTCGAGCGCGCTCAGCGAACGGAAACAAACTGGCTCAGCGCGTCGACCGCCAGCACCACGCGCATCGTAGAGGCTCCCTCGCGAGCGATCACCGCCGTGCGATTCGTCGTGTCGATCGCGATCCGCGGATACGCGCGCAGCTCCGTCCCGCGCTCTTCGAACTCGCACGCGTACGCCGCGTGGTCGTCGGATCGAAGCTGCATCCGTCGGCACTGACCGCTGGTCATCATCGAGCCGCCCGCAGCGCGAGCAGCGCCCTGCGAATAGAGCTCGCGACCGTTACAGAGCACACGCACCTCGCGCGGCGCTTCGCCGGACGCGCCCACGGCGTCCACACCGGCTTGGATCGAGCAGCGCGCGCCCGCTGGCAGGTCGATGCCCGCTGCCGTCGTCACCTGCGCCTCCCACGTCGCGCCGACCCAGCGCACAGACCGTGGCGGCGTGCGCGGGCGCCGGCCCGAGCTGCTGATCAACACCACCAGCACTGCGAAGACCATGGTCATCGCGCCGATGGCGACGACGACAGCGATGCGCGCTCCCGCGCCGGTACGCGCAGCAGGCGGCGGAGCGCCAGCGGAGGACTGCTTCAGCTGCTCGAGCTCTGCGCGAAGCGATTGGTTCTCTGCGCGCAGCGCTTCTTGCTCGTCTCGGTACGTCATGAGCTCACTGCGCTTTACCGTCGCTCGACGCGCGGTACAACGGAGGAAGTCGCGCTTCAGCGCTCGACGGCACGAGGCGCGTAGCGCGGAGCGACGTGCGCGAGCCACCGCGAGCCGCTCGGCCACCGCGCGAGCTGGGCTCGCAGCCGCGCAGCCCTCGGCGGCTCGTGCTCGGCGAGCACCGCGTCGACCACCAGCTTCGCCCAGCCCTCGACCGCTCCGTCGAACGCCATCGCGTGCTTCTTCGCGTCGTCGGAGCCTGCGCGGGCGGCGCCCAGCAGCGTCGCGAGACGCGCGAGCGACGCGACGTCGGAGACTCCGCGCAGCGCGAGGCACGCCCGCTGCGCGTCGCGCACGCGCCCGACCAACGCGAGCGCGCAAGCCCAGCGAAAGGTGACGTTCGCGCGCAGCTCGGGGTCCTGCGCTGCCACCGTTGTGTCGAGCGCTTCGACCGCGCGCGTCGCGCAGCGCAACGACTCGTCGAAGTCCCCCCGGCGCTCGGCGAGGATCGACAGGTTCGCGAGCGCCCGCGCCACGTCCGCGCAGGGCCCGCGGCGCTCGACGATCGCCTCGTAGCCTGCCCTCGTAGCCTCGCGATCCGAGAGCGCCCACTGAGCTTCGAGCGCGGCGATCTCGGGGCCGAGCGCGCTGCGCTGCGACTCGACGAGCACGCGCCCCTCGGATTTGCGCGGCAAGACAGCGATTGCGACCAACATCGCCGCGAAGAACCACAAGACCCCTCGCGACCACGCGCTCGGGACGTCCATGTTGATGTGCTCGCACCAGCGCGAATAGGTCGCGACCGCGATGGCAGCCAACACTGCCATCAGGCGGAGCACGCCCTCGAACTCGCGCTCGTTCTGGGCCGTCGTAACCGGGTCTTGCGCGCTCGACGAGCGCTCGAGCGGCGCGAGCCCGTCGATCGACGACTCGAACTCAGCGTCGACCATCCGCTGCGGGAGCGCAGCGCCCGCGCGCAACGCCGCGCGAAGCGCGTCGCGAAGATCCACGCCGCCGCGGTACGGCGCGCCGTCTCGAGGCTGTCCGACGTCGTGCTCGTCGATGGCGCGCACCACCCACGCGGCGGCGCCCGCACACTCAGCCACGCCGTCGCGCGCAGCGTCGAGCTTCGCCTTGGCCCGCGCAGGGTCGCCGCGAACGAACTCCTGCACGCACTCTGCGATGTGCAGCGTCACGACCCGCCCGCTGTGCTGCGGCAGCGACAGCAGTCGGGCGCGCGCTGCGGCGATCGCTGCGTCGTCGGCGAGCGCGGACGCGGCCATGAGCCGCGCCTCGTGGACACCGACGAGGTGCCTGTGTTGTCGCTCGTCGATCTGCGCGAGCAGCGCAGCGCTCGACGCGAGAACCGCCTCGAAGTCGCCGCGCGCGAAGCGGTCGACCACGAGCGCGCGCGCGAGCTGCGCGGCCTCGGCCGAGCGCAGCCCGACGAGCCTCATCGCGTAGGTCGTCGCGGACAGCGCGTCCCCTGCCGGCGCCGCGATCGCCTCGAGGGCGACAGCGACCGCAGCTTCTTTGCGCATCGCTCGCCACGAGGTGAACCCGCTGAGCGCGATGAACACCAGCACCGCCACGCTGAACGATCGCCCGCTGCCGAACGGATTGGCGATCAACCCCCACGCGAGCGCGGCGACGAACACCAGCGTGAACATCAAGCCACCCAAGGCGATGGCCGTCGAATCCTCTTGTCCCCGCGCGCTCACGACGCGAGCGTAGCGCTTCTCTTCACGAGCGGCACGCTCATCCTGGCGCGGTCACCGTGCAGTACGCGGGCACCGCGGGGTCGCCGACGGGCGCGACGGTCCACGGCGTCGGACGCGTGCCCCACGGGTGCTCGACGAAGAAGCGGCCCACCGCCGTGCCGAGGCCGAACGGAAACCGGTGCCCCATCCCGTGCGCGCACGAAATCACAGGAAATCCCCTGCCCACATGCGTGTCACGAATGCCCACCGTCAGCCCGTAGAACGGCGTGTCTGCGGTCATCGAGCCGAAGCCCACCATGAGCGCGTAGCGGTTGCCCATGAGCGGCGCGCTGCCCGACGTCCCTGCAGAGAAGAGCGCGGCGGCAGCGACGTAGGCGTTGCGGCGCGACACCAGCTCCCACGCGGCGTTGGCGCCGGCGCTGAAGCCCACCGTGCCGATGCGACGGCGGTTGAAGCGCAGCTGCGCGGCGGCGCACGCGACGATGGCGTCGCCCGTCTCGGTCACGCGGCTGTAGAACTGGCCGCTCTTGTAGGGGCCGACGAGGATGTCGTTGGGGCGCATCCCTGCGGCGGCGTAGTTGGTGGCGCTGAGACCGCCCATGCCGCCGGACTGCTCCCACGCGATCACGAGCGCACTGTCAGCGTTGATGCGCGCGGGGTCGTAGCGAAAGTACGCGCGCACCGGCCCGCCTGCGATCTCGAAGGTCGCATCGGCGTTGGGCGTGATCGTCGGGCACGCGGCCGGCATCGCGGGCAGCGCGGGATCTCCTGCAGGAGCCGCGTCCGGGCGCGGCGCCCCGCTGTCACGAACGCCGCTGTCGACGACGGTGGCGACGTCCATCGTCGCGACCGCGCCCGAGTCGAGCACTGCGCGATCGAGCGCGGCGACGTCGAGCGCAGTCGCGTCGGACGCAGCGACGTCCATCGACATCACGGCGCTGTCGTTCGAGCGCGCGTCGAGCGCTGACGCGTCGGGGTCCGCGGGCGGCGCTCCGCACGCAGCCAACGTCGTCGCCATCAGCACGCGCAGAGCAGGTCGGTTCAGCATCGAGCGAGCGTAGACCGCCGCGCGAATCGCCGACAACCGCGGAAACCACGCGCGCCCGTCACCACGCCCCCCTCACCGACGGACCCCCGCGCGCACCGCCGAGCGCTGCGCTTCGATCACCGCGTCCCACAGCGCCTGAGGCAGACACGACAGGTCCCGGTCGCTCGTCCCTTCGACAGACTGCGTGCGGCGAGACAGCTCACGCCCCTGTGCGCTACGCACGACCGCGATCGTCGGCTCGCTCGCTCCCCCAGCGAGCCCCGACGAGGCCACCATGAATCCATCGCCGTCGAAGCGCCGCGCGATCCGACGCCACACGCGCCCATCGGGCAGTCGCCCTTCGCTCTGCACCAAACGTCCATCCGCTGCGACCGCGTGCGTCCAGCGCACATCGAGCTGCGCCGCGCCTCCGACGGAGTACACGAACCGATCGAGCCAACCGTCTGGACGCAGCGTCCACTGGCTGGTCTGCGTGCGGACCGCGCTGCCCGCTGGCGCGACGTGCGACAACGTCGCGACGCGATCCGAGAGCGACCACGTCGTGACGAGCCCGTCGACGAGGAAGTCCTCTGGCGAAAACGGCTGCTCGCGCAACGCACGCTCGCGCGCGTCGTGCGTCCACCGCTCGGTCGCGCCGCGCATCGACAGCGCGAGCACCCCGCCGTCGGCGTCGAGCTCGAAGCGCGTGTCGCGATCGGCTGCTGTGCTGGGGTTCCATCGCGGGATGGCGCGGCTGCGCGGGTCGGGAGAGCCCGAGAAGCTCCGTGGCCAACGAGCCCGCCGCGAGCGCTGCACGATCGTGCGCGCCCCATCGCGCGACCAGCGGTACGTCACGAGCTCGTCGACGACGCCGTCGGGGTCCTGGCACTCGTAGCTGTCTCCGCAGCCCACGTCGCAGCTGTTGGGCCGATCGACCTCGCTGCGAACGAGCCTCTGCGCGCGGTCGTAGAACCACCGCCGCTGCGTCGGCCGCTGCGACGAGCGCTCTGCGGGCCCGCGGTCGCTCAGCACGAAGCCTCGCGCGTCGAAGCGCTGCCGTCGGCAATCGGGCTCGGGCATCGCCTCGAACGTCCCCGCAGCGCCCCCGGTCACGCTGAACACCCACCGCGGATCGCCAGGAGAATCACAGCGAATACAGAGCCCGAAGCCGGCGGGGCACCGCGCGCGCGAGTCGCACGGGTCCACCATCGCAGCGCCCATCGACACTCTCGCCACGGGCAGCGCAGCGCCCTCGCCGACCGCGGCGTCCGTCGCGCGCGCGTCGACGCCCGCGTCGCGGGCTGAGGCACGGGCGTCCTTCGAGTCATCGATCTTCGAGGTCGGTCCGCGGGACAACGTCGCTCCGGCAGAGCAAGCCCCACACAGCAACGCCAGCACGCTCACGGTCAGGTTGTGCACGGCAGATTGTGACGGACCAGCGCGCGGCTCGGTCTGCCGCCGTGTCACCGACGCTCGAGCGCAGGGCGCGCTGGATTCTGGCGTCGGATTGCTTGACATCGCCCGCCTGCGCAGCGCACGAATCGAAGCGCGCGATGATCTCTGAATTGCAGGCGCTCGAACCGGTGCTGATCGCCAACGAGAGCGCCGGACAATTCACAGTGTTTCGACCGAGTCCGTCGCTCATCGTGACCGTCGGAAACGGCGCGCTCTCCCTCGAAATGGCCGAGAGATTCGTGGTTTTTCTCGACCCGCTGGTGCAAGACAAGCCCGCGGGAATCGACTTTTTTCACGACTGGTGGGAGGTGGGCTCCGTCGACGGCAAAGCGCGGCAGCGGGTCGTGCAGTGGTCCAAAGCGCGCGACCGCGGCTTCTCGCGGCAGAGCCACGTGTTGATCGATTCATCGCTGATCGCCATGGGGATCGCCGCCTCGTCGATGATCCTTCGCACCTTCGGGGTCGACGTTCGGTCCTACAGCAAGCGGCTCGACTTCGACACCTCCCTGCGCGCCGCCCTGCGCAACGGCCGATAGCGCGCCCTGCTGTTCACACTCGCGCGCGCCGTGGCATCGTGTGAGCGCGCTGCGCCTTCGCGCAGCCCCCGAAGGTTCACCGTGCGCTTGTCCCACCGCTCTTCACATCGCGCTGCGTTTTCGCTGACGATCGCGCTGTCCCTCGCAGCGTGCTCCGCGCCGCGGCCGTTCGCCAACGACACCGCCCCTTCCGACGCGACGGCGATGGAGGCGTCGAGCCCCGACGTCGCCGCTGCGTGCGGGCTCTGCTCGGGGCGAACGCACACGCCCTGCAACGCGGACAACACCCCCGGCGCGCCGGTCGAGTGCGCGATCGAGTGCAACCCGCGCTTGGGCTGCGTGCAGTGTTTGCCCGGCCGCACCGCGTGCGTGGGCGACGAAGTGCGCCGCTGCGGCGACGACGGCCAGCCGACGTCCGAGGTCCTCTCGCGCTGCGACAACGCTGCCGGAATGATCTGCAACGCCGGCGCCTGCGCCTCGGCCTGCCAGGTCGCCGAAGCGCAGCCGTCCAACGTCGGCTGCGAGTTCTGGGCGGTCGATCTCGATCAACAAGACGCCCTCAACGACCCCGCGAGCGCGCCGTGGGGCCTCGCGCTCTCGAACGTCGGGAGCACTCCCGCCCGCGTCACGATCGAGATCAACACAGCGCCCGTCGGCCAGCCCCTGAGCACCATGGTCGTGCAAGAGGTCATGGTCGACCCGGGCAGCCTGCGGCAGATCCAGCTGCCGACGCGCGAGCTCGACTGCGGCGCGCGCCCCAACGACTACAACGCCCCCGGGACGTGCTTGTCGTCCAACGCGTTTCGCGTGCGATCTACTGCGCCGATCATCGTCTACCAGTTCAACGTCTTCGCCAACGCGTACTCCAACGACGCCTCGCTGCTCTTGCCGACCAGCTCGCTCGGCCGCGTGCACCGCGCCATCGGCTGGCCCGCGGGGCACCCGGTCCCCGTCTTCGGCATCATCGACCGCTCGTACATCACGGTCGTCG
Organism: Myxococcales bacterium; assembly: GCA_013298625.1. GTDB lineage: Bacteria > Myxococcota_A > Polyangia > Polyangiales. The sequence goes on from JAAFIF010000012.1 coordinate 112,923, forward strand.
GCGTGCGGCCCAACACCCGCGTCACCGTGCGGCCGTCCTGGAGAATCCGCGGAAATCCTCCGATCGCAGCCACCATGCCCGGCGGCGAAATCGTCGCCACCCTCGGCCCCTTCGACGTCCTCAACCTCGAGACCGCCGACGGAACGCTCTCGGACCCCACCGCCACCATCACAGACCTCAGCGGCTCGTCCATCAACGCCAGCGAGCCCGTCGCGGTCTTCTCGGGCGTCGAGTCCACCAGCGCGCCCGCAGGAGTGCTCACCGTCCCCACGCCTCCGGGCTGGACCTCCGATCGCACGTGCTGCCTCGATCACCTCGAAGAGCAGATGTTTCCCATCGAGTCGATCGGGAGCCGCTACGTCCTGCCGCGCAGCCCCGTGCGCTCGACCTCGAGCTTTCGCGAGCCCGATATCCTGCGATTCGTAGGAGCAGCCGAGCCCGCGACGGTCACCACCACCCTCCCGCCGCCGTTCGACCGCTTCACGCTCATGCCCGGCGAAGTGCGCACCACGCACACGCAAGACAACGTCGTCGCCACCGCGGACAAGCCCTTCATTGTCGGGCAAATCCTCGTCAGCAGCCAGTACGTCGACGGGCCGTACATCGGCGATCCGTCGCTCACGGTGTTTCCGCCGGTGGATCAGTTTCGCGCGGATTACATCATCCTGACGCCCTCGGGTTGGACCCAGAATTGGGCCGTCGTCGTCGCCGAGCCCGGCGCGATGGTCACCGTCGACGGCGCCGCTCCAGCCAATTGCATCACCGAATCTGCCGGACAAATCGCGGCCACCACGTACGAGACCCGTCGCTGCCCGCTCACCGCAGGCGTGCACCGCCTCGCCGGTGACCGACGCTTCGGCGTGGTCGTCTATGGCTACGGCGGCGCTGGGTCGTACGCCTTCGTCGGCGGCGCAGACGTGCGTCGCATCTATGATCCGCCCGGCTGAGCGCGCACTGCACCGCGCGCGAACCGCGATACGCTCGCCGCACATGCGAACGATCGCCCTCGCGCTGTTCATCGCGACCCACTCCCTCGCGTGCGCTGCCGCGCAGCGCCCGGTCACGCACGTCGCTACGACGCCCGAGCGCGCCGCCATCGACGCCGTGCTCGACGATTGGCACGCCGCCGCCGCAGCGTCGGACCTCGAGCGCTACATGAGCCACATGGCCGACGAAGGTGTCTTTCTCGGAACCGACGCCACCGAGCGCTGGAGCAAAGCCGAGTTTCGCGCGTACGCGGCGCGCCCGTTCTCGCAAGGTCGCGGCTGGTCGATGCGCATGCGCCGCCGCTCGGTGACCCTCCGCGGCGACGTCGCCATCTTCGACGAAGACCTCGACGCGCAGAACCTCGGGCCCGCCCGCGGCAGCGGCGTGCTCGCGCGCGAAGGCGATCGGTGGCGCATTTTGCAGTACAACCTGACGATCACCGTCCCCAACGAGCGCTTCGACGCCGTGCGCGCGCTGCTCTCGTCCGGCGCCGAGCGCGCGCCGTAGACGCCCGAGCGTCAGCGGTACGAGCCCTGCGACACGCGCGCCCGCTCGATCATCGCCGCCACCAGCGCGTCCGCCACGGGCTCGCACTCGCTCGGATCGTCGAGCGCGCCCATCGTCACCGCCACGTGGCCATCGCGTACGCTCACCGGGCGACCGAGCTTCGCGCTCAGCGCGTCCGCCTCGGCCGCAGCGTCCGTGACCTCGCCGAGCAACGCGGCTCGAAGCTCTACGTCCGTCGGTCGATCGTCGTCGAACACCCAGTCGATCGAGCACCGAACGCCGCGCACTGTCCATCCGACGATCGAGAGGTCCCCCTCGCGCAGCGTCGCCGACGAGCGCTCGGCGAAGCGGCTCCACGCAGCGCGGCGCGGCGCGAGCGACGGAGGACACGCGATCCGCTCGCGCGCGAGGCGAAGCGACCGAGCCACGCCGCACACCCGATCGATGAGCTGCTCGAGCCGGACAGCGTCGATCAACGCGCCCGCGATCCAGCCCTTCGCGCGATCGTCGCGCACTTCGCAGTCCGAGAGCGCGAGCGCAGCGTCGCCGAGCGCGTCCGCCACGGGCGCCGTGACCTGCGCGAGGTCACGCACGTCGAGCGCGCAACGAGCGTCGAACGCGGCGCTCATCGAGGGCGGGTTCGCTCCGCCGTCGAGCAGCGACTTGTCTCGAATCCGCAGCCCGACGCCCAGCGAGTCGAAGCGCAGCTCGACGCGAACCCCGAGCCCGAGCTTGCGGTGTCGATCCACGGCGATCGAGACCGAAGCGCCTTCGATGGTCCATCGCGCCGAGCGCTCGTCGGTGTTCACAGAGATCAGCGTCGCGCCCCGCGCGGCGAGCTGCGCGTCGAGCGCGCTCCATTCGACGCTCTGCCGCGCGCTTCCCACCAGCAGCGCGCGCAGGATCGCTGACTCGTCCATCGGCCGCGACAGCAGCACGCACGGGACGCGCAGCGCGCGAGCGCGCCCGAAGCCTCGAAGCACGAGCACCTCGAGCTCGTGCCTCACCCGCGTCAGCTCGGTCTCGAACCCGCCCGCGGCGCGGGCCGGAATGGTCGCGCGCAGCTCGAGCGCCTCGCCATCGGATGGCGCGCCGCGCGTGACGGACCAGCGCTCGACCTCGGTCTCGACGACGGACTCGGACTCGGCGACGGCGGCCTCTTCGATCTGCACGAGCCGCACGTCTACGCCCTCGACGTCTGGCGCTCCGCCCGTCAGCGCGATCGCGCACTCGAACGGCTGCCCAACGACGAAGTACTCGGGGGTGTACGAGCACTCGATCACCGGCAGCTCGTCGGACGTCGCCGCGCTCGAGCAGTGGCCGACGGGGTCGGGCAACGACGATGGAGCCGACGCGACGAGCTCGATCACGTGCTCGGCCCTCGCGTCGATGGCCCAGGGAAGGTCGACCCACACCTCGACTCGGAACTCGATCTTGGTGCGGCCATTGTCGATCGAGCCTGGCAGCCGCCTGGGCATCGCGAGCGCCATGCGGTGCGTGGTGTAGCCGCCTTCGAGCGTTCCGGGGGGCAAGCACTCCTCTCGCTCGAAGTGGATGTGCTGCACGTCATCGCTGAAGAGAGTCAATCGGCCGAGGCGCAGGCCGTGCTCGCGACGCTCGAGGATGACAGCGCGAATCGAGATGCCTCCGTGCTGCACCGGGCCGCGGTAGCCGAAGCCGACGCTGAGCACGAACACCTCGCCGGCGACGGCCGCGTTGGCGTTGCCACGAAAGTCGATCTCGATCAGCTGAGACATGAAAGCGGGCTCCGTTCAGGTCCTATTCGAAGCGACCGTTGCGCAAGAACTCGACCGCGAGCCGCTGCGCCTGCGGGTGGTCCATGATCTTGGTGTGCGTCTCGTCCACGATGGCGAACGCCGCGGCCGTAGGCAACCGCGTCTCGTCGACGAGCACCGTCCCGTCGCTGGGCTCGGATTCGGTGAAGATCCTCGCGCCGCGCGTGAGCCAGCTGGTGGGGTTGGACAGCGAGAGCGCTTTGGACCCCGCGATGATCGCGTACGGCTCTGGCGGCAGCGGCCACGGAAGGGCCTCGGCGACCTGCTGCCCCGCGGGGCCGTAGAACCACTGAAAGAGCGCGTTGGCGCGGAGGGTTCGCGCGACCTTGCTTCCGTGATTGGGCGGAGCGACGAGGACCGCACGACGCCACGGGAGCTTGTCGGCCATCTGTCGCAGCAGCACGCCGCCGAGCGAGTGGGTGACGGCCATGAGCTCGCCGGGCGCCTCGCGCGCGATGCGCTGTGCGAGCGCGTCGGCGAGCTCGGGGACGCCGGCGATGCGCGAGGGATAGCTCTCGCTCCACGTGCGAAATCCCGCGGTCTGCAGCGCTCGAACCATCCCCTGCACCGAGCGATGCGTGCGCGCGAGGCCGTGCAGCACGACGACCGTGGGCGCCGTCACGACGGCTCTCCTTCGCGTCTACCAGCGCCTGCGCGGTCTTTGAACACTGGCACCATGTCGGCGGGACGCAGGCGGCCGACGTGGTCGATCACCGAGGCTTCGAGCGCGTCGCGCTCGTCGCGCAGCGCCTCGAGCTCGCGTCGAAGAAACAGCAGCCGCGCGAAGGTGACGCCGATCGAGCGCAGCGCGGTGGTGCGCGCCAACACCTTCAGCGACGCGAAGCCCGACGAGAGCAGCAAGAGCGCCGCGAGCAGCCCCGCCACCGGGCCCCAACGCGCGCTGCAATAGAACGGAACGGCCAGAAAAATCCCAGTCACCGCGAGCAATCCGAGCACGAACTTGGTCGTCCCGATTACGTCGGTGCGCGGCGCGAACCTCGGCGCGAGCAAGCGAATCGCGAGGCCCGCGGGCAGAAACACCGTGAGCCCCGGCATCGCGAGCGGCAGCCACACGAACGCGAAGATCGAGTGCCGCACGAAGCGCGCAAACGCCTCGCGCGCAGAGACCGCGCGGCGCAGGTCGCGGTCGCTGAGCCCCGAGGACTGCAAGCGATCGAGGTAGGCGCGCACGCGGTCGAGCAGAGCTCGTACGTCGGCGCGGTCCTTCAGGGTGTCGTACGCCTCCGCAAAACGCCGCGCGAGCTCGACGCGCTCTTCGAGCGTGACGGAGGGCGGCTGATACAAGCGACGAACGCCGTCGAGGACGCGCATCGTGTCCCAGTCCGTGGAGTTGACGGTGAGCGCGCGCAGGCCGCTCTCGATCTCGTCGGTGAGGGCGCGGACCTCTTCGCGATCGTTGGCCTTCCACCGGGCGAGGCGGTCTCGATCGACGACGATGGCGGGGCCGAACTGCACGAGCACGCTGCTGCGAAAGCGCTTGCGGTTGGTGTAGTTGAGCCCGCACGGGATGATCTTCAGCGGCGCGCTGGGGTGCCGCTCGAACGCGCCGAGCGCCACGCGCGCAGCGCCCGTCTTGAGCCTCGCGAGCTGCGCTTCATCGTGCGAGAGCCCTTCGGGAAAGATCCCCATCGCGCGCCCCTCGCCCAGCACGCGAAACAGCCCCTCGAACGCGTCCTGGTTGTCCACCGCGCCGCCGTGGTCCGAGCGACGCGCGATCGGGACGGCGCCCATCGCGTCGAGCACCACGCGCAGCGCGCGGCTCTTGAACAGCACGTCCTTCGCGGCGAAGTGCACGACGCGCTCGCACGACGTGGTGATGAGCGCGGGGTCGAGCAGCGAGTTCGGGTGGTTTCCTGCGAAGATCACAGGTCCGTCACCCTCCGCGGGGACGTGCTCGAGCCCGACGACCTCGATCTGTCGGTAGAACGCGTCGAGCATGAGCCGCAGGCCCCCTTGGATCACACGGTAGGCGCGCACGAGGCCCACGGTACCACGGCGCTACGCGCGCTCAGCGGTGGTAGCTCGGCCATCCTCCGGGCAATCCCTCTTGCGTCACGCGGACGGTGGCGGGGCGATTCGCGCGCGCATCGGCCACCACGCGGGTGTCCACGACGTCTCGCACGACGTTGCAGCCTGCGCTCGCGAAGACCGCGTCACGCGCGGCGTCCGCGGACTGCACGGTGACCGGAACCGTGCTCGCGAACAGCGGGCTCGTCGACACCTGGCGCATGGCCGTCGCGTTGGATCGAATCGGGTTGGTGGCGTTGTTGCCCGTGAAGACCAGCGCGGTCTGCGGGTCCGCCGCGCTTCGGTGGGGCCCGATGTTGTCGCGAAAATACGCGCGGATGTTCGGCTCGACGCCCTGGTCGATCGCGGCGTTGATCTCGGTCTCGGACCCGGTCGAGTCGAGAAATCGATTGGCGACGAAGTGAAAGTAGTACTGCGCGCGGGCGTTGCGATCGGACGCGAGCTCGAAGCCGAAGCGAAAGCGCCCGCCGCTGCTCGTGTACGCGTACATCACGTTGTTGACCGCCTCGAACGACGGGTTGTTCGGCGAGCGCCACGAGGCCGCGTCGTTGGGCTCGAACTGCGGTCCCCGAAAGCGATAGTGCGCGAACAAATTGTGGTGGTAGGTCAGCGTCGCCGCGCTGTTGTTGGCGCAGTACTGGTGATCGTCGCCGTAGGGGTGGATGTAGATTCCGTCGCGGATTCCGCCGAGCGGCTCGGCGATGATGGACCACTGGACCGTGACGTTGCGGCTGTTGGTGATCGAGAAGATCTCGTCCGCGCTCCACGAGGCCGAGACGTGGTCGAAGATGACCTCTTCGGAGTTGTCCACGTTGATGCAGTCGAGGTCGTCCGAGCCGGCCGGCCGTGTGCGGCCCGAGGTCAACACGCGCCGCGCGACGGCGTAGTCGCCGAGCCGCACGCGGATGTAGCGCACCACCACGTGGCGAGTCGCGATGTTGAGCGTGTGATCGCGCAGGGTGATTCCGCTCTCGCCCGGGTCCAACGCGCCGCGGCCGTCGATGGTGATGTACGGGTCGCGGATGTTGATCGGCGACGACAGCCGAATCACCCCGTGAACGTTGAACTGAACGATCCTTCGCCCCGGTCGCTCGACGGCCCAGCGAAAGCTCCCGTCGCCGCTGTCGTTGAGGTTGGTCACCGTGTAGACCGTGCCCCCGCGGCCGCCCTCGGAGTACGCGCCGAAGCCCTGGGCCCCTTCGAACGCGAGCATCCGTGCGGGCGCTGGCGCGTCGGTGATCGCGCCGTCACGCGCGTCCGCGCCGCTGTCCCTTGGCGGAGCGTCGCTGTCGGCGACGGCCATCACGTCGTCGCTGCTCGCGTCCATCGTCGGCTCGACCTCGCTGTCCATCGCCGCGTCCGAGCCCGAAACAACGTTCGCGTCCGCGCGCGCCCCGGTATCCACCACGCTCGATCGCCCGTCGGTCACCGCGCCGTCCGCGACGGGCTCGGGTTCGACCGCGCACCCCGCGTGCACGCTCACGCACACGAGCAAGACCGAACGAGCCGCTGCAACCTTCGCGCGAGCGCGACCGCGGAGAAACTCCATCCAGCGATGCTACGCGAAGCCCCCGTCTCGTACAGGGCGCGCAGCGCACATTCACCGCGACGATCACGCGGTCAAAAGGTCGTCCGTCTTACGCGGTCGGCGCCGAGCCAGCGCGGTTCGCCGCGCGCTCGTCGAGCGCGACTGCCGCAGCGAGGTAGTGCGGCTTGGACGCGAGCACCGCGACTGCGGCGAGCGCCGCGTGCGCGAGGGGCGCGCTGAAGATCGCGAACCCGAGCGCAAACCCACGCTCCAACTTGGACCAGTTGAGCGCCATCGCGAGCAACGGACCGCCGTCCACGATCACGCGCTGCGCGAGCGCGACGAGCGCCGCCCGGCGCGCCTTCGCGTAGTCCGTCGAGAGCAGCACGGTCGAGCCCTTCCACTGGTGCAGACCCACGACGAAGCCCACCACCAGCCCCACCATCGCGCCGCTCCACGAGGACTCTTCAAAGGCCGCTCGTGGAGCAGAGAGCAGCTCGAACGCCACGAACCACGCGGCGGCCGTCGAGAAGCACGCGACCGGAGCGAGCCCGTGCCCGAGCAGCGCCGCGAGGTGCACCGCCCACGGAGGGCCCGCGCTCACGTCCCGCTCTCGAACGTGCTCGATCGAGCGAAACGGCCCCTGCGTCGAAGCGCCTCCACGAAGCCGCACTTTGCGCGCGGGCCAGTCGCGGCGCAGCGCGCCCCGCGTGGCGGCCCCGCCGTACAGCGCCACGCACGCGACGAATCCGGCCTCGGCCAACGCGATGAGTTCAGCGTCCATCGGTGTGTGCTCTCGCTTCGCTGCGCCAACGCCGCTCACCTCGAGCGCGACCAACGCACAGCCGGGATCTGACCACAGTCGGCAACGTTGGTTCCGCAGAGAAGTAGGGTCGCGGACGAACCGCTGCCCGCTCAGAGAGAGCACCAGCTTCTGCGGTGTCGAGAAGCGCACGTCGGGATGAACCGACACCGACTCGACGCGATCCATCGTCGCGCGCAGCCCCACGGCTGGCCCCGCCAGATCGTCGTCACCACGCTCTATCGCCCGCACTCTGCAAGCGCTCGTTCGGGCGCGGGCGCGCTCAGCGCGATCGGTCGGCGGCCGCGCGCTCGATGCGCTCGACCACCTCGGCGGCGGCGCTCCGTCGCGGGTCCTTTTGGGAGAGGGACTCGGCCCACGTTTTCAAGTCAGCGACGATCGAGCGGTCGACCGACGACGAGAGCATGCCGATCCACCGGGCGCTGCGCGCGGCGGCCTTGGGCTCGGCGCAGATCAACGCGAGCAACGCCCGGTGCATCCCTGGGTCCTTCGCGCGAAGCAGCTCGAGCTCGATCGCCGTCGCCGTCTTCGAAACCGAGCGTGCAGCGCGCAGCTCGTCGATCCACGCCGCCCGCAGCTCAGCCGGGTCCTTCACCGGCGGGAGCGCTTGGATCACCGCGAGCGCCAGCTTCTGCGCCGGCTCGTGCGCGAGGCACCGGGCCGCGCAACGGGCGGCGCGCGCCTTCATCTCTGTGCTCATCCCCCGCGAGCGCTTCTGGACCAGCGCGAGGGCTGCTGCGTATGCATCGCGACGCTGCTCTTCGAACGCGGCTTCGAGCGCGGCGAGCACACGAGCGCGTTCGTCCACCAGCGCTTCTTCGCGGGGCGCGTCGAGCGAGACCGCTTCGTCCAGCGCAGCGCCGAGCGCGACCATCCCGTCGCGATCGAGCGAGGACGCGCAGCACACCGCGGCCTCGTCACCGACGAAGCCTGCGTCGTCGAGCAGCGCTCGCAGCGCGCGCTCGCACTGGTCTCGCTGCGCGCCCGGCGGCCCCACGATGAACAGCGCCGGAACGGGCAGATCCATCGCCTTCCACTGCAGAAATCGCTCGATCGCGCGCCGGGTGATCTTCGTGTACGACGACGCCACGCAGAGCGCTCCGACGATCGGCTGCCAAGGCAGGTCCACGGGAGAGTTCTTTTGCGCTTCGATCAGGGCGTACTCGCGCAGCGACGAGGCGATCGTGTCGTCGACGAAGACGTTCGCGAGCAGCGTCGCGTCGCCGAGGTGCTCGCGTCCAACATATCCCACGATCAGCGAGACGCGAGGGCGCCCCTTGCGATCGACGCTCATCTCGTTGCGCTGAGCGCGCGGCGCGGGCTCGGCCACCTTGCGACGTCGACGCGCGGACGCGTCGTGTTCGAGCGCGTTCATGCACGCGAGCCGCGAGCGCGCGACGGACAGCAGCGCCTCTCGATCGGCGAAGTCCACGGCGCTGCGCGCGTTGTCGACGGCGACCCACCGCGGCTGCGCTGGGTCGGGATCGGGGTTCGCGACCCACTCCTGAAGCATCGCCTGCGGGTCGAGCGCGTCGCGCGTGGACCAAGGGTCGACGTCGAGCAAGCACCGAGGGTGGTACACGGTGCTCGACGTTGGATCGTCGGTGGCGAGCCTGCGGTCGATGACGACCTCACCCACGGCGATCGGCTCGCTGCAGCGGCGACAAGCGTGGGGCCATTGCGTCACGAAGAGTGCGGCCATCGTGCGGTCGATGTGAAGCCTAGCGCAGACGCGGCATGGCTCCGAGCGCGCGCGCGGGTTGGCACGAGCGCCAACGTATTGGCGCGACGCCAATAGACGAGCAATCTTTGCATCGCGCGCGCGAGGGTGGTGCATAACGCCCGCGCATCTCTCAACGCACACGGTCAGGAGCCCACTGATGAAGTTCGAAATGAAGCCGCTTCCGTACGCGAAGAACGCCCTCGCCCCGCACCTCTCGGAAGAGTCGTTCGGCTTCCACTACGAGAAGCACCACCAGGCGTACCTGACCAACCTCGAGAAGCTCGTCGCCGGCACGCCGGACGCTGAGAAGTCCCTCGAAGACATCGTGAAGAGCTCGTCGGGCAAGGTGTTCAACAACGCCGCCCAGGTGTGGAACCACGACTTCTTCTGGGCCTCGATGAAGCCCGCTGGCGGCGGCGAGCCCACGGGCGCGCTCGGCGACGCGATCAAGCGCGACTTCGGCAGCTACGCGGACTTTCGCAAGCAGTTCGCCGACGCGGCGGTCGCGCAGTTCGGCTCGGGCTGGGCGTGGCTCGTCAAGGACGGCGACGCGCTAAAGATCGTGACGACCAGCAACGCGGACACCCCCCTCGCGCACGGCAAGACGCCGATCATCACCTGCGACGTGTGGGAGCACGCGTACTACATCGACTACCGCAACCTGCGCGCGAAGTTCGTCGAGACCTTTCTCGACAAGCTCGTGAACTGGGACTTCGCCGCGGCGAATTTCGGCTGATCCTGCGCTCTTTGGGGGATCGAAGCGCCCTGCACCGCGCCGCGAGTCAGCGCGCGTCAGGGCGTCTGTGTTTCTCTCGATTGCGCGCGGCGGGCCGTCTGGCACCGTCGCAGCGATGAACAAACACACGCTCGCGTCGCTGGCGGCGTCGGTCGCGCTCTTCGCCGCGCCGTTCGCCGAGGCGATCGTGACGCAGCCCAACGGGCTCGTCGTCCCTCGCGACTCGATGAACGGAGAGTCGCAGCTCTATACGCTGTTCTCGATGCGCGGCGAGGCTGGCCTCGATTGGCAGCGAGACGGTGATCGAACGCCGGCGACGTTCTCTCCGCTCTGTGATTTTCGCGCCACGCTCGTGCTGCGGCAGACCGCGTCCAGCCTCGCCGTCGGCTGGTACAACGTCCGGCCCGGGATGACCTCGCTCGCGCCCGCGGACATCAACACCATCGTGCCCGCAGGCTCACCCGTCGGAACCGTCATCAGCGGCGCCAACATCCGAACGAGCCCCAACTACCTGGGCGGCCAGATCGGCTTCGCGCTGATCCGAACGTCCGGCGGCTTCGACGGACGACCGTTCGCCACGCAGCCCGAGCTCAACCCGCAGTGCACGGCCTGCGCGATGCCGGGCCCGTGGGTCATGTCCCTGATCTACCCGTCGCGCACGACGGCCAACGCGTTCTACGTCACGTTCGAAGACGGAAACGTGGGCGCTACGCCAGGCTCCTTTCAAAACGACGGCGACTACAACGACTACGTCTTCTTCTTCGAGGGCCTGCAGTGCACCGGCGGCGGCGAGCCGTGCAACACCGGCATGATGGGCGTGTGCGCCGCAGGCCTCACCCGCTGCGGCGCCATGGGCTGCCAGCAGAGCACCATGCCGTCGAGCGAGACGTGCGACGGACAAGACAACGACTGCGACGGGATGACCGACGAAGGCGGCGGACTGTGCACCGGCGGCAACGTGTGCGACCGGGGCCGGTGCGTCCCGCCGTGCCTCGAAGGCGCTTGCTTCGACTCGCAGCGGTGCATCAACGGGCTGTGCGTCGAGGCCACGTGCGTCAACGTCAATTGCCCCGAAGGCCAGCGCTGCATCGACGGAGCTTGCCGCGGAGCCTGCGACGCCGTCGTCTGCCCCGCAGATCGCGTGTGCCGCGCAGGAGCCTGCGTCGACCCGTGCGCGGGCGTGATGTGCCCGATGGGACAAGCGTGCAACAGCGGCGTGTGCCGCGCGTCCTGCGCGTGCTCGTCGTGCGCCGCAGGGCAGAGCTGCAACAGCGCCAGCGGCCTGTGCGTGGACAGCGCGTGCGTCGGCGTCGATTGCTCGTCGATGGCCAACACCGTGTGCCGCGCGGGCGCGTGCGTCGATCGCTGCGCGGGCGCGCGTTGTCCCGCCGGGCAGATGTGCGCCAACGGCGAGTGCGTCACGGCGATTCCGGTGCGACCCGAGCCTTCGCCAGAGCCCTCGCTCGAAGCGGGCGTGATCGACAGCGGCGCGGTCAGCGACGCTGGCATGGACGGATCGACCGCTCGCGATGCAGGGTCGTTCGACAGCGGAGCGAGCGGCAGAGACGCAGGCGTCGCGCCCTCGCCCACTGGCGGGTGCGGCTGCCGCGCACCGCAGCCAGCGTCGCGCTCGGGCGTCGTGTGGCTCGCCCTGGCGGCCGGAGCCATCGTCGTTCGACGAGCCAACAGGCGCCGTCGTCGATCGAACACCCCGTGAGCCGAGCGCGCACGAGCGTGCGAATTCACAGCGCGATCCGCGGGGGGCTCGCGATACGATCGCGCTGATGCAGACAGAAGCGGGCGCGCGCGAGGTGCTGACGGTCGAAGAGTTTCTCTCGGTGTCAGCGAAGATCAACTATCAGCTCAGCGCGCGGAGCTTGAAGGCTCCTGTGCTCTTGTCGCTCGTGCTCGGCCCGGCGCAGTGCGACGAGCGCGAGCAAGCGATCTTGCTGCAGGCGTTTCGCACGATCCAAGTCGGCTACGACCAGGACCGTCGACGATTGGGAACGCCTGGGGTCCTTCACCCGCTGCGCGCCGCCGCGGTGCTCGCGCGCACGGCGCCGCGCCCGACGCTGCACGCGCTGCTCGCGGCGCTCTTTCACGACAAAGAAGAAGACCTCACCGAAGAAGAGCTCGGCGCCGAGCGCTTCGGCCGCATGCAAGCAGAGTTCGCCACGCTGGGCGCGCTCATGACCGAGCCCGAGCGCGATCGCATGAACAGCGCGATCCGCTGGCTCTCGAACCACACCGACAGCTACTCGGCGTACGTCGGTCAGCTCACGGACCACGCGCGCGCGCTGCCCGAGCTGTTGCACGTGAAGCTCTCGGACCGCATCGACAACACGTTCGACGTGCACCTGCAGCACCCGGGAGTGTCTCGGTACAACTTCTACCGCGCGGTGTTCGACATCTTGTTTCTGCCGAGATTCTCCGGCGTGAGCATGGGCAAGTTTCACTTCATGCCCGACAGCAAGGAGGGGACGATGCTGCTCAGCCAGCTCTTCAAGAACACCATCCTGCTGGCGCAGCTGCGCAATCACCAGCTCGACACCCTCGACGAGGCGACGCGACGCTTGTTCGCGGGGCTCGCGGTCGCGGGCATTCGCGAGGCGCAGTGGCTCGTGCTCGAGCTGTTCAACACCGAGTACGCCGCGGTGCAGCGGCAGCGAAAGCTCTTGCTCGAGGTCATGGAGTACTGCGCTCAGGGCGGGATCGACTCGGTGCGCGAGGTCAACGCCAGCGGCCGCCTCGACGGAATGTTCGTGCGCTTCACCTCGGGCACGCGCGCCGAGCAGAAGCAGTTTCTCGTCGAGCTGTTCGAAGACCGCGAGTCGCTCGCGTGGATGGCGATCGCGTTCATCGTGGTGTTCGCGTCGTTTCTCAACGACCAGAGCTACACGGTCCAAGGCATCGATCGCAGCGGCGCCCGACCGGTGTGAGCCGACGCACAAACGTCGTGTGAGATCCATCGCACCTGTCGTCGCGCGCCGGGGATTGCGCGATGGGGGGCAGCTTTTGCGTCTTTTTTTCCTTAGCCATTTCGAGAATGGGTCGACCAACATTCGAGGTCATGGCGGCGAACTCGATCGAGACGACCATGCGATGCGAGGCGACCCCGGCGAGCGCAGCGAGCGAGCGGCGGCCGGTGCTCACGCTCCTGTCTGGTCCCAAGAGCGGGACCACCGTCGCTGTCCCCGTCGGCGAGTTCACCATCGGCCGCGGCAACGACGCGCACCTCTGCATCGAAGACGAGCTGCTCTCCCGTCAGCACGCGCGGATCGTGAGCGTCCTCGATCGGCACTTCATCGAAGACCTCGGCAGCACCAACGGGACGCGCATCGACGAGACGGCGGTGACCGCGCTCGTCCCGCTCGCCGACGGCGCGATCATTCACCTCGGCCCCAACACCCTCTTGCGCTTCTCGCTGCGGGACACGGCGGAGGTCATCGCCGTTCAGCGCATCTACGAAGCCACCGTCCGCGACGCGCTCACTGGCCTGTACAACCGACAGTTTCTCGACGAGCGGCTCGCCGCGGAGTTCGCGTACGCCAGGCGCCACCAGGCCGCGCTCTCGGTCCTCTTCGTCGACGCCGATCACTTCAAGCGCGTCAACGACACGTTTGGCCACGCCGCGGGCGACGAAGTGCTGCGCTCGCTCGGCGGCTTTCTTCGCCGCGCCATGCGCGCCGAGGACATCGTCGCGCGCTACGGCGGAGAAGAGTTCGTGATCGTCCTGCGCACCGTCTCGCGCGAAGGCGTCTTGATCGCCGCAGATCGCATCCGCGCTGGGATCGAATCGCTGTACATCGAGCACGACGGCGAGAGCCTCTCGATCACGGTCAGCGTCGGCGTCGCGACGGTCTCGGCGACGCGCGACTACGCTTCACCCGAGGCGCTCGTCGCTGCAGCGGACGCGGCCCTGTACAAAGCCAAACAGCTCGGCCGCAACCGCGTCGTCAGCGACTGAACGTCACACGCGTGACACGCGCAATGAATGCGTGATGCGCGCTCGGCAACGTTGGCTACAACGCTGACGACAAACTCGGCGTCGTTGGCTACGCGCGAGCGAAGAGGGGCGCGCTGTTGATCGCTCTTCAGCTATACGCGGCGCCGCCGAATGTGAGGACACCATGAAGCGAAACTACCAGTGGCTCTTGATGAGCGCGGCCTTCGTCGCCGCGTGCTCGCCGACGCAGATCTCTCTTCCGGACTCGGGGCCTGATGCGACGGCAGACGCGCGGCCTGACGCGCGCCCCGACGCGACGATGGAGGCCGCTGTCGACGTGATGAGCGCGGACGCCGCCGACGTGCAGTCGCAGCCGGACGCGGATGCGATGGTGTCGATGGACGCCGCCCCGGATGCGCTTCCCGATGCAGCGCCCGATGCGCTTCCCGATGCGCTTCCGGATGCGCTTCCCGATGCGATCGCCGACAGCGCGCCCGACGCAGCGCCGGATGCAGCGCCCGATGCAGCGCCCGACGCAGCGCCGGATGCAGCGCCCGACGCGAGCCCCGATGCGGCTGCGGACGGCAGCGCCGACGCGGGTCCGCCGGCTTCAACGCGGGAGCTGTGGATGGTGCGCGTCGGTGACGGCGCAGGCGCGCTTTCGAGCACGTCGGCGCCAGCGTTCATCGAGCGTCGTTCGTCGGCGGACGGAAGCATGGCGGGCGCGACGATCGCGCTTCCTGTCGCGATGAGCGGCGCTCAGCTTCCTGTGTCGCTCGGCGGGACCGGAACCACCGAGGGAATGCTCATCCGCTCGGTCGACGGTCGCTTCGTCACGATGGGCGCCTACGGCGTCGCGCCGGGCGCAGCGTCGGTCTCGGGCTCGGCGGCTCCCGCGACCCCGCGCGTCGCCGTGCGCATCAACGCCGCGGGCGTCGTGGACTCGAGCACCGCGTTCGACACGGCGTTTTCTGCGGGAAGCTTGCGCTCGGTCGCGACCGTCGACGGCACCGCGTTCTGGGGCGTCGGCAGCAACAGCGGGCTGCACTACCAGACGTTCGGGACCACCACGGCGCCCGTGCAAGTGATCGCGACGCCGACCAACATCCGCGTGCTCGGCGTCTTCGCAGGGCAGCTCTACTTTGCCTCGGGCTCGTCGCCCTTCACCACGGTCGTCTCCGCCGGAACGGGCACGCCCACGATGGCCGGCGCCACCGCCACCGTCGCCATGGGGCTCACCACGATGGGCGCGAGCCCGTACGGCTTCGCCTTCTTCGACCTCGACCCGATGGTGCCCGGCGTCGACACGCTCTACGTTGGCGACGACCGCGCGACGGCGATGGGCGGCGGCATCCAGCGATGGACCTCCGACGGCACGACGTGGACCCTCGCGGCGACGATCACCGGCGGCCTCACCGCTGGCGTTCGCGCGCTCACCGCATGGGCCGACGGAAGCGCCATCAGCCTCGTCGCTGTCACCAGCGAGAACCCCTCGCGCGTGATCTCGTACGTCGACCGCCCCGGCATGTTGCCCGCGATGCCCACGGTGATCGCCACGGCCGCCGCGAACACCCAGTACCGCGGCGTCGCGATCGCGCCGACGATGTGAGCGCGCGCCCCATCGCGATTTGACAGCGATTCTCCACGCTGTCGATACTCGCTCGATGCCCTATCGCGAGCGCGTGGACGCCCCGGCAGAGACCCAGCGCGTCGAGCTCGTCCGCTTCGATCCGAAGCCTTGGTATACGCAGCCGTCGGCGTCCGCGATCGTGGTGTGGATCGCGGCGTTGACGATCGTCCCGCACGCGGTCGCGACGCTCGTTCCCTGGCTCGCCGTCGCGTTGACGTTGCTCTACCTCCTCTGGCGTGAGGTCGCGGTGCTCACGATCTGGCTCGAGCGCGACGCAGCAGGCCGACGCGTCGTCGTCGAGCGCGCGCTCGGGGCGCTGGTGCGACGGCGCGCGTACGACACCGAAGAGCCCATCGTGCTCGCGCAGGACCGAGACCAGCAGGCGTTCACCCTCTGGCTCAAGCAGAAGGCCCCCGTGCTCACCGTGCGGCTGCTCACGGGCGCAGGGGCGCGCATCGAGCTGTTCTCGACCACGAACGAAGCTGAAGCAGAGCGCTTCACCACGGCGATCGAGGGATTCGACGAGCGCGCGGCGGCCGTCCCCACCGCGGCAGAGCTGCGACGGATCGCGATCGAGAAGGCGCGCGACGCCGATCAGTCGCAGCGCGCGACGGACGAGCGCTACCGCGCGTGGTTCGACGAGGTCATCGCCAACGACGACAGCGCGGGGCTCGCAGAGGTGCTCGACCGCGGCTTCTCCATCGATCGCCCCATCGACCGCGACGGAAGCACCGCGCTCGACCTCGCCGCGAACCGAGGCGCCGCGCGCTGCGTTCGAACGCTCATCGATCGCGGAGCGCTCGCCACCTCCAACGCCCTCAGCCTCGCCGCGTACGGTGCCCCCGAGAGCGAGAGCGACCGAGACCACCCTCGCTACGTCGAGACCGTGCGCGTGCTCGTCGAAGCGGGCGCCGACCCGCACGGCCGCGACAACGACGGCGACGACGTGTTCGAGGCCATCGAAGACGCAGGCGCGGCCTTCGTCGCTGCGGTGAAGAAGTAGCGAAAATCCTGCGGCCGCCGCGCGTCTCGTCGGTGATAGCGTCCGCGCTCGCATCGCATGACGTACAGGCTCTTTCAGCGCGAGCACTTGCTCGTGGTTCGCTGGACCTCGGTCGAGATCAACGACATCGACGAGGTCGTCGCGTCGAGCCTCGCCTCCATGCGCAAGTGCGGCCGCAAGCTCGTGTACGCGGGCCTTCAGTACGACGACTTCGTGATGCCCGACGCGCAGCGCACGCGAGCCCTGATCCGAGGCGCGACCGCGCTCGCTCAGCACTGCTCGCACTTCTGTGTGGGGCTTTGCGCGCGCGGCGTGACAGCCAGCCTTCATCGAAGCGCCGTGCGAAGCATGCTCACGCTGGTGCGCCTCTCGCGCGTCGGCGACGCGAGTCGCGTGTTCGTCGGCGAGTCGGTCCAGCAAATCCTCGAGCACACGAGCGCCGAGCTGCCCGCGGACATCGGCTCGCTGCGACGCGCGCTCTCCGACGCCGGAATGCCCTGAAGCCCACCGGCGCCAACAACACAGCGCTCTGCCCGCGCGCCGCAGCGGTACACTCGGGGCCGATGGAGCTGCCCTCGTATCTGCCGACGCCTGGTTCGACCGAAGAGCGCGAGGCCTTTCTCGCCCTGCAGCCGAGGCTGCAAACGATGTTCGAGCAGCACTACCCCGACCCGCGCCACCCGCGAGCGGTCGTCGTCCTGCCCGGGCTCAGCCTGGACCGAGAGACGCTCACCAAGCTCGTCGGCGCGCAGCACTACGAAGAGCGACAGCTCTCGATGCTCACGTGGCTGCGCTTGCCGCGGGCGAAAGTGATCTTTCTGACCAGCGCGCCGATCCCCGAATCGCTGGTGGACTACTACCTCGGGATGCTCACAGGAGTGCCCTACGGGCACGCGCGACGCAGGCTCGTGCTGCTGAGCTGCAACGACAACAGCGACGAGGCGCTCACGCGAAAGATCCTCCGTAGGCCGCGGCTCGTGCAGCGCATCCGCGAGGCGATCACGGACCCGGCCGTGACGCACTTGACCGCGTTCAACACGACGGCGGACGAGATCACGTTGGCCGTGCAGCTCGGCGTTCCGCTGTATGGGTGCGACCCCGAGCTGAACCACCTCGGGACCAAGAGCGGCAGCCGACGCATGTTCGCCGCAGCAAACGTCGCGCACCCCGACGGCGTCGAGGGCCTGCGCTCTGCGGACGAAGCAGCCCGCGCCGTGGCCGACCTGCGCCTGCGCGACCCAGCACTGCGCCGCGTGGTGCTCAAGCTCGAAGAGGGCTTCTCGGGCGAAGGCAACGCGGTGCTCGACCTGCCGCGCGCGCCGTTGAGCGCCGACGCCGTGCGCCCGCTGCTCGAGACCGCGCTGCGCCCCGAGGCCGAAGGCCAGAGCCCCGCGCAGTTTCTGCAGGCGTACGAGCGCATGGGCGGCATCGTCGAGGCGTGGGTCGAGGGCGAAGGCAAGAGCTCTCCGTCCGTGCAAATGCGCGTCACGCCCTCGCGCGAGCTCGAGATCATCTCGACCCACGATCAAGTGCTCGGCGGCGCGAGCGGACAGGTGTTCTTGGGCAGCACGTTTCCTGCGCGGCAAGAGCACCGAGGGATGCTCGTCGACGCGGCTCGCAAGGTGGGAGACGTCCTGCGCGAGCGCGGCGTGCTCGGTCGATTCGCCGTCGATTTCGTGACCACGAAACAACCCGACGGCTCGCACGCGGCGTACGCGCTCGAGATCAACCTGCGCAAGGGCGGCACGACCCTGCCCTTTCAAATGCTGCAGTTTCTCACGGCCGGAAAGGTCGACGCGGACACGGGCTCCTTTCGCACGCCCCTCGGCGACGAGCGTTGCTACTACGCGACGGACAACTTGATGAAGCCCGCGTACCAGTCGCTCACGCCCGACGATCTGCTGGACATCCTGGTCGACCACCGCCTCCACTTCGACTCGACCCGGCAAGAAGGCGTGGTCTTTCACTTGATGGGCGCGCTCGCCACGTACGGAAAGCTCGGGCTCGTCAGCATCGCCGCCACCATCGAGAAGGCCGAGGCGCAGTACCGCCGCGTGGTCGCGCTGCTCGACGCCGAGTCCGCGATCGCGCCCAAGTGGCGCGGCTTCGAAGCGCCGCGCTGAGCTCGGATCAACGAGAATAACTGCTGCGAAACGTCAGCGCGATCGAGGGAGGGACGACCGCGCCGCGCACGAGCGGAGGCCTGATGTCGAGGAGCGCTGCGCGCATGCACAGGTGCGCCATCTGCGGGATCGGGCTCTGCTCTCGCGGCGTGACCTGCATCGCAGCGCCAGTGCGATCGAGGGTGACGTCGAAGGTGACGGTCCACTCGTTCGCGCTCGACGGCGCCGGGCTCGGCATCGTCGTCGCGCAGACGCTCAGCTCGACGCGCTTCGCTTCGACTCGGCTGCGCGTGTGCGCCTCGTCAGCGCCGTGCAGCTCGAGCCCGATGAGCGTCGTGTACACTGGGCGTCGACGCACGAGAGCGGCGGCGTAGTCCACGGAGTCGAGCGGGTCCGTCTCTCCACGGCGAGGACGCGTGGACGCGGTCGACGGAGGCGTCGTCGTGGTGCTCTGCGCGTTGGACGCCGCAGCCACCAGCGCTTCGATCGAGCCCGACGCGTCGGCGAGGTCCGCCAGCATTGCCATGTAGTCCGCGGAAGCATCGGGCGACGCTGCGCTCACGATCGGCGCGCCGACGCTCATCTGCCGACGGAGCGCCGCGGACGCTCGGTCCCATCGCGCGAGCGTCGAGCGCGCGACGACGAAGACGCCCGTGAGCAGCAGCGCGACGATCGACGGAAGCACCAGCGTAAGCCACAGCCCGCGCGAGCGAGCCACGGGCGCAGGCGCCGCGGGCGACGGCTGGGGCGATACCGCCTGAGGGACCGCTGCGAACATCGAACCCGCGCCGCCTGGAGCGAACGGCTCGCTCGTCACCGCAGCGGGCGGCGACGGGCTGTATTGCGGCTGCTCGGCGGTGCGGGCGTACGGGTCGATCGTCGGGTGCGCGAGCCACGGCGAGAGCGCGTCGCGCAGGGCGTCTGCGGACTGAAAGCGCGCGTCGCTGTCTTTGGCCATCGCGCGCTCGATCACGGCCACGAGCGCAGGGGCGAGGTCGGGGCGAAGGACCGCCAGGGACGGCGGCGTCTCTTCGAGCACGGCGAAGAGCAACGCGTGGTAGTTGCTCGCTTGAAACGGCTGCCGGCCAGAGAGCATTTCGTAGAGGAGCACGCCGACGGCGTAGAGGTCCGTGCGCGCGTCGACGACGCGTCCGCGGGCTTGCTCGGGGGACATGTACGCGGGCGTTCCGAGGACGGCGCCGGTGGCGGTGAGGTTGCTCGTGCCTTGCGCGTCCGTGCAGCGAGCGACGCCGAAGTCGAGCACCTTCACGACGTCGCGAACGCCCGAGACCTCCGTGAGAAACACGTTGTCGGGCTTGATGTCGCGGTGAACGATCCCCGCGCGGTGCGCGGCCGCGAGCGCCGAGAGCGCCTGCGACGCGATCCACGCCGCGCGCGTCGGAGAGAGCGCGCGCTCGCTGGCGATCACCCTCGAGAGCGGCGCACCTTCGAGCCGCTCCATCACCATGAACGGCACCCCGTCGTGCACGCCGAAGTCCGTCACCGCGACGATGTTCGGATGTCCCAGAGACGCCGCAGCGTGAGCCTCGCGCTGAAACCTCGTGATCGCCTCGGCGTCCTCTGCGTACGCGCCGCGCAAGACCTTCACGGCGACGTGTCGGCCGAGCCCCTCTTGCACGGCCTCGTACACTGTCCCCATCC
This sequence comes from Myxococcales bacterium, assembly GCA_013298625.1. GTDB lineage: Bacteria > Myxococcota_A > Polyangia > Polyangiales. The sequence continues at coordinate 133,436 of JAAFIF010000012.1, forward strand.
CGCCTGCGCCCAGCTTGCCAACGACGCGATAGCGGTCGGCGATGCGGTCGTTGGGGCGGAGTTCGTCGCGATCTGCGCTCATGCTGTGGTCGTGCGCGCTCCGCCACACCGACGGCCGCGACGAGCGGCAGCGTAGCCGCGACGCGTGTGTTCGTTCAACGTCGCGCGCGCGTGACGATCACAGCGAGCGCAGGTACATCGCGAGCGCCGCGCGCTGCGACTCTGCCAGGTTGAACCCGCCGTGTCGCGCGTCGCCGCCGCACGCCATCGCGCTGAGCCGCGCGTCGAGCGTCGCAGCGCAACCTGTGTGCATGTACGGCGCGCGGTACGCCAACCCGATCAGCGACGGAACCTGAAAGACCCCCGCGGTGCCAACGTCGACGGACGTGTTGTTCGTGAACTTGTCTCCCGAGTGGCAGCTCGCGCAGTTCGCCTCGGGCGAGCGAAACACCGCTTCGCCCTCCCTCGCGAGCGCGCGCTCAGCGTCCGTCGCCGCCGGCGCGGGAAGCGCGCGCAGGCTCTCGACCCAGCGGGCGAGCGCGGACTCGTGCGCATAGGACAGAGACGGTCCCGCCATGCGCCCTGTGAAGATCCCGAGAGAGAGAGCGGCGAAGCTCGAGAACTCTGCGTCCCAGTGGTACGGCGCGGTGCCCACGATCGTCGCTCGCAGCGACGGCGTTCGTCGTGGCCCCGTCGAGAAGTCCCACGTTCGACCGTCGTCTCCGCCCTCGGCGTGGCACGTCGCGCAC
>JAAFIF010000205.1 GCA_013298625.1 Myxococcales bacterium
ACGTCATCGGTCGAACGGCGCGACGAGGGCTGTGCGAGGCCGTTCCGCGCCGAGCGCCAGGGGTGGTAGCAAGACAAGATTCAATAGCGACGGTCGACGGGCGCGTGGGCGTGGCGAGCGCCTCCCGAAGGCTCGATCGACGACGGGAGTACCTGCGATGCGGCTGCGGAGGTTGTTGGGTGTGTTGGTTGCGACCGCGTTGACGACGGGCTGTACGAGTCCGCCGCCGCCGATGCCGGACGCGTCTATGGACGCGTCGGTGGACGTCGATCCCGCGGACCGCTCCACGCCCCGATCGGACACGGGCCTGTGCGAAGACTTGGACAACGACGGGCACCCGTCCGCGGCGTGCGGCGGGGACGACTGCGACGACAATAATCCCAGGCGAAATCCAGGCATTCGCGAGGTGTGCGACAGCGACGGCGTCGACGAAGACTGCGACCCGTGCACGGTCAGCGGAGGCGTCGCGGACGGTGATCAAGACGCCGACGGCTACGAGCGGGCGACGTGCACGAATCCGTGGCTCGGCGTGAGCGCTCCGGTGGGCTGCAACGTGCGGCTCGTCGTCGACGCGATGACGCGGCAGGTGCGCGGGGCGGATTGCAATGATGCCCCTGCGAGGATGGGCGCGCAGCAGAATCCAGGAACTCCTGAGGTGTGCAGCAACATGCTCGACGACAACTGCAACGGCGTCGTCGACGAGCCCGTGATGGGCACGCTCTACCGCGACGAGGACAACGACCGCCGCGGCGATCGCTCTGGCGCAGCAGGTACCACGATGACCGGCAACGTCTGCGTGACGGTGCCTGCATGGGTGGCCAACAACGATGACTGCGACGACACGCGCAGCGAGACCTATCGGGGAGCGCGCGAGCTGTGCGATCGACGCGACAACGACTGCTCGCTGCCAGGCGCGATGGCCGGGGGCGCCGAGCCCTCTGAAGACAGCGACAACGACGGCTACTCGCCGCCGGGCGCGACGTGCGTCGCACGAGGCGAGCCGGGCGCATTGGCGAGCACGTTTCTCAAGACCGACTGCGACGACGCGCGCGCCTCTGCGAATCCGGGAGCGACCGAAGACCTCGCCGTGTGCGACGGGGTCGACAACGATTGCCGCGCGTCGACGAGCGAGCTCACGGGGGCTTGCATGGGAGCGGGTGCGTGTTTGCCCGGCGGCGTCTGCGGCAGAGGCGGGAGCATCGTGCAGATCGTGGCGGGGTTCTTCCACGCGTGCGCGCGCCGCAGCGACGGCAAGGTTCTTTGCTGGGGAAGAAATCAGGATGGCGAGCTCGGTCTCGGAAACACCACGAGGCAGACGAGCCCGATGGTCGTTCCTGCTCTGAGCGGAGTCGTCGAGCTCGCCGCGGGCGAGCGGCACACTTGCGCGCGCCGCAACGATGGCACCGTGCTCTGCTGGGGATTCAACGTCGAAGGTCAGCTCGGCATCGGCAGCACGACGAGCCAGTCGAGTCCGATGGTCGTCCCCGCGCTGACGGATGTGCTCGGGATCGCCGCGGGCGGCCTGCACACCTGCGCGCGCCGCAGCGATGGCAGCGTGCGCTGCTGGGGATGGAACATCAGCGGTCAGCTCGGGCTCGGCGACACGAACGCGAGGATGAGCCCGACCGTGGTCCCGGGATTGAGCAACGTGGTCGACGTCGCCGTTGGCGGCAGGCACACCTGCGTGCGCTTCGGTGATGGCGCTGTGCGCTGCTGGGGGCGCAACACGGAAGGGCAGCTCGGGATCGGCTCCCTGGTGAATCAGACGAGTCCGGCGGTGGTCTCGGGATTGAGCAACGTGGTCGAGTTGTCCGCGGGCGACGAGCACACGTGCGCCCGGTCGAGCGACGGTGCTGTGCGCTGCTGGGGGCGCAACATGGAGGGGCAGCTCGGCCTCGGCTCCATGGCGAGTCAGACGAGCCCGATGGTGCTCTCGATGCTGACCAACGTGGTCGAGCTCGCCGCGGGCGGCCGTCACACGTGCGTGCGCGTCAGCGATGGGACCGTGCGCTGCTGGGGGCGCAATTTCGAGGGTCAGCTCGGGCTCGGCAACACGATGAACCAGACGAGCCCGATGGTGGTTCCGATGTTGACCGACGTGGTCGAGCTCGTCGCAGGCGGCTTGCACACGTGCGCGCGCCGTAGCGATGGCACGGTGCGTTGTTGGGGGATCAACACCAACGGTGAGCTCGGGATCGGCAGCACGACGAACCAGTCGAGTCCGACGGCCATCGCAGGCTTCGGCAACGTGGTCGACCTCGCCGCGGGCGGCTTGCACACGTGCGCGCTGCTGAGCGATCGAAGCGTGAGTTGTTGGGGTAGAAATCAATACGGTCAGCTCGGACTCGGCGACACGACGAACCAACGGACCCCGACGATCGTCGCGACGCTGAGCAACGTGGCCGCGATCACAGCGGGCGAGGGGCACACGTGCGCGCGAATGAACGACGGCACCGTCCGCTGCTGGGGCTGGAACCCATTCGGTCAGCTGGGCAACGGCAACACGACGAACCAGCTGATCCCGACCGCCGTTCCGATGCTGAGCAACGTGGTCGACCTCGTCGCGGGCGAGCGGCACACCTGCGCGCGACTCAGCGACGGCACGATCCGTTGCTGGGGATCGAACGCGTTCGGTCAGCTGGGGGTCGGCAACTCGACGAATCAGCTTAGTCCGACGGTCGTTCCGATGCTGAGCAACGTGGTCGACATGGTCGCAGGCGGCAACCACACCTGTGCGCGCCTGGTCGATGGCAGCGTCCGTTGCTGGGGCAGAAACCAATTCGGTGAGCTCGCGCTCGGCACCACGACGAATCAGCTGAGTCCGACGGTCGTCCCGATGTTGGCCAACGCGGCTGAGCTCTCGGCGGGCAGCTCGCACACGTGCGCGCGCCTCAGCGATCGCAGCGTTCGTTGCGCGGGGTTGAACACCTACGGTCAGCTGGGCATCGGCACCAGGGTTGACCAGCCGATCGCGACGATCGTTCCGATCATGGGCAACGTGGTCGAGCTCTCTGCGGGAGCCGCTCACACCTGCGCGCGCGTGGACGACGCAACCGCCCGTTGCTGGGGCAGAAACCACGTCGGTCAGCTCGGGATCGACACCATGGCAGACGTGTCGAGCGCGACCGCCGTGTTGATGCTGCGCGACGTCGTGGATCTCGCCGCGGGCGGAAGCCACACGTGCGCGCGAGCCAGCAACGGCGCTGTGCTCTGCTGGGGGCTCAACGATACTGGACAGGTGGGGGATGGCAGCGCCGCGACGATGCGGCTCGCGCCGGTGATCAACGCGCTGTAACGGATGGGGCTTCGAAGCGCTCTCGAGGGCCGCGCGCTACGCCGCGCCGAAGCGCTCGTCGGCGTTGGCGAGGACCCACACCGCGACAGCGAAGGCGACCGTCGCGCGGGCTAGGTCTTCGCGCGAGACGTTGTCGATCACGTCGTTGGCCGTGTGATGAAAATCGAAGTACCGCGTCGCGTCCTGGCGCAGGTCCACAAACGGAACACCCAGCTGTTTCAGCGGTGAAATGTCCACGCCTCCTCGGGACGGCCCCGCGTCGAGGGCGATCTCGAGCCCGGCGAGCGACTGATGGAGCTGCGTCGCGAGCGCCCCATCGCGGGATCCTTCGGGCACGCGCAGCGCCCACGGTCGTCCGTCGCCCTGGTCGGCTTCGATCGCGGCGACGTGGCGGTTCGCTTCGTGCGCGTGCGCGGCGGCGTACGCGAGGCCTCCGCCGATCCCGAGCTCTTCGTTGGCGAAGAGCCCCACGCGAATGGTGCGCTTCGGACGCATCGGAAGCGCCGCGATCAAGCGCGCGGCTTCGATGGCGATGACGCACCCTGCGCCGTCGTCGAGCGCGCCCGTTCCGAGCTCCCACGAGTCCAAGTGGGCGCCGAGCAAGACGAGCTCGTCGGTCGTGCCAGGGAGCTCCGCGAGGACGTTGGCCGACGTTCCGACGAGCAGCGGTTTGCAGCCGAGCGAGAGCTCAGCCCGCGCGGCGCGACCTGCGCTGACGTGGCGATAGAGCTGATCGGCATCGGGGATCGCCAGCGCCGCCGCGGGGATCATGGGCGCGTCGGGCGTGTAGAAGAGCGCGCCGGTGTGCGGCGATCGCACGGTCTCGGTCCCGATCGAGCGCACGAGAAACGCGACGGCTCCCTGCTTCGCCGCGCGCGAGGGCCCTGCGGTGCGCGCGACGGAGCCAGCGTTGTAGCCCGTTCCATCGCGCAGCTTGGGCATGACGTGATGGAGGTAGACGATCTTGCCTTCGACCACTTCGCGGGGCG
>JAAFIF010000185.1 GCA_013298625.1 Myxococcales bacterium
CGTCTGCAGCGCTGCGAGGGCCTCGCTCGGCGTGTCGGCGCTCTCGGCCGCGTCCATCTGCGCGACCATGACGGACTCGACGGACGCGGGGCGACGCTCAGCGGGCACCGCTGCGAGCGCAGCATCGACACGCGCGGCGCGCGTCTCGACCTGGGGCGCGGGGTTGCCGCTCTCGTCGACGATCGTCTCGTCCGCGCCGAGGTGCTCGGTGAAGGTCACCTCGAGCATCACCGCGTTGGCGATCTCGGACGAGAGGACCTCCTCGACGGAGTCGACGTGCGCGAGGATCGGGCCGAGCGTCGGGTGCGAGAGCTGCCCGAGCGGGACCGTCTGAAGCTTCGCGACGAGCTGCTCGTAGGTCTGCGTGAAGAGGTTCTCGCCCCACGGGCCGACCATGCCCTCGACGAGCGGGATCGAGAGCTTGATCTCGCGGGGCTTGCGCCCCGTGGTCTCGATCTCGACGCCGGGCGCGCGGTAGCGCGTGTGGCGCACGGAGTCGTGGCCCCAGCTCGTGCGCGACTCGGTCGCCGGGAAGACAATTCCCTCGTACTCGGTGGACGAGAGCCCGAGCGCGAGCACGTCGTTGGGGGCGATCATCCTCGGGCTCGCTGTTCAGGTGGCGTGCTGTTGGTGCCGGTAGCTGCGGCGGCGCGGCCAAAGGCGCCACCCTGCGCGCTCGATCGCAGCGCGGCTTCGACGGCCTGACGCATCGAATCGGAGAGCTCTCGAAGAAACGCCTGCGTGTTGCCGCCGCGCGCCTCGATTTCCTTGGCGAGCTCGGTGTTGTGGCGAACGTTGCGCTCGACCATGCCCGAGGGCCACGCGGTCTCGCGTGCGGTTTGCCACCAGCCACGGTTCGCGTCGGTGCGCGCGATCGCCGCGCTGTCCGCAGCAATCTGGTCTCGCAGCGAGAGCCCCGAGCTGCCGATCGCCCCGCTCGACAGATTCGAGAGGGTGACTTCCGGCGTCTCCGCGGCTGGCGCTGCGAATGCTGCCGCCGCTGCGATTTCGCCAGCTTCGCCGCCCGTGGCGCGCGCGCCAGCGGCCGCAACCGGGCTTTCAGCGCGAAAGCGCTCGAGCGACGCCGCGAGCTTGGCGAGCTGCGTGTTGTTGTCGGTGAGAACCTTGAGCCGCTGCGTCTCTTCGCGGTTGATCTGCGCCTGCGTGTCGGTCCCGAAGATCGACGCCCCGCGGTTCACGTCCTCTTGCGAGAGCGTCGCGTTCTGCAGCGCAAGAATTCGGTCCGCGCCGCTTTTGCCGCTCGCGTCCTGGGCGGTCATGAGCGAGAGCAGCAGGCGCTGGTTCGAGAGCAGAGACTGCGGGTTGCCCATGCCTCCGCCCGCGAGCAGGTTCGCGGTCGCGGTGGGGTCGTTGCCCATCGTTCGAGCGATGGCAGCCTGGAACTGCATCGGGTCGCTGAACTGCGCGCGAAGGCGTTGGTGTCCCGCGCGCGTTGGATCGTTCTCGAACATCTGGCTTCGCAGCGCGGTCAGCGCTGCGCGGCGCGCAGGATCCGTCGTGCTCGCCGCCGCGTTCGTGATGTTTCCGAGGATCTTGTCCTGACGCGAGGGATCGCGCAGGGCGGCCTGCATCGACGCAAGCGCGGTGCCTGCGTTGCGCGCCGTCGCGCCCTGGCCACGGAACACTTCCATCGCAGCGACCTGCTGGCGAAACGCGCCAGCCATCGCCGCTTCGCGCTGCTGCGTTGTCGCGCCCGCCCCGAGAGAGCCCGTCGCGTCGGCCATGCGTCGCATGATCGACCCGAGGCCCTCGCGGGTGAGTCCGCCGAGCTCGAGCGCGCCGGCCTGCGACGCGCCAGCGGCGAAGCGCATGAGCGTGGACTGCATGTCCGACGAGAACCCGCTCTGCGAGAGCATGCCCTGCAGACGCGCCGTCTCGCCTGGGTCGTTGCCGGTGTTCGCGGCGAACTCGATCGTGCGCGCGAAGTCAGCGAAGCGCGCGTCGCGCTGCTGACGGCTCATCGTGCGGTCGCCGAGAGACGAGAACTCCGTCTGCGACGCGAGCATCGCGCTCGACACGTCGTCGAACGAGAGCCCTGTTCGCTGCGCGAGCTCGATCGCCTGCTGCCTGCGCGCCGCAGCCTCGGCGCGATCGCCTCCCGCCTGAAAGACCGCGTTGCCCACGGAGCGCTCTCCGCCGGCGACGCGCTGTCGTGCCTCGCGCGCCTGCCCGACAAGGTCGGTGCCAGCGCTCATCGCGGTGCTGCGGGCGCGGCTGGTGGCGCTGTTGACGAGCCCTCGCATCTCCGCGCGGCGCTGCTGCGCCTCGCGCGCCCGCAGGCTGTTTCGCCGCTGCGTCTCGCGCTCGACGGCGCGGGTGTGATCGCGCTCTGCACGCTCGGCGTCGCGCTGGGCGCGCTTGGCGAGTGATGCCTTGTGTCGTGCCTCGGCATCCGCCTCGCGCTTGCGCTCGGCCGCCTCGCGCTTCGCAGCGCGCGTCTTCTCGGCCTCGGCCTTGGCGGCTGCTCGCGCCTCTTCGGAGGCGACGCGTCGCTTCTCGGCCGCGGTGCGGTTCGCCTCGCGGCGCTCTTCATTGGCACGGCGGCGCGCGGCGGCTTCGGCCTTCTTCTCAGCCGCTTCGCGCGCGCGTGCTGCTTCTTTGGCCGCCGTCTCAGCGGCCTTCGCGGACTTCGCTGCCTCTCGCGCGATCCTCGTCTGCTCGTTGGCCGCGCGGCGCGCCTCGGCGTTCATCGCCTGCGCAGCGGTTCTCACCGCGCCGACGGTCGCGCCGAGGGCGCGCTTCGTCTCTGCGCCGCCTTCGGTTCGGACTCTGAGAACGGCCTCGGCCATCGTGGTTCACCGGAAGAGTTTCGAGAGGAGGTCGTCTTCGCCGAAATGATCGCGCTCCGCTTGCGCGTGCGCGAACAGCGCTACGAGCTCGGCTTCCGTTGCGGAAACAACAGATCGGCCAGTGAGAGCGCTGTATTTTTCAGCGAAACGAAATCGCAGGAGTTGAGCCAGTCCGACAGCGCCCCTGCCTCGTGAAAATTTCGCAGCCTCGCGAGCTGCTCATCGAGCGAGAGAGCGCCGAGGGACTTCAGCGGAGAGCACTCGTCGCACCACGCGAGGTAGTGCTGCATGAGCACCGCGCGCGAGTCCTTGTTGAGCACCCTTCGCAGCGTGTCCGCGTCGGTGAGCGGCAGGTCCGGCGTCGCGTTGTTGCGCAGCGCGCGGGCGAGCAGCTGGCGATCCTCCTCGGTGTCGAGCAGAAGCTGCCGCGACTCCTCGCTGATCGACCCCGCTTTGACCTGGTCGGTGACCCACTTCTCTGCGGCAATCACCGCGGAGCGCGTCTCTTCGTCCGAGAGCACCCAGAGGCGCACCTTGAAGGGCTTCGAGCCGGTCGGGACCGGGAACTCGATCTCCTTCGCGGGGCGCTCCTGCGCGCTCGTCGTCCGCTTGACGAAGTCTTCGAAGCTCATCCCTGCACCGGCTCTTCGAACCCGATGAAGTCCATCGAGAACGTGTCGGCCTCGTCCGTCTTCGAGCCGAGCTTCATGTTCGACAGGATGACGTCCGCGCGCATGGCGATGCCGGCCGAGCGGTACTGCAAGATGATGCCTTGCTGGCGCTGGTACTTGCGGATCAGCGCGAGCCGCTCGGTGTCGACCTGCGGCACGGTGAAGTTGAACGAGCCCTTCACGTCCGCGCGACCGAACGCCGCGCCGCCCTGGCCCGCGAGGTTCTTCACGAGCTTGGCGTTGTTCGAGCTCTCGTAGTCGAAGCCCTCGACCTCGATCAGCACCTGACCGTCAGCAACGACGGTTGCATTCGCTGCGTACCTCTTCATCTTGCATCACCCGGTTTGAAGGAGTTCGCCCACGAAGGCGGTGAACGGATCGACCACGTCGATCGCGGTGGAGTTGAGGACGAGCTCGCTGTTGACCGTCGAGATCTCGACGATCAGCGAGTCTTCGAGCGCGTCCACGTTCGAAAGGATGCCCTCCCGCTCGAGCGCGCGAAGCTCCGAGAGAACCGAGCTGCGGATCATCGACGGATAGATCACGTCGGGGTGCCCGGGGTTCTCCGCGAGGTTCTCGGGGTCGTCCTTGAGGTTCTTGTTCGGGTACTCCGACGCGATGCGAGCCTCGATGCGCTGCGCGGTGTAGTCCGCGGAGCTGACCTTGCTCGTGAGCTTCACGGCCCGCGTGGGGGCATTGCTCGCGTCGAGCGAGTACGTCGTGATGCAGCGAACGACCTCGCAGAACCCTGGGTTGCGGGTCGACGGAACGACCGGGGACACTCCGCCCTGCAAGAGCTGCTCGACCTCGGTGCTGAGCAGCTTCGCGCTCGTCAGCTCCTGCGACGGGATCGACGCGAGCATGAGCCCGTTGAGGTTTGCAGCGACGTACGCGACTTCACCGCGCACGCGGCCGAGCCCTCCGCCCACCGCGCCGTCGCCGTAGAGGCGGCCAGCTGCGACCTGCGCGGCGAGCTCGCCGGTGCACGGCGCGAAGGGATCGACGGTGCCGCCCGAGCTCGCGTCGCGGTAGTACACGAGCTGCACGCGCGTGGCGTTGAGTCCCTGCGCGCGGGTGATCGCGGTGGCGACGGCGAGCGAGGTCACTGCGGCGACGCCTTGCTGGCGCTTGCGCTCGCCGATCGCGACGTACGTGTTGACGTGCGTCTTGAGGACGCCGAGGTTCGTCGCGTCGTCGTGCGCCACGACGAGCATGCGCTCTTCGGTGGCGATCGCCGCGAGCGCCGCGGTCAGGTCATCAGCGACCGAACCAGGCGTAGCCGTGCCGGTGCCGAAGCGGCCGCGCACGAGCGTTCCCGCGGATCCGCCGTTGAGCGCCACGGTGCCGCCCGTGGCGGTGTACTCGCAGCGGATCGCGAGGTTGTTCCCGCGCGTCCCGCCCTGCTTCGCAGCGAGGGTCACCGTCGCGCTGGAGACGGTCGCGGTGAACGGCGCGTTGCTCAGGCGGTTGATCGCGTGGGCGACGTCAGCGGCCACGGTCGCAGCGACCGCACCGACGGCCACAGGGACCTCGGCGGTGCGTCGACCGGCGACCACGACGCGCACGACGCCCGCGGCGGTCACGCTGCCCGCAAAGAGCAGCGTCGCCAGCGCCTTCACGGCGCTCCCGCCCTCGGCCACGGGGACCGCGTAGAGCGACGGGCGACGGTGCTGCGCGAACACGGCGCGCGCCATCAGCGCGAGCTCGGAGCCCGCGCCGAACAGCGTGTCAGCCTCGTCGGGCGAATTGACGGCCACCTCTTCGGTGAGCGTCGCAGTGCCCGCGGGGGTCGTGTACGTGGTCGCGCCGACGGTCCGCGCGATCGGCGCGGCGATCATGTTGCCGAGCAGCGCGATCTTCTTCGCGCCGCTCACGCTCTTCACGCCGACGCCCAGCCGGATCGCCATGCCGATGAACGGCGCGATGCTGTTGGGATCGTATCCAGACGGAACTGCGAGAGGCATCAGGCGGTCTCCTTCGAGGGTTCAGCGTCGGCGGCGGGCTCGAGAGCGGGCTCTTCCGCGGGGGCTTCGACGGCGTCGGCGCTCGGCTCTTCCGCCTTGGGCGGCTCGTAGAGCTCGA
>JAAFIF010000211.1 GCA_013298625.1 Myxococcales bacterium
GGACAACGACTGCGACGGGATGCCCGAGACGGCCGCGTCTGCGCCTGCGCTCGACGCCTGGTGCCGGGCGAACGCGCCGGACTTCACGAGCCCCGCAAACTGGCGGGACATCACCCAGTGCGACGGGCCGCGGCGGATCCGCATCGAGCCGCCGGACCCCAACGACATGGCCTCGTTCGCGTGCAGGGTGTGTTTCCGGTCGTCGTCTCCACCGTTCGGCGTGGTGTGCGGATGCTGGCGAAGCCCGACCGATCAGCGCCCGTGCAGCGAGTTTCGCTGAAAGGAAACACCGATGAACCTCGTCTTCGGAATCGTGTTCGCCGTCATCGCAGCTGCCGTGTCGGCCGTGCTGCTCGGTCTCGGGCAATCGATCCTCGCGTTGCGCGAGATCGCAATCAACACCCGCGCCTTGCTCCCTCCGCAGTACGAACCTCCGAAGGAGATGTACGCCGGGGCGTTTACCGCGGCGCGTGCCCTGCGGATCGCGAGCATCGCGGTCAACATCGTGGGGCTCCTCGCGTTCTTGCGAGGATTCGTCACGGGCTAGTTGCTCGGGACGAACGTGATCAGCTGCGGAATCAGCAGTTCCTGCGGATCCGCGATCACGCTCGCCGCAGGAGTGGTGACCGAGACGTCCACGACGCCAGCGACGCCAGACGTCCCGCCGCTGCCTCGAGCGAACCCCAGCACGGCCGCGCCGAGCGACGAGACGTACAGACGGCCTGGGCCGACCTCGGTCACCTCGGGATAGCGCGTCGGGCCGCCGTTCGCGGTCGAGTAGTCGCCCGGCCCGATCCCGCGGAACACGTCCAAGATCGCGTCGCGCGCCTCTTCCCACTTCGACCACGCGCGCTGAAGTACGGTCGCGGGTGCGGGCGCTGCGGACAAGGCCGCCGCGAGGGTGATCGTCGTCGGGGAAAGCAGCGAGATCGCGCGCACCTCCCACCCGTAACCGCCAGCAACGCCGCTCTGAACGGCGATCCACTGACCTTCGGCGAGCCCTGCGGTGGATGCGACCTGCAGCACCGTCGTTGTCGACGCGGGCGCCGCGGCGATCGCCAGCGGGGCCCACGATCCCACGGACTCGTCGTTCTTGATCGTGACGTTCATCGTGACGTCCTGCGGCACAGGGACCGCGGCCATCACGGTGATGTCGTTCGGATCGAGCGAGCAGAACCGCTTCTGGCGCGAGCGCTCGTCGCCCGTGAGGACGTTGCCGCTCGCGTCGCGCGCGCCCTCAATGTAGCCGAACACGTTGTCGACGTCGCCCGAGCTCGCGATACCGTCGTTCACCGAGCGATCGGTGAGCACGACGACGGTGACCGCGCCCGGCGTGCGGTTCTGCGTGACCGCGCTGGGCTTCGTGGCGGGATACACGAACGCCTGACGAATCCCCGACACTTCGAGCGCCCACGTCTGCCAGTCCGCGCAGTTTCCTGCAGCGGGGCGCGAGCGCAGGTACGCGAGCAGCCGCGCGGCGAGGTCCTCGTCGCGCTCGGCGTCGGCGCCAGCGCGCACGATCGCGAGGATCTCCATGTCCGGGCGCAGGCCCGCGGGCGCGGTGGACCACACCAGCTCGTCGCCCGGCGTTTTGTTCGTCGCGACGCCCGTCGACTGCGCCTCGACGGTGATCGTCGCGGAGCCCGAGGGAGACACGGTGGTGATCGACGTGAGGGCCGCGCCGGTGTTGTCGATTGGCAGGTACTTCGTGCCGTCGCTGTGCGCGGCGAGCTCGCCCGCGAGCGGGTACACGGCGGCCGCGCCCGTGGCGTTCGCGACGAGTACGGACAGGCGCGCAGCGGTCGCTGGCTTGCGCGAGAGACCGTAGACGCTCGCGTGGTGCTCGAGGTCCTCGGTGAGCGCGGTGTCCGGGAAGATCGCTGCTTCGGTCGCGATCATCCGCGCGTGGACGATCTCGACGCAGAGCGCGTACGCGGCCGCGGTGCGGTACGCGTCCGACGACTCGGAGATGTCGAGCGTTTCGCCGTACTCGCGCGCGGCGGCGCGCTGCAGCTCGAGCATGGTGTCTCGGAGCTGCGCTGCGCGTTGGACGATGAAGCTGCGCGTCATGCTTTCACTCTCGGTGAGCCACTGGTGATCTTGCCGGTGATCGGGACGGTGATCGTCCCGGTGAAACTCGTGATGAACGCGCTCTGGACGGTGATCACGCCAGCGGGTGACGGCGCGCCGTTCGCGTCGGTGTACGTGGCGGTGATCGTGAAGTTCGGCGACGCGCCCGCTGCGACGATCACAAGCGTCCCGTTCGCGGTCGTGTCATCGACGCGAGAGACGTTCTTGTCGACGTAGCCCGTGCCATCGGGCGCGAGCCTCACGGTGCCGTTGGGGCTGCCGACGCGCACTTCGACCAGTCCGTCGAGCAGACGGACGCAGACGAGCGGCCACGCGGCGGACCAGAGCCGCGTCTCGCCGTTCTCCGGCGCGGGATCGTGCGCGACGGCCTTGTCCCACAGCGCGAGCGCCACGGCCTCGACCGGGCCGCCGACGCGCGCGGCGAGGGCGCGGAGCGTCCGCTGCACCTTGGGCATCACGAGCAGCCCGAGCGGCGAGAGAAACGCGACCTGGTCGACGGTCTCGGCGTCCTGGTCGGACGACTCTTCGCCGAGCCCGCGCGTGCCGAGCTCGACGAACTTCGACGACTCCGAGCGCACGGCGCTAACGATCTTCAGAAAATCGAGCATCGCTTCACGTCTCGTCGGGGGTGACGGTGATCGCGCCGTCGGGCACGAGCACGAGTTCGGTGATCTGCCCGCGCTCGCGCGACTCGTGAAAATGCACGCTGCGAATCAGCATGTTCTCGTCGATCGCTGGCTCCTCGCAGTCGTCGCGCACGCGCGCTCCGGTGTTCTGCGTGTAGAGCCTGCGCTGATCGCCGACGAGCTGACCGAAGCCACGCACGCGGACGTCGTATGAGCGCCAGTCGCCCATCGCCTGCGCGAACGTGCGCTCGGCCGCCTTGCCGATCGCTGCCTCGGTGCGCGCTTGATCCGGCCGCAGGAACCGCGGCTGCGGGCCGAATGCGTCGGGGGCGACGACGTAGGGGCTCACGAGGCGGTCGTTGAACACGGTGCGCTGCAGGCGCGCGTCGCTGCCCGAGGCGAGCGCCGTGTGCCCGAACGCCGTGACCTCCGTGGGCACGTTGCGCGTCGAGACCTGGTGACGGCCTTTCAGCATGTTCCCGCGGTAGGTCCCGTCGGGCTGCGAGACGCGCTCGAACGCGAACACCGGCGGCGATGCCGCCGCGGGCTTGTCGATCACGAGCTCGATGGTGTTCGAGTACTCGGTCGGCGCGCCCCACACGAGGAAGCCGTTCGCGCGACAGAGCTTGTCGATGACCTCCCACACGCGCTGGCCGATCTGGATCCGCGTCGTGTCGATCACGTTGCGCCGTCGCGGCCGATTGGTGCGGGTGCGACGGCCGCGGCGAGGGAGCCCGCGGGCCTCGCGCTCTGCGGCTGCCTCGCAGGCGTACACGCGCACGCCGAACGGATCGCACAGCGCGGCGATGGCCTCTTCGAGCGTGGTGTTTCGAAGCTGCGTCCGCGGGTCGGCGTCCCAGTCGATGAGGCGACCGATGATGTCGCGCCCGCTGATCGTGAGCTCGAGCCCGCCGTTGTGCCCCTCGGCGTTGACCGTGGTCTCTTCGATCCGGCCGAGCATCTGCGTGGCGCCGCCGATCTCGACGAAAACCATCTCGCCGCAGACGCACTTGCGGCGGATCTCCC
>JAAFIF010000141.1 GCA_013298625.1 Myxococcales bacterium
GCAGCGAGCGAGCGACCCAATGAAACGCGGTGTTCTCCACGGCGGGTTTGTCAACCCGCCGTGGAGGACACCGCGTTTCATTGGGTCGTTCGCTCGCTCGCTGCCCAGCACGATCTGCAATCCCACCCATCAGCACTTGGGCTCTGCGATGCTTCGCCTGTGATTCTCCACGCAGCGTTTCGGTAGCCAGGAGAGACGAGCCCCCGGGCTTTGCGCGACGAAGCGTCGCGGAGCGGGCAAGGCGTCCGCCTGTCCTACCCGACGACGCGCGTGTCGATCGACGCGCGTTGCGAGCGTGCTTCGCACGAAGCGCGATCACGACCGCTGAGAGTGCGCTAGCGTCGCGGCGACGTCACCGATGGCAACAGAGACGCACGGAGAGCTCGTCGATCGCATCAGCGCGGCGCTCGCGACGATCGGTCGCCGCTCGCGATTGCTGAATGACATCGCGTGGCCGCGCTCGGCCGAAGACGAGTTCTTCGCGAGCAAGTGCCAGCGGCTGCCAGAGATTCACTACGAGTACGACTGGGACGCGCTTCGGGCGCGGGCCGAGGCGTTCGAGTCGCTCGCGGCGAGCGTGGACGGCGACGAGCACGTTCACTCGTTCTTGCGGGACACGGTGCGGTCCTTCGCGGATGCGAATCGACTGCTGCTCTCCGTGGGGACCGCGGAGTTCTTCAAGAAGTCCAGAGAGCTGTACGGCGGCGCGCGGACGCGCTTCGCGGGGACGAACATTCGCAACATCGATCTGGCCGAGCACTTGCTCGATCGACTGCGGATTCACGGGCACGACGGCTCGCACCCGCGCGACGACGAAGAAGAGCCCGAGACGTGGAGCGCCGAGCGCTTCGCCGAGTGGCTGCGCGAGCGCGCGAAGGCGCGGCGGCCGCGGCTCGAGCTGACGGTGGTGGTGGACGCTGCGCTCTCGGCGAAGGTGATCGCGGGGCGCGACCGGGTGCGCGTGCGCGCGGACACGACGTTCTCCGAGTGGGAGGCGGAGGGCTTGTGGGCGCACGAGGTCGAGACGCACGCGTTGACCGCGCAAAACGGCGCGCTGCAGAGGCGAGCGAGCTTTCTCTCGGGGGGCGGGCCGCGGTCGACGCGCACGCAAGAGGGGCTTGCGGTGTTCGCTGAGCTGGAGGCGCGGAGATTGAGCCCGGCGAGGATGCAGCGATTGGCGACGCGCGTGAAGCTCGTCGGCGCCGCGGAGGACGGCGCGGATTTCATTGATCTGTATCGAATGCTGATCGAGCAGGGGGCGAGCCCGCGCGACGCGTTTCTGGATGCGCAGCGCGTGTGCCGCGGGGGGCGCGTCGAGGGCGGCGCGCCGTTCACGAAAGACGCGTGTTATCTGGCAGGAATGGTCGAGGTGTATTCGTTTCTCAGCGCGTTTGCGCGGGGCGGGCACCGAGACGAGCTGGCGATGCTGCTCGCGGGGCGGTGCGCGATCGATGATTTGGACGCGCTGGTGGTGTTGCGGCGCGAGGGGATTCTGGATCCGCCGAGGTATGTTCCGCCGTGGTTCGCGAATTGGAGGGGGCTGTTGCCGTACTTCGCGTTCGCGAGCTTCTCGAACGGGCTGTGCCTGACGTCGGTCGAAGAGCGGTTCGCGGCGTTGATCGGGCTCGCTGGGGCGCAGCGAAAGAGCGATCCGCCGCCGAGCGAGTGACGGGGCGGGCGAGGGGTGAAGAGCGAAGGGGGAAGAGCGTATGGCCCGGTGAAGAGGCGGGGGGCTCCACGGCGGGTTGGCAAACCCGCCGCTAGCGACGAGTGACAGCGAAGAGCGAACGACCCAGTGAAGACCCGGTTCGCGCCACGGCGGGTTGGCAAACCCGCCGCAAGCGACGAGTGACAGCGAAGAGCGAACGACCCAGTGAAGACCCGGTTCGCGCCACGGCGGGTTGGCAAACCCGCCGCTAGCGACGCTCGAAGACTCGCGTCGGAAGGTCGCGCTGAGCGCGACCACGCTCAGCGTGTGCAGCGGTGGAGCGTACGACGCGATGGACCGAGTGCGACCGCGCGCGACGAAGAGGGCGACGTTGCCCGAGTGACTGGTGCCGACCGCCCCTCCTTATTCGAAAACGGTCGAAGAAGTTTTCGACGCAGGAGGGGCGGCGCACGAGCGCAGCGCGTAAGCGCCGAGGTGGGGAGGATGATGGCTGCGTTTCGTGAACGACGGAGCGAGCGCCGACGACCGAAGCACATCGCAGTGGCGAAGCCATCGCGCTGTGAAACGACGGGCGCCGCACGCGCAGTCGAGAAACGCAGCGAGTCCATCTGCTCGGTTCGTAACCGTGTATTCAGCGGGGTCACGGTCACCGGGTCCCGGGCAACGAGCGCGCGCTTCGCGCCGTGCGCGACGCGTGCGCGAGCGTCTTGGGTCACTGACAGCGTTGCGCGCGGATGACCGTCGTACACGGCGGTGAACGCGCTCTTCTCCGCCCAATCGAACGCGATCTTCTCCGTCGTTCCCCCCGAAAACCCACACCCACGTAATCAAGACTCGCTTGCCGCAGCGCCCTTCGCGCCGTGCGCGACGCGTGCGCGAGCGTCTTGGGTCACAGGCCGCGTCACGTGCGCGGATGACCGTCGTACACGGCGGTGAACGCGCTCTGCTCTGTCCGCTCGAACGCACTCTTCTCCGTGCTTCCCCAAGAGCAACCCACACCCACGTAATCAAAGACCCACTCACAGCAGCGCTTCGCGCCGTGCGCGATGTGCGAGCGAGCGACGCTGCCAGGACGCCGTGGACTGCCCGTGACCCGCGCTCACTCCTCGCGCACCGTCACCGCGAGCGAGAACCGATAGCGCCGCGCTGGCTCGAGCGACACGCGCAGCGCTCGCTGCGGTCGCTGCGCGCGGGGGTTCTCTGCGGGCGGATCGCACTCGACCGCGGCCTCGGTGCTCGCCGCGCGGACGGCGACCCAGCGCTCGTCGGGGGTGAACGCGACGTGGATCACCGCGCGCGCGTCGCCGAAGGTGTCTTCGATGAGCGACCAGCGGCACCGCGGGTCGTCGTTGCGAACCCACGCCACGTCGCGCAGGTGATCGCGCACGATCGCTCGACATTGGCCTCGAAGCCGCTCGCGCGTGCCCTCGTTGGGCTGCCGGTCAGTGTGGGCGTCGCACCGAAGGGCCCAACGCACAGCGGCGGCCCACGCCCCGGCGCGCGCGTAGGCGTCGGCCGCGAGAAAGGCGAGCGAGGACGCGTTGCTCGGGTCGAGCGCGGCGAAGCGCGCGGCGCAGTCGGCGAGGGTCTCGGCGCGCTCGGCGGGCGTTCCGTGCGCGCGCTGGACGCACTGGCGCGAGGGGATGTCGTTCGCGCGCGGGTTGCTCTGCGCCCGGGGCGTGGCGAGCAACGGCAACGCGAACGCGAACGCGATCGCGCGGCGAGCGCTCACGACGCGGGCCCGTCGCTGGGATCGCGTCGGCATCCGCAGCCCGATCCCCGCGGCGGATCATTGCTCAGACACGGAATCGCGCTCAAGCACACCTGCGGCCTCGGCGCGACGGTCATCGAAGCGTCCACGCTCTCTTCGGGCAGCGATTCGAGCGCTGCCAGCGGGTCCGCGGCGTCGCCCTCGGCGCTCGCGTCGCGCGCGGCCGCGCTCGGCGTGGTCGATCCCTGCGCGCACACGGGGTTCTGCGACGGCGCCACCGCGGCGAGCGCCACGCCCGCGAGCGCCATCGAGAGCAGCCGCGCGCGGCGACCGAGGATCGCGCGGCGGTCGTGGTCATCGTTGTCGTTGTCGTCGTGCGCGCTGGTCATCGCGGGGCCTCACTGAAAGTTCTGCACCATCCAGCCGCCCGCAGAGAAGCCGCAGGCGACGCGGGTGAAGTTCTGGCGGTGGCCCATGTACGTGTAGTTTCCCACCATGTTGAGGTAGTGGCCGTGCGCGATGTCCCACTCGCCCGTGGGCGAAGGACCCTCGGCCCACATTTGCGCGAGGCACCCGTTGAGCGCCTCGGGGCCGCCGTAGCGGGGGCATTCGTTTTGCCCCATTCCGCCGGGGGAGCACACGCGCATGTTGAACCCGTTGTGCGGCTGTCCCGTCATCGCGTCGAAGCGCGCCATCTGATCGGCGCACCCTTCGCCTTCGCGCCAGCGCTCGTACGGAGGCAGCATGAGCATCGCGCGGTAGCGATTGATCTCGGCCACGCAGCTGTCTCGCGCGGCGCTGTACGGGTCACCGACGCCCGTATCCTGCGCCGCCACGCCCGTGTCTCGCGGCGCCACGCCCGAGTCGCTCGGCCCCGATGCGTCCATCGTCGCCGCGTCCGGCCGCGCAGCGCTGGCGTCGGAGCGCGTCGCGCCGTCGCCCATCGGGCTGCTCTCTTCAGGAGCGCACGCGACGACGTGCAACGCGAGCGAAGCGGCCAAGGCGATCGAGAGCTTCATCGCCCGAGTGTCCCGGTTTTGCGTGGCGCGCGTAAAGCGTGACGACGACAGATCCGTTCAAGGCGTGACGCAATAGGCGTCGAGGTCGTCGCCTGCGCTGGTGATGGGGCCGTAGCCGCCGGCGAACATTCCCAACATCTGGCACTTGCGGTGGATCGCGGCGTTGCAGTGCGCGCCGACGCGCTCGCGCGTCCCGTCGCAGTCGGAGTCGAACGCTCGAATGTCGCTGTAGCGCATCGAGAAGCGCACCGCGCGCGACGCGTCGAAGCACGTCGCCTGCACGTTGACCGGGTCCGCGCTGACCGCGTAGCCCGAGACGTGCCCGCGCGATTGGCAACGCAGGTGCACCGCGCGGTTGCACGCGATGATGTTGGGCATGTTGGGGACGCAGCCGTTGTCCGCCGCGGTGAGCTCGGCGACCGTGAAGACCTCGCGCCTCGTCGCTTGGACGCACAACACATGGACGAGGCCAGGCGACGCAAACGCAGGGCCGAATCCGTTGGTCGTGCACGAGCTGTGCGAGGCGCAATAGTCGTTGGCTGCGTTGCGGCACGCCACGCTCGCTTCGTTGCCGATCGTGCAGCTCGCGTTGAGCATCATGAGCTCTGGCGTCGCGATGTTGAGCTGCATCGAAGCGCGCAGACCGTCATCCGCGACCCCGTCGCAGTCGTCGTCGTCACCGTCGCAGACCTCGGGCGGATTGGCGCCGCAGGCTCCGCAGTTTCCCGCGACGTCGAGGCGCTGCTCGCAGCCGTCGGGCACGGCGCCGTTGCAGTCGGCGAAGTTGCTGTTGCAGGTGAATCCGCAGGTGTTCATCGAGCACGTGCGCGCGGCGTTGGCGCGCGTGGGGCACACGGTCCCGCACGCGCCGCAGTGGTTGACGTCGCTCGACGTCGTGGTCTCGCAGCCGTCCCCTCCTGAGCCGTTGCAGTTGCCGAAGCCCGTGTTGCACGAGAAGCCGCAGGCGCCCGCGGTGCACGTCGCGTTGGCGTTGAAGACCGACGGGCACGCTGCCATGCACGCGTTGCAGTGGTTGGGGTTGGTCTGGGTGTTGACGCAGGTCGAGCTGCAGAGGGTCTCGCCCGCACCGCAGCCAGAGACGCACACGCCGGCCTGGCACGTCGGCGTCCCGCCGCTGCAGGTGTTCGCGCACGAGCCGCAGTGGGCGGCGGTGTTGAGCGTGGCTTCGCAGCCGTTGGCGGCGTTGCCGTCGCAGTCGCCGAAGCCAGCGACGCACGCGTACGAGCACGCCCCGGCGACGCACGAGCGCGTGGTGTTGGGCCGCGGCGCGCAGGCGTTGTTGCACGCGCCGCAGTGCGCGACGCTCGCGCGCGTGTCGACCTCGCAGCCGTTGGTGAGGTTTCCGTCGCAGTTGCCGTAGTTGGTGTTGCACGGCGACGAGCACGTGCTCGCGGCGCAGACGGTCGCCGCGTTGGCGCGGGACGGGCAGGCGTTGTTGCACGCGCCGCAGTGGGCGATGGAGCTCGCGGTGTTGACGCACGAGCCCCCGCAGCGAGACTCACCCGCGGCGCAGCCAGAGCTGCACGCTCCGCCAGAGCACACGGGCGTGGCGCCGCTGCAGACGCGGCCGCACACGCCGCAGTTGCTCGCGGAGCTGAGCGCGGCCTCGCAGCCGTTGGCCATGTTGCCATCGCAATCGGCGAAGCCCGTGAGGCACGCGTACGAGCACGCTCCGCTCGCGCACGAGGCGCTGGTGTTGGCGCGGGCGGGGCAGGCGTTGTTGCACGCGCCGCAGTGCGCGACGCTCGTCCGGGTGTTGACCTCGCAGCCGTTGACGCGGCTGCCGTCGCAGTCGGCGAAGCCGCTGTTGCAGGTGATCGAGCACGCGCCCATCGCGCACGAGGCGGCGGCGTTGGCCGCAGCAGGGCAAGGGTTGTCGCAGCGGCCGCAGTGGTTGGTGTTGGTGTTTGCGTCGACGCACGCGGTCCCGCAGCGCAGCTCGGCGGGAATGCACCCAGAGGCGCAGCGGCCCGCGGAGCACACGGGCGTCGCGCCCGAGCACTGCGTCGTGCACGAGCCGCACGCGCTCGGCATGTCGATGCGCTGCTCGCAGCCGTTGGCGCGGGCCATGTCGCAGTCGCCGAAGTTGGCGATGCACTGCGTCGAGCACGCGCCCATCGTGCACACGGCGCGCTCGTTGGCGCCGCTCGGGCACGCTCGGCCACAGGCACCACAATTCAAGGGGTCGTTGCTGATGTTGGCGTCGCAGGGCGGGCTGGCGTCGGGATTGGCGTCGGGATTGGCGGCGCTGTCCGGAGTCGAAGCGTCCATGGGCGATGCGTCCATGGGCGATGCGTCCATGGGGGCGACGCCCGAGTCGAGCAGGACGATGTCGGGTCGTGCCGCGGCGTCGCCGCTGTCTTCGCGGGTCGGCTGGAGGATGGATCCGTCCGCGCCCATCACGGGGACGAGGTCAGGCGCTGTGCACTGCGCGTCGTCGCTGCAGGTGAGGCCGAAGTCTTCGCAGCGGTCGCTGAGGGTGCAGCTCTCGGGGGTGGTGCGGTTGCAGCCGAGCGCGCGCGCGGCGCACGCGAGCGGGATGAACATGCGCAGCACCTGCGGGCGCGCCGTGATGAACGACGCGCGAAACCAGCGGCGGATCGTGACAGGGGGAGTCCCTGGAGAGGACAACAGGGTGACCTCGACCGCGCCCGTGACGCTGCTGTTGCGCGCGGCGCCCTCGGCGGGGACGATCGAGAAGCTTCCGCGCAGGGCGCTCTGCCCCTCGGTGGTCTGCAGCTCGGTGCGGCGTCCTTGCAGGGCGTCGACCGTCTGGCTTCCTCGCACGACGATCGCGCGCACCGCGGTCACGCGAGCGCTCGGAACATCGGTCTCGAACTCCACCGTGATCTGCGTCGCCGGAGAGACGCACCCCACGAGCGCGCTCGTCACGAGCGCCATCGACACCAGCCACTTTTGCATCGCTTGATAGTTTGCCAGGACTTCGCAGTGCTCCGGTAGAATTACCGAGGCAATGGCGCGCTGCCTCGGCCGCGCATCGTCCTCGCCGACGAGCGCTGCCGTCGAGCGCGCAAAGAGGCTCTGAACCGTGGCGTTTGAGCCACGGAGCCGTTGCGAAATGCCTCGTCAGACCGACGATGGCCCCTCTGGCGGAGGGCGGTGATACTCTCGCGTTCAACCGAAAGGCTTATCGACCGCTGCATGGACTCGCGTTGCCGGATTCACTACATCGACAGCCGCTGCTGCTTCGCGCAACGCGATGACGTCACGCTGTCGTTCTGGCAAGCGGCGCCGACGCCCGAGCTGGTCGACACGCAGCGATCGGTGCTCGAGCGGGTGATCCGACTGCACGGCAAGATGCTCTCGATGACGTCGTTTCGCATTGCGGACTTCGACACGAAGCTGATGCGCGACTCGACGATTCAGCCCAAGTTCGAAGCGCTCACCAAGCTGGTCGACGGGCCGTTGATCGCGCACGCGCTGGTGGTCGAGGGGACCGGCTTCGGCGCGGCGCTGCTGCGGTCGTCGGCGACGTCGCTGGCGTTCTTGATGCGCTCCAAGGTCAGCACCAAGGCCTTCGACACGCCGCAGCCCGCCGCGCGGTGGCTCGCTGCGCGCAGGCCCGGCGGCGAGGTGATCGGCGAGGGCGCGGTGCTCGAGTCGTTTGCGTCGCACATCGTCGAGCGGATGCACGCCGCGGCCTCGCCGGGCGGCGGGGTGTTCTCGAAGTCGTCTGTGTAGACAAGCGCGAGAGCGCTGGGGAGCAACGCATGTCAAAAGCAGCGCGGTCGTTGAAGCTCTACTCGTACGTGATGTTCATCTTCGGCGTGCTGCTCGTGGCGCGGCCCGAGATGATCGCTCCCGGAGAGAGCGGCGCGACGCTGGGCATCGTGCGCTCGCTGGGCGCGATGCTCATCGTGCTCGCGTACTACTACCGGGTGGCGGCGACCAACGAGCTCACAGCGTTCTTTCACGCGTCGGTGGTGGGCCGGCTCGGGCTCGCGGGCTTTCAGGCGTTCGCCGTGCAGCGAGGATGGCTCAACAAGAGCTCCCTCGGCGGCGCTGCGCTGGACTTTCTGAGCGCCCTTTGGACGTACAGCGCGCTTCGGTCCGACGCGCGTCGCTGAGCGCGCTCAGGGCAGCGCGGGCAGGCCGAGCTCGAAGAGGATTTTGTCCGCGGCCTGAAAGGGATCGAAGATCGCTGGCTCTTCGAGCGGCCAGACGCCGCACTTCGTCGCGCTGGAGCCTGCGCGCTCGAGGATGGCGTTGGTCGCGCGGCGACCGGCTTCGTTGGCGGCCTCCATCGTCGCGAGGTCCGTGTGCGTGCGCACGAAGTCCGCGGCGATGAAGAGGTTGGGCACCGCCGTCGCGGCCTCGGGGCGGTGTCGCCAGGTGTCCACCGTGTTGACCAGCAGGGGCTCGAGGTTGGCGACGCCCGTGGGGTTGGGCATCACGATGGCGTCGTCGAGCGACCAGGCCGCGATGTTGTCGTCGCCGAGCTCTCGGACGGCGTCGTCGTTGAGGGCGCGCTTCATCTGCTCCCAGACCTCGTTCTTGATCTTCTCGCGGTCTTGGATCTGGTTGGCGGGCAGGCCGTAGAGCACGCCCGGAGCGTCCCAGTTGGAGACGTCGACCGAGAGGATTCCGCGGACCTCTCCGTCGCCGTATTCGGCGAGCTTGGTGGTCCAGAACTGCGCTTGCGAGACTGCGGTGAGTGCCCACGGGGTGTCCACGAAGAGGACGTGCCCCGACGCGAGAGGCACGTCGCGCTTGAGGTAGAACTGAATGCCGTTCATCCACGAGGTCTTCAAGTGGCGCAGCCCGTCGAGGGACGGGTCGAGCTTCTTGATTTCGTGGGTCACGAGCGGGCGAAACACCTCGAGGGGGACCGCCGAGACGAAGTAGTCCGCGGTGTAGTCTTGCGTCGTGCCGTCGGCGAGGGTGGCGGTGACCTTGGTGATCTGCGTGGCGTCGGCGTGGATCTTGGTGACCCTCGCGCCGGTGACGAACTTCGCGCCGAGGCCTTGAATTTGTGTGCGCCACGGGTCGATCCATACGTCCGACGTCGGGCCGTCGAGCAGCCGGTCGAGCTCGCCTCGGCCGAAGTCCATGAGCAATTGGATCAGCACGGTGCCGACGGTGCGGGTGCTGCCTTCTTCTGCGCGAAGGGCGACGAGGGTGCGGGTCATTCCGCGGGCGAGGAGGTCTTGAAACGCCTGGGATTTGCTGCCCGCTTTGAGGTAGTCCCACCACGAGATCTTCTCGAGCTCGGCGAGCCTGCGCTCGTGGGACATCTTCAAGATGTGAAACATCTTGCCGGTAAAATCCGCGAGCTCCCACAGGGGGATGCCGAGGGGGATGAACAGCGCGCGCAGCTCTTGAAGAAACTCAGCGGGGCTCTTCGGGAGCTTCAAGAAGTAGATCGGGTCGAGCCCTCCCGTGCGGGCCATCATGAACTTCGTCGCGGTCACCAGGTGCTCGGAGACGAGCTTTCCGTCCGTCGAAGTCACGCGCTTCATCGTGTCGGGCACGTGCTTGTAGAAGCCCGGAAAGAACCGAAATCCATGCTCTCCCGGCAGATCTTTGCGCCCTCCCGTCCCCGTCCCTGTCACTGGATACGACCGCGCTTTTCCTCCCACGGCCGTGCGGCCCTCGAGGACCGTCACGTCGAAGCCACGTTCTGCGAGCTCGTGCGCCGCCGTCAGGCCGCCGATCCCGCCACCCATGATGAGCACCCTCTTTGTCATCGTGGCGGCGATCATACGCGAGCGCTTCGCCGCTTCGATGACTCGCCATCACAACGCGTGCGATTTCGCTGTTGGATCAGCGCGAGCCCGTCACGCAGCCCCTGCGCGCGGTGAAGAGCCAGCGTTTGCTAGGGACACAAACCCGCGTCCCAATCTCGGCGCTGGTCTGCTCTGTGCTCACCGGTCGAGCGGCCCGATCGGGGCCGCGATCGGAGCAGCGCACGCGTCGGGCTTCGTTGTGGTTGATGGTGTTGTGTGGTCTCGCCGCGGGCTGTCGCCGCAGAGCCCCGGGCGACGTGCGCAGCTGCGCGCGCTCAGGGCTCGCGCAAGAACGCGACGACGCGCTCGTTGACCACGCCTCGTCGAGAGAGCGGCAGCTCGTGTCCGGCGCCGTCGATCACGTCGATGACGCAATGCGGGGCCGCTCGACGAACGCGCTCGCGCGCGCGCAGCGGGTCGAAGATCTTCTCGTGTGCGCCGATCAGGATCAGGGTCGCGCTCGGCAGCCTCGCGAGCGCTTCGTCGCTGAGCACCGTGGGCAGCACCGCGCGCCGCGCGACGAGGTCTTTGGCGAACGCGAACGCGTCCGCTCGCACTTCTTCGACCAGCGTTCGCTCGTACGGTCCCTGCGCGAGTCCGTCGGCGAGCGTCCACCGCGCGAACTGCTCCGAGAGCGATCGCGTGAGCATCGAGAGCAGCGCGCGTACGACCCAGACGAGCCGCACGTTGCGCACGGTCAGCGCGGGCGAGAGCAGCACGAGCTTGCGGACCCGACCGGGGCGCCGCAGCGCGTACAGGCTGCTGAGCCACGCGCCGTAGGACATCCCAGCGAGCGCGATCGGCGTGGTGATTTGCAGCGCGTCGAGCAGCTCGTCGAGCCACGCGAGGTAGTCGTCCGAGCGCGTCGCGTCGCGCTTGTAGACGCTGCGCCCGATGTCCCACGGATTGTCGACCGCGTACGTCCGAAACGAAGCCGAGAGCGCAGCGACGTTGGGCTCCCAGCTGAGAGAGTTGGTCGCCGAGCCGTGCAAGAGCAGCAGCGGCGGGCCGTCGATGGGGCCGTTGACGCGGACGAACGTACGAGCCCACGAGGTCTCGACCATTCGTGTCTCCGAGGGCTGCGGCCATCGTCGCGCGCGGTCGTCGAGCGCGGCAAAGTACCGATCGCGCGCCTCTTGCGTGCGAAACGGGTGGTGATCCGAGCGCTCGAGTTCACCGCCCGATCGCGCGGACAGGCGCTTTCGAAGCCGAAAAAACCAGTCGATCGGGGAGTACCGCACCTCGCGGATCGTACGGCACCTGCGACCCGCCCGTGCGTGATCCGCGGCATCACCGAGCGGCGCACGCGCTGAGCTGAACCTCTCCGCAGACGCGCTCGGCGACGGGGCTCATCGCGCACTTGCCGAAGGCGACGCTCGCGCGCCAGTCGCTCGCGAGCAGCGTCGTGTCGAAGGATCCGTCCGTCGTGGTGAGCGTGTGCTCCAGGGCAGGCTCGCTCGTCGAGCGAAAGCGCACGACCAGCGGCGTACCCGTGACGGGCGCGCCGTTGATCGTGATGTTGCCTCGTGCGCGCGCCGAACGAATCGAGACGCGCACGACGCCGTCTTCTCCCAACGTCTGTCCGACGACGGTCATGCGCTGCGAGGGAAGCCGCTCTGCGATGAGGGAGTCGCGCGCCGGCTCGTCGACGGCGCTGAGCACGACGGTGTAGCGCCCGGGGCTCAAGCGGTCTCGAAGCCCATACCCGGTCCACGTCGAGACGCCGTCGTCTGCGTGCGTGGTCGATGGCCACAGGGAGAATTGCCAGCGGGACCAGTCGCTGAGGGGGACGCCGTCGAGCGTGATCGCGACGCGCGGCGACACGCTGGCGGCGCGCAAGGTGATCGTGTCGCCTTCGCGTGGCGGCGTCGCGAAGCGCGTGACAGCACGACGACTGCGGAGCGTGTTTCGTACCTGGAGGTTCTCGAAGCCGCTCGAGCCCGCGCGGGACAACCTCAGCGCCTCGACGGTGCCCTGCGGAATCCACACGTGTGTGGGTCTCTCTCTCTCGGGGATCAGCGTCGCTGTCGTGGTGTGGGTCCCGTCGCTGAACACCACCTGTCGATATCGCTCATCGGGATCGGGATGGGTGTCGGCTTCGAGGACGAATGGCACGCGGAGAAGATCGACGACAATGTCGACCGGTCGTCCATCGTCGATCGTGCCCTGGTCGATCGTGTGAAACAGACGAAACGAATCGCCCTCGAGCGTGCAGTTCGCGTACGCATCGATCGCGTAGCGCCCGGCGATCGCCCGGCGCTCGGGCGTGTCGCTGATGTACCCGTCGACGTCGCGAGCCTGCGTGAGCGGACTTCGACGCAGGCCAATGTGTCCCGTGCACAACGCGGAAGAGCGCGGAGAGCGCACTCGGATCGACACGGGAAACTGCGCGATGCGGGCTCGAAGCGTCGGTCGCGGGTCCTCGGGCGTGAGCGCGAACGGGCCGTCGATCACTTGGGCGCACGCGTCGCCCCGTGTGCAGTCGATTGGCTGTTGGAATATCCAGTGGCAGTCGGTGGAGGCGACGGCTTCGAAGCTGCGCTCGCCCTGGACTCCGAGCAACTCCCTGCCGTGCGCGCACGCGATGCCGACGTCGACGGTTTCGGGGACGAAGGCTCGCTCGATCGTGACGGCGGGGCGGTAGAGCGTCGGGCGAACGTCGATGACCACGGCGCGCGGGTGATCGCCGACGACGATCGAGCGGGCGATCGGCCCGCCGATGCAGGGCAGCGGCTCGTCGCGGCAGTATGTGGGGCCGACGTAGTCGACGTCGTAGACGCCGTCGGCGAGCAAGAGCTCGAACGGCTCGACCGCGCGGTAGCCGAGCTGGACCTCCGCGACCGCGCGGCCGGATTGCTCGCGAAACACGAGCTTTCCGTGTGCGAGGTTTGCTCGCCCGACGGGCGCGCCTCGCAGCCGCAGCTGCACCGCGAGCCGAGAGGCTCGAATGTCGACGTCGTGATGTCCCACGGTGATCGGCGCGTCGACGCACTCGCGCTGCGTTGTGTTGCACGCGCTGTGAATCAACGCAGCGATCACGATCCCCATGGCGCGCGAGGCTCTCGGTCCCATTCGTCGAGAGAGCTGCATGCTCGGTGCCAGCCGAGTGTCGTGTGATTGGTTCGACGAATCAGCGCGCGCGAAGATGATGGTGCGTTCGACTGGCAGCGCGCTAACGGTGACTGCGCTCGCTCACCGCGGCCCGCGCGGCCCGCGCTGGGGCGCTCTCGGGGCCTCGCGACGGACGCCCTTCGCGCCCTCTTTAGCGCGCGCTTCGGCGGCGCGCTTGACGTGGATGCTCAGCGATCCCTTGCCCGACGCGGGGGGCACCAGGCAGCGCGGCCCCGTCCCGATGAGGTCGACGCGCCCGGTGCGCGTGAGCGCCTCGCGGACGAGGTCGTGCTGCGTCGGGTCCCAGTAGAGCAAGAGCGCCTTCTGCATGCGCTTCTCGTTCATGTCCTTCGCCGTGTACACAGGCTCGCGCGTGAAGGGGTCGCGGCCCGTGTAGTACATGCACGTGGCCATGGACATCGGCGTGGGGATGAAGTCCTG
This sequence comes from Myxococcales bacterium, assembly GCA_013298625.1. Lineage (GTDB taxonomy): Bacteria > Myxococcota_A > Polyangia > Polyangiales. The sequence goes on from JAAFIF010000141.1 coordinate 13,720, forward strand.
CACCTGCCGCGGCTTCATGTTGTTGCGCTTGAGGTACACCGCGAGGTCGACCATCGACTCGAGCGTCGATCCGGGGTGGCCCGCGATGAAGTACGGCACGAGGTGCTGCTCTTTGCCCGTCTCTTTCGAGGCGCACTGAAAGGTCTCGACGAACTTGTCGTAGTGCTCGATCCCGGGCTTCTTCATCTTGTCGAGCACGGTCTTGTCGCTGTGCTCGGGCGCCACGCTGAGCTGTCCGCCGGTGTGGTGCTTGGCCATCACGCGCACGAAGTCCTTCGAGCGGTTGGCGAGGTCGTAGCGGATGCCCGAGGCGATGAAGACGCGCTTGATTCCCGGCTCGCTGCGGACCTTCTCGAGCACGTCGAGCAGGGGCTTGTGGTCGGTGACGAGGTTCTCGCAGATGCCAGGGTGCACGCAGGAGAGCTTGCGGCACTTGCTCTCGATCTCCTCGGACTTGCAGGCCATCTTGTACATGTTGGCCGTCGGTCCGCCGACGTCGCTGATCACCCCGCGAAAGTCGTCCATCCGTCGCAGCTCGCGCACCTCGCGCAGGATGCTGTCGGAGCTTCGCGACGAGATGTGCCGCCCCTCGTGCTCGGTGATCGAGCAGAAGGTGCAGCCGCCGAAGCAGCCGCGCATCGAGACGATCGAGTGCTTGACGGTGTCGTACGCGGGGATGCGCTCGCGGTACTTCCAGTGCGGCTTGCGCACGAACGGAAGGTCGTAGAGCGCGTCCATCGCCGAGGTGTCCAGCGGATCGGCGGGCGGATTGAAGTAGACCGCCTGCGTCCCGTGCGGCTGCACGAGCGGGCGGCCGTTGGCCGGGTTGGTCTCGTACTGAAACGCGCGAGACATCTCCATGAACGCGTCCTTGTTCGTCGAGACCTCTTCGTACGACGGAAGAAACAGCGTCTTGCGGTCGCCCACGAACTCGCTGCGCGGCAGGTCCTCCCACTCGCCCTTGTTGCGCACGTGCGCGGTCCCGTGGATGTCCCTGCAGTCCGTGATGGTCTTTCCGTCCGCGAGTCTGTCTGCGATTTGCCAGATCGCGCGCTCGCCCATGCCGAACACCAAGAGGTCCGCCTTGGCGTCGAGCAGGATCGAGCGGCGCACGCTGTCGCTCCAGTAGTCGTAGTGCGCGATGCGCCGCAGCGACGCTTCGATCCCGCCCAAAATGATGGGCTTGCTCTTGCCAAACGCCTGCCGCGCGAGGTTGGCGTACACGATGGACGCGCGGTTGGGCCGGTGCTCGAGCTCTCCGTTGGGCGAGTACTGATCCTCGCCGCGCACCTTCTTCTGCGCGGTGAGCTTGTTGAGCATCGAGTCCAGGTTGCCCGCAGAGATCCCCGTGAAGAGCCGCGGCGCGCCCATGCGCGCGATGTCGTCGATCGAGTCCCACCGCGGCTGCGCGATGATGCCGACTTTGTACCCGCGTCCTTCGAGAAAACGAGCGATCAGCACAGGGCCGAACGCGGGGTGATCGACGTACGCGTCGCCGGTGATGATCAGGATGTCGAGCTCGGTCCAGCCCCGCGCCGCCATCTCTTCGCGGTTGGTGGGGAGAAACGCACGGGTATCTTTGGCGGTCGCGTGCGGGCTGCGACGGAGGGAGACGAGGTCGTTCACGGTGTTGAGGGTGAAGCTATAGCGAAACGGCGCGCGGGCGCATGGGGCTGTACGCGAGCGGGTTGGGCGAAGCAGGGGGTGATGGGCCGGGATGGCGCGCCAGAGAAGCGTACGGCGCGCCGTCAAGTCGGCGCGCTTGCGTGCGGCGCAGCCGACAAGCGCTCGGGCACGAGGCCCGAGCTGAGGCAGGTGACGAGGAGCGCACGGGCGCTAGCGCGTGAAGGAGCGCTGGTGTTTCAGCGGGAGAACCCCGGTTGCCTGAGCCCTGGCGGATGCCAGGGCGCACGTTGGCTGTGCCACGCGCAAGCGCGCCATCTTGATGGCGCGCGAAAGCCGGTCGCCCTCGCGTGTCATCTTGATCGCGCGCGGACCACACGCGCCGTACGCGTCACCCTCCACGCACCGGCGTAGGCAGCGGAAACTCGTACATCGCCGATACCCCACGGCCCTCGGGCATGCCCTTGACGAACACTCTTCCGTTGAGCAAGACGGGATTCCAGACGCGACAGCTGGGCTCGTTCACGATCGCGTGCTCCGTCTGCGTCGGGATGTGAAACCCGTAGATCGCGATGCGGTTGCCGAGCGCGCTGTCGGGGTTGGGATTGCTGGCGTGGCGCAGGTCTGTCCACGCGATCCAATCGCCGACCACCGCGACGTGCGCCTGAAAGACGGGGCTCGTCGCTGGATCGTGCGTGATTCGCTGCACGACGCCCGTCCGCAGGTTCTTGTAATACACCTCGGGGTTGTCCGGAGCGAAGTGCGAGCCCCGAGGCGAGTCGCGCTGGTCCATCCAGACGACGTGATCGCCGTCGATCCACGGGTGCCATTGCGAGCGGTTCGTTGGGTCGATCGGCCGCGCTTCGGCGTTGCCGAGCTGCCACAGGTAGACTTGCCCGTCCGCGGCGAACACGACGCGGTCTCCGCTTACGCTCACGTCTCCGCTCTGCGACGCGCCCGGAGGCGAGATCACGCGAAAGTCCGTACCCCAAGGATTGCCCCCGTACACGCGCGTGCGCCAGTCTCCGGACTCTTGCGAGTCCTGCCAACTGAACGCAATCACCGACGCGCTCGCGGACAGATCCCAGAATCCTCCTGACGAGGTCGTAGCGACGCGCTCGCGACGCCACAGCGTGCGGCCGACCGCGCCACGTTCGGCCCGGTCGAACGCGATGATCGCCTCTGCGTGCGCGCCACGCCAACTGGCGCCGAGAATCAGAGGGCGTTGGAGTGCATTCGCAGGAGATCATGCGGCTCGCCGCAGCATGAGTTGGATCGACGCCAATTGCAGCATTGCGCGGCTTGATTCTGGCTTCCGTTCGTAGTCTTTCGACAGCCGCCTCG
>JAAFIF010000057.1:0-58804 GCA_013298625.1 Myxococcales bacterium
ACGCGACGGCGGCGGATCGCGCGCGGTGGGCGGCGACGAGCGCGGCGGCCGAGCGGCTGCGCGCGGCGGCGGCGAGCGCGGGGCACAACATTCAGCTCACCGGGCCTCGTTCGGGCATCCGCAGCTTTGCGCAGCAGGCCTCGCTGTTTGCGCAAAACTGCCCGAGCGCGCGCTGCGTCGGCGGCGTCCGGCAGGGCTCGTGCCGCGTGGTGACGGCGTGCCCGTCGCGCAACGCTCCGCACATCCGCGGCAGCGCGGTGGACCTCAACCTCACGAGCTCGGCCTATCGCTGGATGGTCAACAACGCGCGGCGCTATGGGTTTTGCCGCACGGTCTCGAGCGAGACGTGGCACTGGGAGCACAATCGCCCAGAGGCGTGCCTGTTCTAGACGCTCGGTGGTCGGCCGACGGGGAGCCGACCGCAACCAGCGCGGTCGCGAGCGGATGGGGCCGCGCGCGGACTCGCGGCGCGCATCGTAGGCGACGGGCGCTGCGCCGCTCGCGGCATCGGAGCCGGGGCGCGTCATCACCCGCGGCAAAAATCGCTGACGCAGGCGCGTTGTCCAATCTGTCAGCCTCCGCGCGTGTCCGTCAGCAGGCTACGATGCCGCGTCCGCTGTCTGGACGACTGGAGGCTCCGACACACTCATGGCGTTGCACCCTTGCACCCGCTGCGATCGGCACGTTCAACACAGCGAAGCGCGCTGCCCGTTCTGCGGCGAATCGCTGCCCGCGATGAACGCTGATTCGCCGTTGATCCCGCGCATGACGCGCGCTGCGATGTGGCTCGGCACCGCGATGGCCCTCGGCGGCGCGCAGGCGTGCGAGCGCAACGGGCCGCAACCCGCGCCCATGAACACGCCTCCGCGGCCCAATCCACAAGAGCAGCAGGCGGTGCAGGCGATCTACGGCGCGCCTCCTCCGCCAGACGTGCCGAATCCTCCGCAGCCCGAACCCGTGGTCGCGGACGCAGGCGACGCTGGCGCCGCTCCGACGGCCATGGGCGCCGCCTACGGCGCGCCTCCGCCCGGATTCATGGGCCTCGGCGCCACGCGCTACGGCGCGCCGCCGGTCTTCGACGACGTCGTCTGACCTCTCGTTCTCTTCACCGTCACGGAGCAACTGAATGGCCCTTCATCCATGCACGCACTGCGGTCGACACGTTCGACACCACGAGAAGAGCTGCCCGTTTTGCCTCGGCGCGCTCAGCGAAATGACCGGCGAACAAGCGCCGGTCCTGCGCGTGAGCCGCGCGGCGATGTGGCTCGGCGCCGCGCTGGTCGCGGGCGGCTGCGAGCAGCCCGCGCCGAACACGGGCAGCACCAACGCGCCCTCCACCGCGGCTGCGCCCGCAGCGCCGAGCGCGCCGCAGGTGCTCCCGACGACGGTGAGCAACGGGCAGGCTGTCGCGCCGCAGCAGGGGCTGTTTCCGCAGGCGCAGATCGCGCCGACGCAAGAGAGCCCCGCGCAGCAGATGCTCGCGCAGCCGACGCAGCCCGCGGCGAACCCGACGCCGACCACCATTCGTCCGCAGGACTTCGGCTCGGTCGCCGCGCGCTACGGTCGCGCGCCCGCGCCGCCGCCGCAGGGTCCCGATGACCCGGGCTCGCACGCGCGTCGCTACGGAGCGCCCGCGCTGATCGAGTGGGACGAGGTCTGAAGGCAGCGCATATCGAGCGGGCGTCGAGGCGGGGCGAAGGGCGTTCGATCCGAGCCACCGATCGGCGAAGCAGAGTATGGTCCCGTTCGATGGCCACCGCGGATCGCGACATCGTCCTCGGGATCGACCCAGGGACGCACCACTGCGGGTACGGCGTCGTCGCCAAGCGCGGGACGCGGTTCGTCCACGTCGCGCACGGCGTGATCCACGCGACCACCAAGGACTCGCTCGCGCTGCGGCTGCGCACGGTGGCCGACGGCGTCGGCGCGGTGATCGCCGAGCACAGGCCCGCGAGCGTGGGAATCGAGCAGGCGTTCGTCTACCTCGACCCCAAGGCCGCCCTCTTCATCGGCCACGCGCGCGGCGCGGTGATGGTCGAGTGCGTGCGCGCTGGGGTCGACGTGGCCGAGTACGCGCCGACGGTCATCAAGCGCGCCGTCGTGGGCACGGGGCGCGCGGACAAGACGCAGGTCAACGCGATGATCCGAGTGCTGCTGGGGCTCGCTGAAGCGCCGCCGCTCGACGCGAGCGACGCGCTCGCCATCGCGATCTGCCACGCGAGCGCGCAGGGCTTCGACGCGCAGCTCGCCGCGGCCAAGGCCTCGCCGCTCGCGTCGCTGAAGCCCGCGCCGCCCGCAGAAAACGCCGCGACGGCCATGTGGCTCGCGGCATCGAAGCGGGGGCGCAGCAAACGCTGAGCGAAGACAGGGAGCGATCATCGGTGACGAACAGGGCGATTGCGCGAGGCTTGATTTCGTGTGCGGTGCTGCTGGCCGCGTGCTCGACGCCGACGCCCCCCGCGCTCGACGCGGGCGCCGACGCGAGCGCGGGCGACGCAGCGGCGAGCGACGCGGTGGCGGCGGAAGACAGCGCCGTCGAGGACGCGAGCGCCGATGGCGGCGGTGCGGTGCGGGACATCACCGTGGCGCCGGCGATGAACCCGCGCGTGATCGAGCCGGGCGTCGTGCGGTCGGTGGCGCGCGTGGCGGTGTCTGCTCCGCCAGCGAACACGGTGATGGGCCGCGCGCCGGTGCCGACGCCGACCGAGCTGAACTTCGTTCAAGTGTTGCAGTACCGCGCCGAGGGGACCGAGCCGGGCAGCGCGCGGTCGGTGATCGTCGCGGTCCCTGGGTTCTTGGGCGGCGCGGGCTCGTTCGACGGGCTCGCGCGGGCGCTGGTCAAGCGCGGGGCGCGCGAGGGGCGCTCGGTCGAAGTGTGGGCGATCGATCGACGGTCGAACCTGCTCGAGGACCTCGCGGGCATGGACGCGGCCGAGGCGATGGACGACCCCGAGCTGGCGCGGCTCTACTACGTCTCGCGCTCGATCAGCGTAAACGGCAGGCGATTCGCAGGGCATCCGACGGCCAACGGCGCGTCGCTCGCGTACATGAGCGAGTGGGGGCTGCCCATGCTCGTCGGGGACATCCGCGCGGTGATCAACAGCGTCGGCCGCGGAAAACAGCGCGTGACGCTGATGGGCCACTCGCTGGGAGGCAGCATCGTCGAGGCGTATTCGAGCTGGAGATTCGCTGACGATGTGCGCGGCTACGACACGATCGCGGGGCTCGCGGTGGTCGACGGCGTAGCGGGCGGGACTTCGGTGACCGAGGCGCAGTACCTCAACGGCGGCGCGCCGGCGCCGGGCGGCTTCGGGATGGCGCAGGGCATCACGATGCTGCGCGCGGCGGGGCCGTATTACTTCGCGCTTCCGCTGCTCGGCGTGCAGGCGGTGGTGCTGGCAGAGATCGTCGCGCGGCGCGCGTTGAAGGCGCCCGAGGCGGTGGTGACGGACTCGCGCAGGGACGAGCTGCTGCGGACGCTGCTCAGCTTGGATCGGGTTCCGCCGTTGACCAACGCGGCGGCGATGGGCTTCGCGTTCGACGCGGACTCGTGCGCGCTCTCGTTTGCGGCGATGAACATCGGGCGCCCCGTGGGGCCGACGACGCGCGTGGCGAGCGTGCTCGGGCCGATGATCACCGCGCCGTCGGACCCGATGACGACGTACCGATGGACCGACGCGCCGATGAGCGCGCCGCCAGAGTTCACGCCGATGCGCTCGGCGGCGCTCGGGTGGGCGGCGAGCCCGAGCAACTTCTCCGAGTGGTATTTTCCTGCGCGTTTGACCTTGGACGTCTCGGTGTTGGGCGACATGCGCGTCGTCGAGGGCTCGTTCGCGTGGCGCGAAGGCGTGCGCGCGTCGCTCGGCGGGCAGGTCGACGTCCCGGTCCTCGCGATCGGAACCGGCCTCGTTCGCGACCGCGCCAGCTTCGACGCCATGGTCCCGCGCTTGTCTGCGACCGTCGGCGCAGGCCGCCCGAACGCGGGCGCGGCGCGCACGGACGACCGCGGATTTCGCGTGCTGATGCTGCCCGAGATGAGCCACATCGACCCGATCATGGCGCCCGAGTCGAGCGCGCCCGCGAACCCCGTCCCCGCGGCGCTGCTGGATTTCGCCAGCGCAAACACAGCGATGTGAGCGACTAGCGCTTGTCCGAGTCCGTGGGGAGCTTCAGCACGCGCGCGAGCAGCTCGTCCGCCTCGCGCGTGTCCGTCACGTGGTCGGCGGCTTCGAGCTTCGCCGCGCGCTGCTCGAGCTCGGCGAGCTTCTTCTTCTTGTCCTCGGCGTCTGCGGCGCGCTGAGCGGCTTCGCGTCGGGCCGCGGCCCTGCGCGCTCGCGCGCGACGCCACCATCGAACGGGCAGCGCCCACGCGAGCGCCCCGTCGAGCGGCGCGATCGGCAACAGGTTGAACGCGATCGACCAGAGGTTGACCGAGACCGCGACGTGAACGACCTCGGGCGGGACAGCGAAGCCCGCCCACCGCAGGGCCAGCACGCTCACGAGCAGCAGGGATTGCGCGAGCACGCCTCCCCACGCGACGCGCTCGAGGCCCTCTTGCGAAGAGACGCCTGCGTAGCTGCACTCGCCGCCGAGGCCGTGGACGGCGAGCTCGATGACCCTGCCGCCCTCGCGTCGCGCGAGCAGCCCGTGCCCGAGCTCGTGCAGGGCGACCATCGCGATCCACGTGATCCACGCGAGGATCGAGAGCGTGTAGGGCCGCAGGGTGAGCAGGACGAAGAGCGTCGAGACGTGCAGGCGCAGGGGCATTCCTGCGATCGCGAACGGCGTCCACGACCAACGCCAACGATCCGAACGGGGAGGACTTGGGCGCGCCATTGGTGAATCGGGGGGGTAGAGGGCGAAGCGTGAACTGTTTTCGACCGCGCGTCGATTTCTGCCGATGGTCGCCGACAATCCTGCGGCCTTCGCGCGCCGAACGCAGGTACCCTCGCGACCCGCGGACATGAAGCATCGTGCGTGGCTCTCGGCGTTGGTGGCGCTCTCTCTCGTGGGCGGTCTCGGGGCGTGTCGTCGCGGGCCGGACGCAGCGCAGTTCAGCGCCGTCGTGCGGGGCCGACGGTCGGTGAAGCTGTTCACCGACAGCGACTCGATCACCAGCGCTGCCGCGGGCAGCGTCGAGCTGTACGTGGGGACGCTGCGGGGCGTCCTTCGCTATCCGCTCGACGGACGGGGTGAGCCGCAGCGCAACACCGCGGCCAACGGACTTCCCGATGACAGGGTGTTCGCCGTGGCGGTCTCGAGCGAAGGCGTCCCGTACGTCGCCACTGCGGGGGGCGTCGCGAGGCTCACCGGTGACCGCTGGGAGCGCACGTCGGGACCGCAACCGGACGTAGGCCGCGTGACCGCGATGGTGGCGCTCTCTCGCTCGACGCTCGTCCTCGGCGGAAGCCACGGGCTCGCGGAGTACCGCGACGGCGGCTGGGTCTACCTCACCACGCAGCACCAGATCACGGCGCTCGCGGCAGAGGACGATCGCGTGATCGTGAGCACCGCGCAGAGCGGCGTGTTCGTGCTCGAACGCGATCACCTCTCGGGCGAAGAGCACACGCCCGCGGCGGGATTTCCCGCGCCATTTGTGCGCTCGACCGTCAGCGTCGGCGACGGAAAGCTCTGGGCCCTCGCCCAAGACGTCGGCGGCTCGCGGCTCGCCTACTGGGACGGTCACCGATGGTTCGCGTACACGCACAAGCGCCTGCGCAACGCGTGGCTGTCCATCGCGCCCTCCCGTGACGGCCACGGCGTCTCGCTGCTGCTGCAAGGGCGCTGGTTCGACATCGTCGCGCGCGAGTCCCGCGACGAGGGCTCGCTGGACCTCCTCTCGGCGAGCGACCCAGACGGGCAGCGGCGCTTGTCGTTGCGCGCGACGCCCGTTCCGCCTGGGACCGTGCCCGGCGCGAGCGCCAACCCCGCTGCAACGCCCAGCGGCGGGGCCGCGGACATGAGCTTCACGTCGGACGAGGCCAACGCCAGCGCTGCCGCAGCGCAGACGCAGCGGGTGCGGGCCATCGATATCCCGTCGCCCATGACCCCCGTCGAGGCGCCGACGACTCCGCCCACGAATTCAAGTGGCGAGAGAATTCAGGGTCCAAACTTCTCGCTCGCGCCCGCGAGCGTCCCGATGCCCGACGACGCGGTGGGGATCTTCGTCGACGGCGCCAAGGTGTTCGCCGCCCGCGAGGGCCGCGGGGTCGTGCGCGTGACGGGGGGCGAGGCGCAGACGTTCGCGACGCGAGACCTCGCGAATTTTCCTCGCGGATTGCAGTTTACGTCGGACGGACAGGGGCGCACGTGGTTCATAGGCCCCGACAACGTGATGCTCGGCTTCGACGGCCGCCGTTGGCAGCGCAGGCCGTTTCGCGAGTTGATCTCCGTCGAGGACGAAGAGCCCCGCGACGCGCAGGCGCTGAGCGAGAGCGTCCCTCTAGCGCTCTGGTCTCGCGGGCAGGTGAGCGCGATCGTGGCGCGCACGGGCGCGGACAAGCTCGTCGCGTTTCGCTGGTCCGAAGGCGCGTTTCGCCCGGTCGCTACGCGGCGGATTCGACTCGCGCGCGGCGTGTCGCTCGACGCCAACTGGCTCGGCGTCGACGGGCAAGGGCGCTTCTGGGTCGGCCTGCTCACCGTGCAAAACGGCGGCGCACGGCAGCGCGGCGCGGTGCTCATCGACGGAAACCTCCCGCGCGTCGCCGAGTTCTTTCAGCTCGCTCGCCCGCGTCGCGGCAGCGCGAGCGCGGTGTGCCCGGACAACCTCGCCTCGATCGATTTCGACTCGAGCGGCGCTGCGTGGTTCTCGGGCGTCGAGGGCGCGGTGCAGATCACCGCGAGCGAAGCGCGCAGGGCCGGCACGGTGCGGGTGTTTCGCGAGCCGCAAGGGGTGCGCGGCGACCTCGTCAACGACCTCGTGCGCGGCCCGCAGGGCTACGTCTACGTCTCGACGCCCGAGGGCTTCGGGCGCTGGGACGGGCGCGTGTGGGACTTCGCTGTCACCGGCGCGAGCTCGCTCACGCCCGCCGTGGCGATGGCTGGCGATTCATCGAGCGTGTACGGAGTCGGGCCGCGCGGCGCGTGGGTCTTCGACGAGTCTGGAGGGCGCAGGCTGCAAGAGGCTGAGCGCGCGGGAGCGGGGCCTCTTCGCGACGTCGCGGTCGACGGCGGAGGCCGAGTGTGGATGCTCGGCGAGCAGGGGATCGTGCTCTTCGACCCCGCGTCGGCGCGCAGCGAATCGAGCGGCGAAGGCTCCGGTGGTGAGGCGGAGTAGGCAGAGCAGAGCGCTCTCAACTGTGTTGACGAATCTTCGTGGTCACGCGAGAAGTGGCCAATGCTTGTCCGCGACACGCCGAACACCCTGATCGAGTCGATCGAGCCGTCCACCACGGTCACCATCGTGGGAAAGCAGAACCTCTCGGACGCGGACCTCGACGCGTGGCTCGGCGACTACGCGCGCTTCGCCCGTCGCGGTGACAAGTCGATCCGAGTGCTGGTGATCACCGACGGGGGCACGCCGCCGTCCAACGTCCGCAAGCGCATGACCGACGCGGTGGGCGACGGGGCGAAGGGGCTGCGCACGGTGATCTTGTCCGACGCGGCGACGGTGCGCTTCGTGACGAGCACGCTCTCGTTCTTCTCGGACAACGTGTACGCGTTCTCGCCGAAGGAGATCCACGCGGCGTTTACCGCGCTCGATTACAGCGAGCGAGAGAAGGACGCCGCGCTGCGCGAGCTCAACCGCATCGCGCGCACGACGGCCGTGGGGCGATTCACGGCGTTCGACGCGATCTGTGCGCACCTCGGCGCTGCTCGCGGCTGAGCGAGCCGCGCCCGATCGAGCGCTGCTCGTGGCTGAGAGCGCGGCGCTCGATCGAGCGAACGAAGGTCGAGCGCGACGATCGGTGACGAGGGGTGAAATGCAGTACGCTCGCGGCCATCACGATGGTGGCTGCGGCGACGACCCAGGCGAGAGAGCATCACTGCCTCACGTGCGGCTTCGACATGAGCCGGTTGGACATGACCGTGCTCTACGCGAAGCAGGGCGCGGCGGGGCGCAAGCTTCGGTGTCCCATTTGCGGGAGCAACCGGCTCGCGATCACGGCGCTCGAGCGGATCTTCTTTCGGCCAGGGGCGCTGACGTGGGCGCGGTGGGGCGACGCCAACGCGGGGCAGCCCGGGGTGATTTCGGTCGGAAAATTCCGGCTCAAAGTGCAGGGCGAGATCAAGACCCTGACCAAAGAGATGGTGTGCTTTCGGGCCGTTCCGACCTTTGTGTCGGGCGGCGCGCGGCTGTGGCCGACGATGCCCGTGCGCCCAGAGTTCATCGACGTGCTCGACCCGGTCGCGCTCGAAGAGGCCCAGCGCAACCCGGCGAAGTTCGGCAAGCAGGTCCAAGAGGCCGGCCGCTCGCGCTTTCAGTACCTCTTGCCCCTGCGCGGGCTCAGCGAAAAAGAGTGGCCCACGCACACGTGCGACGTCCTGCCCGCGGACCCGTCGGGCGCCGGTGAATCCGAGGCGTTTCGCGGCGTCTCCGTGCGGCTGTGGCCCAACCTCAAGCGCCCGCACTCAGCGTGGAAGTTCTATGTGCTCAGCGTCGGCGCGGCCAACGAGAAGGGCTTGGAGCTCTTCGCCAAGGGCCGTGACTTTCGCGCGCACGCGCTCGTCCCCAAGCCGCAAGGCGACGGCGTCGTGCGCGTCCGAGAGCTGAGCCACGGCTGGGAGCCCATCGCCACCGAGCACGGCGCCGAAGGCGCGAGCGGCGCGACGCAGCGCGTGCTCGCCAACGACACGGGCCGGCCCGCGTGGGTCTCGCTCGCGTTCTATCCGCCCCAAGGAAGCTCGGGCTCCGGCGACCCCTTGGGCGGAGGTCTCTTCGCGATCGCGCCCGGCGACCCGACGGCGGTGCCCGGCGACTCGTGGCAGGTGGGCTTGGACTTCGGGACGAGCAACACCGTGCTCGCCATGCGCTTTCCTGACGGGACGCGGCGCACGGTGCAGCCCGAGAAGGGGCGCGCGAGGGCGAGCACCACTTTTCAAGTCATCGACGGAGGGCCGCACACGATCTTTCGCGGCATTGATTTGTGGCCGGGCGGCGCGTGGAGCGGCCCCTACAACGACCTGCTGCCGAGCGAGCTCGCGGCCACGCGACGCTGGGTCGACATCGGCGCCCGCGGCGCCGGAGAGATCACGAACCTGAAGTTCGGCGAAGAGCTCGGGATCCCGCTGCGCGGCGGGCACTCGAAGATGTCCAGCGAGAACGTCGTCAACGAGTTCAAGTGGAAGCGCTCGGTCGCCAGGGACAAGCCGGCCGTCGGCGACACGGACAAGGTCCAAGCGCTGCAGGCGCGCTTTCTCGAAGGCGCCATGCTGATGACCCTCGCCGCGCGGCTCGCTGAAGAAGACATCGCGCCCCGCACGGTCAACGTGCAGTACAGCTATCCGCTCGCGTTCGACACCGAGGACTTCGAGTCGCTTCGCCACGCGACCGATCAAGCGTCGCACCGGCTCGAGCAGCTCACGGGCGCGCAGGTGATCTTCAACCGCTCCGAGCTCGACGAAGCGCAAGCCGCGGTCGCGCAAGAGGCCGCGGACAAGATGTTTCGCGTGTACTTGGACCTCGGAGGAGGCTCGTTCGAGATCCTCATCGAGGACACCTGGGCGCGGCGCAACGAGTTCGGACACACGGGGATGCACCCGCACGTGTTCTCGACGAGCATCTTCTTCGGCGGAAGCGCGTACCTCCGCTCGCTGGTCGGCAACAACGAAGCCGAGCGGCAGGGCACGTGCCTCATGCCCGACGTGGCGAGCTACGCGCAGCTCGCGGGGCTCGTGCGATCGATGGCCTCGGGCCGACAGCTCGTCACATCGCGCAACGTGATCCAAGAGGCGCGCGAGCAGAAGGCCGTTCGCCGTGCGCGCGCGTACTTCGGCTACATCGTCGAGCTGATCGCGAGGGTGCTCGCGGGCATGTGCCTCGAGCACGGGCGCACGCCGGACGGGCGCATCGATCTCACGCGCAACCGCTTGTTCACTCGCGTCGAGACGCCGACGCGACGGTGGATCCTCGGGACGCTCAAGGGCCCGGCGAGCGAGCGGCGGATCGAGTTCGAGCTGATCTTGCTCGGCAACGGCTGGGGCTTCGGCGAAATCGTGCTCGACGGCATGGCGACGGTCGAGCAGATGATGGCCGAGCGCGTGCGCAAGCGGCTGATGGACCTGCTCAGCGAGACGCCGGTCGCGCGAGAGATCTCGGACGGAGAGATCTCGCTGGTGATCGACTCGAACGGGCGCTCGACGGTGCACCCGTCGCTCTCGATCGAGATGTCCTACGTGATGCCCGAAGAGGGAACGCACAGAAAATCAAGAGTCGCGCGGGGCCTGCTCGAGTCGAGCGCCGGCAACGCGGGCGTCGCGCGGCGCACGCCCGAGCGGCACGGCGTGCTCGGCTGGGACGTGTGGCTCAACGACTCGGGGCGCAGGTTGCCCTGGTATCGTCCCTTCGGATTGGGGGGCGAGGACGACCGCGAGAAGCTGCGCAACGAGGCGAGCAAAGAGCGCGCGCAGCAGCAGCAACAGCCCGCGCACGCGCCCGCGGCGCAGCCCGCGGCGAACGTGGCGAACCCTATGGCGATGCCGATGGCGATGGCGATGGCTCCCATGCAGCCCGCGATGCCGATGCAGCCGCAGCCCGCGCAGCCTCCGGCGATGCAGCCGCCGATGATGGGCATGCCGTCGCCCATGATGGGGATGATGCCCGGCGCGATGGGCGGGATGCCCGGGATGCCGATGATGCAGTCGTTTTCGCCGCTGGAGGGCGCGGCGATGTCGTTGCGGCAGTCGTGGCCGAACATCGCGGCGATGGCGCAGCAGTCGGGGATAGACCCGAAGAACTACTGCGAGCGATACCTCTGGCAGGTCGCGACGCAGATGGGGACGAGCATGGCGAAGACCGCGGCGGGCTACCTCGCGCACGAGCAGTGGCAGCGCGTCGCGCAGGCGCTGGCGATGAGCGGCCTGTCGCCCGAGCAGCAGCAGTGGATGCTCGCGCAGCAGTGGCAAATGGTGACGGCGACCGCCGCGCAGCGCGGAGAGAGCGCAGAGCGAGCGTTGGCGCAGATGCGCTGGGACGCGGTGCTCTCGTCGTTGTTCGGCGCGGGTAGCTACCCGTTGCCGCAGGCTTGAGCGAACGCAACGGAGAGGAAGCGAACCATGGCGAACGATCCGAACGACCCGAACAAGCCCGCGAGCACGGACAACCCGTTTGCTCCGCCTGCGGCGCCCGCGGCCGCGCCCGCTGCGCCTGCGATGCCGGGAATGCCAGCGATGCCCGGTATGCCCGCGATGCCGGGCGCGATGCCGGGAATGCCTGGGCTGGGCGCGATGCCCAACGCGATGCCTGCCGGCATGCCGGGAATGCCGGGAATGCCCGGTATGCCCGGGATGCCGGGAATGCCCGGTGCGATGCCCGGGATGCCGAGTGCGATGCCCGGGATGGGGATGATTCCGGGGATGCCTGCGATGCCTGGGATGCCGTCGAACCCGATGACCAACGCGGTGATGGGCATGGGGATGATGCCCGGGATGCCGCAGCCGACGATGCCGACGCAGCCCGCGCAGCCGCAGCCGCCCATGATGCCCGCGATGATTCCGGGGATGATGGGGGCATCGATGCCGATGATGGCTCCGGCTCCGTCCATCAACGCTGCTTATGGAGCGCAACCGACGAACGCGGGGCCCGTGACCGGGCTCGCAGCGCGGGACCAGTACCAGTTCGCCGAGGCGTCTGTTCCGCAGAGCGCGCAGCTCTCCCTGTTGGCCGAGCCCGCGGTGAGCGAAGGCTTGTGCGTGTGGGAGCCGATGAAGTTCGACCCCGAGCTGCGCGCGCTCAAGCACCTGTTCGAGCGCCAGCTCGAGGACAAGCTCGCCGAGCTCCCGTACTCGTCGAGCGGCCCCACGCGCTGGTTTCGCTTCTCGCCGTTCGAGCTCTTCATGGAGCACGTCCTCGCCAAGAACCTCTGGCGCCTCGAGTAAGAGAGAGGATCGACCCCTTCAATGGCACGCCGTATTCGACCGTTTGTTCGTTGTCCTCGCGCGCGCGAAGACGACCCGTGCGCGCTTCCTCCGGGCGTCAGGCACTGCTTGTGCGAAGAGAACGCGGACCCCGTCGGGCAGCTCATGATCCGCGAAGGGCAGCTCTTCTGGCACGTCGTGGGCGGCCGCGCGAAGGGCTGGCACTCGTACCTCGCCGTGCTTCGACAGGGAAACGTCGAGGTTCCGCTCGAGCTCGACGGCGACGGTCCCATCGTCCCGACGAGCGAGGGCGCGCGCGTGGTGTACCGACTGCGCGCCAAGCGCGACGGCGCCGAGGTGCTCATCGACGCGAGCGAGTTCGTCTACGCCGCCAGCGACGGCCGCGAGATCGTGCGCGCAGAACTGGTGGACGCGACGCGATGAAGCCACGTGCGTTGATGTTGGCGGCGCTCGCCGTGGGCGCGTGCGGACCGAAGTCCGCGCCCGACGCCGGGCGTCGAACGACCACCAACAACCAGACCGTCCCCAACAACTCCGTGCAGACCGCGCGGCCGACGGTCCCGCGCGGCAACGGCGCGCGCGTCGTGGTGGACGTGAGCGAGAGTCACCAGGGATTTGCCAGGGGAAGAGCGCTCGCCCTCGAAGGGCTGCACGGCCAGGTCATCGAGGCCTCGCTCGCGTCGCTGGGGCTCAACGTCCCGTTCGAGCGGTGCTCGCTCGACGAGCAGCTTCGCTGTCAGCAAGCGTTGACCATTCAGCAGCTGCGCGACCCCAACACGTACCGCGGTCGCGCGGCGGCGCTGGACGTCGCGCTGCGTCGGCCGCCTCGCGCGGCGCGCGCGGATCAGCAGCAGGCCGACCCGCTCGATCCGTTTCGCGTGACCGTGCTCGTGACAGACGGGGCGCAGAGCTCGGCGACGCCGTTCAACGCGAGCGCCAACGGAGACGTGGCGTGCACGGGCGGCGCGGACCCGTCGTGCATCGCGGCGCTCTTGCGACAGCGCATCGACGAGGGCTACGGCGTGTGGGTCCTGCGCTTGCGGCTCCCGTTCAACGGAAAGTTCTTCTCCGAGCGCAGGATCGACCGCGAGATGTTCGCGCGAACGAGCGCCCACGTCGCAGAGGTCAACCGCAACGAGCGCTCGTGGAGCGGAGTCACCCTCGCGGCGCGCAGGCCGAATTTCACCGGTGATTCTGGGTCGTACGAGCTCACCGGCGCGCGTCCGCTGCTCGTGTTCGTGCTCTCGCGCGACGTCGAGAGCGGGCGCTTGCTGGTCAACGAGATGCTTCGTCGGGTCAACACCGAGCGCATCGGCGCGGGGACGCAATCCGACGTGGCCTCGAGCGAGTGGGCGCCGTTCGAGGGCTACGACGCGCGGCTGACCGCGGCGCAGCGGCTCGACTCGGGGGGCGCTGCGGACGAGGTGCGCGTGGACCGCGCGCGGGCGCAGAGCGGCTCGCTCACGGTGCCCGTCACGTGTTCGCTGCGCGGCCGGGCGAGGGTGCGCGTGCAGGGATCGGTCGTGCAGGGCGCGATGGCGCCGCCTGCCTTCGCGGACGTGCGCTTCGAGTGGCGCAGAGAGTCCGCAGCAGCGCGCGGGGTGAGCCTCGCGCCGTCGGTCATCCGCGCGGCGCCAGGGCCGTTCGAGGGCGTCTTCGACGTCGACTGCACGGGCCTTCCCGCCGGCCGCTTTCGCTACACGTGGAACGTCTGGGGCCAATGGCAGCTCAGCGAACAAGCGGCGCAGCGCGAGTGGTGGATGGTCGAGAGCTCGCCGAACTCCTTCGAGATGCCCGAGCGTGTGTTCGGGCTCGCAGACATGGCGCGCAATGTCGCTGGCGCAGGCGTTGCGCGAGCGGGGGCGCTCACGCGGGTGACCTTCGAGCTCACGCGCGAGTGACGACCGGCGCGAAGCCTGTCGCGATTTGGTAAACTCCCACTCGTGATCGAACGACGAACTGAGCGGGGGCTTGCGCGCGTGGGTGTCTTCTTCGCGGCGCTCGCGGGCGCTGTGTTTTCTGCGGCCGATGCGCACGCGCAGCCCGCTGCGCACGGGGCTCCGCGCGAGGCGCGGGTGAGCGCGTTGACCGGGGCGCTCGAGGTGCTCGCTCCGCAGCGGCGCGAGGGCGCCGTGGGCGAGACGCTCGCCGAGGGGCAGCGGATCCGCCTCGCAGAGAGCGGCTCGGTGACGCTGAGCTTGAATACTGGTGCCACGATTGTCGCCCGGGACCGCGCGGACCTCTCGCTCTTCGGCGACCCGTCTGCGCAGACGCCGGCGGGGCAGCCGCCGTCGCGGGACACCGTCGCGCGCCGAGGGGCGTACGTGCTGACCGCGCCCGAGTCGGGGCCGGCGTTGGTGCTCGCGACCCCGAGCTGCACGATCACGTTGCTGCGCGGCGAGGCGCTGGTGCGGGTGGACGCGCGGCGCACGCGGGTGGCGATCGTGCGGGGCCGCGCGCGGGTGCGGGCGATGGGGCGCGAGGTGCTCTTTCGCGAGAACCAGGGCGGCAAGATCGAGCTCAATCAGCAGGCGCTCGCGCGGCCGTTGGTGGCGACCCCGGCGCTGCGCGCGATGGCGAGCGCGCCGTTTACCTTCGGCGGCAACGTCGAGGTCCCGATCGTGTGGAGCGCGGGGCGCGCGACGCCCGCGGCGCGATGGCGCGTGCAAGTGTCGCGGGAGGCTGATTTTTCAGCGCTCGTTCAGGATCGAACGATCCCGGGTACGAGCAGCAACACGAGCGTGTCGGTGCCGGCGGGGCGGTACTTCGTGCGCGTGATGGGCGTCGACGCGGACGAGCTCGAGGGGCGATGGAGCGCTGTGCAGCCGTTCGAAGTCGCGGGCCCGCGCGTGACGCCGGGGCGCGAGGGGAGGGTGGCGCGCGTGGAGATTCCGAGCACGATGCGCTGCGGTTTGGACACGTCACCGCCGGCGCTGCAGCCGGGGCCGATGGACCTGACCCCAGGCCGTCACCACACGCTGCGCTGCATTCGCGGCGAAGACGCCAACGAGATCGTCGAGATGCGCATCACCGCCGACGATTGCGGCCCGCTGCAGCACCGCGTGCGGATCACCGGCGACACGACGGGCGATCAGCGCACGCTCTCGTTGCGGCTGACCGACGCGCGGGGCTACGGAGTTCCGTACGCGACGGTGCGCGTCGAGGCGCCGCAGGGCGTGATCGTCGAGCGCGTGGTCGAGGGCAGCGAGCGCGGGATGTACACGGCGACGCTCAACTGGCCGGCGCGCATCGGGCGCGGCCCGCTTCGCTTCACGATCAACGACGCCGTCACGTGGGAAGAGGTCGTCGAGCCCTAAGCTTCTTCAGCGCCCGCGCAGCACGAAGAACGCGAACAAAATCTGCAGCGGAAACAGCCACTGTCGCAGCACCGCGAGCGTCACGTCCGTCGCGCTGCGCTCGCCCCTGCGCAGGGCGGTCTCGATGGCGGTGTTGGCCACCACCGTCCCGAGCCCGATCGAGACGAGCTCGGTCTGCGAGCGAAACCACAGGCCGATCGCCACGACGACCAGCAGCTTGGTCGAGCCGTGCAGCAGCCCGCCAATGTCGGACAACAGCCGCGGCTGCTGCGCGCGCGGCTTGCTCTTGTCTCCTTCGCCGCCGAGCGACCACCCCTCGCCTGCGATGACCAACGCGACCCGCTCGACGAACGCGGTGAGCAGCGCCGCGGCGAACGACGCTCCGATGATGTGTGCGACCTCGATGAACTCCACGGTGAGCGAGAGCGTAGCACCGCCCCGCGAGAGCGGCAGTCGGCGCTTCGCGGCGGGCGAGCGCGTCGAAATCCCCCGTGTTTTCTGGGTTAAAACGAGATATATGTCCGCCCACTTCGATGAGCGACAACGACTCTCTGCGCCCCATGGCGTTTCGCGCGGTCCCGCGCACCGGCGTGATCTACGTGACCACGGAGGCCTCGAAGCGAGGCTACTCTCCGACCGATCCCGACTGGTGCAACCTCGGTCAGGGGCAGCCCGAGACGGGGCCGCTCGAGGGCGCTCCCGAGCGCGTGCTCGAGATCGAGATCGACCCCAACGATCAAGAGTACGCGCCGGTCGCGGGCCTGTGGGAGCTGCGCGAGGCGGTCGCCGCGCTCTACAACGAGCTGTACCGCAAGGGGCTTCCGTCGAAGTACACCGCTGAAAACGTGAGCATTTCGGGCGGCGGGCGCGTGGCGCTCACCCGCGCCGCCGCGGCGCTCGGCACGATCAACCTCGGGCACTTTCTGCCGGACTACACGGCGTACGAAGAGCTGCTGGACGTCTTCAAGCTCTTCACGGCGATCCCGATCTTGCTCGAGCCCGAGCAGGGCTACGAGTTCTCCATCGAGAAGCTGCGCAAAGAGATCATGGGCCGCGGGCTCGGCGCGATCTTGCTGTCCAACCCGAGCAACCCTTCGGGCAAGCTGGTGGCCGGCGACGAGCTGCGCGGCTGGGTTCAGACCGCGCGCGAGCTCGACTGCACGATGCTGCTCGACGAGTTCTACTCGCATTACATCTGGCGCGACGACGCGCGCTTCTCGGGCAACATGGAGAGCGCCGCGCGCTACGTCGAAGACGTCGACCGCGACCCCGTGGTGATCTTCGACGGGCTCACGAAGAACTGGCGCTACCCCGGCTGGCGCTTGACCTGGACCGTCGGCCCCAAGAGCGTGATCGAGAGCGTCGCGAGCGCCGGTAGCTTTCTCGACGGCGGCGGAAACAAGCCCGTCCAGCGCGCAGCCGTTCCGCTCATGGCCCCGGACTACCGTCGCCGCGAGACCGAGGCGATCCACCGGACGTTCTCGGCCAAGCGCGAGCTCATGCTGCGGAGGTTGAAGGCCCTCGGCGTGAAGTTCGACCGCTATCCGGACGGCAGCTTCTACGCGTGGGGATCGGTCGCTGGGCTCGCGCCGTCGATCAACACGGGCATGGCGTTCTTTCGCGCGGCGCTCGATCACAAGGTGATCTGCGTCCCCGGAGAGTTCTTCGACGTCAACCCGGGCAAGCGTCGCGCGGGTCGCGGCTCGCGCTTTCGCGACTACGTGCGCTTCAGCTTCGGCCCCAGCGAGGACGTGCTCGAGCGCGCGCTCGACCGCTTGGAGCTCATGGTCAAGGACGCCGGCTGAGCCGCGCAGACGTGCGTCCTCGCGATCGACGACGCGGTCTGTAACGCACGCTCGCCTCGCGACCTATCCGCGGTATGACTGTCTCTCTGCCGATGAACAGCGCCCCTGCAGAGCACGCTCCGCCTGGGTTTCTCTCGTGGGTCTCGGCCATCGTCCACGCGCACCGCGCGCGGCTGCTCGCCTACGCCCGAAAGCGTGGGCTCGACGCCGAAGACTCGCTCGACGCCGTGCAGGACACGTTCGCCTCGTTCTTGAAGCTGCCCGAGGCCCGTAGCATCGCGAGGGACTCGGACGACGCCCTCAAGATGCTCACGGTGATCCTTCGGCATCACACGCAGAACGCCACGCGAAAGCGCTCTCGCCGCGCCGTCCACCACGCTGCGGGAGAGGTCGAGCTCGCCCCGTCTGGCGAAGAGAGCTCTGAGCTCTTGATCGCCCGCGCTGAAGAGCTCGGCCGCGTGCACGGGTGCATCCTTCGGATGGCGCGGCTGCAGCGCGAGGTCGTGATGCTCAGCTTGCTCGACGAGCAGCCGCGAGAGCAAGTCGCGCAGCTCTTGGAGCTCTCCGAGGGGCACGTCCGCGTGCTGCTGCACCGGGCGCGAGAGCACCTGCGTCACTGCTCGTTCGAGTACGACGACGACCGCGAGTGAGCGCTTCCTCTGTAACGCTCGAGCGCCTCGCGACCTACGTGGGCGGGCGTCGCGATGACGACGCTCGTCACACGGAGGATGCACCCATGAAATCAAGAGTCGCGCTCGTCACCGGAGCGTCGAGCGGAATCGGCCTCGCCATCACCCATGCGCTGTTGTCCGAGGGCTACTCGGTCGTAGCGACCTCGCGTCGCGCCTCGCAGTGCGCGTCGCTCGCGCCGTCCGAGCGGCTCGCGGTGATCGACGGAGACGTCGCGCGCAGCGAGACCGCAGAGCGCTGCGTGCTCGAGGCCACGAGGCGCTTCGGCGCCCTGGATTTGCTCGTCAACAACGCGGGGATCTTCGTCGCCAGGCCGTTTACCGACTACACGGCCGACGACCTGTCGAGCCTCGTGGCGACCAACCTCGCCGGCTTCGTGCGCTGCACGCAGGCGGCGCTGCGCGTGATGCAACCGGCGCGCGCAGGGCACATCGTGAGCGTGAGCACGTCGCTGGCGACTCAGCCAGTGGCGGGCGTCCCGAGCGCGCTGCCGATCTTGATCAAGGGCGGCATCGAAGCGGCCACGCGCTCGCTCGCGATCGAGTGCGCGCCGCAGAACATCCGCGTCAACGTGATCGCGCCGGGCATCATCGACACGCCGATGCACCGCCCAGAGACGCACGCGTTTCTGCGCGGCCTCAGCCCCGCGGGCCGCATCGGGACGACGGACGAGATGGTCGACGCGCTGCTCTACCTCGACCGCGCGACGTTCGTCTCGGGAGAGGTCTTGCACGTGGATGGCGGCGCGCACGCAGGGAGGTGGGCATGAGCGCCGACGGCCCGGTGGAGATCCTCGTCGGCGTCAACGTCGTCGACCCCGAGGGCTACGCGCGCTACCGCGCGGAGATGACCCCGCTGCTCGAGGCGCACGGCGGGCGCTTCGTCGTCGACGTGCACGTCGCGAAGGTGCTGCGATCGCCGGAAGAGACGCCGTTCAATCGGATGTTCACCATTCGCTTCGCGAGCGAGGCCGAGCTCGATCGGTACTTCATGCTCGACGCGTACCGCGCGATTCGCAAGCGGCACTTCGAGCCGTCGGTCTCGGCCACCGTGTGGCTCGGCCGCTATCGCGTCCGCGAGTGAGCGCCGCGCGTGGGCCTGACGGCGGCCCCTGCGCGCGCTACTCGCCCTTCTTCTCGGCCGGCGGAACCCACGCCGTCTCGGCGAGCTGGCCGTCTTTGTAGCCGAAGTAGATCTCGCACTGCTCCATCATGAAGCGCTGGCCCGCGGCCGCGGCGAGGTCGACTCGGTAGGTGTTGATCAGCTTCACCGAGTCCTTGAGCCACTGCTCCCACGCTTGCTGCGAGATCTCTTCGTAGACCTTCTGGCCGAACTCGTTGCGGTACGGCGCGCGCTTCATGCCAGGGAGCTTCTCGTTGAGCTTCTTGCACTGGACCATTCGAACTTCGTCAGCCATCGCAGTGTGCCTTTCGTCGGTTTGCGCGGGGCCGTCGGCGCGGTCCCCGATGGGTGATTTTCGCTGAGTTTCTTCAGCGCTACATCTTCGCGAGCTCGTCGAAGCGTCGCGCGAGCTCGGCCGCTGTCCACGGGGCGCGCGGGTCGTCGAGCACCGCGCCGTCGCTCTCGACCACGCGGTAGACGCTGACCTTCGCGCCCGCGACCGAGAGCACCTCGCCCGTGAGCTCGCCGCACAGCTTCGAGGCCAAGAACAGCGCGACCGGAGCGACGAAATGCGCTCCGTACGTCTCGTCGGGCATCGCCTGAAACATCGGCAGCTCTTCGGTCATCCGTGTGCGCGCCACGGGTGCGAGCGCGTTGACCCGCACCTCTTGCTTCTTCAGCTCGATCGCCAACGTGCGGGTGAGACCGTAGATCGCTGCGCTGGCCGCGGACCCGTTGAGCTGCCCGTAGTTGCCGAACAGCCCCGCGATCGACGTGCAGAGCACGATGTGCCCGCCCCGTCGCTGCTGCGCGAACACCCGCGCCGCGGACTGCGCGCACAACAGGGCGCTCTTCACGTTGTTGCGATACACCGCGTCGAAGGACGGCTCGTCCATCTTGAGCGCGGTCTTGTCGCGGGCGATGCCGGCCATGCAGACCAGCGCGTCGAGCCCGCCGTACTGCTGCACGGCGAGGTCGATCAACGACTGCGCTTCGCTCGCGATGGAGACGTCCCCGGTGTGCGCGACGGCCGCGCCGCCGAGGGCCACGATCTCGTCGACCACGCCGCGGGCGACGGTGGGGTCTGCGCCCGTTCCGTCGCGGTCGGCGCCGTTGTCGCTGACGACGACGCGCGCGCCGTGCTGCGCGAACAAGAGCGCCGTCGCGCGGCCGATCCCGCGACCCGCGCCGGTGACGACCGCGACCTTGTCTCTGAGCAATGCGTCTTGCGTCATGGAACTCGCTGCGCCGCGCTGTGTACCACGGGCGACGCTGAACCGCGCGGATCGATCGCGCGCCCCTTCTCGACCAAGCCGCTCGACTCTATGCTCTCGCGCACCATGAGCGACGCCGCCGCGGTCCATGATCGCAGACCGCACGTCGTCATCGTGGGCGGAGGATTCGGCGGACTCACGTGCGCCCAGGCCCTCGCTCGCGCTGACGTTCGAATCACACTGCTCGACCGAACCAACCATCACTTGTTTCAGCCGCTGCTGTACCAGGTCGCGACCGCCGGGCTTTCTCCCGCTGAAATCGCCGCGCCGATCCGCGCGGTGCTCTCGAAGCAAGAGAACGTCACGGTCCTGCTCGACGAGGTCACCGGCGTCGAGCCGAAGGCCAAGAAGCTGCACCTTCGCGAGCGAACGCTCTCGTACGACTACCTCGTCGTCGCCGTCGGCGCGGTCAACAACTACTTCGGAAAGGACGGCTGGGCCGAGCACGCCCCCGGCATGAAGTCCCTCGACGAAGCGGTCGAGCTGCGCCGCCGCATCTTGGTGGCCTTCGAAGAGGCCGAGCGCGAGACCGACGAGAAGCAGCGCGAGGCCCTGCTCACCATGGTCGTCATCGGCGGCGGCCCCACGGGCGTCGAGATGGCCGGCGCGCTCGCAGACCTCTCGCGCACCGTGCTCGCGACGGACTTTCGTCGCATCGATCCGTCGAAGGCGCGGGTGCTGCTCGTCGAGGGGAGCGAGCGGGTACTCGGGGGATTTCCTGCGCATTTGAGCGAGTCCGCGCAGGCGCAGCTCAAGGAGCTCGGCGTCGAGCTCGTCCTCGGCCAGCGCGTCACGCGCATCGACGCGCGCGGCGTCACGCTGCGACCTTCGAGCGGCGGCGAAGAGTCGCTCACGCCGTCGCGCACCGTCGTGTGGGCCGCGGGCGTGAAGGCCGCGCCGCTCACGCGCTCGCTCGGAGTCGCCCTCGACAAGGGCGGCAGGGTCATCGTCGAAGCCGACTGCTCGACGAAAGAGCACCCCAGCGTGTACGTGATCGGCGACTGCGCGCACTGGGCGCACGGCGAAGACCGCGCTCCCCTGCCGGGGCTCTCTCCGGTCGCCATGCAGATGGCCCGCTGCGTCGCCGAGAACATCGAGCGCGCGATCGACGGCCTGCCCGGCAAGCCCCTGCGCTACCGCGACAAAGGGATGATGGCCACCATCGGCCGCTCGCGCGCCGTCGCCAAGAGCGGGCCCATGGAGATGTCGGGCTTCGTCGCGTGGCTCGCGTGGATCTTCGTCCACCTCTGGTTTCTCGTGGGATTTCGCAATCGATTCGTCGTCTTCTTCAACTGGGCCTACTCGTACCTCGTGTACGCCCGAGGCGCGCGGATCATCACGGGCGAGCGCTTCGACGCGGGCGCGCCGCCGCCTCCGCCCGAAGACGTCGACGGTGACATGCCGTCCTCGAGCATGCGCGCGCAGCAGGTCGCGGCCCCCCGCGCGTAGCCCTCTCAGCGAACGCAGCGCGAGGGGTGCCAGCCGTCCCGCGGCCACGCGGCGGTCCCGTCGAGCGCGACGCGGGCGACCGCGCTCATGTCCGAGGGAGCGAGGTCGGTCTCGAGCACGAGCGCCGTCCCCCCGAGCGTCGAGGTCACGCGGCCCGCGGTGACCATCGCTTGCACTTGCCCGTTGGCGAGGTCGCTGAAGCGCACGCCGTGCTCGCGAAAGTACGGACGCACATCACGGCCGGTGATCCACGACAGCGAGACCAGCAAGAAGTCGTTGCCCGGCATCGTCGAGACGTTGCCGCCGCCGTACTGCGCGTCGCCCGTGAACGCGAAGCGGTCGAAGCCCAGCGACGCGCGCGCCGCCGTCCAGCTCGCCTCGGCGCGGGCCGCCTGCGAAAACAGCCGCGCGTGCGCGTACAGCAACGTGAAGATGTCCCACCCGTCCGCGAGTGTCCGCCCCTGCACCGTCGCCCCGTGCAGCCGCACCGCGAGCCCGACGTAGAACGCCATGCGAAGCCCGTTGTCCGCGGCGTACGCAGGGTCGCCCCAGATCGCTTCGGGCAACAGGTCCGTCTCGCTCATCGGGCCGTCGGCGAGCACGTTGCAGCGCTCGTCGAAGATCACTCTGCGCTGCGCGCCCATCACGGTGCTGACCAGCGCAGCGCGCGAGGACTGCGAGGCGGCGAAGAGCGTCTTGAAGTTCATGTGGCCGTCGGTCACGACCGTGCTGTCGCTCTGCGTGCGCCGAATGAAGCGCCACAGCGTGTGATACGGAAAGATGTTGTTCGAGTTTTCTCCGGCGCGATTGCTCCACCGCGTCCAGTTCGCGCGGTCCGTCGCGCTCGTGTAATGCACGTTGAGCTGCTTGATCTGCAGGTTGTGCCCGAGCTCGTGCGACTCGCCCCACCCGAGCGGGATGATCGACCAGTCCGCGTCGAACGGGTTGCCCGAGCACCCAGAGCCGCAGTTCGCGTTCTCGTCGTAGTTGGCGTGCTGAATGGTCGATCGTCGGTGCACGCTCGCGTCGGTGCACGCCCAGCCCAGCGTCTGGCACACCGCCTTCACGTCGCTCGACAGCGTCGCGTCGAGCGTGCTGCCCGGCGCGGCGAAGCCAGCGAGCCCGTACACCGAGCCCACGAAGTGGTTCTGAATGTGGTCGATCGCCAGGTTGACGTCGCTGTTGTACGCGACGGTGAACGGCCCCGAGGCGCGTCGCGCGATCTCGGTCGAGCCCGTCACCGTGCGCAAGAATCGATCGCGACGCAGGTGAATCTCGAAGCCCGTGAGGCGCACGTCGACGTGCGGCAACGGGTTCGCCCGCACCTCGTTGACGAAGTTCGCCGCGGCTTGTGGCGTGGCTTCGAGCAGCGCCGCGTGCGCGCCGGTCCCCGTGGTCTCGATGGTGGCGCTCATCCCTCGCAGCGCGTCGCTGCCGATCGTGCGCAGGTAGATGGGGCCGCCGAGCGGAGAAGAGAGCTCGATTTCTCGGTCTTTCTCCAGCTCGATCCACGCGCTCACGAGCCGCTGCGGCCTGCTGTACGCCGTCGAACCCGAGGCCATCTCGAACGCGCGCGTCGTGCCGAGCCTCGCAAACCCCACCCGCGCGAACACGCGACCGCCGACGGCGTCCGTTCGACGCAGGCGAAACGGCCTGCCCGCGAGCGCGTACCGACCCGCGGACGTCCACTCGTCGCCCTGCAAAAACGCTGTCGAAACCCTCGCGTCCGCCGTCGGGACCATCGCCGGGTCGTACGGCCTGCACGGGGCGCTCAGCACGCTCTCGCGCGTGCATCCGTAGGTGCCCATGTCCGAGATGGCGCGGTTGGTCCCGTGCGCGAGGTGCATCGACGAGTCCGAGAAGGCGGCGCGGGCGAGCTGGGCGGGAGCGGTGTTCCACGGGATGGGGTAGCGCAGCGGCGAGGGGCCGGAGCGCAGCAAATCGCCGAGCAAAATCGCGCCGCGCGCGATGCGGTACCCCTCGATCGCGAAGGGGTTGGTCCCGCTCGCGTCCAGCGCCTCGACGCTCTGGCGAACGATGGTCGCCCCGTCCATGAGCTTGCTGCGAAACATCGGCGCCGCGCACGAGTCGAGCGTCGTGGCGCGGGCGTCAGGGTTGGGCGTGCACGGCTCGAAATCCGCGGCCGTCAGCGTCCCGTCGCACACGGTGTCGACCGCTCGCGCGACGGCGTCGACGGGCAGCGCGCGGCCCGTGAGCTCGGCGGTGCTCGCGCCATCCAAGCGCTGAATGTCCCAGTAATTGTTGCTCACGGTCACCCTGAGCGCGCGGTGCACGCGGGCGTTCATGGCGTTCTCTTCGCGGTAGTGCGGCGCGTAGAGCACGGGGATCCCACGCGACTGCGCGAGCGCCAGCGCGCGGTCGATCGCCGCGGTGTCGAGCGGGACGCGGCTGTTGTCGTCGCCCGTCCCGTCGTCGGCGCCGATCACCAGCAAGCCCGCGCCGTCGAGGCACCCCTCGAGGCTCGCGCTCTCGCATGTGTCGTCGGCGTTGAGCTGCGCCGCTGAGAAATGCCTCGTGAAAAACGCGCGCGTCCCGCGGTCGTGACGAAAGTAGAAGCTGTCCGCGAGGTGCGCGGTGACCACCTTGAGCCCCGCGCCGTCGGCAGCGTTGTTGCCCGTGAGCCAGCGGATCGCGCGGACGAAGACCTGCTCCATGCGCGCTTCGGCAGAGCCCGCCGCGGGAGCCGTGTTGCCGAAGTTCGACGGCCCGTTGGTGCCGAGCGCGAGGTAGCGCCACGCGCCGACGGTCCCTGCGATCGCGAGCGGCGAGCGCGCGGGCGTCCCCATCGCTTGCTGCGCGTTGGCCACGATCACCGGGACGTTGCGCCCGTCGTCGAGGCTCGTGAGGACCATCGAATCGTGCGTTGGATTCCAGGAGAAATCGTTGATCGTGCCCGCGATGGGCTCGCCCATCGGCCCGGTTCGGTACAGCGCGGACCAGATCGCGAAGCGCGACGATCGCGCCGCCGCGAGGTCCGCTCGAAGGGCCGCGCACACTTCTTGTTCAGTGGCGGCTCCGACCGCGCCCGTGGCGTACGCGCGCTCGATCGCCGATGCGCCTCCGCCGTCCATGGACGACGCTCCGTCGATGGGCGAGGCGCTGTCAGCGCCCGTCGTCGCGTCCATCGAGGACGAGCCGTCCGATGGCGTCGCGCCGTCCGAAGGGCCGGGAGGCTGCGAGCACGCGGCGACGAGCGGAAGAGAGAGCAGCGCGAGGTGGGTCCTGAATCGTTGCATGAGCGTGAAGGGCCTCAGTGAAGTCGGACGCGGCGATGAAAGCGTCATCGAAACAAGCTTCGGCCCTGCGATTCAAGCCGCATTCACGCACAGGTAGGAGCCGCTGCGCTCGGTCACTGCCCCAGTCGCTCGCTGAGCGCCGCGGCCAACGCGGGCTGGGGGTCGTCTTCGTGCTCGCTCGCCGGCGACGGGACCACCCAGCGCGGCAGCGCGACCGTGGGGCTCTGCGCTTCGTCGAAGGTGGCCTCGGCGACCGCGAGCAAGTGCGCCGCTGCGCTGTTGGCAGGGTCCGCGCTCTCGGGCCAGCGCAGCGTCCCGTGCGCGCGCAGGCAGCCGCTCGAAATCCAGCTCCAACGCAAGGTGGACTGATCGCTGCTGTACCAGCCCGACGCGCTCAGCCCGCCGAACTGCGGCGCCCCGTAGCGCAGCGCGATCCCCGCAGGAACCTCGAGCCCGATCTGCGCTCTTGCGTCGCGCGTCACGAACGGCGCGAGCACCATGGCCAGCGTCGCCTCTTGCATCGCCGTCGCCGACGCTGTCCCTGTGCGCAGTTCGAGCCCGCGCTCTTGGCCGGCGTCCCCTCGAAAGCGCCGCACGAACGCCATCGCGCTGCACTGTCGCGCCTCGAAGCTCGCCCCGCTCGCGAGGTGCACCGCGCGCACCGAGTCGCAGTACGAGTGGTGCCCGCGTCGGCCCTGCACGATCAGCCAGCCCGTCGGCGCGCGAAAGTACCCGCTCGGCGGCGCGCTCTGCCGCTGCTGCTCGTGCTCGCTGATGCACTGCCTCCAGGTCGCGTAGCGCTGGTCCGTCGGCCGCGCGCGGGCGGTGCGCTCGCAGGCCTCGCGCCAGTCCTCTTCGTCGCGCCGAGGGTCGTCGAGCCGCGCTTCGCGCCGCTGTCGTTCGATCGCGTCTCTGCCGCGCAAAAGCTCTCTGAATCGCAGCGCAAACGGCGCTGTCTCGCGTCCGCAAGCCTCGCTCTCGGCTGGACAGAGAATGTCCACGAGCGCCGAGCCCTGCTGCTCTTCGAGCACGAGGCTGCGCTGCTCCGTGGGGGCGAAGCTGACGTATCGGGCGAACGGTCCGTTGCTCGCAGGCTCGCCGAGCAGGTCGTCGACCCATCCTTCGCCGCCTTCGGTCCACCATTGCTCGATCGAGTGCGCGGTGAGCGCCGCGGGAAGCTCGTCGTCGATGCTGCCGAGCGCGAGGCATCGGTGCTCGAGCACGGCGGTGAGCTGCGCGCGCACGGCGGAGACGTCGTCGCCCGGGCGCAGGGCGTCGATGGTGCGTTCGAGCGCGTCGACGCGGGCTCGCGCGTCGGCGTACGCGGCGCTGCTCTGTGGGCAGCGGGTGATCGCTCCGCGCGGGGGCGACCACCACGAGGGGCGGACGGGCTCTGGGGCTTCGAGGTTGTCTTCGAGCGCGAGCGCGGCGGGGCACGAGCGCGCAGCGCGTTCGACGGGCGGGGCATAGCGAAGCGCTGCGTCGAGTGCGGCTGTGTCCCGAGCAGCGAAGAGCGCGGGCTCGCGCTGCGGGCGAGCGGCTTCGATCCTCGCGGGGCGCGCTCCGCAGGCGAGCGGGAGCGCGCACAGAGCCCATGCGATTCGGCGCGGCGAGAGAGCGGCCATCGCGGGCGACGACAACACACACCGGGCGAAGTTTCACGGGGGGAGCGTCTGCGCGCGATCGGCGCTCACGCATCGGGGGAGCTCTGTCGCACACTCTCTCGCTATGGGCTCGCTCGAACCCGCGCCGCGCGCGCGCGATTCGCTCTCGACCGACGCAACGCCACGCTCGCTGGGGCTGCGCTCGCAGATCGCGTTCGCGCTGATCGCGGTGCTGTTGCTGGCTGCGGTGCTCGCCAACGCTGCGATTCGACCGCTGACCGCGGCCACGTCGCGCACGGTGCGCCGCCGCGCGGGGATCACCCTCGTGCGCGCGGTCGCTGGACAAGTGGCGCTCTTGCCTGCAGAGCGCGCGTCGCTCGAGCCGCTGGTGACCGACGCCGTCGGAGAGGGCGCTCTCTCGGCGCTCGCGGTGCTCGACCCGAGCGGGGTCACCCTCGCGCGCGCAGGGACGTTTTCGCGCCCGTTCTCACGGGGAATGTTGGTCGACTCCGTCGACGACTCGCCCGGCTCGCTGCGCATGGTGGTCGCCCTCCCGCGCGGCGGCGCGGTGGCCGCAGAGGTCTCGCTGGCGCAGTCTGCGACCGAGCGCGGGCTCGTGGCGGGCGTGCTCTTGTACACGCTCGTGGCGTCGTCGGCGGCGCTCTTCGTGCTGTACGCGCTGCTCACGCGGTACACGGTTCGCCCGCTCGAAGCGCTGACGCGCGCGGCCGAGCGCGTGGCCTCGGGCAGCAGAGAAGTGCGCGTCGAGCCGCGCGGCGCGCGAGAGATCGCCCGCGCCGCGGTGGCCTTCAACGTGATGACCGAGGACCTCGCCGCGCGCGAGCGAGAGCTGTCGTCGCGGATCATCGAGCTCGAGCGGGCGCAGGCCGAGCTGCGAGAGGCGCACGCTCAGCTCGTGCGAACCGAGCGGCTCGCGGTCGTCGGCCGCCTCTCTGCGGGCATCGCCCACGAGGTCGGAAACCCCCTCGCCGCCATCGTGGGCCTGGCCGACGTGATGAAGGACGGCGGGCTCGAAGACGACGAAGTGCGGGATTTTTCACAGCGAATCGGGCGCGAGGCCGAGCGCATCCACCGCACCGTGCGCGACCTGCTCGACTACGCGCGCGCGCGCCCCACCAGCGAAGACCGCCGCGAAGCGCTCGGGACCGTCAGCGAGGCGATCGATCAAGTGCGCAGGCTGCTCGAGCCGCAGAAGAGCATGCGCGACGTCTCGCTCGAGATCGAGGTCGAGCGCGACCTGCCCGCGGTGCGGCTGTCCGACGACCGGCTCGTGCAGGTCCTGCTCAACCTCGTGCTCAACGCCGCGGACGCCATGCGCGAGGGAGGAGCCGACGCGAAGGGGACCGTCGTCGTGCGCGCTTCGCGAGAGAACTCACAGGTTCGCATCGACATCGAAGACACCGGACCAGGGATCGATCCAGCCATGAGAGAGAAGGTGTTCGAGCCGTTCTTCACGACCAAGCCCGCGGGCGAGGGGACGGGCCTCGGCCTCGCCATCTGCGCCTCTCTCGTCGATCAAGCGGGAGGCTCGCTGCGCGCCCTCGCGCGCGTCGACGGCGGTCGAGGGGCGCTGCTGCGCGTCGAGCTGCCGGAGGCCGCGCGCACATGAAGCTCACGCGAGGCCAGTGGATCGCGCTGGCGATCAGCCTGGTGATGGCGCTGCCCGCGCTCTCGGTGGGCTTCTACGCGGACGACTGGATCCACGAGGCGAGGCAGCGAGGGCTCGTCGCTCGGTACGCGCCGACGTGGACGCAGCTGTTCGAGTTTGCGCGCGCGACGGAGATCACCGGGACCCCGGGCCCTCAAGAGTGGTGGGCCGGCCCCGAAGTGCAGGTGCGGTTCTTTCGTCCGCTGACGTCCATCACCGTCGCGATCGATCACCAGCTCGGAGCGTTCGCGGGCCACGTCCACGGGCTCCTCTGGTTCTCGGCGCTGTTGCTGCTCGCTGCGGTATTTCTGCGACGAATCTTGCCCGAGCGCGAGGCCACGATCGCGACGTTCATCTACGCGATGGGTCAGCACCACGCGGCGACGTACACGTGGATCTCGGGCCGGACGAGCGCGCTCGTCGGCGTGTTCTCGTTGCTCGCGCTCAACGCGCACGCGAGGGACCGCGATCGAGGCTCGGCGCGCTCGTGGTTCGGCGCCGCGCTCTACGTGGGCGCGCTGTGCGCGGGCGAAGGCTCGCTCGGCGCGCTCGCGTGGCTCGTCGCGTTCGAGTGGATATTCGCTGGCGAGAGGCGCGAATCCCTCACGCTGCGCGCGCTCGTGCGCACGCTCGGCGCGTACGCGGCGATCACGCTCGCGTACTTCCCGTTCTACGTGTTGGCCGGCTACGGAACGCGCGGCTCGTCCGCATACCGCAACCCCATCACGGACCCGATCGCCTTCGTGAAGACCGCGCCCGAGCGCGTCGCGATGCTCGTGGGCGACGCGTTCACCGGCGCGCCTTCGGACTTTCACACGATCGCCGAGGGCGCATACAAAGGCTCGGTCGCGCTCGGCGTGATCGTGACGGTCGCGTTCGTCGTGCTCTTCGCGAGGGCTCGGTCGCGCGTCGATGCGATGGACCGAACCCGGCTCGACGCGCTCGCGCTGGGCTTCTTCGGCGCGATGGCGCCCGGTCTCGGCGCCCCGCCGGGCGGTCGCGTGATCGTGCTCGCTGCGATGGCGAGCTCGTCGATGCTCGCGATGCTCTTCGTCCGCGCTCGCGATCACTGGAAGACCGAGCGCTCGTGGCGCGCTCGCTCGGTGCTCTTCGTGATCGGGCTCTTTCACTTCGCGCTCGCGCCGTTGTTGCGGCTCGTTCAGCCCGTGGCGCTTCGCGCGGTGGTGCGTTCGCACGAGCAGCTCGTCGAGCGATCGCAGCTCGCGCCTCACTGTCGCGCGGGCGACGAGGTGCTTCTGGTGAGCGCGCCCGATCCCATCGCGGGGCTGTACGCCAACGTCACGTGGGCCGTTCTGCGCCCGAACGACCGGCGCTTGTTGCGCGTGCTCACGGCGGCGCCCGCGGATCACGAGCTCGCTCGCGTCGACGAGCGCACGATCGAGCTCGCGCCGATCGCGACGGTGTTTCTCGAGCACCCGCTCGAGCGACTGGTGCTCGACCCGCGCTTCCCCGTGGTGATGGGGCGCGACTATCCGCTGCGGCGTATTCGCCCAGGCGCTCCGCTGCCCGGCGAAGCGACGGACCAGGCGATGGTGCGCGTCGTCGCGATGGACCGCGGTCGCCCGAGTCGCATTCGCGTGCAATTCGAGCGCGCGATCGAGCGTCTGCCGGTGTGCTTCGCGACGGGCTTCGCGGGCGCTGTTCGCGCGATCCCTGTCCCCGCAGTCGGCGAGCGCGTGCGGCTCCGCTACGCGCCAGGCGCGATGGGGCTCTGAGCTCAGAGGCTCGGGCACTCCATGCCGAGCGCGGGGTCGGGGTTGCAGTAGATAAAACCTCCGCCGCGCGTGGTGGTCATCATGATGATCGTGTCCGCGCGCGTGGCCGCGTCGATCGTGGGCCACACGCGCAGCACTTGATCGGCCACGGTCTGGTTGGCGACCATGACAGACAAGATCTGTTTGACCCAGCGTTGCGCAGGCAAGACGCGCTGCGAGCTGCGGTTGACACCGACGAGCTTGGTCACGAGCTGCGAGCGCACGTCGGCGTCGGTGAGCACCATCGGCGCGGGGCGATAGATGCGCGTGACGCTGACGCCCACGCGCATGCCGTTGATGCTCACGAGGATGTCCGTGATCGAGTTGGCGCCGCCGTCGTCGGGCGGGGCGTACATGATCTCGGTCTCGGTCGCGGCGAGCGTGGCGCCCTCGCAGTAGTGCAGGACCTCGAAGGACATCACCTCGGACTCGATCGAGCTTCCGCCGGCGTTGGGCGTGTCGAAGATGCGTTGGCCGCCCGGCGAGAG
Source organism: Myxococcales bacterium (assembly GCA_013298625.1). GTDB lineage: Bacteria > Myxococcota_A > Polyangia > Polyangiales. The sequence continues at coordinate 30,487 of JAAFIF010000057.1, forward strand.
CGCGGCGCGCGTGTACATCTCCGACGGGACGAACACGAGGCTGTTGTTGAAGATCGACGGCGTGGGCGCGGTGATCTGCGCGCGAAGCACGCCGCACGGGCCGTACAGCGTCCCCAAGATGGCCTCGTTGGAAGGGCCACCATCGCCGGCGCTCGCGTCGGGCAGCGCGCTCGCGTCCGTGCCGCTGCTGTCCGGTGAAGAGCTCGCGTCCGTGGGCTCGACGGTCGCGTCCATGGCGCTCGCGTCGTCCATCGAGCCGCTGTCGTGCTCGTGTGCGTCGGGCGTCGCGCTGGTGTCGGGCTGCGACGCGTCGGGGCGCGAGGCGTCGGGGATGACCAGCGGGGCGGCGCAGCCGAAGAGGCTGAGCGATACGAGCGCGAGCGAACGAAGCAGCGAAGTGCGCATGAGAGCGCTGTGTATACCGCGGCTCACGCGGGTTTCGAAGTCACGTCCAGGGCTCGGTGGGCCTCGTGGCGCAGGGCGCGCGCGATGTGGGCGAGGTGGGGGATGCGCATGGCCGCGCGGCCGCGGGCCCAGCGCTCGGTCGGGGCTGTGCCGAAACGGGGCGAGCATTCGGCGAGCGTTCCGACGCGGGACTTGAAGAAGCGGGCGGCCGCGGGGTGAAGGTCGAGCCAGTCGAGCGTGGGGCTCGGATGATCGGTGCCTTCGAGGGCGCGGGTGACGAGCTCGAAGGCAGAGTGGTTCCACGTGGCGAGGGTGGGCGTGGCGGCGGTGAACTCGGCCCACTCGCGGGCGAACTGCGCGCGAGAGATCCCCGCGAGGATCGTGGGCGCGTCGAGCTCGGTGAAGCGCGTCGTGTCCGGCGCGAGCTCGCGCTCGGGCGCGATGATCCACTCGCGTCGCGCCCCGTCGTCGATGCGCTCTGCGACCCACTGAACGAGCTCGGGCTCTGGCCGATCTGTGCGCTCGAAGGGCCACGCGTTGCTCTCTGCGTACGCGACCACGACCCCCGTCGGCGTCCGCGCGAGCTGCTCGGGAACCTCTCTTCGCTTGTCTTCTTTTGGCTTCTTCTTGTGCCGCCCGTACCCCGCGCCCGCTCGCGCGTAGGCGAGCTGAAAGTCCACCATCGCGTCGAAGGGCGCGAGCATCGCGCGCACGTCCACCGACGGTCCTTCGATCGCCGAGAGCGCCTCGCAGAGGGCCTCGATGGTCGAGAGGCACTCGATCGAAGGCTCCTTGCGAATGCGGTAGTTGCTGGGGCTCTGCGGGACGATCCCGTACCTCGGCAACGACGCGAGCGCGGGGCTCTTCTTCAGCACCTTCGAGGCCTGCCACCACGTGCCGTCGATCACGACGAGCGTGCGTTGTCCCTGTGAATCTTCAGCGAGATCGCGAATGTCTCGCGTCTCGTCCCCGGGGAAGAGCAGCCCCACGCCGCCCTCCTTCGCGCGCTCGACCAGCGCGCGCACGAGCGCCTCGCGGTCAGCCTCGACCGTCACGACCAGCTCGCTGTTGGGAAGGCACAGCCGCGCGATGCGCGCGGTGTTGATCGGGACGTCCGCCTCGCGCGGGTGCTGAATGATCACCACGCGCGTGCGGGTCGGGACCTCTCGGACGTGCGCGCAGTAGCACACCACGCGCGGCCGCGCGCAGCGCGGGCAGAGGTCTCTCGGGCTGAACTCGTTGTCGCCTTCGCTTCGCACGATCGCGGCACTGTCTACTCCACTCGCGCGGGTGTTGTAGAGTGCTCGGCAGATGCCCGACCCGTCGAAGCCCCGGCGATTCTCGATGATTCGCGACTTTCAGCTCGCGGATCTGTTTACGCTCTGCAACGGGTTCGCGGGCATGGGCTCGGTGCTCGCGTCGATGCGGTACTGCGTCGACGGCGATCGCTCGGCGCTGTGGGCGGCCTTCGCGCTGATGCCCGTCTCGCTCGTGTGCGATTTTCTCGACGGGCGCATCGCGCGGTGGCGCGGAGAGGTCTCGCTGCTCGGGCAAGAGCTCGACTCGCTCGCGGACGCAGTGGCGTTTGGCGTGGCGCCCGCCGCGCTGGCGTTCGCGCTCGGGATGCGCGGAGGATGGGACGCGCTCGCGCTCGTCTACTTCGTGGGCTGCGGCATCTCTCGGCTCGCCCGCTACAACGCCACGGCCGCGCAGCTCTCGGACGACTCGGGCAAGGTCAAGTACTACGAGGGAACGCCCATCCCGACGAGCCTCGCGATCGCCGTGGTGCTCGCGGTGCTCGCGGCCAAGGGGCTCGTTCACGAGCGACTGCCGCTGGGGGCGCTGCACGTGGGGCCGTTCGTGCTGCACCCGCTCGTCGCGCTCTACGTGCTCAGCGGCAGCGCGATGATCAGCAAGACCCTGCGCATCCCCAAGCCGTAGCGGCTCGTTACGCCATCGCCAAGGGCACGATGAGCCGCGTGCGAACGCCGTCGCGCTCGCAGTGCATGCGGCCGAGGTACGCGCAGAACTTCAAGAACGCCGCGCGCTCGTCGCTGTGCTGATCGCGCGTGACAGGCACTTCGATCACCGCGCGCGTGTTGGTCTGCGAGAGCTTCACCGTGGCGCCGTCTTCAGCGTCCGAGATGATCGCGCCGATCAAGCGCAGGAGGCCGCGGACGTGGAGCACCGCGGGCTCGCTGCTCGACTCGAGCACGACCTTGCGGTGCACGGCGTTGGCCGCGCGCGAGATCGCGTCGGAGCACTGGATCAGCGGCGCGTTGGCGCGGGCGAAGAGAAAGAGCTCGAGCAGCTCGATGGCCGAGAGCATCTCGGTGGTGACGCCGTCGATCGCGCGCACGAGCGGCGTGAGCGCGACGCCCGAGGCGCTCGCGGTCGAGAGCGCCCGCAGCCAGGCCGTGGCGCGCTCGCGCAACGAGCGGAGGTACTGGCCCGCCCGCGTCGCGTCCGGTCGCACCGGAGTGATGCCCGACTGGTCCGGCGTCAGCCCAGTGTGAAGGTCGCTCACGTCGAGCTGAGGCAGCATCGCCAACGTCCGCGCTTCGACCGCCAACAGGGAACCGACGTGTGCCCTCTGGTCGGCGTTGGGCCACGAGGATTGCAAAAACGAAAGCGCCAGTCGGACGAAGGCTTGCGTTTCTGAGAGGTGCTCGCGCCAGCGTCGAACGACGCGGCTGAGCTCGATCGCCTCCGCCGATGCGGCGCGCAACGCGGTCGATTCGCTTTCGAGGTCACTCTGCGCTGCGTGGTTGCGTGCCATGGGTCGGGCCCTCGACGCTTGGGCTCAGCACCAATCGGGCCAGCGAACAGCACGCGTCTCACGATGGCTACTTGCCTTCATGCGCAACTACGAATATAGCTCCGCTCGTCTTGGTTTCGACGGCCACGCACCGCTCCGAGCGCTGGGAGTTGTATCGGCTCTTGTCCGAGCCGCTGCGGCTGCGCTTGCTGGCGCTCGCGTCGGAGGACGAGCTGGCCGTCAGCGAACTAGCAGAGCTGCTCGACGAGTCGCAGCCCAACGTCTCGCGCCACGCGGCGACGCTGCGGCAAGCGGGGCTGCTCACGGACCGCAAGCAGGGCACGTGGACGTTGCTCAAGCTCGAAGCGGACTCGGCGCGGGACGCGGTCGTGTCCGACGCGCTGGCGACGGGGCGCGCGCTGTGCGAGCGGGACGGCTCGCTCGCGCGGGTGACCACCGTCGTGAAGGCGCGCGACCGCGGGACGCGAGAGTTCTTCGCGAGGGCGCGCGCGCACGGGTCGGCGCCGTCGCCGGTGTTGTCTTCTGAATGGGGCGCGTATGTCTTTGCGCTGGCTTCGCTGCTGCCGCGGCGCGCGCTGGCCATCGACGCGGGCACAGGGGACGGAGCGGCGCTCGACGCGCTCGCGCCGGCGTTCGACCGGGTCATCGCGATCGATCGCAGCGAGGCGCAGCTCAGCGCGTGCCGCGAGCGGCTCGCTCAGCGCGGGCACGGCAACGTTGAATTGGTGTGCGCCGAGATCGACGGCTCGCTGCGCGGCGCTCTGTCCGTACACCAAGGCGCAGATTTCGTGCTCGCTGCGCGGGTGTTGCACCACGCGCCCAAGCCCGCCGAAGCGCTTCGTGCGCTCGCAGGGCTCGTGCGCGAGGGCGGCGCGCTGGTGGTGCTCGACTACGCGCGGCACGACGACGAGGCGCTGCGCACCCAGCAAGCGGACCTGTGGCTCGGGTTCGACGAGCACGAGCTGCGCGTGTTCGTCGAGGGGGCGGGGCTCGCGTGGCGGGGGTCGAGAGAGGTTCCTTCGCAGTACCGAGGGGTCGGTCCCGACCGATCGGTGCGGTGGATGGTCGCCGTCGCGACGCGCGAGGGCGGCGGGTCACTAGAATTTACGCACAGTTAATCAAAGCAACCGTTCAATCACTGACGAAACGAGCGAGAACACACCATGTCGAAGCTTCCGAACGAGGTCCCTGGCAAGTACAAGGTCGCGGATATGTCCCTGGCCGACTGGGGCCGCAAAGAGATCCGCATCGCCGAGAAAGAGATGCCGGGGCTCATGTCCCTCCGCGAAGAGTTCGGCGCGAAGAAGCCGCTCAAGGGCGCGCGCATCGTGGGCTGCCTGCACATGACCATCCAGACCGCGGTGCTCATCGAGACCCTCAAGGAGCTCGGCGCCGAAGTCACCTGGACGAGCTGCAACATCTTCTCGACGCAGGACCACGCCGCGGCCGCCATCGCCGCCACGGGCACCCCCGTGTTCGCTTGGAAGGGCGAGACCGAGCCCGAGTACGAGTGGTGCATCGAGCAGCAGATCTTCGCGTTCGAGGGCGGCAAGGGCCCCAACATGATCCTCGATGACGGCGGCGACCTCACCGTGATCATCCACAAGAAGTACGCGCAGCTCTTCGGCGGCGACGACCCCATCCGCGGCCTGTCCGAAGAGACGACCACGGGCGTGCACCGCCTCTACGAGATGCACAAGCACGGGCACCTCAAGGTCCCCGCGTTCAACGTCAACGACTCGGTCACCAAGTCGAAGTTCGACAACCTGTACGGCTGCCGCGAGTCGCTCGGCGACGGCATCAAGCGCGCGACGGACGTCATGTTCGCCGGCAAGGTCGCCGTCGTCGCTGGCTACGGCGACGTGGGCAAGGGCTCGGCCCAGGCGCTGCGCTCGCTCGGCGCGCGCGTGATCGTCACCGAGATCGACCCGATCTGCGCGCTGCAGGCGTCGATGGAGGGCTACGAGGTCAAGAAGCTCGAGACCGTCGTCTCGCAAGCGGACATCGTCGTGACCGCGACGGGCTGCGCCGACATCGTCCGCGCCGAGCACATGAAGGCGATGAAGGACGAGGCCATCCTCTGCAACATCGGCCACTTCGACAGCGAAGTGCAGGTCGCCTGGCTCGAGAACAACCCCGAGATCAAGAAAGAGAACATCAAGCCGCAGGTCGACCAGTACATCTTCCCCGATGGAAAGCGCCTGACCGTCCTCGCCTCGGGCCGCCTCGTGAACCTCGGCTGCGCGACGGGCCACCCTCGTTCGTCATGTCGGCGAGCTTCACCAACCAGGTCCTCGCGCAGATCGAGCTGTGGACCAAGGCTGGCCAGTACGCGGTGGGCGTGTACGTGCTTCCGAAGGTGCTCGACGAGAAGGTCGCGCGCTTGCACTTGAAGAAGCTCGGCGTCGAGCTGACCGAGCTCACCCCTGAGCAGGCGGGCTACATCGGCGTGAGCCCCACGGGCCCGTTCAAGCCCGAGCACTACCGCTACTGAGCGGACGAGCGAAGCGGAGGGGGCTTCGCCCGAAATACCGGCGACCGTTGACTTAGTTGCTTTGTGCAACTAAGTATCTTCTCGCGCGATGGCGCGGGAGGATTCGTCGATGTTTTCGCTCTACACGGATCGGTATCAGCTCTCGATGTTGGGCGCGTATTTGCGCGAGGGGATCGCGTCGCGTCGGGCTGTGTTCGAGCTCTCGATGCGCAAGCTGCCGAGGGCGCGGCGGTTTCTGGTGGTGGCCGGGATCGATCGCGCGCTGCGGTACCTCGAGGGCGTTCGATTCACAGAAGAAGAGATCGCGTACCTGCGCGAGAGCAGCAGCCTGCGCGACGTGATGACCGACGCGATGGTGGACTACCTCCGGGGCTTTCGCTTTCGCGGCAACGTGTGCGGGCTGCGCGAGGGCGAGGTGCTCATGGGCGGAGCGCCCATCCTGCGGGTCGAAGGGACGCTGGCCGAGGCGCAGATCGTCGAGACCTTCTTGCTCGGGGTGATCAACCACGAGTCGAAGGTGGCGTCGAAGGCGGCGCGCGTGGTGCTCGCGGCGAAGGGGCGGCCGGTGATGGAGTTCGGCGCGCGCAGGCTCGACCCGCTGGCGGCGCCGACCGCGGCGCGCGCGGCGTACATCGCGGGGTGCATCGGGACGAGCTGCGAAGAGGCCGGGTTTCGCTACGGCGTTCCGGTGTCGGGGACGTGCGCGCACTCGTACATGCTCGCGCACGTGGACGACGGTGAAGACGGCGCGTTTCGCGCGTTCGCCGAGGCTTTTCCAGGCGGAACATCGCTGCTCGTCGACACCTGGGACACCCTCCGCGGCACCCTTCGCGCGGCCAAAGCAGGCCCCGCCGTGAAGGCCGTGCGCGTCGACTCGGGCGACCTCGCGCGGCTCGGCCCGCAGGTGCGCTCGATCCTCGACGCCGCGGGCCGCAAGGACGTGAAGATCATCGGCTCGGACGACATGGACGAGTACAAGATCAACGCCCTGCTCGCCGCGGGCGCGCCGTACGACACCTTCGGCGTGGGCACGGCCATCGTGCTCAGCCCCGACGCGCCGTCCTTCGGCGCTGTGTACAAGCTCGTCGAAGTGGACGACCGCAGGGGCGTCCCGATGCCCGTCGCCAAGCGAGCGCCCGGCAAGGCGAGCTACGGCGGCAAGAAGGGCGTGTGGCGCGCGCATCGCGACGGCGTCGCGGTCGGCGACACCGTCGCGTTGGTCAGCGAAAATCCAGCGGGAGCCTCGCTCTACACAGAGCACATGCGCGACGGCAAGCGCGTCTCGACCGCCACCGAGCGAGAGGCCACCAAGAGCGCCCGCGAGTACTGCCTCGAAGCGCTGAAGACCCTCCCCGAGGCGCAGCGCGTGATCGCGCTCGAAGAGGCCACGCCCGCCAGCGAGCAGTACACCGTCTCGATCAGCGACGCCGTGCGCAAGCTCGAGAAGCTCGACGGGTGAGAGACCGCAGGGGCGTCAGCGCTGAAAGTTCCAGTGTTCGATCTCGCTGAACCGCAGCTCTTGCAGCGGCGCTTCGATCTCGCGACGCGGACCGGCCACGACGATGAGCGCCTCGGATTGCGGCAACCATCGCCGCGCCGCGATCTTCACCTCGCGCGCGGTGATCGCACGAATCGCCGCGTCGAGCCGCGTGGGATAGTCCAGCGAGAGCCCATAAAAGTGCAGCTGCGTCAGCTCGATGAGCGCGCTCCCAGGCGTCTCGAACCCGCTCTGATGCTCGGCCCGCTCGAGCGCGAGCGCCGTCGCGAGCTCTTCGTCGCTGATCTCGTGATCGCGAAGCAGAGACACTTCGGCGAGCAGCCGTCGCAAGCCCTGCGCGGTCACCGACGTCTCGACGTTGGTGCGAGCCATGATCAGCCCGCCGAAGCGCGAGAGCGACAGTGACGTGTGCGCTCCGTACGCGTAGCCCTCGTCCTCGCGGAGCGCGAGGTTGAGGCGCGAAGAGAACATCCCTCCCAGCACGCGCTCGAGGACGACGAGCGCAGGCCAGTCTCCATCGTGCCGCGCAGGGCCGGGCCAGGCGACGAGGATGTGCGACTGCGATCCGCTGTGCGTGTCGATGATGTGCAGCCGCGCTGCGCGTCGAGGAGCGATCGTCGGCGTCTGTCGCGGGGCGAGCGCCGGTACGTCGGCGGTCTGCCACGCTCCGAACGCGCGATCGAGCGCCGCCCGAACAGCCTCTCGCTCTCCTCCCGCCACGACGAGCGCGCTGTTCGCGGTCGTGTACCGCGCTCGGTGGTACGCGCGCACTTCAGCGAGCGTCCGCGCGCGGATCTCTGGCCCGAGCCCGGTCTCGGGGCGCCCGTACGGATGAGCCGAACCGAAGACGAGGTCATGCGCGAGCAGCCGCGCGAGCGGAGCGCGCGACAGCACGTTGCCCGCTCGCTCGTCCATCTGCGCCGTCCTTCGCGCGACGAAATCCCCTTCGTCGAACGCGGGGCTCCGCACAGCCTCTGCGAGCAACGCCGCGACCTCGTCGAGCTCCGCCCGCGACGCTCGCACCGAGAAGCAAGCGCCCGCGCGGCTCGTGTGATCGACCAGCGTCGTCCCTCGCTGCGCGAACGCGAGCTGCAGCGCGCGTCCCCTGTGCGCCTCGCTTCCGTCGGTGATCATCGCGCTGGTGATCGAGGCGAGCCCCGCGGGCGCGCCGAGGTCGTCCTCGCCCGCCCGCTGGTTGCAGTACGCGATCGCGATCTGGTCCGCAGAATGGCTGGAGAAATACAGCGGGATCCCGTTGCTCAACGCGAGCTGCTCGATCGTCGGCGCGCTCCACGCGCGCTCGCTCTCCGCAGGCGGCGCGGGGCTCCTCGCGACGTTCTGCTCGACGGGCGCAGGCTGTGGAAGCTCGGCGCGCGTGCGAACCGTCCCGCAGCTCGCGCACAGCAGCGCCATCGCGACCCGCGCGGTCCATCGCGCGCTCATCGCCGGCCCCCCGCGACGGTCACCGCCGCGCGGCCCGCGCTCGACTCGATGGACGCGACCGTTCCTTGCGACGGCGCGCTTCGAGAGCGCCGCAGTCGGGCGACGACGCGACGATCCGAACGCAGCAGGTTTCGCACAGCGTTCTGCAGATCGAGCGCGGTCACGGACTCGTAGCGGGCCGCGTCGCGCTCGGTCAGGTCGACCTCTGTGGCCGACCAGCGCGCGTACCGCGCGAGCTGCTGCGCGCGGTTGAGCACGGTGTGGCTGTTGGACCGAAGGTGGTCGACGAACGAGCGCCTGGCTGCGACGAGCTCGACGTCCGAGACGGGGCGCTCTCGAAGCGACTGCAGCTCTTGCTCGACGATCGGCAGCAGCTCGTCCGCCGTGTGCTCCTCGGTAGCGGTGATCTGCACAGAGAACTCCGAGCAGAGCTCTTCGCTCGACTGGCCGACGCTCACGTCTTCGGCGTAGTCGAGGTCGTGCACGAGGCGGCGCCGCAGCCTGCCGACCGCGGGCGCGGCGAGGACAAACGCGACGAGGTCGAGCTCTGCGTCGCCGCGCGCGTGCAGCGGCGGCGTGGACCACACGACATGAAGCCGCTCGCTGAACACCGGGGCGTCGACGGTGACGCGACGATCGCCGTCGACGGTGATCGCGGCGGGTGCGGCGCGCGCGGGGACGGATCCGCCGCGCAGCGCGCCGAAGTCGCGCTCGATCGCGGCGCGGATGGCGACGGGGTCGAACGCGCCGACGACCACGAGCGTGGCGTTGGCCGGCGTGTACCACCGCTGGTGAAACCACTGGATATTCGCTGTCGAAATCGCCTCGAGGTCCTCGTGACGCTCGCCGATTTCACGGTACGGATGCCCCGCCGGGTAGAGCTGCTCGCGCATCGCCCGAAGAAACGTGAACCGGGCTCCTGCGCTTCGCTCGCGGTCTTCGTTGATCACGACGCGCCGCTGCGACGTGAGCGACCCGTCGTTGATGCGCGCGAGCAGGTGGCCCATCCTGTCGCTCTCGAGCCAGAGGGTCCGCTGCAGTTGATGCGGCGCGACGACCTCGTAGTACGTGGTGAAGTCGCTCGACGTGACGCCGTTGATCTCGCTCGCCCCCATCGCCTCGAGCGTCTCGATGAAGTGCCCAGGGCCGTGCGCGCTGCGCTCGAACATCAAGTGCTCGACCAGGTGCGCGAGGCCCGTGTAGCCCGGCGGCTGATCGCGGTGACCGACGTGGTACCGCACGAGCACCGCGACCTGCGCGCGTCGCGGCTGCGCTTCGAGCACGACGTCGAGCCCGTTTGCGAGCCGAAACCGCTGCGCAGACGCGCTGCTCGGCGCCGTGCTCTGCGCTTGCGCTCGGCTCACGTTGAGCGCGAGTGCCATGCACACCACGCTCGCCCTCATCCACCCACGAGTCCCCTGCATCACTGATCGATGCCGATCAAACGACAATCGCCGCGCGCTTGGCAAGCGAAGTGTCTCGTCGGTCAACGGTCGTGCGGCGCGCGCAGCGTGCATCACCCAAGGGCGGCGGCCTGCGCGCTCACTTCTTCAGGCGAAGCTGCACGAGCTGCTCCTGCGGGGCTTTTGTGTGCGCGTTTTCGAGCGTGAGCACCCCGCGCGGGCACACCTCGCTGCACATCCCGCAGCCCACGCAGCTGGCGCGGGTGAAGCTCTCGTTGGCCTGCGCGTAGGCGCGCACGTCGATGCCCATCTCGCAGTGCTCGCTGCACATCCCGCAGGAGATGCACTGGTCTTCTTTTACGCGGATGCGAAAGCGCCCCGCGCGCTGAAAGAGCCCGAGCACCGCGGCCATGGGGCAGAAGTACCTGCACCAGACGCGCGTCCCGCCGATGGGGTACGCCGCGACGCCGATGATGCCCGAGAGCAGCGACGAGACGATGAGGCCGTAGTTGGTGCGAAACTTCTCGCTCCACAGGTCGAGCTGCGGGTGCGCGCCCTGCACGAACGCGCTCGCCAGCACGAGCGCCGTGGTCACCACGGTGATGATCAGCGTCGCGTAGATGGACACGCGCTCGAAGCGCCAGGCCTTCTCGCTCTTGTCACTCAGGTGCCGAAACGAATCGCCCGCAGTGTTTGCGAGCCCGCCGCAGCCGCACACCCACGAGCAGTACCAGCGCTTGCCGTAGATCACCGCGAGGACGGGCGCGATCACCAGCGAGCCGATGAAGCTCCAGAGCACCAGCGGCGCGGGGTTCGAGCGGATAAAACCCGGCTCGAAGTAGTACATCTTGAGCGGCCACAAATAGCTGAAGTAGTGCTCGGGGTGCCCCGCCATCTTCATCATCAACGGGACGCTGAAGGCCAGCGTCGCCTGCACCACGATCACCACGATGGTGCGCACGACCTGATACCGGTTGTGCCCGTACCGCCGCAGAAACGCGATCCCGCCCAGCGTCACCGCCGCGGTGTACAGCGCGCCGTACAGCGTCCACTTGGCGCCGCTCTGCCCGTGACGCCCGATGTGCAGCGCCCACGCCACGCGGTCGAACGGGTTGATCCCCTGCGCGTTGTCGCCCCAGTAGAGCACGACGTAGAAGCCCAGGATCGCCAGCGCGAGCGCCCACGCCGTCACTCCCCGATGCGTCACGTCGTGCGCGAGCCAGCCCGCCGCTCCCTTGCGCTTCATCGCCATGCCTCCGCGCTCGTCTCGACGCGCATCCGTGAAAATTCAGGGTCGAACTGCGCTTCTCTCAGCCGCGCCCGCGCCCAGTCGAGCGGCCGTCGCTCTTCGACCCAGCGCCCGATCATCGTCGTGTCCCAGCGCGAGCCCAGCGCAGAGAAGCCCCACAGCGTCGCGCCGTCGTGAAACAGCCGCGCCGCGATCGGCAGGCTCTTGTGCGTCCACAGCGCGCTCTTGTGCGCGCGCGGGTCGCACTGCCCCACCGCCGTGTACTCGAGCTCGAAGAACTTCGCGCTGTTCTTGAATACGGGTGCTGTATATCTCTCGCTCGACCCCGAGAGCTGCCGCGCGACGAAGGCCCCGTGGCGCTTGGCCGTGTACCAGATGGGCTCGTGCACGAGCGCTGTCCCCGCGCGCACCGCGGCGCAGTCCCCCGCGGCCCACACGGACTCGATGCTCGTCCGCAGCCTGTCGTCCACGACGATGGCCCCGTCGATCTCGGGGACGCTCTTGCACGCGCGCAGCCACGCGACGTTGGGCTCGACGCCCACGCACACGCCGAACATCTCGCACGCGACGCGCTCTCCCGACGAGAGCGTGACCGCGCTCACCCGCCCCGAGGCGTCGGGCTCGACCGACGCGACCGTGCGCTCGAAGCGCAGGTCTACCCCGTGTTTTCGCAGGTGATCGGCGACCATCGCGCCCTCTTCAGCGCCGAGCCCCGCGGGCCAGCACCACGGCTCGCGCACGACGAACGTGGTCTTCACCCCGTGGTGCACGAGGCACTCGACCAGCTCGACGCCGATGAGGCCGCCGCCGACGACCACGGCGCGCTCGCTCGTCGCGACGAGGGACTCGCACGCGTCCAGGTCCGAGAGCGAGACAAACGAGGTGACTCCGCTGCGGACGCGCTCGATCCCAGGGACGCTGAGCGCGCGAGGCCGAGCGCCGGTCGCGATCACCAACGCGTCGTAAGCGCGCGTCGTCCCGTCAGCCAACGTGAGCTGCTTGCGCTCGGCGTCGAGGTCGGTGACCCGTCCGCGCACGCGGGTGATGCGCTGTCGCTCCCACACGCGGCGCTCGTACGGCTCGAGCCCCGCGCGCGGAAGCTTGTCCATCAGCGCGTACATCAGGGCCGTGCGCGAGAAGAAGTAGTCGCTCTCGTCGGAGATCACGGTGATCTCTGCGCGATCGTCGCGCGCGCGCAGGTCGAGCGCGCACGTGGCGCCAGCGACGCCGTTGCCGAGGATCACGATGCGTCGTGCGCTCATTGGGGGTGCGTAACAGTACGCCACAGCGCGCGCGCGGTTTCGTGGCGGTTGACGAAGCGGCGCACGTCGTGGGCAATCTCGCGCGCACGCATGCACCCGGTGTTGGTCGTCCTGTCGGGCGCGGTGATCAAGGCGCTGGCGCTGGTGGCGCTCTTGTCCGGTCCCCTCGCGCTGATCGTCGCGAAGGCGCGCGGCCGCGCGCTCAAGGGCGAAGACGCGCTGACGTACGGGTGGTTCGCGGTGGTCGCCGCGGCGCTCTACGTGCTCGGGTCGCCCGCGGTGCTGCGCGACGGGCTCGCGCGGTCGCTCTCGTCGGCAGAGAGCTTCACGATGCCGTGGCGCGCGGTGCCCATTTATTCGTACGGAGTGCTGCTCGCGACGGGGATCGTGACGGGCAGCGTCGTGGGCTGGTCGCTCGCGAAGCGACTGCAAATCCCCTTGCAGAAGTACGTCACGTTCTGCGCGGTGGCCGCGGCGAGCGCGCTCGTTGGGGCGCGCGGGCTCTATCTCTTCGTGCAGTGGAAGGCCGAGTACGTCGCGGCCAACGGGGCGGTGCTCTGGGATCGGGTGCTGTTTCCTCGGGCCAACGGCTTCGTGGTGTACGGCGGGTTTATTGCGGGCGTGGTCGGCGTGCTGCTCTTCGCGCGGCGGACGCGGACCAACGTGTGGCAGTGGACGGACATCGCGACCGTGGGGATGCCCATCGGCCTGGCGATCGGGCGGCTCGGGTGCTTTCTCGCGGGCTGTGATTTCGGCCGCGCGCTCGAGGCGACGGCGCCAGCGGCGCTGCGGGGGCTCGGGACGTTTCCTCGGTGGGCGGATTTGAAGGGATCGCCCGCGTGGTGGCAGCACACGCGCTCGGGCGTGACGCTCTCGAGCGATGTGTGCACGCAGATGCACGGGATCGTCCGCGACGGCCGCTGCTACCTCTCGGAGCACGCGACGCACAGCGCGCCAGTGCACCCGACGCAGCTCTACGAGCTCGCGGTGGGCGTGGGGCTCTTCGCGCTGCAGCGTTGGCTGTGGCCGCGGCGGCGGTTCGACGGGCAGGTCTCGCTGAGCTTCATGGTGCTCTACGGCCTCGCGCGCTCGGCGCTCGAGATGGTGCGCGACGACATCGAGCGCGGCCGCGGGGGAGGGCTCACGACGTCGCAGTGGATCGGGCTCAGCAGCGCGGCGGCGGGCGTGGTCGCGTACCTTTGGCTGCGAAGGCGCGGGATTTCGCCGGCGAAGTCCCTCGAGACGGTCAGCTGAACTTTCCGCTCGCGGCGAGGAAGGTCATCTTCTCGTTGGTCTCGCGGAGGCGGGCGGCGAGGGTGCGCACGACGTTCCACAAGATTTCGTAGGCGATCTCTTTGTGGAGAAAGAGCAAGTGTTGCATCGCGTCCTTGTCGATCGCGAGCAGCTTGCAGCGCTCGTGCACGCGCGCGTCGGCCGAGCGCGGCGCGTCGTCGACGAGCGCCATCTCGCCGAAGTAATCGCCCTCGCCCAGCACGGCCAGCGCCTCTTCGCCGAGCCCAGGAACATCCCTCGAAATGCGCACCTTGCCTTCGAGGATGAGAAACAACTTGTCCCCCGGGTCGCCCGCGCGAAACAAGATCGTGCCGAGCGGGTGCGACTCTTCCGCGGCGATCGTCGCGATGCGCTCGAGCGATCGTCGCGTGAGTCCCGAGAACATGTGGATGCGTCCGAGCGCATCGACGCGGGCAGCAATGCTCACTTCGCGAGCGATCGTACGGCACTCCCTCGGTAGAATGAGAAATTTCTGCGGTGCTCTCTGACGCCCGAGACCCCCTCGCGTCTGCGCAAGGACTGCGGGTTTGCGTACGGGCAGCGGGTGAGATACCCCCACGGCGAAGAATCACAATGGCCACTGGCGGAGCGCGGATCGCGTGGGGTTTCACGCGTTTTCTCTTGGGTTTGATCCTCTGGTGCGTGGCCGGGCTGTTCGTCTTCGTCCTGCTCGACGGCGCGATGCCCGTGTGGGCCGCGATCACCGTGGCCTCGATCGTGATGCTCGGGCTGCCGACGCTGCTCACGCGGCTGCTCATCCCGGCGTTCGAGCGGCTGGGAGAGAAGCCCCGCTGGATCGAGCTGTGGCCGGGGCTGTGCGCGGTGGTGGCGCTGCTCGCGCTGGTGGGCGTTCCGCTGTTCGGTAGAGCGTATTCTGCGCGCAAATTGGGGGAGATTTCGACGCGCCACCAGGGCCTCGCCCCGTGGGCGAAGCGCGCCTCCAGCGCGCTCTCTCGATGGCTCGCGCCCGGCCCCGCGGTCACCGGCAACGGCTCGCTCGCGCACCGCGACGGAGGGACCGACGCCGACGCAGCCCGCGTCGACAGCGCCGGGCCGAGCGATGGAGCGCTCGCTGCGGACACGGGCGCGCCCGAAGCCGACGACGCTTCGCTCGACGACGCGTCCGACGAAGACACCAGCGCGCAAGACGCCGTCGTCCCTGTGGACGCCGACGACCTCGACGCCAGCGACGCAGCGCCGTCGCAAGACGTCGCGGTTGCGATGGACGACGCCGTGGCGCTCGTGGGCGAAGACGACGACGCTGGGGACGAGCCCGAGCCCGACGCAGCCCTTGTCGAAGGGCCGCCGATCGACCCGCGCAACGCCGCGACGGGGCTGCGCGAGTTTGCGCGGCTGCAGCTGTGCGACTGGCCGCGGGCCGTGTGGATGGGAGAGCTCGCGCTCGGCGGGACGGACGAGCTCGTGGTGAGCTGCGACGAGCGCGTCCACGTGTTGTTCTTGCAGAACGACGGCGTGGTCGAGCGCGCGGTGTTCGTCCCTCGCGCGCCGTCGGGCATGCGGCTGATGATGCCGCGCGCGCTCGTGGCGGACATCGACGGAGACGGCCGTCGCGACCTGGGAATCTGCGGGTATTTCACCAGCGATCGCGGCGGCACCCGCGGCGGCGGCGTGTGGTGGGCCCGCGGCCGCAGCAACGGGCAGTTCGAAGCGCCGCGCGTGCTCGTCAGCGGCGGCGTCGACTGCGGCGGAATCGAGTTCGGCGACGTCAACGGCGACGCGCGCCCCGAGCTGCTCATCGTGAAAGAGGGCAACGGCTACGCAGCCACCGGCCGCGAGAGCGAGCTGCTCTGGTACGCGGGCGCCGGGACGCAGTGGACGCAGCGCGGGCGCGTTCGGCTCTCTCGCGGGGCGTTTGGGCTGTGGCTCGAGGACGTCACGCGCGACGGGATCCTCGACGCGATCGTGCACACGGGCTGGGACGGCGAGCGTCGCAACTGGGTGATCGCCGGCGCGCGCCGCGGTCCCTCGGGCGTGGTCAACGTCGAGGACGTGGGCGATCAGCCGCGGGAGTTTTTGCAGGCCCAGGGCCGGCTCGACGGCGACGCGCAGACCGACGTGGTTCGCATCGAGCAGCAGCGGTTGCTGCTGTGGCGAACGGGCGGAGACGGCCGCGAGGTGCGCACGAGCGCGAGCCGCGCGCTCGACTTCGAGCGCTTCGAGTTCTGACCCGCGCGACCGGCGAATTGCCGTTTACTTTGCGGACGGCGCGCTCCGTAGCATCACTCGCGCGATGCTCTCTGCGGCGCAACGCGAGCCCTCGCTGCCAGGAATTCCGTCGGACCCCGAGCCTCGGTCCTCGCACGGCAAGGCTGCGCGCGTCGAGCCGTCACCCGCGCGCTACATCGTCGTCGAGGGCCCGATCGGCGTGGGAAAAACCACGCTCACCAAGGCCATCGCCCAGCGCCTCGCCGCGCGCGAGGTCTTCGAGGTCTTCGAAGAGAACCCCTTTCTGGCCAACTTCTATCAAGACCGTCGGCGCTGGGCCTTTCAGACGCAGTCGTTCTTCTTGCTGTCTCGATTTCGGCAGCAGCTCGAGCTCGCGCAAGAAGAGCTCTTTCGTCGTCGCACGGTGGCGGACTACCTCTTCGCGAAGGACCGGATCTTCGCGGCGCTCACGCTCGATGACGCCGAGCTCGCCCTCTACGACAAGATGTTCGAGGCGCTGGCCCCGAGGCTCGCGAAGCCCGACGTGGTGATCTATCTGCGGGCGCGCACGGACGTGCTGCTCGAGCGCATCGCGAAGCGGGCGCGCGCGTACGAAGCGGACTTCGACCGCGGGTACCTCTCGGACCTCGCGCAGGCGTACGACCACTTTTTTACGCGCTACAGCGACACGGCGCTGGTGGTCGCGGACACGACCGAGCTCGACCTGGTGAGCTTTCCTGAAGAAGTGGATCGGCTGCTCGACGCGGTGCTCGGGCACGGCGCAGGGACGCTGCACTACGCGCCGCGCTGAGGGTCACCCCACGGGCTCGCCGACGCGACGAAACGCACGGTCTGCGTAGAGCAGCGCCGAACTCTCGTCGCGCGCGACCCAGATCCGCGTGACGTCGGCGAGCAGCAGCACGTGGTCTCCTGCGTCGACGAGCTGCCGTCGCGTGCACGAGAACGCGCCGAGCGCGCCGTGAAAGACCGCGGCCCCAGCATCGTCGCGTGCGTGCGCGAAGGACTCGAAGGCCGCGTCGCGCTCTTGCCCGGCGCGCGCAAACTGCTCGGCGATCGAGCGCTGCGCGTCGCTGAGCAGATTGACCGTGAAGGCCTCGCACGACTGGGCCATCTCTCCTGCGCGCGTGGTCTTCGTCGCGCTGATGAGCACGATCGGCGGGGCCATCGACACCGTGAGAAACGCGGTCGCTGTAAACCCGTCGAGCGATCGATCGCTGTGCCTGCCGGTCACCACGGTGACCGTGGCGGCCCATCGGCGGGCGAGGGCTTTGTATGCCTCGGCGTCGAGCGCTTCGTGCGCGGTCCAGGGGTGCTCGGCGAGCGCGCTCGGGGCGATCGGGTTGGTCATCGACGCTGCGTGGTCACCTCGCGCGGAGGGGCTGCTCTGTCAAGACGCAGCGCGCTTCGAGCGGGCGAAGCGACCGTGAAAATACGGTGATTGCAGCGCGGACGCGGTACACTGCAGCGTCGATCGCGGACGATTCGCGGCGATCAACGCTCGAGCAGTGCCATGGCAGACCAACGCAATTCTTCGCACCCTCCGCGGCAGCGCGCGGTGACGGCCCTCTCGCGCAGAGAGGCGCTCTCGCTGGTGGCCGCGGGGCTCGCGGGCGCCGCCTGTGGGCCTTCGGCTACGCGATCCCTGCGGATCTCTGGGTCGAATACGGTCTACACGTTCGCCAAAGAGCTCGCGGTTCGCTTTCGTCAGCGGCGGACGGACGTGAGCTTTCGGATCACGGGAGACGGGACGTCGCGAGGGATCAAGTTTGCGGGCGAGGGTGAAGTGCAGGGGCTCCCTGCTGCCTTCACCAACCGCAACAAGTTCATGGCTCCCGACCCAGCGGGAGGGCCGCCGGACACGAGCAACGGCGAGCGTGTGGACATCGGGATTTCGTCGCGGGCTTTGTTTCAGAGCGAGCGCGAGGCGTACTCGTCGATGGAAGCGGTTCCGTTCGCGTACGACGGGTTGGCGGTGGTGACCAATCGCAGCGTGACGGTGGCCAACCTGACGATCGAGCAGCTTCGGCAGATCTACGCGGGGATGATCACCAACTGGAGTCAGGTCGGCGGCCCGAGCGCGCCCATCGTGGTGATCGCGCGCGACACGCTCGCGGGCACCGCCGAGGCGTGGAGCGAGCTGGTGATGAACGGGCTGCCCGTGATGGCCACGACGATGATCTCGATGGCCGAGGACGTACCCGCGGCGGTGGCGAGCATGGCCAACTCGATCGCGTACTTGTCGCTCGCGGACATCAATCCCATGACGATGAACCCGGTCTCGATCGAGGGCGTCGCGCCGACGATCGAGCTGGTGGCGAGCGGGCGATACCCGATCAAGCGCCCTTTCATTTTCGTCACCGGGGCGAGGCCCACCACGGTGCAGGCAGAGTTCATTGATTTTGCGTTCAGCGCCGACGGACAAGCGGTGATCCGCTCGCTCAACGCGGTGCCCGCGACGAGGGGCGCCTGATGCGCGCGGCGCTGCGCGTAGGCGCGCTCGTGGCGGTCAGCGCTGCCACTGTGGCGGCGTGCAACTTTCTGGTTCGCCTCGACGACGGGTGCTCGCGCGACGACGACTGCCCCGCGGGGCAGGTCTGCAACGTGCGTCGCAGGTTCTGCGCCGTGCCCGTGGTCGAGCAGTGCAACGGCGTCGATGACGACGCGGACGGCGTCTCGGACGACCGCGAAAACTGGGGAAATTGCCAGGCAGAAGTGCGCGCCGGCGCCTGCGGAGGCACGCGGACGTGCTCGCAGGTGAGCGGCCGTTGGGTGCTTCAGTGCGCGGCCAACAACGCTGAGCAAGAGGACATCTGCCTCAACGGCATCGACGACAACTGCAACGGCGTGGTGGACGACGGCTCGGAGTGCTCGGTGAACTTCAGCCCCACGCGCGGGGTGCAGATCGGCAGCAACAACGCGGCCGACGGAGAGGGCGACGACGCGCCGGCGCATCAGGTGTGCATCGATCAGTTCGTGCTCGATCGCTACGAAGTGACGCAGCGGCAGTACGCGATCTTTCTCTCGTCGCTCGCGCAGGATCGACTGCGCATCGAGCGTCCAACGTCCGTGCTCAACAGCACCGTGACGTACGGAAAATACGTGATCTACCGCAACAGCGCCGGGCAAGACACGAACCTCATGTTCGTCCCGTCGCGGCCGGGGCCGCTGGTGTTGCAGCGCGGCGAGGGCTTCTGGCAGTCGCCCTCGACCGAGAGCGAGAAGCTGCCGGTGGTGGGCGTCACGTGGTTCGGCGCGGCGATGTACTGCTCGTGGGCGGGCAAGCAGCTGCCGACAGAGGCCGAGTTCTTTCGGGCGGCGCGCGGCGCCAGCGGGACGCGGCCGTTTCCGTGGGGGCCCGAGCCTCCCTCGTGCGAGCGCGCCAACATCGGAGTCAACGGGCCGGACGGCGGAGCGTGCGTGGGCTCTCCTGTGGCGGTCGACTCGCTCGACATGGGGCGCAGCACCGAAGGGGTGTTTCATCTCTACGGCAACGCCAACGAGTGGATGTACGACTGGCTCGACACCAACCTCACGCACACGCAGAACCGCTATTACGAATCGCTGCCGCCCACGCCGCTGGCGCCCGGTGACGGCGGCGTGCTGACCAACCCGTGGTGCGATCGCTACCCGCAAGGGCCGCTCGGCCCGGACGGCGGCTCGCCCATCTCTCAGCCCGAAAACGCCGGTCTGTACTGCCAGAACTGCCGCTTCGCGCGCGGCCGTCACTACCGCACGGTCGACACGCGCATCGGGATCCGCCGCTGGCTCGACGCCGATCGCAGCGACGAGACCGTGGGCTTTCGATGCTCGCGCGGCGGTGCTCCTCGGGGGCGCGTCGAGCCGTGAGCGCGAGGATTCACGGGCTGTTTCGCTCGCCGGGCGGCGTTCCGAAGCGGGCGGTCGAGGGCGCGAGCGCGCGGGTCACGGTCGACGGCGTCGAGGGTGATTGGCAGCTCGACCGCAAGCACCACGGAGGTCCCGACCGCGCGCTGTGCTTGTTTTCGCTCGAGCTGATCGAAGCGCTGCGGGCCGAAGGGCACCCGATCGCGCCCGGCGCGCTGGGCGAAAACCTCACGCTCGCAGGGCTCGACTGGCCCGCGGTCATGCTCTCCGGGACGCGCCTTCGACTCGGCGCCGACGTGCGCGTCGAGCTCACGCGCCCCGCGCCGCCGTGCAAGACCATCGCGCACTGTTTTGTGGGGTCTGAATTCAAGCGCGTCAGCGAGAAGGTCCACCCGGGCTGGAGCCGCTTGTACGCGCGGGTCCTCGCCGAGGGCGTGGTCCACGTGGGCGACGCCGTCGAAGTTGAATTCGTGGGCGACGGCACGGCGGTCGGCGAAGAGGACTGAGCCCTCGTCGTCACTCCCCCGCTCTGACTCCCCCCCAACCCCTCGCGCAGCGCGTCAGTTCGAGCGCGCCGAGCGTCGAACGCGATCGACCTGCGAGGCTGCGCGACGGACGCTCTGCTCGCTCGTGCGCGCGGCCTCGTCGATGCGCTGAGACATCGTCAGCACGGCCTCGCCTGCGCGGACCTGCGTTCGGTGCGAGTCGTTGAGCTGGCTGACGGCGCCCGCGATGGACTCGATCGACTGCGAGATCTGCCGGCCGCCTCGCGACTGCTCTTGCGCGCTGCGCTCGACGTGCTCGGTGATCATGCGCATCTGCTCGGCGCTCTTCATGATCTGCTCGCTGCCTCGCGCCTGCTGCGCGGTGGCCGCGGCGATCTGCTGCACCGTCTCGGCGATGCGCCCCATCGCGTCCGTCACCTGCTTGCTGCCCTTGGCCTGCTCGACCGTGGCGCGCGCGATCGCGCGGACCATGTTCGTGCTCTTGCGCGAGGACTCGAGGATCTTCTTGAGCGCGCGCTCGGCTTCGTTCGAGACCTCGACGCCGCGGTCGACCATCGTGGCCGAGCGCTCGACCGCGGTGATCGCGTTCTTCGACTCGGTCTGAATGGTCTTGATCAGGTCGGTGATCTCTTTGGTGCTCTGTGCCGCGCGCTCGGCGAGGTCCTTGATTTCGTCGGCGACCACCGCGAACGACTTTCCGTGCTCGCCGGCCTGCGCCGCGATGATGGCGGCGTTGAGCGCGAGCAGGTTGGTCTGCTCGGCCACGTCGTCGATCACGTTGACGATCTGACCGATGGCCTCGATGCGAGAGCCGAGCGACGAGATCACCGAGACGCCCTGCTGCGACGTCTCTTTGATGCGGTTGATCTCCGCGATGGTCTTCAAGATCGCCTCTGCGCCGCGCTCGGCGTCCTGCGACACCTCTTCGGACAAGCGCGCGGTCTCGTTGGCGTTGGACTGCACCTGGTCGATGCTGACGTCCATCTCGTTCATGCTCGAGCTGGTCTCTTCAGCGGTGAGGCTGAGGCCGTCGACGTTGCGCGCGACCTCGCGGATCGACGCGGTCATCTGCTCGATGCTCGCCACCGTCTGCGCGACCGACCGCGCGAGGTTGGCGATGTTCTCGGCCACTTCTTGGTTGGTGGCGCTCACCTCGAGGATCGAGCTCGACGACTCTTCTGCGTTGGTCGCGAGCTTCTCGACGCCGCGGGCGACTTCGGCCAGGCCGCTCGACATGTCGCGCAGCGTGCGGTTGACGGTCTCGACCGCGTCGAGCTGCTCGCGCATGGACGCGAGGGACGCGGTGAGCTCGGCTTCGGTCTCGGCGAGCGCTGCTTCGAGCTCGCGGCGCGCCTCTTCGCTGAGCCCCGCGGGCTTGGCTGCGGCGCGCATCTCAGCGTCGCGCAAGCGGGCGTCGAGCTCCATGGCGCGCGACTCTGCGTCGCGCAGGCGGGCTTCGGCGGCCATCGAGCGGGCCTCGGCCTCGCGAGACTTGCGCTCGATCTCTTGCGCGGCGCGCTCGAACTCTTGCGCTTTGCGGGCGGCGTCGCGCAGGTCGCGGTCGCCGTCTTGCGCCTTGCGCTCGTGGTCACGGGCGCGGTTCTCTGCATCGGACACGCGGCGGTCGAGCTCTTCGCGCTTGCGCTCGGACTCGTTGAGCCTGCGCTCGAGGTCCTCGGCGCGCCTCGAGGCGTCGCGCACGTCGCGCTCGATGTCCTGCGCTTTGCGCTTGGACTCTTGCGCCTCGCGGTCTGCGTCCTTCGCGTGCGCGACGCGCTCGGAGATCTCTTCGAGCGCCGCGCGAATGGTGTCGCGGTCGGCGAGCCCCTCGGGCAGCGCGGGCGCCTTTTCGCCGGCGGACACGCGGCGCAGGGCGCTGACGATCGCCGGGGCGGCGCCTTCGCTTCCTTTGCTCTGCGTCACGCGGACCGCGACGCGGTCGATTTCTTCGTACAGCAGCTGCGCTCCGGCCGGGAGCTCCGCAGGGACGTTGGGTCGCTCCCCCTCCGCCGCCTTTCGCACTGCGCTCGTCGCTCGGGTGAGCATTTCGCGTGCGGTTTCGCCGGCCTGACTCACGGCGCCGGCGCTCTCAGCGGAGGTCGCCAGCACGCCGATCACCGCGGCTGCGGCGACGATCGTGATGGCTACCGCTGTCGCGACCGGCGCGAGCGCGCCGACCAGTGCTCCTGCTACGACCAGTGCCAGCGCCACGAGCGCTGACCGATTCTTGAAGAGACTCTCCATCGCTGTTTTCGCCGAGCGCGAGCCTACACCACCGGCGCCCTCGCTCTTCAGTGAACGACAAGAGCGCGCTCCCCAAATGAGGGGATTTCGTCCCGCACAGGGGGGTAGCCCTCGCCGCGGCTGCGGTGTAGCTTCCGCCCCCTCATGGCTACCAAGAGCAACCCGATGCAATTCGACAAGCGCGTCGTCGAGCGCTTCATTCGCGCCGGCGTGGTCAAGCGCGAGGACTACGAGAAGCACCTCGCGGCGCTGACCGACGTCGAGTCGCAGTCCGAGCTCATCAACACGTCGATCACCGACGACGACCTGATGGACGACGACGACGACGGCGACGACGACGAGGACGAGGGTTGATCGATGGCCTCGGACAGCAACGAGAAGGCGCCGGACGCGGCCTATGATGACGTCGCCGAAGGGGGAGCGCTCCCGCCGGTCGATCTGACGACCTTCGTCCTGTCGCTGGCGACCTCGGCGCTGGTCTCTCTCGGAGAGGCGAAGGGCGAGTCGCCCGACGACAAGCTCGACCTTCCGCTGGCCAGGCAGACGATCGACACGATCGCGATGCTGCAAGAGAAGACCAAGGGCAACCTCTCGGGAGAAGAAGAGCGCCTGGTGAACCGGGTGCTGTTCGACCTTCGGATGAAGTTCGTCGAGGTCTCGCAGCGCGCTGCGAAGTAGCGGTCGTTCGCGCGTCGAGCCCGACAGGGGGGACGCTCGCGCGAAGGCCGAGAATGGACGACGGGCCTGGTGAGTTCTACGACTCACAGAGGTCACCATGCGCGCAAGAACTCTCAGGACTTCGAACCCGCTTGTCGTCACCCTCACCGCCGCGCTCGTCGCGGCGCCGCTGTTCGCGGGCTGCCAGCTCCGCAGCGAGTTTCGCGGAGACCCCGCGCCGTCCACCGCGACGCGCGAGCGACCCGCGCAGCGGGGCGCTCCCACACCCACTCCAACCCAAGCGCCCACACCGCAGCCCGCGCAGCCGCGCGCCAGCGAGCCCGTCGCGGCGCGTGCGCCGGGCGCGCCGATGTCCTTCGCTCCGCTCGTGCGCCGCGTGCGCGCCAGCGTGGTGAGCATCTTCGTCGCGCAGGTTGAATTGGTGGCCCCCCAATGGGGCTTCATGGACCCGCAAGAGCGCGTGCGCCGCGGGCAGGGCACGGGCTTCATCATCGGCAACAACGAGGTGCTCACCAACAACCATGTGATCGACGGCGCGCAGGCGATCGAAGTGCAGCTCGACGACGGCCGTCGCGTCGCGGCGTCGGTGGTCGGTCGCGATCCGCGCACGGACGTAGCGCTCTTGCGCTTGAAGGGCGCGATCGAGACCACGCCCGTGGCGTTGGGCGACAGCGACGCGCTCGACGTCGGTGATTGGGTCGTGGCGATCGGCAACCCCTACGGGCTCTCGCAGACGGTCACGACCGGAATCGTGAGCGCCAAGGGCCGCACGGGCCGAGACGTTCCGCTGGATCCTGCGGGGTATTATTCGTTTATCCAGACGGACGCGAGCATCAACCCAGGCAACTCGGGCGGGCCGCTCTTGGACCTGCAGGGCAACGTGATCGGCATCAACACCGCGGTCAATCGTCAGGCACAGGGCATCGGGTTCGCGATCCCGATCAACATGGTGAAGACCATCTTGCAGCAGCTGCGGGACAACGGCCGCGTGGTGCGCTCGTGGATGGGGCTCTCGATTCGCGACGTGACCGAGAGCGCGCAGCGCTCGCTCGGCCTCGCGGACGCGCACGGCGCGATGGTGATGGACGTTCATCCGCAGGGGCCTGCGGCGGCGGCGGGGCTGCAGCCGGGAGACGTGATTCGCTCGTTCAACGGTCGCTCGATCGCGACGTCGAGCGACCTCGCGTGGCAGGCCTCGACGGCCGGCGTCGGTCACACGGTGCAGCTGCAAGTGCGGCGCGGCGCGCAGGCGCTGGATCTATCGATGGTGCTCACCGCGATGCCCGAGAGCGGCTGAGCCCGCGCGGCGACGCGGCAAACGGCTAGAGAAAATCCAGGCGATAGCGATTGCAAGCGAGAGCGCTCCCCGCGGGGCGCGCGCAGGCACGCCGCAGCGACAGCCGTTGCTGGGCGGGGTCGAAGGGCCGTCGTCGCGGACGGACGCGTCGCTGTTGGCGCTCGCGTCCATCGCGCCGCTGTCTTCGACGACGCCCGCGTCGAGCGGCTCGCCGGTGGCGGCGATCCAGAGGTGACCGGTGACCACGCGAGGTCGCGAAGCGACGAAGAGATCGCAGCGCCAGCGGTCATCGGCGGAGCCGCCGCGGGCTTGGATCTCGTGCGTGGCTTCGAAGGGATCGGAGGTGACGGGGACGTCGCGCTGGGGCGTTCCGTTGCGGATGAAGCGCAAGGTGGCGCCGGTGCCGTTGGTGACCGTGGCGCGCAGCGTGGCGGCGCGCTCGCGGATCGTGTCGCCGATCATGAGCGTGCCCGCGCGAAGGTCCACCATCGGATCGTCGGGGCCCTGCAGCTTCACCACGGTGCGGCCCTGACGAACGCCCGCGAGGATCGCCGCGACGCTGAGCTCGCTCGCGTACACCATGGTGGTCGCGCCGCCGATGGGGCTGTCGAACATGCCCGTGCCTTCGCCCGCGCGGTGATCGTCGCTGCCGCCGATGGGCGCGACGTGCAATCCGCGGCTGAGCAGCCCGTCCCAGAACGCGAGCGCCGTGCGGTAGAACAGCGGGCCCGTGACCGAGTAGCGGCCGTTCTGAATCTCGACGGCGGCGATGCGCTCGGGCTGAACGTCGAGCGACCACGCGCAGCCGATGCAGAGATCACCGAGGTCGAGCGTCGGGTGGTTGATCGCGAAGAGCGCGCCTTGCGCGGTGATCGCGTCGACGGCGGCGCGCGCAGAGGTCATCGGCCCGGTCGACGCGGTAAAATCCACCCATTCGGTGGCTCCGATCGCGTTGCCGTGCCCACCATACGTCGTGAACTCCGTCCCCGGAACGAGCAAGACCTCGCGATGCCTCGCCTGCGCGTCGACGATGAAGTCCGTCGCCGTCACGACGTTGTGCTCGGACAGTTCGACGAAATCGAGCCCGCGCGTGCGCGCGAAGGTCGCGATCGCGTCGAGCGACGGGCTCGCGTCGCCGCTCTCTCTCGAGTGCACGTGAAAGTCCCCCGCGTACCATCGCGGCCCCACGCTGAGCGCCGCCGAGGCTTGGTACGGACGACGCTCGGTCTGCGGCGCGAGCGTCGGCGTCGCGCGCAAGACGATCTCGATGCGGTAGCGCGCAGGCCGCTCGGTGATCTTCGCCTGGCCGATCATGACGGCCCACGAGCCTGCGGTGATCGCTCCGGCGACGTAGCTGCGCGAGGCTGCGGATTCGCTCACGATCGCGGGCTCGGTGTTGCCTCCGCCCCAGCCGCGAAAGCGCGTCGGGTCGCGCAGGCCCCAGTCGAGGATGTTGGCCTCGGACTGATCGTCGTGGCGCACTTCGATCTCGCGCACTCCGTCGGGGACCGTGAAGGGCAGCGAGAAGTACCTGGGCGTCCCCTCGGGGATCGTCCCTTCGAGCACGATGGGCGTCTGCGCGCTCGCTGCGGACGAGGCGAGCGCGACGGCGAGCGAGAGCGTGAGGCCGCTGAGGATCGTGCGCATTTGTAGTGGGCATTGTCTGCGCACCGGCGGGCGCGCTCAACGATCAACCGGGGGGGCGATTGACGGTGACGGCGACCGAGTCGGAGGTCGTTCCGCCGCCGTTTGCGCAGGTGACGGTGTAGATGTAGTTGCCTGCGCCGACGCCGCGCATCATGGCCGAGCCCATCAGATCGCGCGCGCCCGACCACGACGCGCTCGCCACGCAGCTCGCCGCGGACGTGCTCGTCCACGAGAGAAGAAAGCTCGCGGGGGCGTCGAAGGTGGCCGGTCCGTTGGTCCCGTCCACGCGCACGTCCACCGTCGGCGGAGCGCCGCCGCGATACCCCACGGTGACCGCGCGAACGTACACGTGGCCGCCCTCTGCGCGGACGCTCCACTCGCAGTCGCCCGCGTTGGGAACGCTGAACGCAGGCTGCGGTTGATTGCTGAACCCCGCGACGGTCCCGCCGCTGGTGCTCACGCGCGCGACGACCATCCCGCACGCTTCGACGACGGCCGTGCCCGCGCCGCCTTCGCCCGTGGACGCGACCTGCACCGAGAACGTCTGCACGTAGGACATTCGCCCGCGGATTCGTCCGCCGCTGTTGAGCCTCGTGACGTTCTCGTTGCAGCCGCCGCCGCAGGAGCCGCCGCCCTCTGACGGAGGCAGCGAAGTTCCGTCGCGGTGCATGATCGTGGCGTAGTCGACCGGGCCCTCCCACGCGATGTAGTCGCGCTCCTGGTCGAACGTCCTTCCGTCCCGCAAATACGCAGGCGACATCGGCGCGACCGAGCTGTCGCCGACGGTCACTGCGGCGTCGGGCCTGGGCGCGACCCCCGTGTCTGCGGCGCTGGCGTCCATCGTTGGCGTCCCGCTGTCGCTCGGCGGCGCGGCGGCGTCGAGCCTCGCGCTGTCCGTCGCGCTCGCGTCGCGTCCGCGCGATGCGTCCGGGGCGGACTCGATCTCGGCGCACCCCGCGACGAGCGCGGACGAGAGCGTAAATATACTGCAAATTCGCTGATGGTTCATCGTTGCATCCCCGTCGTCGCGATGGTCACGAACGCGCTGTCGACCTCGACGTCGAGCGTTCGAAGCGCGCCGGGCGCCCACGGCGCCGCGCTCTCGTCCGCGCGGTGCGCGAGCGTCGCGATCAGCCGCGCGGTGTCTGCGCGCACGTGGTCGCGCAGCGAGAAGCCCGCGGGCGTCGCTGGCAGCGACCTTCGCTCGATCGCGCGCTGGCTCTGAGAAAATCCTGCCCAAACGACGGACTGCCCGTCGGGTCCGAGCACCGCGAAGCCGGGCTGATAGCCCTCGGCGCGGGCCTCGAAGCGCGCGTCGGCGACGGTCGCTCCGGTCACTTGAATACTGGTCACCGAAGGCACTCGCAGCGAAGACGTCCCGCCGGTGACCGTGGGCCAGAGCTGCAGCTCGAACGAAGACTCGTCGGCGCTCGCGTAGGTGACCGAGGCTGTCACGGGAGTGAGCGCCCCGCGCAGGTGAGCGACGGTGATCGTCGGGCCGCTGGCGCTGCGCACGTAGTCCGCCGACGCTGTCCCCACAGGAAAGCTCGGGTACCGCGCCCCCTCTTCGTCGACGTGCGCGAACTGCACCCGCGACGGCCCGCCGCGGCGCACGCTGTCGCGGGTGACGAGGCCCGTCGTCGGCAGCTCGACCTGCACGACGCTCTCTGCCGCTGCGATGGTCGCGCTGTTGAAATCCACGGCGAACGAGAGGGGGCCCGGCCGATCGCTCGGCACGTCTTCGAGCTGCACCGCGCGCAGCGGGCGCAGCGGAAACCCCGAGCCATCGCTGCGCCACTCGATCGCCCAGAAGCGCTGCGTGACCGTGGACCGCCGCGCGTCGTCGCGTTGATCGATGCTCCAGTCGGGGCTGTGTCCGAACTCGCTGTTGACCAGCGAGCGAGAGAAGAGCGAGGCGACCGAGCTCTCGTCGGCGTTGCGAAAGCGCGCGGTGACGTCGCGCGGTCGCTGCGCCTCGCGACGGTCGACGGTGAGGTGCGTGTACACGACGGAGTCGATCGGCTCGCGCACGTCGAGGATCGAGACGGCGAGGTAGCCGGCGCGGGCGACGGTGATGTCCCAGGGCGCGG
>JAAFIF010000057.1:58814-62429 GCA_013298625.1 Myxococcales bacterium
GGGCGCGGCGGCGCGGTCGAGCGAGAAGCGCACCCTCCCGTCGGCGTCGGTCTGCCGCTCGATTCGCTGGTCACCCGCGCCGTGCGCGAGCACCGAGAAGCCCTGCGCTGGCCCTTCAGGGACGAACGGCCCCAGCGCGACGCGCAGCTCGATCGCGATGGCGTCGGGCGCGGTGACTGCATCGGTGGCGGTATCGTTCGCGGCGCCGTCGTTCGTGGGGCGGACGCTGCTCGGGCAATGGACGAGCGCGGTCGCGAGCGTCGCGAGGAGCGCGCCCTGCCGAAGTTGAATTCGTGTGCTCACCGGCAGGCGTCCCGCGTGTTCGGAAACGCCGTGCGATAGCCGACCTGCGTCTGCACGCACAGGTGCGCGCCGGTGGAGTACACGCAGCTGCCGGCAGTGCAGTTGACCGGCGAGCAGCCGGGGATGGGGGTGCAGTAGCCGGTGTCGGGCGTTCCTCCGCCGGAGTATCCGACGAGCGTGCCCGCGGGGTAGGTCGTGCCGATGGCGGTGGTGAGACGACGGCTCGGCTGCAGGTGCAAGAAGCGAAAGCGATGGCCCGTGACGGTGTCCTGAAACTCGGGCATCCAGCCCCACGCGTACACTGCTTCAGAGAGCAATCGTGATGCGTGCCGCAGCTGCACGGGCGTACCGGCGGCCATGCGCAGGTCCGAGTCGACGCCGTAGCGAACCGTGTAATAGCCAGGGTCCCAGCTGTACGGCAGCGTCCACCACTGCGGGTACGCGCAGTTCGCCTGACCCGAGCCGGGCATGGGCATCGGGAGGCAGGTGTCGTCCATTCCCGTGGGCATGCGCGAGCAGCCGTACATGCACGGCTCGGTCTGCACGCTGCTCGAGACGCAGCGCTGTCGGGCGGTGTTGTCGCTGGTGCAGGTCCATACCGCGGACGTCCCCGAGGCGCTTCCGGCGCAGCCCGAGCCCGAGCTCGCGCAGTAGTCGTCGGTGCCGATGGGCTGTGTCACGCAGCCGCTGGCGCAGCTCTCGGTCTGCACCATGTTCGATACGCAGCGCTGTCGCGAGCGGCGGTCGCTGGTGCAGGTCCACACCGACGAGGTCCCCGAGGCGCTTCCTGTGCACGCAGCGGGGGCGCTGGCGCAGGTGTCGTCGACGCCGACCGCGTTGGCGACGCAGCCGTTTGCGCACGCCTCGGTCTGCACCATGCTCGAGACGCATCGCTGTCGCGAGCGACGATCCGCGGTGCACGTCCACGTTGGAGCGTTGCCCGAGGCGCTTCCCGCGCACGTGCTGGTCATGCTGCTGCAGGTCGCGTCGGTCGTGCCCGCGCCGGGGACGCACGAGGTCGCGCAGGCGTTGGTCTCGAGCGATCCGTTGCTGCATCGCTGGCGGCTGCGCCCGTCGGTCGTGCACACCCACTGCGTCGGAACTCCGCCGCAGTTCGACGGCGGGACCGCGCAGCAGGTGGGACAGTCGTACGCTTCGATCGCAGCGCGCCCAGCGCAGAGCATGGCGCTGCACGTGTTGCCTCCGGCGGCGGTGCACGAGGGGACGCAGCGGCCGTTCTCGAAGACGTAGGCGGGCGGCGGCATCGGGCACGAGACGCCCGAGTCGCGCGCGCCGCTGTCGATCGCGCTGCCGTCGATCACCGTGGCGTCGAGCGGCACCGTCGCGTCCGCGCTCGGCTGCGCGTCGCGCACGCCCGTGTCGCGGCGGGTGATCGATCCGTCCGATGGCACAGGGAGGTCTTCTCCACACGCCCCGAGGGCGGCGCCCGACGATGCGATCCAGACGAAGGCTCCCAGCAGTTTTCTCTTATTGCTCACGAGGCGGGACGCTATCAGCCGACGTCCAGGAGCCGTAAGGAACCGCAGTGTGCCAGTGTACGCCCTCCCTCACTGGGCCTACGGCGGCGTGTAGTTGCGCGAGAAGAGCAGGCGGACGATGGAGCGCGCCGAGGCGCTGGGGGTCCAGAACCGGTAGGCGGTGTGCGACGCGAGGCCGTTGAGCCCGAGCAGCCAGTCGCGGACCTGGCCGCGCAGCTGGGTCTTCATGACCACTCCGGCGAAGACCGCGTGAATGTGCGGCGCTTCGGAGCTCGGCCACCCGTCGGCGCCGGGCTTTCGGTACCAGGCTGCGAAGCCGTTGAGCGCGAGCTGTTCGAGCAGCGTTCGGATCGCGGCCTCGGTCATGCCGCGGGTGCGGATGTCGGTGGCCGCGCAGTAGGCGAGGCCCATGG
This sequence comes from Myxococcales bacterium, assembly GCA_013298625.1. Classification (GTDB taxonomy): domain Bacteria; phylum Myxococcota_A; class Polyangia; order Polyangiales. The sequence goes on from JAAFIF010000057.1 coordinate 61,030, forward strand.
AGGTTCCGTCTTGCAAGTGGTAGCCGGCCGAAGCCGGTGCGCCGCCGATGGTCTGCGAGATGTCCGTCGCGGTGATGCCGGCGCAGCGCATGCGATCGGACGCCTCGGGGTGGACTCCGTACGTGATCTGCGCGCGGCGCGCGCACGTGGCCCAGCCGGGATCTGCGGGCGTCGGGCGGTTGTCGATGCAGTAGTCCGCGACGCCAGCGGGCGCTTGAAAGCAGCCCATCGCGCACGCTTGCCGCACGATCCATCGCCCGTTTGTGTCGCAGGCGAGCAGGTCGTCGTCGTGCGCGGGAGACAGCGGAACCTGACAGGGCGGCGACAGCTCGAGCCCGTGTCGCGCCGCGCTCGCTCCGCACCACGCTGCGCGGACGAAGCACGGGCAGGTGGGCAGCGCGCACTCGTCGGTCCCGTCGACCTCGCCGACGGAGCAGCCGTTGGCGCAGGTGCTCTCGGCGGTCCAGCGACCTGCGGTGCAGCGGAGCAGGGCGTTGTTGTTGCTCGCGGCGACAGGGAGCGTGCAGCGCTGCGCGGCGGCGAGGGCGCGGGCGTTGGCGGCGCAGTAGGTTCCGTCGTGATCGAAGCAGCCGCAGGTGGAGGGGGCGGCGTCTGCCGCGCTGTCCGCGGCGCCGTCGGGAGCGCGGGAGGTGTCTTCGTCGCGCGCGTCGTCGGCGGTGGCGCGGGCGTCTTCGACGGGCGCGCGGTCGATCGAGGCGTCTTCGCCGGCGTCGCTCTGCGTGACGGGGACGCCGCACGCCGCGAGCGCGAGCGCGCACAACGGGACCACTGCAACAGGGCGCTTCACTGCGTGATGGTAGCGCGTCGAGCGGGGCCTCGGTGACGGGGGCCGTTGACAGTGTGTAAAGGGCGGGTGGTCAGCGGGCGAACCCCGTCGCCCTCACGCGCCGTCAAGTCGGCGCGCTTGCGTGCGGCGCAGCCGACAAGCGCTCGGGCACGAGGCCCGAGCTGAGGCAAGTGATGGAGAGCGTTCGGGCGCGGCAGCGTGATGAAGCGCTGGTGTTTCAGCGGCAGAACCGAGTTGCCTAAGCCCTGGCGGATGCCAGGGCGCTCGTTGGCTGCGCCACGCGCAAGCGCGCCATCTTGATGGCGCGCCGTACGCCCTCGCGCGGCGCTCACTGGGTCCAGTTGACCAGCTCGATGTCGCGTCGATCGCCGGTGTCGCCGAGGGTGATCGCGCGGGTCACCACCTCTTCGTTCGCTGAGCCCCAGCGCTTGACCACCGTGGCCAAGACCCGCGTGCGAGCGCTGGCGCGGTTGCGGTTGGACCCGAAGAAGTGCGCGAAGATCCGGTACGACCCCGCGCGCGCTTGCGGCTGAATGAACATCTCTGGCCCGTAGCCGGTCGTCACGTCTTGCGTCAGGTAGCCGCCCGCCGC
>JAAFIF010000003.1 GCA_013298625.1 Myxococcales bacterium
CCCGTGATCAACTGGATGCTCGCCGTCTCGTGCATCCTGCTCGTCCTGGTCTTTCGCCAATCGACGAAGCTCGCCGCCGCCTTCGGCCTCGCCGTGAGCGGAACGATGGCCATCACCTCCATCGTCTTCTTCGTCGTCGCCCGCCGCACCTGGGGCTGGAGCGCAGCGAAAGCGACCGCAATTCTGCTGCTGTTTCTCTCGTTCGACCTCCCCTTCCTCGTCGCCAACCTGCTCAAGTTCTTCGACGGCGGCTACCTCCCGCTCGTCGTCGGCGCGCTGTTCTTCGCGGGCATGGCCATCTGGCGCCGAGGCCGCTCGCTCTTGGGCGAGCACTACGCCGACCGCGTCTCCGAGCTGGCGCCCTTCATCGCGTCGCTCTCCGAGCAAGACAGCGCGCGCCCGTACGCCCCGACGCCGTCGAGCGTGCAGCGGCTCCACGGCGTGGGCGTGTTCATGACCTCCACCAGCCGCGGCGTGCCGCCGGTGCTCGATCACCTCGTGCGTCGGATGCGCTCGCTGCACAGCACGGTCGTGCTCGTCACGATCAACACAGACCACGTCCCGGTCGTCACCGACGCCGATCGCGTGACGGTCGAAGCGCTGGGCGGCGGCTTCTATCGCGTCCTCGTGCGCGTGGGCTTCATCGAGACCCCCGATGTTCCGAAGGAGCTCGCGATCGCCGTCGAGAAGGGGCTGCCCATCGACCCGAAGACCGCGACGTATTTTCTCGGACGAGAGACCTTCATCGCGAGCCCCAAGGGCCGCATGGGGCGCGTCGCCGAGAGCGTGTTCGCGCTGCTCTCTCGCAACGCTCGCAACGCCACGCTCTACTTCAACATCCCCACCGAGCAGGTCGTCGAGGTCGGCATGCAGATCGACCTCTGAGCCGTTCGCGGAATACTTCGCACCCCGCCCGGCGCTACCCTCGGGTGGAGGCCCCCCATGAGCGACCGTGAGCCCATCGTCCCCATCGCGAGGCTGCGCGTCGCTGGACCCGCCCCGCGGCCCACGCTCTTGCGAGAGTCTCCGTGGGCGCTCCGCGCGCGCGAGGCCAAACGCGCGCTGCTCACCGCGCGACGGCTCGCCGAGTGGCAGCTCGCGCCCACGAAATTCGCTCGCCCGACCCTCGGTGCATCACTGTTCAGCCTGCGGGTCCGATTCGAAGAGCGCGTCTCGCTCGCGCGCACGGACCCGCACGCGCAGCCGGAGTTCGAGCGAGGAAAGCGCCACAACGTCCGCCTCGCTGCGAGCGCGTTCGACGGCCTCTCGCTCGGCCCAGAAACGGTCTTCTCTTTCTGGCGCACGCTCGGCCCCGCCCTCGCGTCGCGCGGCTTCGTCGCTGGCATGGAGCTTCGCGGCGGCTGCGTCGTGCCCTCCATCGGCGGCGGTCTCTGTCTGCTCTCGAACGCGCTCTTTCGACTCTGTCTCGCGGCGGACTTCGTCGTGCACGAGCGGCACGGGCACACGCTCGAGGCCGTTCCGCTCGCAGAGGGAGCGCTGTGGGGCGCGGACGCCACCGTCGCGTACGCGCACATCGACCTGCGTTTTGCACCGCGCGACGGGCGATGGACCTTGCGCGCACACGTCACCGAACACGAGCTCGTCCTCTCGCTCGAAGGCGACGCAGAGCCTTCGCACACGGTCGAGCTCTTCAACCAGCACGTCCACATCGAACACACGGACACCGGGCCCGTTCGCGTCGGCGAACTCGTGCGTCGCCGCACCGACGCTCGCACGGGAGCGACCCTCGTCGAGCGCGTCGCCGAAGACCGCAAGCGCGTCCTCTCGGAGCACGACCTCGGCCGCAACTGCGTCACCTGCAACGAGACCTCGTGCCACGCGCGCGAAGCGCAGCTCGCGCTGATTTCTCCCTCGCAACGCTGAGCGCAGCCATGCTCGCCATCATCGCTCCAGAGCCCGCCCCCTGGATCGCTCGCGCCCTCGCCGAACACGACGGCCCCGTGTGGATCTTCGCGCCGTGGGACCTCTCGCTCGAAGCGCGATGGCTGCCCGCTTCGCTGCGCGCCAAGGTCCAGCGCTTCGTCGCGCCCGCTCGCGATCGATCCCACGTCCACGGCGTGCTCGGCTGGCCGCTCGCCCTGGCGGCCTCGCGCTTGTGGGAGCGCGGTCGCACGGACCGTCAGCTCGCCGCGCGCTTCGCCTTTCGCGCCGCGGTCGACGCGCTCGCGAGCAGGTATTTGCCTCGCGAAGCGACCGCGCTGCTCGCGCCGTCCGGCGCCGCTCGGCAGAGCTTCGCCGAGGCGCTCTCGCGCCCGCGCGCCGTCGAGCGCACGTTGATTCAAGACGTCCCTGTGCTGCCCGCGCTGCACGCGGACCTCGAGCGCGCCGCGCAGCTGCACCCCGAGAGCGTGTTCTTGCGGCGCTACCGGGCGACGCACGAGACCGTGGCGAGGCAGCGCGCCGAGTGGCAGCTCGCGACCACGGTCCGCGCGCGAGGAGCGTACGCAGCAGAGTCCCTGCGTACGTGGGGCTGCGCTTGCGCGATCACCGAGCCCGCGCCGCTCGCGCGTCCTGCGCCCTTGCCCGTGCAGCCCGCCGCCGTCCGCACCATCCTCCTCGCCGGCCTCGCCGCGGCTCGCAACGGAACGCACGAAGCCCTCTCCCTCCTCGACGCGCTCCCCAACGTTACCCTGCTCGTCCGCCGCGCCGAGGGCAGCGAGCCCCGCGCGCTCTTCGATCACCCCCGCGTGCGAGAGAGCACGCAGCGCGAGCGAAGCGCCCTCGACGGGGTGGACCTCGTGGTGGCCCCAGGGCTGTGCGAGGGCTATTCGCCAGAGGTTTCGCTGGCGATCGAGCGCGGAGTCCCGCTGGTGGCCACGCGCCGAGCGCGGGGCGCGTGCGTCGTCGACGAAGGCTGGGACGAGCTCGTCGCGAGGGTGTAGTCATTCTCACCGCTGCGAATCCAGTTCGCATCGGTGCGTTGGCGACCCTCTGCGCTCGACCGTACGGTTCGGCCCGTGATGAACCACCGCACGTTGCTCTCCGTCGTTCTCGTCTCTGCGCTCGCGACGAGCGCCGCTGCCTGTCTGGGCAAACCCTCGTGCAGCAACGCTTCGCGCTATTCGTTTACTGGCGTCTTTGCCCCGGCGGCTGGCCCGCTCGCGGACGCGACGATCTGCAGCATCAGCACGTCGTCGTTCGACAGCTCGGCCAACACGTACCTCTGGGGCAGCCGCGAGGACATCCGCCCGCTGCAGCTTCGAGTGCGCGTGGCGATGCGCGCGCAGGGCTGGCAAGAGTACGACCCGAGCAACGAGTACGTCCGAGCCAACCCCGACAAGCTGTCCTTTCGTCAGGGGGCGCAGCTGCTGTCGTACGAGTTTCGGGCCAGTACGTTTCGGTTCTTCGGACCCAACGAGCGCGACGCCATCAACGTGAGGGTGTCCTCGTCCAGAGAGCAGCCGCGGCGCTGGCGCTGATCGCGCGTCCTGCGCACGCTCGCTCGCCGTATCATCGCCGTCGCTTTGAGCGACATCGAGTGGGAAGACCTTCGCATCCTCGACGCCATCGTGCGCGCGGGGACCATCGCGGACGCCGCGCGCGACCTGGGGATCTCTGCCTCGACGATCTACCGACGCATGACCGCGCTCGAGACCGCGACGGGGCAGTCGTGCATCGTGCGCGGGGACGGGACCGTGGTGCTCACCGACGCAGGAAGAGCGCTCGCGCGCGTGGCGCACACGACACGCAGGGGCGTGCTCGACGTGCAGGGGGCGTTTCGCGCGAAAGAGACCGCGATCGCCGGTGAGATCACGCTCACGACCGTCGAAGCGCTGCTGCCGTACCTCGCGAAGCCGATCGTCGAGCTGTCGGACAAGTACCCGGTGACGGTCACGCTCTCGCTGACCGATCGCGGACCGAGCGTGCGCGACCGCGAGGTGGACTGCGCGATCGCGATCGTCAAGCGACCGCCCCCGAGCTGTTGGGGACGGCGGCTGTGCAAGCTGCCCTACGGGGTCTTCGGGACGAAACAAGCGCTCGCGCGCAAGACCGAGCGGCTGTGGGTGTGCCGAGAAGAGTCCGAGAAGAGCTCGCCAGAGTCCGCGTGGGAGCGCGAGAACGCCGGGCGAATCGCAGCGCGGGCGAAGTTTGCGGCGGTGGTCGACCTCGCGGCGCTCGGCGTCGGGGTGGCCCTGTTGCCGAGGCTCCTCGCGCACATGAAGGGCTCGCTCGTCGAGGCGACCGAGCACCGAGAGAGCGTCGCGCACCTGACGCGCACGGCGTGGATCCTCACGCACGAAGACCAGCGAAAGACCCCGCGGATCGCGGCGCTGGTGGACGCGCTCGCGCGGCACTTCGACGAGTTCAAAGTGGATTGAGCGCTGGCGGCGGCGCGGCGCCCTTCCCGGTCGAACGAGTGTGCCGTAGGCTCCGCGGCATTCACACGTGCGACGGGCTGTAGTCACTCTCGCGCTCTGCGCGACCTCCCTCGTGTCCGCGGCGTTGGCGATCGCTCAGAGCGCGCCCACTCCGCGAACGATCTCGGTCGATGAGCTCCGCCCCGGCATGCGCGGGTACGGGCTCTCGGTCTTCAGCGGAACCCGGCCCGAGCGCTTCGAGGTCGAAATCGTCGGGACCCTGCGAAACTTCAGGCCGAGACAAGACCTGGTGCTGATTCGCACGACGCACCCGATCTTGCAGCGGGCCAACACGGTCGGCGGCATGTCCGGCTCGCCCATCTACGTGGACGACAAGCTCGTCGGCGCGTACGCGTACGGCTGGGAGTTTGGCAACGAGCCCATCGCCGGGGTGACGCCCATCTCGAACATGTTGGCCGAGCTCGGTCGCCCGAGGCGCACGCCGCCGGGGATGGTTCCCGGGTACACGGTGCCGGTTCCGATGGCGGGGCCGAGCGAGGGCGGGCCCAATCGCAGGCAGACCGCGCTCGAAAACGCCGCGTCGCAGCTGCGGCTCGCGCGCGCGCCGGTGCAGACGCCCTTCGGCGCGCTCGCGCCGCTGGCGGTCCCGCTCAGCGTGGCGGGGATGAGCACGGGCGCCGTGCGGTTCTTGTCAGAAGCATTCGAGCCGATGGGCATCGTCCCGATGCAAGCCGCAGGGACGGGGACGCCGCGGCCCGAGCCGGGCACGCCGTCGCACTACGAGCCCGGCGGATCGGTCAGCGTTCAGCTCATCAGCGGAGACATCTCCGGCGCAGGCACGGGAACGGTCACCTGGGTGCGCGGCCCCGAGGTCCTCGGCTTCGGTCACCCGATGATGGAGCTCGGCGAAGTGGCCCTCCCTGCGGCGCTCTCGCGAGTATCTTGGATCCTCTCGAGCTCGCGTCGATCGTTCAAGATCGCCGAGCCCGTGCGCCCGCTCGGCGCGCTCGTGCAAGACCGCCCGAGCACGATCATCGTGGACGAGCGCGAGACCGCGCCGATGGTCCCGATGCGCGTCCGCATCCGCGGCAACGACGGCGCGCCGCAAAACGATTGGAACGTCAACGTCGCCTTTCACCGCGCCCTCTTCGCGCGGCTCGTCGGCAGCGTCGTGGCGACCACGCTCGAGACCGCCGCGGGCGACATGTCCGACGCGGCGTACACGATCGAAGCGCGAGTGCACACGCGGGATCGCGGCGTGCTCTCGTTCACCGACGTGGGCGCGACGCTCTCGGGGCCGGGGTCCATCTCGCCGCTCTCGATGTCCTTCTACGAAGCCGTGGATCGACTGACGGACAACCCGTTTCAGCCCGTGCGCATCGACCGCGTCGAAGTGGACGTGAACCTTCGCTGGCGTCGCGAGCTGTACTTCGTGCGCAACGTGACGCTCTCGCAAGCCGAGGCGGACCCCGGTCGCACCGTGCAGCTGCAGGTCTCGTTGGGCCAATACGCAGCGGCGCCCATCACCAGGACGATCCCCATCGAAGTGCCCCGCGAGATGGCGGGCCGAGAGATGGAGATCGAAGTGATGCCGGGCGGCGAGGCGACGCCGGACATGGCCGAGCCCGAGAGCATCGACGACCTCGTGCGCAACCTCACGACGAGCTACCCGGACGACGCGCTGGTGGTGGTCGTTCGCATGCCGGGGCAGGGCGCGCTGATCCGCGGTCGAACGCTGTACAACCTGCCGTCGAGCGCGGCGGACGCGCTGCGACCGGGGGCGAGCACGGACGGCGCTGAGCTCATGGGCAACGTGCGCAGGACGGTGGTGCCGCTCGGGCGCATCGTGGTGGGGCGCGATCGAGTGCGCCTGCGTGTGCGCGAGCTGCGACAGTAAATTCACTGGTGAATATCGATTTCTCCAGTGCGAAGAAGACTTCGAGTGAGACACAGAGAATGAACAAGAGACTCTCTCTCCTGGCGTGCCTCGCGATCGCGGGGACCGGTGCTTTGGCGGTCGTTCCGCGCGGGTCCGAGGCGGTGCAGACGCGCACGCTGGTGATCGACTCCGCCGGCGATTTTGCAGCGGGAACGATGGATCGCACGGCGGTCACCTCCGACGGCAGCGTCGTGCTCGGGCAAGACATCACCCGCGTCGCGCTCGACCCCGCGGCGGGCGGCGTGTGGTCGCTCTTCGAGGGGACCGACGGCTTGTACGCCGGCACGGCGAGCGACGGCAGGGTGTACCGCATCGCCAACGGCCGCGCAGAACACTGGGCAAACACCGGCGGAATCGCGGTCACTGCGATCGTCGCGGGCGAGGGCAACGCCCTGTACGCCGCGCTCGTGGGCAGCGGCAACATCGTGCGGCTCCGCGGACCGCAGAACGGTCAGCCGCGCGAGGGCGAGCGCTTCGCCGCGCTGCCCGGGGTCGAGCACGTGTGGGCGCTCGCGTACGACAGCGCGCGCCGCACGCTCTTCGCCGCGACGGGCCCGGACGGAAAGCTCTTCGCCATCGACGCCCAAGGCCGCGCCACGGTCGTCTTCGACGCCGAAGAATCCAGCCTGTACTCCCTCGCCATCGGCCCCAACAACACCGTGTACGCGGGCACCGGCGGCGGCACCACGGCGGTCGTGTACGCCGTTCGTGGCCCGAGCGACGCGCGCGCGGTGGTCCGGCTCGCGGGCAACGAAGTGAAGCAGATCCGCGTGGTGGGCGACTCGCTCTACGTCGCCGCCAACGAGTTCGCCGAAGGCCTCTCGCTGCCCACCGGCCGCTCGGCGCTCGCCTCGCGCTCTCCCTCCCCCGGCGGAACGGGCGGCACCCGCGGTCGCCCCGGCCGCGGCGCCGTGTACATGGTCCGCGCCAACGGCGTGAGCGAGCGCCTCTTCGCCAGCACCGAGACGCACGTCACGTCCATCGAGTGGGACGCCACGCGCCGCGCGGTGCTCGCCGGCCTCGGCGCCAACGGCCGCGTCGTCTCGATCGCCGAAGACCGCACCGCGACCGTCGTCTTCGACGTCGACGAGAGCAGCGTGCTCTCGCTCTCGCTCACGGGCCGCACGCGCGCGTTCGCCACGGGAGACTCTGGCGCGGTGTACCTCGTCAACGCCAACAACGCCGAGCGCGCCACGTGGACGAGCAAGGTGCTCGACGCGACCTCGCCCGCGCGCTGGGGCGCTGTTCGTTGGCGCGGCGGCGGGACGCTCGACTGGGAGGCGCGCACCGGCAACAGCGATCCCCCGGACGCGACGTGGTCTTCGTGGGCCGCGCTGCGCGAGGACGGGACCGTCGCAGAGAGCACCTCGCGATATGTGCAGATCCGTGCACGCTTCTCGCGCGACCCTGCGTCGACCCTGCGCGCGGTGACCGTGTACTACCTCCCGACCAACCAGCGCCCTGTGCTCACCGAGGTGACCGCGCTTCCGCGCGAAGGCGAGGCGCGCCCCGCGGTCGTCCGCTTGAACTGGAAGGTCGAGAACCCCGACAGCGACGCCCTTCGCTACCGCGTTCGCTACCGCAGCGACGGCGACAGCACCTGGCGCTCGCTGCACCGCAACAGCGACTACACCACGGGCACCAACCTCGAGTGGGCCGTCGACGGCCTCGCCGAGGGCTTCTACCGCGTGTCCGTCGAAGCGACCGATGAAGCAGCGAACCCCGACGGTGAAGCCCTCATGGACCGCCGCGAGAGCGAGCCCGTGCTGATCGACCTGACGCCACCCGTCGTGACCGCGCGCGTCGACAACGGGCGCATCGTCGGCGACGTGCGCGACGGCGCGACCGCGGTCACGCGCGTCGAGTACGCGATCGACACGCTCGAATGGCGCCCCGCGCGCTCGGCGGACGGCGTGCTCGACGAGCGCGAAGAGCGCTACGAAGCGCGGGTCCCCGCGGGCCTCGCGGCGGGCGAGCACACGATCTCTGTGCGCGCGTACGACGAAGCGGGCAACATGGGCGTGAGCAGCACGACGTTGCGCGTTCGCTGAGCGCTCTTTGGGGGATCAGCCCTTCTTGCGCTTGAGCCGGTTGCGCGAGATGCCCAGCGATTGCGCGGTGCGCGTGACGTTTCCGTGCTCGTGGGCGAGGGTGGCGGCGACGTAGCGACGCTCGACCTCGGCGAGCGAGAGCCCCATCGGCAAGTGCACGCCATGCACGAGCGCTGGCCCTTCGCTGCTGCTGCGCGCGCGGGTGACGGGCAGCCCGAGGTGCGCCGACTCGATGCGCGCGGCGGGGGCGATCACCACGGCGCGCTCGATGGCGTGCTCGAGCTCGCGCACGTTGCCGGGCCAGTCGTGCTCGCCGAGGGTCCGTCGCGCGCTGGCGGTGAGCTCCATGTCGCCTCGGCCGTGCCTGCGCGCGTACATCGCGAGAAAGTGCTCGCAGAGCCGCAGGACCTCGTCGGCGCCCCGCGAGCGCAGCGGCGGAATCGTGATCTCGACGACCCGCAAGCGATAGAACAAATCCTGCCGAAACTCTGCGCGAGAGACCATCGCCTCGAGGTCCCTGTGCGTGGCCGCGACGATGCGCACGTCCGTGTGCTGCGCGCTGCGTCCGCCGACGCGCTCGAACGCGCGCTCTTGCACGAGTCGCAGCAGCTTGGCCTGCACCGCGGGCGCGAGCTCGCCGACCTCGTCGAGAAAGAGCGTCCCTTCGTGGGCGCGCTCGACCTTGCCGATCACCCTGCGATCGGCGCCCGTGAACGCGCCCTTCTCGTGGCCGAACAGCTCTGCTTCGATGAGGGTCGGCGGCAGGGTGGTGCAGTCGACGGTGACGAGCTCTCGCGCTGCGCGCTTCTTCGAGTTGGCGTGGATGGCGCGGGCGAAGAGGCCCTTTCCGACGCCGGTTTCGCCGCGCAAGAGCACGGTCGCGTCGGTGCTGGCCGCGCGCTGGATCTGCTCGTACACCGCGCGCATCGGCTCGCTCGAGCCGACGATGTGGTTGAACGGCCCGCGCAGCGAGACGCCTCGCGACGACCCCGTGGCGGGCCTGAGCGTTGTGCCTTCGAGCGCTTGCGCGACCTGCGCGGCGAGCGCGAGCAAGAAGGCCTCGTCCTCCGTCGAGAACGGCCCGTCCGCGCGGTTGATCACCTGAACGACGCCGCGGATCGCCCTGCGCGAGTCGCGGATCGGCGCGGTGAGCATGGTCTTCGAGCGAAAACCCGTGCGACGGTCGACCTCCGAGAAGAACCGCGGGTCCGTCGACGCGTCGCGGAGGTTGACGACCTCGCCGGTCTCCGCGACGTAGCCCGCGATTCCTTTGCCTGCGGGCAAGCGAATCTGCCCGATCACAGGGAGGGTGGTGACGTGCGAGACGAGCTCGTTGGTCGTGTCGTCGACGAGGTAGAGCGTGGCTCGCTCGGCGCGCAGGGCCTCGGCGATGCGCGACGAGAGCGCGGACAACAGCGCGTCGAGCTCGACCTCGCGCGCGAGCATGGCGCCGAGGTCGAGCAGCAGCGACAGCTTGTGCGACTGCTCTTGCAACAACGTCGAAGGTAGCACCAAGCCCAGCACGGCCGTTGTTGTTCAGGCTGCGCGCGAGGCGGCGTCGCCGAGGGCTGGGGCGAGGGTCAGCTCCATCCCTTCGTGCGCGGCGGTGGATCGGGCGAAGAGCGCGCGGGCGCGGGCTTCGAGGGCGCTGACCTGCTCGTCGGTGCGCTCGGGGTCGTGGTGAAACAGCACGAGGTCTCGCACGTTGGCGGCTTCGGCGAGCATCGCCGCGGCTTCGTACGTCGAGTGGCCCCAGCCGATGCGGGACGCTCCGCGCTCGCCCGAGTACTCCTCGGGGAGATACTGCGTGTCGTAGATGAGCACGTCGGCGTCCTGGCAGAGCGAGAGCAATCTCTTGTCGACGCACGAGTAGTGCTCGGTGTCCGTGGCGTACACGATCGAGCGGCCCTTGTGCTCGATGCGGTAGGCGTACACCCCGTCGGGGTGGTTGGCCCGCACGGCGGTGATCTCGGCGTCGCCGAGGACGGTGCGCTGACGATCGCGCAGCTCGAAGAAGGTCAGCGTCGCGCCGACGTCCCGAAGGTCCACGGGAAAATTCGGCGCGCTCATCTGCCGGTGCAGGCAGTCCCGCAGCGGCATCGGGTTCGCCCCGCCCACCACATGAATTCGTGTGCCAGGAACATACAGCGGCGCGAAGAACGGCAGCCCCTGGATGTGATCCCAGTGCACGTGCGAGAGCAGCAGAGAGACGTCGACCTTTCCTTTTGCGAGCAGGGACTGGCCGAGCTTTCGGATGCCCGTCCCTGCGTCGAGGATGAGCGTCGATGCGCCGGCGCGCACTTCGATGCAGGGCGTGTTGCCCCCGTAGCGAGCGAACTCGACGCCGGGCGTCGCGCAAGAGCCTCGAACGCCCCAGAACTTCACAGAGAGGGTCATGATGGTGCTTCGTCCTTTCGAGCGGCTTCGCCCCGCTCACGGGCTCCCTCTTCTTCACTCCTCGTGCCGAGCGCGCTCTGCGCGGTATTTCACGGTGAAATCCGCCGGACGTTGCCTGTCCTGGTCCGCCGCGGATCACCACCCCGCTGGTGCGAAACGGACCACTGGTCCAAGATGAACCGCCGACGCCGAGCATGAAGCCCGCCCGCTTGATTCTGTGTGCCTCGCTCTCGTTGCTCGGCTGCGCGCGGCGCGGCCCGTCGCTCGCGTGCGGCCCCGCGCTCGAGCCTCTCGCCGAACAGTGGGCCGAGCGCACCGACGCCGAGCTCGACGCGAAGATCCAGCGCGCGCTGCAGTGCGGACGGGCGCGAGGGACGCGGGTGCTCTTGGAGTTCACCGCGCCGTGGTGCGCGGATTGCCGCGAGATGGGCCGCATCGAAGCGCAAGAGCCCACAGCGACGGTGCTCGCGCAGCGGTTCGAGCGCGTGCGGGTCAACGTGAAGCGCTGGGACGCGCACCGGGCGCTGATCGAGCGGCACAACATCCGCGCGATCGCCGCGTACGTGGTGATCGACCCGCAGACGGGCGCGGTGCTCGCCCAGAGCACGCGCGAGCCGGTCACGGGCAACGACGGCGCGCTCACGAGCGAGCAGTGGGCGGCGTGGCTTCGCTCGATCCGCTGAGCGGCGCTACACTCGTGCGCTGCGATGAGCCAACACCCTGATACGAAGAAGCTCGCGCCAGGGCCGTTTCGGGCGGACGGGCTCGAGCCCGGCGGCTACTACGAGATCTCTCGGGGGCACCCCGTGCAGCTCGCCCCTGCGGGCACGCGACACGGGGCGGCCAACGTGATCGGCGCGCTTCCGCTGGCGACGGACCCGATGGTGGTCGAGATGGGCATCGACGTGGGCCACAAGCTGGCCGAGGACACCGTGCGCGCGCCGGACGTGAGCGTGGGCGGCGTCCCCGCAGATCGTCCAGGCTGGGCGAAGGGCGCCCCACCGCTCGCCGTCGAGTACGCCGACGAAGGAACCAAAGAAGCCGATCTGCAGACGAAGATCGAAGAGTACTTCGGCGCTGGATCGAAGTTCGTCTGGGTCGTTCGCCTCGTCGGTCCGCGCCGCGTCGAAGTGTACTCGTCTCCCGACGCCATGACGGTGCACACGGGCGAGTCCAACCTCGAAGCGCCAGGAATTCTGCAGGAGAAAATGCCCGCCGCCGCCCTGTGGGACCGCCGCGTCGCGCTCGACGTCAGCATGCGCAACCTCCTGCTCCGCGCGGGCTACAAAGACATCGATCAGGTGCGCGAAGAGGGCCGCGAAGAAGGCCGTGAAGAAGGCCGTGAAGAAGGCCGTGAAGAAGGCCGTGAAGAAGGCCGTGAAGAAGGCCGCGAAGAAGGCCGCGAAGAAGGCCGTGAAGAGGGCCGTGAAGAGGGCCGCAGCGCGATGTTGCTCGAGCTCTTCGAGGCGAAGCTCGGTCGCGCGCTGAGCGAGGCCGAGCGCGATCACGTGCGCCGCGCGGTGAAGGGCGGGCGAGCGAGCGCGTTGACCGAGCTCGTGCTGGGCGACGCTGCGACGATCGCCGCGCGCTTGAGCGAGCGCTGAGCGACGTTGATTCTGTGAACCCGCGGAGCGCGCTTCGCGACGAGCGCAGAGTGATTTCTCGCGCTAGCATTCGGGCCGCGAACACTCTCGCTACGAAGGAGCACGCACGAATGCAAAGGCGTCCCGACTCGATTTTCGGCCTCGCGATTCACTACGCGAAGCTGCGTCTCTCGAACCCCGCGACCCGGATGAGCACGGTGCTCGTCGCCGGCCTCGCGGGCGCCGCGCTCACGGGCGCGACCGCCATCGCGCTGCGCGACGGCTCGGGCGCCTGCGGCTCGGGCTGCTCGCGCTCGCGCGCTGCGCACATGAATTCAAGGTCCGCCCGCGCCGAGGGCCCCGCTGCGCGCCCTGCGAGCGCGGCGATCCGCTGCCAGACGCTGGTGGTTCGCGCGAGCGATCACCGCCCGGTGCGCTCGTGCATGCCCGCGTGGGCTTGGAGCAGCCTCGCGACGAACGCGAGCGGAGAGTTCGTCCGACCGCGGGACGGGCAGAGCCTGGCGCTGTTGCCCTCGCTCGCGTCCAACGGTGACGGCTACGCGATGGCGTACAGCGTGCTCAACGAGAGCAGCGCGGACGTGTACTTTCAGCGCTTGTCGCCGGGCGGTGATCGCGTGGGCGAGGCGGTGAAGGTGAGCTCGTCGAGGGACGGGGACATCGCGATCTTTCCGTCCATCGCGTGGACGGGCTCGGGGTACGCGATCGGCTGGACCGGCCTGAAGAACGAAGAAGAAGTGGACGTGTTTCTCGCGCGCGTCGACCCCGCGGGCGCGTCGCAGGGCGCGGTCGTGAAGGTCAGCGAGTCGAGCGAGATGGACCTGTTCGCGCGGGTCGCGGTCAGCAACGGCCGCACGTCCGTCGCGTGGGTGCGCTTCAACGGCGAGGACCAGATGTCCGCGCGCTTCCGCTTCTACGACTCCGCGGGCAGCCGCGTGGGCAACGAGATCGGCCTGCGCGACGTGCTCATCGTGGGGATGCCCTCGCTGCTGCCGACGCGCCAGGGCTTCGCGTTTGGCTACAACACGTTCGACCTGCGCCGCGCGCAGTCGCAGCTCACGCTGTACCGCATGGGCCCCGAGGGCCAGGGCGGCTCGCCCTTCGTCGTCAACGCCGAGCGCAAGATCAACGCGGCCGTGGCGATGGCCAGCGACGGAGAGGCGTTCAACTTCGTGTGGGAAGACGGGATGTTCGAAGAAGAGACGAACACCCTCGCCTTCGCGCGCGCCGCGGGCACCCGCGTCGAGACCCGTCGCACTGCGCTGACCAACGGACGCGCCGCGGACATGCAGCCCGCAGCCGCGGTCGCGCCCGACGGAAACACGGGAGTCACCTGGACCCACGCGGACCCGCGCTCGGGCCGCCCCACCGTCGTCTTCGCCCGCGTCGGTCGCAACGGAAAGACCGTGGGAGAGCTCCTTCGCCTCCCGCGCGCTGGCGCAGACGCGCTCTTCTCGTCCGTCGTGTGGGGCGGACGAGAGTTTCTCGCGGCGTGGACTGAAGTGCGCGGCGAGAGCGTCTCGATCGCGCTCGGTCGCGTGAGCTCCGAAGGCCGTCGCCCCTGAGCTTCGCAACCTTGGGAAGGGGGCAACGCCGTCGACCGTGACGCCTCACGCCCTTCGCGCGAGCGACGGGCGCCGACGGCTCAGCGGGGGAGCTTCGCGTCGAAGAACGCGCGCATCTTGATCAGGTTCTTCGGCTCGCGCGAGAACGACGGCGCCGTGTAGCTCTTGGCGAACCCGCGCACGTCCGCGATGAACTCAGCGAGCACCGCGGGGTTGTTGACGATGTCGTCCACCGAGCGGCCGCGGGCCGCGCCGCGGCGCAGGCCGACGACGTAGCCCTCGAGGCGCTTGTAGTCGTCGCCCAAGAACTCGCGCACCAGCTCGACCTCGTTGATGAGCCGAAGCGCGATGGTGAGCTTGCCCGCCTCGACGCCGTCGATGCCCTCTTTGTTCGCGAGGTCCGCGGCGACGCGCAGCACAAACGCGTCGTCGAGGTAGCCGATGTCGTCGATCCCGTCGGGGATCAAATCGAGAGACTTGAACAGGTAGTTCAGCCCTCCGACCAGCGTCCTTCGCGCGGTCTCGGGAATCTTCGGGTCCGAGATGAGATCTACGAGTCCCTCGCCGTCATCGCCGAGAGTTCGCAGCCAGGTCGGAAACACATCGAGGCACTTTGCGTCCACGTCGCTCATGACGGCGTCGATGCTACGTGAATCGTTCGCAGAACGAAAACACTCTTCTCGTGTCCGCGCGCGTCCCAGAGTGCTACCAATGGTCCGCGTAGGGATTGCTGGTTTCTATGCGGTTTTCGTATCGATGCCTGGTCGCCAAGCGCGCCGGGGGAGCGTGCGTCGTGCACCCCCTCGCGATCGAAGGGTGGGCTGTGGCCGCCGCCAGCGCCGAGCGGGCCATCGACGAGCTCTCGCTCGCCGTTGATGACGCGATCTCCCGCGCGCACCCTCGCCGCGTCGCCTCGTGGGCCCGCGCCACCACGGGCAACCTCGTCGAGCTCGAGCTCCCGGTGCTCCCGGTGTGGGGCGCCAAAGAGACCGAGCGCCGCCCGCTCTCGTTGTCGGTCGTGCTCGCGCCCGCGCATCGGCCGTACGTCGAGGCGTTTGCGCCGCGGCTCGGCGTGCGCTTCTGGCTCGAAGGCGGCGAAGACGTGTTCGAGCGCGCCGCGACCCTGTTCGAAGCGCACCTGAAATCCCTGCCCGAACACGCGCTGCTCGACCTTCGCAAGACCGGCTCCGAAGAGCTTCACGCGTTCGAGGTCGCCCCGTCCATCGCGCCGCTCTCGTCGCTGCGACACCACGAGCTGTCCCTCGATGAACGACCGTTCAGCGCCAGCAGCGCGCCGGACGACAGCGACCCAGAGCTCGAAGACAACGACGACGACGAAGACGCGCGCGCCTCGGCCAGCGCCCGCGATCGCGCGATCGCGCAGGCGTACGACCTGGACGCGGGGTTTCGTCCCGAGCGCGGCCCGCAGCACAGTGACGGGCGCGCGCTGCGCCGCAAGAGCCGCACCCTTCGCCGCGTCGGTGATCCGTGGCACCAGTTCGCCGCTGAAGAGCGCCTCGATCGCGCATTCGGTCGCGACGCCATCGTCGACGCGATCCTCGCGCGTCTGCGCGAGCCGCACCCAGACCCGCTGGTGCTCATCGGCCTCTCGGGCGTGGGAAAGTCCGCGATCCTCGCGGAGGTGGCCGCGCGGCTGCAGGGCGAAGAGCCCCTCGCCATCGCGGGCAGGAGGCTCTTCTTCGCGCTCGACGGCTCGCGGTTGATCTCTGGCGAAGGCTCCTTTGGCGAGTGGCAGCAGCAGACGCTGGAGGTGCTGCGCGAGGCCAGCGCGACCGGCGCAGTCTTGCACCTCGGCGCGGTGCTCGACCTGCTCGACGCCGGGCGCAGCGCAGAGCGAGACGACAACGTCGCGCAGCTGCTCGTCTCGGCGTTGGCCGCGCGAGAGGTGTGCGCGGTCGGCGAGGCGACGCCCGAGGCGTGGGCCGAGCTCGAGCGGCGCAACCCCTCGTTCGCCAGGGTGTTTGCGGTCATTCGCGTGGACGAGCCGTCGGCCGAGCAGCTGCGCGCGATCGCCCTGCGCGTGGCTCAGTCGCTCGAGCGCAAGCACTCAGTGGTGATCCCCGCGGACGCGGTGGACGCGTGCATCGGGCTGGCGAAGCGGTTTTGGCCCTACGGCGCGACGCTGGGGCAAGCGCTCTCGTTCTTGCGGCGCGCGGCGCAGTCGCGGCAGTCGATGCACGCGCCGTCGTTGTCGGTCTCGGCCGTGGTCGACCGATTCGCGAGCGAGAGCGGGATCCCGCCGGTGTTGTTGCGAGACGACGTCGCGCTCGACCCGGCGACGGTGCGCGCTGCGCTCAAAGCCCGGGTCGTCGGGCAAGACCACGCCGTCGAGCGCGTCGTCGAGGTCGTCAGCGTGCTCAAAGCGGGCCTGCAAGACAGCAAGAAGCCCGCGGCCGTCCTCTTCTTCGCCGGCCCCACGGGCGTCGGAAAGACCGAGCTCTCTCGGGCCCTCGCCCAGTTCGTCTTCGGCTCGGACGAGCGCCTCGTGCGCGTGGACATGGGCGAGCACGCCGGCCCCGACGCGGTCGCGCGGCTCGTGGGAGACGGCCAGAGCGCAGGCGCGCTCACGGGGGCGGTGCGCAGGCAGCCCTTCAGCGTCGTTTTGCTCGACGAGATCGAGAAGGCGCACCCCGCGGTGTTCGACGTCCTGCTCGGCGTCCTCGGCGAGGGGCGCCTCACCGACGCGCGGGGAAAGTTCACGGACTTTCGCAACTGCGTCCTGGTCATGACCTCGAACCTCGGCGCCGACACGCTGCGCGCCCGCGTCGGCTTCGAGGTCGCCGACCGCGACCGCGCCGAGCGCGCCGTGCGACAGCACTACTTGTCCGAAGCGCAGTCGTTCTTTCGCCCAGAGCTGTTCAACCGCGTCGACGATTTCGTGGTGTTCGACCCGCTCTCGCCCGAGGCGCTTCGCTCGGTGGTCCTGCGCGAGCTGAAGAAGCTCTCGCAGCGCGAAGGCCTCCGCAGGGCCAACGTCGCGCTCGTCCCCACGGGCGCCGCGGTGGACGCGATCGTGCGCGAGGGCGTCGACCCGCGGTACGGAGCGCGCCCGCTCAAGCGCGCGATCGAGCGCCTCGTGACCGCGCCGCTCGCGGCTTTTCTCGCGCAGAACGCCGGGACCAACGGGCAGCGCGCGTCGCGGGTCGAGGTCGACGCACACAAAATCAAGGGCGTTGTGTTTCGCTTGTCCTCGCAGAGCGCCGAGGACTCCGCCAACCTCGCCCGCGTCGCCGAGGTCCTCTCGCTCGCCGGAGAGCTGCGCGCGATGGCCCAGCGCTGGAGCCGCAGCGCCCTGTGCGACGCCCTGCGCGCGGAGCTTCGCTCGTTCGACAGCGCCTCGAAGCTCGAGGGCTTCTGGAGCGACCGCGCGATGGCCGAGCGCGCCGCCCGCCGCGCCGCCGCCGCCAAGGGATTGGTCTCGCTCGTCGATCACGCGGTCGAGCAGGCGATCGCCAGCGAAGACCTCGCGTTCGAGGCCTACTACGACCGCAGCGCCGAGGCGGCCAACGCCCTGGTCGACGAGTTCGCAGACCTGCGCGAGCACCTGCTGCGCGCGCGCAGAGCGCTGTTTCTCGCGACCTTCGAGGCCCCCAGCGCGCACCCGCTCAGCGTCCTCTACCTCAGCGCCTCGCGCGCCGCGTGGAAGTGGGTCGAGTGGCTGCGCAGCGCGTACCTCGCGTACGCGAGAGAGCAGGGGCTCGCCGCCACCGTGTACTCGCCGGGCGAAGGCGTTAGCGACCCGGGCGAAGCGAAGGCGCGGGGCAGGGCGTCCGTCGTTCCGCCAGCAAAAGGACCGGCGAAATCGCGTCCGCCCGCCGTGAGCTGGCCCTGGCGCGAGTCGACCGAGCCGCCGGCCGAAGGCGCTCCCATGCTGTGCGCCATCGTGTTTCGCGGCGAGATGGCCAGGGTCTTCTCCGTCGAGCAGGGCGCGCACCGCGTGCTCGGCGACGGAGCCACGTACGTGATCAAAGCGCTCTTCGACAGCGCCACGCACGCCCAGCCCCTGCGCCGCGCGGCGGACGTCGAGAAGCTCTTGCGCGACGACGAGGTCCGTCGCGTCCACGCCTCGCGCCGAGTGCTCAAAGACGTGCGCACCGGCGTCGAGTGCGCCTGGGGCGAAGAGACCAGCGCCGTCGTCGAGCTCGCGCCCGTGTACGAAGCGTGGATCAACGCCCGCGTGCTCTCGGCGACGCCCACGCTGTCGAAGGACCTCGGCGGCGAGTGATCGCTGGCCGCGCTCGCGGCGGAATCGCCCGGTGCTTCGCTGGCGTTTCTGTTAGCAACGAACACCCGATGCACGCCCCGCTCGCCCTTCGCTTCGCGCTCACCGCGACCCTCGCGCTCTCGGCCTGTCGAACCGCGGCCGTCACCGAGACCAACAACGCCAACACCAACACCAACACCACTCCGTCGGGCGCCTCCAACGAGGACGTCGTCGCGCAGCCCGTCGCGCAACCCGCTGCGCAGGACGCTTCGCCTGTGATCGACGCCGCGGTCGAAGCGAGCGTGGTCGCAGACGAGACGCACTCGCCGCTCGAGCTCCGCTTGCGCGCGATCGCTGGAGACACCGCGGCGCTGCGCGCGGCCATCGTCGCTCCTCGCGGCCTCTCGTTGGTCGAGGTGCTCGAAGCCCCGCCCAACGGTCGAGGGCGCGAGCGCAGGAGCGCCGAGCAGCTGTGCGGCGCCGCGCTCGACCGTCGCGCCGAGAGCGTTCGGCAGACGCTGGTCGCGCTCGTTCGCCGCGCGGACGAGGGCATGTCCGTGGAGTGCCACGACAACGTGTGCCTCGTCCCTGGGCAAGAGTACGAGCCCACGCGGCGCGTGTACTTCACGGTCGCCCCCGAAGGCGGAGCCCCGATGATCGAGGCCATCGTGATCACCAGCGAGGCCGCGATCGAAGAGCGCTGGGTCGCCGCCGCGCGGGCCTACGTCGATCGCTCGCTCGCCGCGCACCGACGCACGCGCTGCCGCTGAGCGCGCTCAGCCCGCGACGATCGAGTCGACCACGGTGGTCTCGATCGCGCGGAGGTAGCGCGCGAGGCCCGAGCGCTCGCCGCGCGCTTCGAGCAGCGAGAGGGGCGTCTCGGTCCAGCACGCAGCGAAGCGCGGGTTGCGCGCGGTGATCCCGCCGCTCGCCTCGAAGAGCGCCTTGGCTACGCGCTTGGCGTCCCGCGCGTCGCGGTGAACGTCGGACATGAGCCGCTCGCTCTCGAGCGTCGGGTCGAACCCGAGCGCGTCGCACACGCGGGCGAGCGCCGCTCGTTCGGCTGCGTTTTGCGCGACGAAGCCCGCGATCACCCACGCCTCGGACTCGCGGTGAATCTCGGCGCACACCGCGGTGACGGGCTCGTCTGCGAGCCGCAGTCCTTCGGCGAAGAGCAGCTTGGGGTCGCTCTCTCCGTCGGTGTCCGCGGCGATGAAGAGCAGGTCCGGCGGGGGCTCCATGGTCATCGCGGCGCGCGCGGATTTGAAGGCCATCGCGGCCTTCGCGTGCGGCGCGACCCTGCGGCCGGTGCTCGCGTCGCGCACGGCGATGGGGATCGATCGAGCGTCGCAGCGACGATCGAGCGCGCCGCGATCGGCCCAGTCGAAGTGCGCATCGAGGCCCACCCAGCGGCGCTGCGTGTCGACCAGCGACGGGTCCCACAGTGCGCGCAGCCAATCGAAGCGCGCTCGCTCGCGAAGCACCCTGTCGCACAGGTCTCGGGCGAGCGTCGCCGAGAGGCTATCCTCTGCGCAGAGCAGCCATCGTCGCGCGTCGCTCATGGGGTCAGAGGCCGTCGATGCTACGGCAGAACCAGCGGCGCGCCAGCGAGGGTTGACAGGGTGTAAAGCGAAGATCCCTCCCCAGAAACGGGCGCGCGCCCGAAGCGGGTGTGCTTCGAGCGCGCGGGGTGTGCGGCAGAGGTGAGGCCCGGCTCAGCGCGGGTAGTTCCAGAGCACCTGGCCGACGCCGACGGCGCCGCGGTCGACGACGAGGTGCTGATAGGCGCCCTCGCCTTGCTCGACGCTCTGTCCGTGCTGCGCGAACTGGCGCCACACGTAGTGGGTGAGCTCGCCGACGGTGAGCGCGTTGTCACGCGGGTCGTTGTCGGCTTCGCCGCCCATTCCGAGGCGCAAGAAGTGAGAGAGGTAGCCGCCTGCGCGGAAGTTCTGCGCGACCGAGCTCGTCACGTCTTCTTCGCTCGAGAAGAGCCCGATGCGGCCCGGACGAGTGATCACGTCCTTGGCAAAGCCTCCGGCGTAGCAAGAGTCCAGGGCGAGGATGCTGGTGCGAGCGCGGACCCCGTCGAAGAGCGTCCCCATCTCGTCGTCCATGAGCTGTCCGTCGTAGACATAGAGGTACTCGTCCATGCCGTCGAGCTCGCGCTGATCCGAGGAGCCGCCGCGGGTGCGCCCGCCGTGGCCCGAGTAGAAGAAGATGAACACGTCCTGCGGACCCGCCTGCGCGCCGATGCGCTGAATCGCCTCGCGGATGTTCTGCCGCGTGGCCTGTCCGTCCGTGAGCAGCACGCGGCGGTCCTGGGTCATCAGGCCGCGATCGGTGAGGGCTTCGACCATCTTGACCGCGTCGTTGGCGCACTCCGCGAGGTCGTTGGTGCCCGAGGGATAGTCCGTGATGCCCGCGAACACGCCCCACACGCGCGGCCCGCCAGCGACGTTGGGCACAGGCGTGGGGTTGGGGTTGTTTGGGTTGGGGTTGTTGGGGGTGTTGCCGGGGTTGTCGATGGGCAGCGTGCCTGCGGCGCCGCTCTCGACGCGCAGGGTGTACGGGCCGGTCTCGGCGGCGCGATAGCTGGTGACCATCACCTGGTAGTTGCCCGCTTCGGCCGAGGGAATGTCCACGCCCGAGTTGGTGTTGCCCGACACGAGGTCGTCGTTGTCGTGCTGCCTTCCGCTCGGCGAGCGCACGATGAGGTACGTGTCGAACGACGAGCTCTCGAGGCGCAAGCGCACGGCCTCGCCGGGCCTGAACTGCAGCGTGTGCTGGTCGACGAACTCGCCGGCTTGCAGGGTGCGGTCGCCGCGCGCGAGCGTTCCGGTCACTTCGCGGGCGCGAGCGTTGCCGGGCTGCACGGGGTTGGGCTGCGGCTGTGGCTGCACGCCAGGGACGGGCTGCGGCTGCACGCCAGGGACGGGCTGCGGCTGCGCGCCGCCACCGCCCGGAGCGCGGACGCTGAGCTGATACGCGCCGGTTTCTCCGGTGCGGTACGACGACACGGTGACCGTGTACTGACCGGCCTCGGTGGTGACGAGGTCGAGCGCCGAGTTGGTCGTCCCTTGGATCCCGTCGTCGTTCTGCTGCTGCGCGCCCGAGGGCGAGCGCACGATCAAGAACGTGTCGAAGTCGCTCGACGTCGTCTCGAGTCGAACGGCCGCGCCCGCGGGCCAGTTGAACGTGAAATTGTCTGCAAATTCACCGCTCGAACGAGTCCCGTCGCCCTGCGCGAGCGAGCCCGCGACGGTCTGCGCTCCCACGTTGCCCGGCTGCGCGGGCGTCGGCTGCGGCTGTCCAGGCGCGGGCTGCGCGGCCCCTGCGCCGCCACCGCCGCCGATGTTGAGCGTGTACGCGCCGGTCTCGCCGGGGCGATAGCTGGTGATCATCACCGTGTGCTGGCCGGCCTCGCGCACGGTGTAGTCGAGCTGCGAGTTGCGGTCGCTCGGGCTGAAGTCGTCGTTGTCTTGCTGCGAGCCAGAGGGTGCGCGCACGATGAGATACGGGTCGAACTGCGGCGACTCGAGGCGCAGACGGATCTGCGCGCCGACCGGCCAGTTGAAGGTCAATCGATCGACGAACTCGCCCGAGTTCAAGCGCTGATCGCCCTGCGCGAGCGTGCCCTGACGGCTCGCCGCGGCGACCTGCGTGTTGCCTCCGGGCTGCGGCTGCGGCTGCCCCGGAAACCACTCTTGCACGTTGGTCTGTCGCGCCGCGGGGTTGAACTTGAGCTCGTAGCTGCCGGCCACGCCGGCGCGCGTCGCGGAGGCGATGACTTTGTACTCGCCGGTCTCTGCGAGCACGAGCGAGAGCTGCGAGTTGGTCGTGCCGCCAGAGTCGTCATCGGCGAAGACCGCGCCCGAGGGCGCAACGACGATCAGGTACGGGTCGATCGCCGTTGAGTTGAGCGCGAGCGAGACGGTGTCTCCCTGCGTTCCGTTGAACGAGTAGACGTCCGATGCTTCGCCGCTCGGCAGCGTGGGGTCGTTGGCCGCGAGCGTGCCTTGCACTTCTTGCCCCGGCCGCAGCGACGCGGTCGCCGTCAGCGTCGGCGGCAAGCGATGGTGCGTGCGCGCCTCCGAGGGCTGGATGTACTCGAGAAACGGCGTGCTCTGCGAGCCCATCTGCTGATAGGCGTTCTGCACGTTCGTGGGCATCGCGAGGGCGTTGGTGTTCTGCGCGACCTGCGCCGCCTGTCGCTCGGCGCGCACGTGAAACGCGCCTCCAGTGCCCGGGCGATACGGCCGCACGCGGACCTTCAACGTCCCCGCGGCGCGCGCGGACACCGTGAGCTGCGAGCGCTGACGCGAGCCCTGGTAGTCGTCGTTCATCAACGACGTCCCGTCGGGAAGGACCACCTCGAGCACCGGGTCGAACGCCGGTGATTCGACGGACACCACGAGGCGCTCGCCCGCGGCGACGCGCACTTCGTAGTGCGCGAGGGCGCTCGCGCCGGGCGCGCTGGGGACGATCTGCGCCTGCTGGTCGAGCAGCGTGTTGGGGTTCTGCTGCGCCTGCGGCGGCTGTGCGTTGGTGTTGTTTCGATTGCCACTAGAGCGACGGCAAGCGCCCGCGCTGGCGACCGCAGTGAGCGCCGCGAGCAACACGAGCGAACGAGGCAGCGGAGTCTTCATCCTGTGCTTCAACCCTTTCTCCCTCAGCGCTCGAGCGCTCGCGACGCGAGCCTCGCGCTGTTGTGTCTCAACTGAGCCGAGAGGGAGGTCACGGCGCAACGAGTGTACGGGATTCGAAGGTGGTGATGTTCCCAGCTTTCCGCGATCTGACAGCGCTGCGGTGGTGTGCGTGAGGTGTGTGAAGCTGCGGTCACACTCGCTACGCAAAGTTGCTCGTCACGGGGATTGACCGACGCCGTTGAGCGCCGCATCCGTGCGGCCCCAAAGAACCCATGGCGAAGCTCAATCAAGTGATCGCGATCGAGAAGGGCGTGAAGGCCAAGGCTCACCAAGAGCTGACCGAAGCGCACCAGCAGCTGCAAAAGCCCTCTCTTCTCGCAGGTATTTCTCGCTCGTATCGTCCCAAGGACGAAGAGGGCGAGCAGCTCCCGTCCGAGTCGACGAAGGTGCAGCTCAAGGCCGACGACGCGATCCGTCGCACCGTCGAGACGCTGGTCGAGCTCTTCGACGTGACGGCGACGAAGGAGTGGGCCAACTGCGAAGCGCGCGCGGACGTGACGGTCGACGGCAACGTGATCGCCGCGCAAGTGCCCGTGACGTACCTGCTGTTTCTCGAGAAGCAGCTCGTGGATCTGCACACGTTCGTGAAGAAGCTGCCCGTGCTCGACGCGAGCGAGTCGTGGCTGTTCGACGCGAGCGCGGACTGCTGGGCGACCGAGGCGCTGCAGACCGCGAAGACCAAGAAGATCCCGCGCAACCACGTGAAGGCCGAGGCGACCGACAAGCACCCCGCGCAGGTCGAGCTCTATTACGAAGACGTGGTCGTGGGCACCTGGCGCACCGTGAAGTTCTCTGGCGCGCTGCCCGCGCGGCGCGTCAACGAGCTGCTCGTGCGCGTCGAGAAGCTGCAGCAAGCGGTGAAGTTCGCCCGCGAAGAGGCCAACGGGGCGAAGGCCGAGGACAAGAAGGTCGGCCGCGCGGTGCTGGGATATTTGTTCGGCTGAGCGGGTTGCGCAGGGCGGGGCAGAGGCTTACACGGCGGGTCGGAGAACAGGCTGAGACTCAAGCTCAAGCTGAAGACTCCGGCGTGTCAGTGCAGGTTCGACTCCTGCCTCCCTCACTCGACGAGGGAGTAGCCCAACCAACGGAAGAGGCGGCGCCGGGGTGACCAACAACCCTCAGATTTCTCTCCAGTCTGAGCATGCGCCGTCGTTCACTCGATCAACCGAAGCGCGTCACGTAACCCCCGGATGGGCGTTCAACTCGCCCTCAGCCCACTCTACGGGCAGATCGTCTAACCGTAAGACACGGGCGGTCTCAGGACTGAACACGCTTCTTAAACGTGCGAGTGGCCCACACTAGGGCGGCCAACCCGAAGCTCTGCAGATGGTCACTCTGCGGAGCTTCATTTATTTCCGAACCGCGACGGCGCGCGTCGCCGCTACGCGGCTCCTTCCCTCGCGCCTGCGGTTCGTGGTTTCCGAACCGCGACGGCGCGCGTCGCCGCTACGCGGCTCCTTCCCTCGCGCCTGCGGTTCGTGGTTTCCGAACCGCGACGGCGGGGAGGTCAGCGGACGAGGATGATCTTCGCGATTTCGGGCGGGGCGTGGAGGCGCACGGGAGGCCCGGTAAATCCCAGGCCGTTGCTCACGAACAGCGTGCTCTCTCCGTCGCGGTACACGCCGCTCACGTAGTCGAGCGCGAGGCCCATCACGCCGCCAGGGTTGATCTGCCCTCCGTGCGTGTGGCCCGAGAGCTGTAGATCCGCCTGCGTTTTCGCTCGGTGAAACACCTTCGGGTTGTGCGCGAGCAGCACCTTCGCCCGGTCGGGCGACGAGCCTTCGAACGCGAGCCGCACGTCCGGATCGCGCCCGCGCACCACCCTCGGCGCCCAGTAGTCGTCGACCCCCGCGAGCGTAAATCCCCCTTGATCGCCAGGGCGAATCACCAGGTGCTCGTTGACGAGCGAGCGGATGTGCGTCCGCGCGACGCCCGCGAGGACCTTGTCGAAGCCCGTGTAGTAGTCGTGATTTCCGAGGATCGAGAAGACCCCGTCTCGAGCGTGAAGGGCTGAGATCGAGCGCATCGCGTCCGGGATGTGCCTCACGTGCCGGTCGATCAGGTCGCCCGTGAGCACGATCAGGTCGGGCCTGAGCGAGAGCGCGCGCTCGATCATCGGGCGCATGTCCTCGATGCCGGTGTAGATCCCGTAGTGCAGGTCCGTGAGCTGCACGATCGTGTAGCCCTCGAGCGCGCGCGGCAGCTTGGGTAGGTGAAACACCTCCTCGCGCACGCGAAAATCCCTGCGGCCCTTGAGCAGCCCGTAGCCCACGTACGCGCTCGTGCTCGCGACGATCCCGACGTTGACCGCGCGCGCGAGCGCCTCGCGTCGCGTGGGTTCTTCGGGCGCGACGCTTGGCTCGGCTGCGGTCTCGCTCGGGGCCGTCGACTCCGCGGGCTGCTCAATCTCTGCGGTCTTTCGCGCCGCGCGCGCGAGGCGAACGCGGCCGACGAGCTCGAGCAGCGCGTGCCACAGCGCGAGGCCCATGGCTGAGACCCACAAGGCGACGACGGCGCTGCGCTCGACGGAGACGACCGCGCGCCACGGGCCGCCGCCGGCGGGCGTGCGCGAGCGGGCGATCATCTCGAAGGCGAGGATCACCACGGCGATCGAGAAGGTGCCGGCGCGCAGGGCCCACTTCGCGCGGCGCGTCTCGAAGCGTCGGCGGAGCAGGACGCGCGCGACGACCTCGATCGAAGCGCTCAGCATGAGCAAAATCGCGATGGGAAACAGGTCGAAGCGCAGCGCAGACACGAGATCGGGCAGAGCCTAGCGCGAACCGAACGACTCTGCGCCGTCGCGGCGCGAACGGTCCTTCCGCGAGAACCAACGGTCGCCCGCCGTCGGTCGAGCGATGAAATCGTGTGTTGTGCGAAGAGCGCGCTCGCCGCCCTCTCGCGGCGGAGCAAATCGCTGTAGCGTCGCGGCCATCACTGAGATGACACAGAGCAACACCCCCGCTGCACCTCCGCCCGTCTTCGCTGAACCCACGCCGCTCGGGCTGCTCGGCCTCGCCGTCGGCTGCGCCGCGCTCTTGCCGATCGCGTTCGGTCAGGCCATGACGCCCGCCGCGTTTCGCACGGCGGCGATCTACTGCTTGCTCTTCGGCGGAGGCTGCCAGTTTCTCGCGGGCATGATGGCCCTGGTGAACAAGAACCTCCTCGGGGGAACGCTGTTTACGACCTTCGCGTTCAACTGGATCGTGAACTGGCATGTGTTGTCGGGGCTCGCCGAGGGGCGCGTCCCGGACTCGCACGTGGTGCTGAGCATCGACCTCTGCTTCTCGATCATCTTCGTGGTGCTGACCTTCGCGTTCGGCTTCTACTCGAAGCTGTTGTTCGCGTTCTTGTTGGACATCGACGTGCTCTTCGGGTGTCGCATCTTGAAAGAGCTCACAAAGTCACAAGCGTTTGCGATGCCGATCGCGCTGGCGACGGTGGTGCTCGGCGCGATCGCGCTCTATCTAGCGTTCGCGATTTTGGTGAACACCGCCGCAGGACGACCGGTGTTCACCGTGCCTGGGCCGTTGTTCAAAGCGACGCCTCCGGCCGAGGGCGCTGCGCCGGCCGCGCACTGAGCGCGCTGGTTCGCAGGGCCGCAGAGAGGACACGGACGAGTGAGTGAAGTCGCGTCGCTGATCGCGTTCTGCCTGGCCGTCGCTGCGGGGACGAGCGTGGTTCCAGGGCTCTTGTACTGGCTGAACCGACGCGAAGCCGTGGAGCACTGGCCGCCGAGGCAGGTGGGGACCGAGGTGGTCTCGGGCGCGAAGTACCGCGAGGGCGCGGTGCCGATGTTCAGCGCTGAAGGGCCTTCGAAGAACGTCCTGATCGCCGCGATCGGCTGCTGGGGGTTGGGGCAGATGTTTCTTCCGGGCCTGCTGGCGGGGCTCTTCGGGCTGATCGTGCTGGTCGGCGTCGTCTCGATCCCTGGGCTCATCCTCGCGTGGAAGCTCTTCTTTCTGGCCAAACCCCTCCTGCGCGGCGAGCGCGAAGCCGCCGACAAAGCGCGCGGGCTCGCGTCCTTCGCCAACGGCCTCAACGCGCTCGTCGTCGTCGTGACCGCGCTGCTCTCGCTGTACACGCTGCTGTCCTCGCGCCGGGGCGACTGGCTCAACGTCGCGCTCCTCGCGCTGCCCGTGCTGCTCTACGCGGCGATGTCCCTCGCGCACGCGCGGTTTCTGCACAAGGCCGCGGACGAGATCGACGAGAAGTTTCGCTCGCTCGACGCGCAGCTCGAGACCAACGTGCGCGTGGACGCAGGCTCGTTCGCCGCGAGCGCCGTCGACGGCTCGCACCTCGAAGACAGCTACGCCAGCGCCGAGGCGCGTCGCGCGAAGGCCTGAGAGGGTGTTGAACTGGATCTAACTGCGGCCTGCGGCAGATCCGCGTCGCCGGCCTGCGTCATGCCCGCTTGCAATACCTCCAGTATTGCTGCGCGGACATTCCTTGTCCGACTCGCGTCTCTTGGCAGTCCGCGAGTCATCTCCAATTCAACACCCTCTGAGCGCTCATCGCTCGTCGGCGACGGTCCAGCGGCCGACCTCGCGGCCAACGACATTGCGTACGAGCGCGTGCTCCCACTGCGCTGGGCGCGTCCACAGCCCCTCGCGCACGCGCGCCAGCGCCCACTCGACGGCGACGCCGAGCGCCTCGCTCGAGCCCGAGTGCACCTTCACCGCGAGCCCGATGTTTCTCCCGGGAACCGCGATGCAAAACAGCCCCATCGCTCCGATCTTCACCGCCATCGGCTCGCTCGCCGCGCGCGCGATCGACAGGTCGAGCCGCCCCGTCCCCGACGTGAGCTCTGGGTGATCGGCCATCGCCCAGCCCGCGCGATGCAGCCGCTTCGCCCAGGGATCGTCGCGGGGATCGCGCATCGCTTCTGCGATCCGCTGCCACGCGCGCGCCGCGCACGAGACCGGCTGCACGAAGGTCGGGACGCCGCAGCCGTCGGTCACGGTCCTGGGCGTGTGCGCCATCCACTGGGACATTTGCTGGTGAATCGCGCGCTGCAGCGGGTGATCGTCGGGCCGGTAGTCTCGCTCCCACCCCTGGCGCAGACAGCTCGCGAGCATAAACGAGTGCTTGCCCGAGCAGTTGTTGTGCAGGTCCGTGAAGCGCTCTCCTGCGCGCAAGACGGCCTCGGCGCTGGGCGTATCCATCGGTGCGTGCGCGCCGCAGCGAAGGTCCTCTGCGCGGGCGTCGAAGCGCTCGAGGATCGATCGAACGACGGCGAGGTGCGCGGGCTCGGCGCTGTGCGACGCGCATCCGAGCGCGATTTGCTGCGGTGAAATGTCGCCAGGGTCGCCGAGGTTGCCCAGCGAGACCGCGAGCTGGTGGGGCTTGCTCGCCGAGCGAAAGGCGCTCTCGCGGTCCTCGCCGACGGCGAGAACGACGCGCTCGCCCTCGAAGGCGAACGCCGAAAACGGGTGCGTCGACTCGATCACGTCGCCGCGGTGCTGACGGACTTCAGGCATGCGCGCGACGAGGCTCCCATAAACGCAGCTCGTTGTGCGATCCTCGCGTCGGCATGGGAACCATCGGGCTGATCGCGCAGGCAACCCCTGCGGTCCCGCAGTTCACTGGCAGCTCTCCGGTGCTGCTCGTGGTGCTGCTCGCCGTCGCGTCGGTGCTCCCGTTCTTCATCCTGGTCTCGACGTCGTTCGTGAAGGTGAGCGTCGTGCTCGGGCTCGCGCGCAACGCGCTCGGCACGCAGAACGTCCCGTCCAACACGGTGATCACCGCGCTCGCCGCGGCGCTGTCGATTCACATCATGGCGCCGACGACCTCGGCGGTCTCGCGCGCCGCGGGGCCCTTCATCGACCGGGCCCTCGCCGCGGACCTCTCGCGCCCCGACGCGCGGCAAGAGCTCGAGCGCGCGTGGACCGCCACGCGTGCGCCCATCGCCAGCTTTCTCGAGCGCAACTCGAGCGCCCGCGACCGCGCGCTGTTTCTCGACCTCGCGCGCCGCGCGCGGCAGCGACCGGCGTCGGACGGCGGCGCCGTCGAGGCTCCTGCGGCGAGCGACCTGTCCGTGCTCTTGCCGGCGTTCGTCGTGAGCGAGCTCACGAGCGCGTTCTCCATCGGGTTCTTGGTGTTCTTGCCGTTCTTGATCGTCGAGCTGGTCATCGCCAACATCCTCACGGCGCTCGGGCTGCAGTCGGTCTCGTCCTCGACCGTCTCGCTGCCGTTCAAGCTCTTGCTCTTCGTGCTCGCCGACGGCTGGTACCTGCTCGCGCGCGCGCTGGTCCTCGGCTACCGCTGAGAGCTCCCGCTCGATCACCGCGGTCGAAACATTGACAGCGTTCGAACGCGGGTGCTAAGCGCGCCGCCGTGCAGATGGCGACGCGGCGTGTCGAACGCTGCTGCGTCGCGCGTTCCATGATCGTGCGCGTCGAGCGCACAAGGGAGCCAGCGCCCGATGCTTCGCCCAATCTGTCTCTTCACCGGCAACGCGAACCCCCCTCTCGCTGAGGGCATCGCAAAGCACTTGGACAAGCCCCTCGCTCGCGCGAAGGTGCAGCGCTTCAGCGACGGCGAGACCGCCATCGAAGTGGGCGAAAACGTGCGTGGCATCGACACGTTTATCATTCAGCCCACCTCGCAGCCGGCCAACGACTCGCTGATGGAGATACTCATCCTGTCCGACGCGCTGCGCCGCGCGAGCGCAGGCAGCATCACCGCGGTCATGCCGTACTTCGGCTACGCCCGCCAGGATCGCAAGGTCGCCGGTCGCACGCCCATCACGGCCAAGCTCGTCGCGGACCTCATCGTGACCGCGGGCATCGAGCGCGTCGTGACGGTCGACCTGCACGCTGGTCAAATCCAGGGGTTCTTCAACATCCCCGTCGACAACCTGTACGCGATGCCCGTCCTGCTCGAAGCGCTGCGGCACGAGCTCGGCACGACCCCGACGGCCGAGGCTGTCATGGTGTCGCCCGACGCTGGCGGCGTCGAGCGCGCTCGCGCGTACGCGCGGCGGTTGGACGCGAGCCTCGCGATCATCGACAAGCGTCGCGAGCGCGCCAACGTCAGCGAAGTGATGAACATCATCGGCGACGTCGAAGGCAAAGACTGCTTCATCCTCGACGACATGATCGACACGGCCGGGACGCTGGTAAACGCGGCCAAGGCCCTGCGCGAGCGCGGCGCCCGCAAGATTGTTGCGGTCGCGACGCACGCTGTGTTCTCTGGGCCCGCGATCACTCGCATCAGCGAGTCCCCGCTCGAGCGGGTGATCGTGACCGACAGCGTCCCGCTCCGCGAGGACGGCAAGGCGTGCGCGAAGATCCGTCAGGTCTCTGTCGCGCGGCTGCTCGCAGAGGCGATCCGTCGCATCCACGCGAGCGACTCGGTCAGCTCGCTCTTCGTCTGAGCCTGCGCGGCTCGTTCGCGGGAATCGCCCCGGACCCGCGGCGCGTTCATCGATGACGAGCCAGCGCGCTGCGCTCAACCGTCAGGGAGTCTGCTTGTCCATGCGCCCGCTCCTTCGAACGCTCTGCTTGCTCTCGCTCTCGTCGCTCGGGACCTGCACGCGCGACTCGAGGCGGACCGCGGCCGTCACGCACACGGACGCGCTCGAGCAGCGGGACGCCTCGGCGCCGCAAGACGTGGTCATCCAGGACGACCGTGGGCAGCCTCCGCCGTCGGTCCCTGCGACGCTCGCGCGCGCGGTCGACGCCGTGCGCCGCGACGACTGGGCGGCGGCGCGCGACGCGATCATCGGGCTGCCCGCTGCCGAGCAGTCGAGCCGCGAGGCGCGGTACATCCTCGCGCGCGCATACATCGCCCTCGACGCCGCGTCGCAGGCCGTGCCAGTGCTCGACGGGCTCGAGTCGCTGGTCCCGGCGCTGGCTGACGACATCACTCGCTTGCGCGCGCAGGCGTTGGCCAAGAGCGGGCGCCACGCAGACGCGCGGGCCGTGTACGAGTCGCTGGCCTCTCGCACGAGAGAAGAGCGCGACCGCGCGCACGCCGCGATCGAGGCGCTCGCCGCAGGGGACCACGCGGGGGCCGCGAGCGTGATGCGTCGGTGGGCCGACGACGCTCCGTCCGGCGTCGATCGCGCCCGCGCGTGGAGGCTCGCGGGTCAGTGCCTCGAAGCGATCCACGACGAGGCCGCGGCGGCGCGCGCGTGGCAGCGGATCCTCGTGCGCGAGCCGGACTCTTCGTACGTCGAAGAGGCGCAGACGGCGCTCGGTCGGCTGCAAGCGCCGCTGTCGCGAACGGCGATGTTCGAGCGCGCGCAAGAGCTCAACGAGCGCGCGCGGTACCAGACGGTGATCGACGAGCTGACCGCGCTCGGGCCAGGGACGAGCGACGAGTGGCGGCGGCTGCACTTGCTCGGACGAGCGTACTTTGGCGCGCGAAATCGCTATGCGGACGCGCACACGACGCTCGCGCAAGCGGCGGCGCGCGAGGACAACGCCGATCGCGACGAGGACGCGTTTATGTCCGCGCGGGCCCTGGCGCGCAGCGATCGCGACGACGAGGCGGTGGCCGAATACGACAGGGTCGCTCGGACGGTGCGCGGTCGTTGGGGGCACGAGGCTGCGTTTCGCGCGGCGTGGATCGTGGCGCGCGCGGGGCGCACGGATCAGGCCGTCGCTCGGTATCGAGAGTTTCTCGCGACGCGCGCTGATGCGCAGGCGGGGCAGCGAGGCGAGGCCGCGTGGGAGCTCGGGTGGGCGCTGTTCAACGCGCGACGCTACGCCGAAGCGGCGCCAGCGCTGTCGCAAGCGGCGGACCTCGCGAGCAAATCCCTCGAAAAAGGCCGAGGAAAATACTGGTCAGCCCTCGCCCTCTCTCGCGCTGGCGACGCGACGGGCGCACAGCGGGTGTGGCAGCAGCTCGTCACAGAACGACCGCTGACGTACTACGCGCTGCTGGCCGAGACGCGGCTGCGCGAGCGCGGCGTGACCGTGGCTGCCCCTGCGTTGCCTGTCGCGCGACGCGAGGCGCCCACCGTGCGCATGCCCGCGCACGTGTTGTGGCTGCGGGCGCTGGGGTTCGACCGCGAGGCGAGCGCGCGCATCGCGGCGAGCGAGGACGCGATTCGCGCGAGCGTCGCGAGGGAGCGCGCGGACGAAGCGCTGGCGCTGGCGTACTTGTCCTTGGGCTACGCGCAGCGCGCGTACGCGATCGCGCAGCGGCACGGGGACGAGCTCGATCAGCCGCCGACCGAGGCGACGCGGTGGGTGTGGGACTGCGCGTATCCGCGGCCGCACGCGGCGGCGGTCGAAGCGGCCGAGGACGCGAGCTCGCTGCCGAGGCACTACCTGTTCGCGATCATGCGGCAAGAGAGCGCGTTCAACGGGCGCGACGTGTCGAGCGCGAGGGCGATCGGGTTGCTGCAGATGATTCCGCCGACGACGCGGCGCGTGGCGAGGGAGCTCGGGATCGAGTTTCGCGAAGAGATGCTCTTCGACCCGGCCTACAACATCCGCGTCGGCGGTCACTACATCGGAAAGCTCTACGCCCAATACCAGTCGGTGTTGCCCCGCGCGATCGGCGCGTACAACGCCGGCCCCGGCGCGATGGGCCGCTGGGTGCGCGAGCGCGGGACGATGGACCTCGACGCGTTCACCGAGTCGATCCCCTTCGACGAGACGCGCATCTACGTGCGCCGCGTGCTGCAGAACCTCGCGCGCTATCGCTATCTGTACGGCCCGCGCGAGGGCAACCACGCGATCGCCCTCTCGGTCGGCGCGCCCTCGCAGGGCGTCACGACGCTGGTCGACTACTGAGCGCGTCGGCGTTTCAGGGAGTTTCAGGATCTGTCTCGGGACGTGCGCGGGGCGACGATCTATCAGCGTCGGATGACCAACGGCTATCCGCAGAACAGCAGCGCTGCGCCCGCGTATTTCGATGCCGAGAGCGTTGGAATCGCGACGTTTCTCGCCACTCCGCTGGCAGGCTCGATCCTGCACGCAAGCAACCTGTGGACCGCGCGCGCGCCCCTCGGCGCGGTGTTCTCGGTGCTCTCGGGGGTCATCGTGACTGTTGTGCTCGTCGGGATCGGCGCCGCGGCCTCGAACCTTCCTCGGCCGCTGCTCTGGTTGCTCTCAGCGTGCACTGTCGCCGGGGCGCGCGCCGTCGCGCGATCGTGGCTCACCGAGAACAACATCGACCAGCAGGTGCAGTACCAACAGGCTCGCTTTCGCTC
This sequence comes from Myxococcales bacterium, assembly GCA_013298625.1. Taxonomy (GTDB): domain Bacteria; phylum Myxococcota_A; class Polyangia; order Polyangiales. The sequence goes on from JAAFIF010000003.1 coordinate 32,990, forward strand.
TCGGGGGCTCGTCGCACTGCTGTGTTTGCCCGTGACGGCGCTGCTGTTCGGCCTGGTGTTGCTCGATCGCGCGAACCAGCTCTCCACTCGCCCTGCGCAGGCGAGCCCGACGCGCGCTTTGTATCAGCGCTTGCGCATCAACAGCGTGACCGAGATGCAGTACGGCGACGGCGCGACAGAGGTCGACGCTCGGACCGTCGCGGACTCGTTGCTGCGGCTCGGGTGGTTCTCGCAGACGCTCGAGCGAAGCGCGGCGATCGGCCGCGACGAGCGCGGATTCGTCCTGAAGATCCCCGTTGTCTCGACGATCAACGGCGAACAAGTGACCGAGATTCAGCAGCTCGCGCGCATCGTGGCAGGCGCGCTGAACCCTCGGGCGACGATGAAGCTCGAGCTGACGGACACGCGGTGGGAGGCCACCAACGAGTCGTACGTCACGCCGATGCGCGCGGTGGTGATCTCTGCGACGGCGACGGTGATGGCGTCCACGCAGGTGAGCGACGACGAGGCGCAGCGCGTCGGAGCGTGGCTCGTCGAAGAGCGCTTCTTCAACAGCGCGACGGCGAAGGTCGTGGCGCTCGATCGCGCGCAGGGAGAGCTGGCGCTGGTCGTTCCGATCGCGTCGCAGTCGCTGATCACCCCGGCGCTCACGCAAGAAGCGCAGGCGATGGCGCATCGGTTTGCCGCGCGCATGGCGCAAGCGCAAGCGCAGCTGCAGCTCTCCTCGACGCTGTTCTTGCCGTTTACGACCGTGCGCGGAACGGCGACCGGCGCGCAGCCGCTCGCGCCTCCCGCGCTTCGCTGAGCGCGCCAACGCCGTAGAAATCCCCTCGCACCAAGACCGTGGATCGTGAAAACGACGACGACCATCGCGGTCTTGGTTTAGCTTCGTGCGCGATGATCCTCGATCGAGTCGATGCTGGGCGCGACGTCCCCAATGACGTCAACGTGATCGTCGAGATCCCGATGGCGGCGGACCCCATCAAGTACGAGGTCGACAAAGAGACGGGCGCGCTCTTCGTCGATCGGTTCATGATGACGTCGATGCACTACCCCTGCAATTACGGGTACATTCCGCGCACGATCGCGGACGACGGAGACCCGCTCGACGTGCTGGTGATCACGCCGTTCGCCGTCGCCGTGGGCGCGGTCATTCGTTGCCGTCCGCTCGGCGTCCTGCGCATGAGCGACGAAGCGGGCGGGGACTCGAAGCTGCTGGCGGTTCCGGTCGACAAGATCCTGCCGATCTACAAGCACTGGCAGAAGTACGACGACATCGCGCCCGAGCGCCTCGCGAGCATTCAGCACTTCTTCGAGCACTACAAAGACCTCGAAGCAGGAAAGTGGGTCAAAATCCTCGGCTGGGGCGGTCCCGACGAAGCCAAGGCCGAGATCCTCGCCGGCGTCGAGGCGTACAAGAAGCTCGCTGCACACAAGGGCGGCTGAGCGCGCTCAACGCCAGCGCACGGACCAGCGGCAGCTCGAGTCTCCGCGGTGCACGCAGCTCACCTGGCGAACGTCCACGTCCTTGGCGCCCGCGAGCTCGAGGCCCACGCAGATCCACCCGGCGACGTTGTGCTCGCAGGTGTAGTAGGGGATCACGCCGCCCTCGAGGCGGCCCGTGGCCTCGCGGTCGCTGAGGCGTTCGGCTACGAGATTTCCAGGGCGAACGCGGGACGAGTACATCACGCTCAGGCGCTTGAGCACGAGCCCAGGGCCCGCGACGCGCAGCACGAACTGGTAGATCGTCGGGACGTCTCTCCGCGCGAGGTCCATCGCGAGGGTCTTGAAGTGCGAAGGGTCTCCGCCCATCAGCTCGCGGATCATCGCCTGCTCGATCTCGAACATCGGCGCGAAGCTCACCCACGACGAAGCCAGGGGCGGCCGCAAGAGCGCCTCGCGCGCTTCGCTGGACAATTGCGCGGCGAATCGTCGCAGCCCCTCGGGGCCGAGCCGCTCTTCGAGGTAGCGCGCGCGCCCCTCGTAGCCGAGCGCCTTCACCTCGTTGCGAAGGATCGTCGGCAGCAAGCGCTTGTCGCCGTACGCGGGATCGAAGTGGGCCTCTGCCATGAATGGGCGAAGAGGCTTATCGCACGGCTCAGCGCAGGGACGCGACGAGCTGCGCGATCAGCGCGGGCGAGCCTGCGTCCGTGGCGTCCCAGTAGATCGCGCCCGTGGCGGTGTTGCCTTCGATGGCGAACGTCTCACCGGACTTCACGATGGCCGTCAGCGCCGCGCGCACGTCCGGCGAAGCGAGCCAGGCCTGCGTGGCTTCGGGCGTCGTGCTCTGGATGTAGACCGCGCTGTCGAAGGCCTCGTCGCCCGTCTGGAGCTCTTTCGAGAAGAGCTTCTTCACCATCGTGAAGAACCCCTCGCTGCCGAAGGTCGCTTGCACGGACGGCGCGCTCGGGAGCGTCCACACTTCGCGCACGCCCGTGCGCTCGCTGGTGATGGGACCGACGCTGGTCGTCGACGTGAGCGAGGCTTGCTGCACGGTCGCGCCGCGCGCCTCGAGCGCCGCGTGCGCTTGCGAGCGGACCACCGCCGGCGGAGGGCCCGCGGGAGCCGCGCCGAAAGAGGCGCCCCCGTTGGGGGTCATCCCTGCCACGCGTTGGGCGGCGTGGACGTTCTGCATCATTTGCGCGGCGTCGCGGGCGGTTTCGCCGCGGGCGCAGGGGTCGCAGACGAGACCAGACTCACCGAAGCTGGCGGTCGAGTCGTCGCAGTTGGTTCCGCAGCGTGTGCATCGAATGGTGGCCATGCGCGCGAGTGTAACGCGAGCGCTGCTTCACAGATCTTTCAGTTACTGAAGGTTGCTCATCGCGCCGGCGTTGTGGACGTCGGCGCGGCCTGCGCTGCGCAGGGTCTGGGCGGCGGACGCGCTGCGGGCGCCCGAGCGGCAGTAGAGGACGACGGGCTTTGCGCTGGGGATTTCGCTCATCCGCGCGCGGATCTGGTCGACCGGAATGTTGATCGCCCCGTCGATGTGCCCCGATGCGAACTCACCGGGCGAGCGCACGTCCACGAGCGTCGCGCCTTGTTGTAGCAGCGCGCGCACTTGTCCTGCGTTGGCGTCGGGGCGCGACGTGAAGAACTTGAGCCCCAAGAAGATCACCAGCGCGATCAGCGGAGCGTAGCGAAAGAACTCGTCTCGGGTCATGAGTGGTGTCGCTTGGGAGCCAGGGACCCGGTCGAAGGGTTCGCGCGCTCAGCGAGCGCTGCGCTGCCGTTGCCGCTGGCACTCGTAGAGCGCGACCGCGGTGGCGATCGCGACGTTGAGCGAGTCGAGCGGCGGCGCCATGGGGATCTTCGCGAGGTGCGTGCACTTCTCGCGGACGAGCCTGCGCATGCCGGTCCCCTCCGAGCCCATCACGATCGCGACGTTGCCCGTGAGGTCGATCTGATCCAGCGTTTGCTCGGCGTTGGCGTCGAGGCCCACCGTCACGAACGCGTGGTCTTCATCGAGGCTCGTGAGAGTGCGGGCGAGGTTGGTGACGCGCGCGGTGCGGACGAGCTCGGTCGCGGCCATGCTCACGCGCACGACCACGCCGTTGACCGGCGCCGAGCGGTCTTTGGGGACCACGACGCCGTCGACGCCGAACGCAGCGGCGGTGCGCAGGATCGAGCCCACGTTGCCGAGGTCCGTCACTTCGTCGAGGCACACGAGGGTCGCCGGGCTCTTGGCGTTGGGCAGCACTTCGAGCTCGAGGTCGCTGTACGTGTAGTTGCCGGTGATCATCAGCACGCCTTCGTGCTGTCCGCCGCGGCAGATGGCGTCGAGCTCGGCGCGGGGGCGCTCGAAGACCGGGAGCCTTCCGAACTTCGTCGGCGCGAGCAGCGCGCGCAGCTCGCGGTCCGGAGAGTTCGCTTCGAGCAGCAGCACGTCGGGCTGAACGTTCTGCTCGAGCGCGGATCGAACGCTGTTTCGACCCCACAAAATGCGCTTCATCGCGAGGCTCCTTCCGACGGATCGGGCGGGATGGTCGGGTTGGGATCGGGCGGCGCGAGGACGGTCCCCACGCGGATCGGGTGGCCTGCGAGAAACTCTCGCACGCGCAGGCGCTTCTTTCCTTCGAGCTGCAGCTCGGTGAGCCCGAGCGCGCCGTCGCCGCTCGCGACCCAGATGACGTCCTTGTCGACGCGGACGACTTCACCGGGCGCTCCTGCGGTGAGCGCGGGCGCCTCGCGCAGGGTGCTCTCGTGCACGATGAGCCTGCGCGCGCCGAGGTGCGTCGACGTCCCGGGCCAGGACTTCAGCCCGCGCACCTTCGCGTGGAGCTTCTGCGCGCTGTCCCTGAAGTCCATCTCGGACATCTCTTTGGTGAGCATCGGGGCCATCGTCGCGAGGGCGTTGTCTTGCGGGACGGGCGAGAGTCTTCCCTGCAAATACAGCGGTAGATCTTCGCGGACGATCGCCGCTCCGAGGGCGCTCAAGCGCATGGCCAGCTGCTCGGAGGTCTCGTCTTCGCCGATGGTGACGGCGCGGGTCGAGAGCATCGCGCCGGTGTCCATGCCTTCGTCCATTTGCATCAGCGTGACGCCGGTCTCGCGCTCCATGGCCAGGATGGACCACTGGATCGGGGCTGCTCCGCGAAACTTCGGAAGCAGCGACCCGTGCACATTGACGCAGCCGTGCTTGGGCGTCTCGAGGACGGCCTTGGGCAAGATGCGGCCGTAGGCGACGACGAGGGCGACGTCGACCTCGCGCTCGCGCAGCCAGAACTCGAGCGTCCCGTCGCGCACTTTGACCGGTTGAATCACAGGGATTCCCAGCTCGTGCGCGCGCAGCTTCACCGCGGGCGGCGTGAGCACGTTGCCGCGGCCGGCGGGCTTGTCGGGCTGCGCGACCACGCCGACGACGTCGGCGACCTCGGTGAGGGCGTCGAGCGAGGCGACGGCGAAGCGGGGAGTTCCAAAGAAGACGGCCCTGGGACGGTGGATCATGGCGGCGTAAGGGCCGGGGACTGTACTGGGTTTCGGACGGCGACGGTGCGATTGGTTTCTACGGGTCGTAGCGATCGGGGTCTCCGCCCTCGGTGAGAAAGCGGACGATGGCGGCGACCGCGTCGTAGAGGCCCTCGGGGATCTCTTCGCCGATCTCGTGCTCGTGCAGCGACCGCGCGAGGGGCGCGTCTCTGAGCACCGGAATCCCTTCGCGATGCGCCTCGGCGATGATCCTGCGCGCGAGCGCTCCCTCTCCCTTGGCGAGCAACTGGGGCGCGGCCATGGTCTCTTCGTCCCACCCGAGGGCGACCGCGTAGTGTGTAGGATTCGTCACGACGAATTGCGCCTTTCGTACGGCGTGGACCGTGGCCTCTTCGAGCATCTCTTTGTGAAGGCGCTCTCGCTCGTGTTTGGCGTGCGGATCACCTTCGGACTCTTTGTGCTCGCGCTTGACCTCGTCCTTGCTCATTTTGTTGTCTTCAGCGAACTGCCAGCGTCGGTACAGCACGTCGACGGCGGCGAACGCGACGGCGACGGCGAGCGTTCTCGTCAGGGCGGCGCGCAGAGTTGCGTCGACGAGCGCGCGGAGCTGCGCGGGCGAGGCGCTCGCGCTGTGGACCCACGCGGGCACGAGTGATTTCGTCGCTGAATATCCAAGGTAGATGAGCAGCGCTCCCTTGGCGAGCGCCACGAGCGGCTCGACGTAGGTGCGGGGCTTGGTGAAGCGGTCGATGACCTGTGAGGGGTCGAGGCGCTCGAGCGAGGGGACCGCGGCCATCGGCGCGAAGAGAAAACCCGTGAGCAACGCAGCGACGGCGGCGGCTCCGACGGCGGCGCCGGCGAGGGCTGGGGCGACGGCGACGAGGGTGCTCTCGAGCGAGCGGTGCATCGCGGGCGCGACGGAGAGGGTCTGCGACGAGGGCGTGCTTGCGGCGCGGATCGCGATGGCGAGGCTGCCGCGAAAGGCCTCGTCGATCGCACCTGCGGTGGCGCCGAGCGTGGCGAGCCCAGCGGCGAGCGAGGCCACGGCGACGGCGTCTTTGGACTGGGCGACCTGCCCCTTGTCGCGCGCGTCTTGAAGGCGTTTGGGCGAGGCCTCTTCGGTCTTGTCGGACATGGCGGCGGAGTGAAGGACAACGCTCAGGTCGACGGCGTCGAAGGGCTCTCGACCCCGGTGATTACTTCACGATGCGTAGAATGAGCTGCCGTCCTGCGCCCGACTGCGAGCCGATGAGCACGGCGATGGCGTCGCCGCCGACCGCGGCGCAGTGCTCGCGCGCGAGGGAGTCTGCGCGCGAGAGCAATTCGTCCTGCGTGAGGTCCTTGAGGTCGCCGACCACGGGGCGCACGCCCCATTGCATGGCGAGCTGATTGGCCACGGACTGCGAGGGCGTGACGGCGATGACGGGGCATCGGGGGCGGTAGTCCGCGAGGACGTTGGCCGTCCAGCCGTCGCGCGTCGAGACGACGATGGCCTTGAGGACGATCGAGCGCGACGCCAGCGCGGCCGCGCGCGCGGTGACGTTGTGAAAGGCCCACGCGTCGCCGAAGGCCGTGGGCTCGGGCAGCGATTGATAGAGCTCGCTCTGCTCGATCTCGCGGATGATCGAGTCCATCGTGCGCACGGACTCGATCGGAAACTTGCCCGAGGCCATCTCGCCCGAGAGCATGAGGACGTCCGTTCCGTCGAGGACGGCGTTGGCGACGTCGGCGGCTTCGGCGCGGGTGGGGCGCGGGTTGCGGATCATCGAGTCGAGCATTTGCGTGGCGGTGATCACCAGCTTGCCGGCCTCGTTGACCTTCTTGATCGTCCGCTTTTGTACCAGCGGAACCTTCTCGCTCCCGAGCTCGACGCCCATGTCTCCGCGCGCGACCATCACGCCGTCGGACGCCGCGATGATGTCGTCCAGGTTGTCCACGGCCTCGGGCTTCTCGAGCTTGGCGATCACAGGGATGTCCCCCGCGAGCCGCTTGCAGCGCTTGACGTCCTCGCCCTCGCGCACGAAGGACATCGCGAGGTAATCGACCTTGAGCTCTTTCGCGAGCTGAATGTCCATCTCGTCCTTCGGCGTGAGCGCCGGGATCGAGAGCTTCACGCCCGGAATGTTGATTCCCTTCTTGTCCGACAGCGTCCCGCCCACTTCGACGACGCACACGACCTCGGGGGGCAGGACGCTCTCGACGCGCAGCCGCAGCAGGCCGTCGTCGAGCAAGAGCACGTCGCCTTGCTTCAGGTCGTCGGCGAGCGGATAGGACATGCTCACCCGGTGCTGATCGCCAGGGACGTTGGCGTGCGTGAGCGTGAAGTGCTGACCGTCGGCGAGCTCGACGGGGCCGTTGGCGAAGGTCCCGCAGCGGATCTTGGGGCCGCACAGGTCGCCGAGGATGGCCACGGTGCGGTTGAGCTTCGCCGCGACCTGGCGGACGAGCTGGGCGTTGGCGCGGTGTTGTTCTGGCGTTCCGTGAGAGAAATTGAGGCGTACGGCGTCGAGGCCGACGCGAAAGAGGGCCGAGAGCGTGGCTTCGTTGGCGCTCGCGGGCCCGAGCGTTCCGAGGATCTTCGCCTTGCGCATTGGGGCGGCGATCGTACCGCTATTGCCGATACGCGTCGTGCTCGCGTCGACGCCCCGATACGCGCTCTTCGACGGTGCGCTCGGTGATCACTTCGTACAGCACCGCGCGCTTTCCCTCTTTGCGGCGCAACACGCGGCCGAGCCGCTGCACGTGCTCGCGGACCGAGCCCGTCCCGGACAAAATGATCGCCACGTTGGCGTCCGGAACGTTCACCCCCTCGTTGAGCACCCTCGACGTCACCACCGCCGGATACGCCCCGCTGTTGAACCGCTGCAGGATCTCTTTGCGCTCTTTGACGTCGGTCTGGTGCGTGATCGCCGGCAGCAAGAACGTCCGCGAGATGCGGTAGACCGTCTCGTTGTCGTTGGTGAAGATGATCACGCGGTCCTTGCCGTGCTGTCGCAAGAGCCCTTCGAGCACTTCGATCTTGCTCGCCGGGGTGATCGCCACGCGCCGCTGCTCTCGGTAGGACATGAACGCGCGGCGGCCTTCGCGCGAGCGCGACGAGAGCATGATGAAGCGCGACCAGCCCTCGGGCTTGGACATGTCGATGCCCTTGTCCCTGAGAAATTGCCGGTAGATCTCGCGGTTCTCTTCGTACGCGAGCGCCTCTTCTTCGCTGAGCTTCGCCGTGAGCGTGTTGACGTCGTAGTCCGCGAGGTGCGAGCCCGCGAGGTCGCGGATTCCGCGCGCGTACACGACGGGCCCGACGCGGTCGTCGAGCATGTGCTCGCGCCCGTCCGAGCGCTCGAGCGTGGCCGTGAGCCCCATGCGGTACGGCGCGATCATCGACTCGGACGCCATCAAGTACGTCGGCGACGGAAGGTGGTGACACTCGTCGAAGACCACCAGGCCGAAGCGGTTTCCGTAGGCGTCCATGTGGATGTACGCCGAGTCGTACGTGCTCACCGTGAGGTCTTCGATCTCGTGATAGCCGCCGCCGAGCAATCCGATTTTGCAATTGAACGCCGTCGAGAGCACGTCGAACCACTGGCCCATCAAATCAATGGTGGGCGCGATCACCAGCGTAGAGCGCTGAACGGTGACGATGGCGAGCTCGGCGACGAAGGTCTTTCCCGCGCCGGTGGGGAGCACGACGATGCCGCGGTGTCCGTTGGCCTTCCAGCGGGCCATCGCTTCGGACTGGTGCTCGAAGGCCGTGCGCGCCGTGCGGTGATCGAGGGCGAGCTCGTTGTATCTGCGCGCGCTGTCTGTGTATGCGAGGGCGCCCGAGCGCTGCCCGCGCACGAGGTGCGTGAGGGCCTCGCGGTAGCGATAGCCGGGCGCGCGATAGCGACGAACGCGGTCGTCCCACACGGCGTGCGGAGGGATCTGCGCGGGGGCGGCGTCGCGGGGGAGGCCGTCGAAGACGAGCGTTCCGCCGTCGTACTGAAGGGTGATCTCGAGCATGGCAGAAGGGGGGGCGCTCAGCCCTCCATCACGATGGCGAGCAGCACACCGTCCTGCGAAAACCCACGCAGAACGAACGGAATGTGCCCCGCGATCCCCTCGATCACCAGCGCCACCCGCAGCGCCTCGTGGTCCTCGCGCTCGATCACCTTCAGCGCGCTGCCGCTCTCGCGGGTCACCATGGCGTCGACGACCGTCGCGCGTCCGCGCAGGACCTCGCCGTCGAGCCGCTCGAGCACCACACGCTCGTGCAAGATCGCGCTCGCGTCCGCGCGGGTCTCCGCGCAGCGCAGCAGTTGTTCGAGCAGCTCGACCGTCGTAGGCACGAGGGCATCCGTACCGCGTGCACAGCGAACAGGGAAGGGTGCGTGGGGCGCAGAGGCGAAGCGAGCGGCGCGCATTGTGATAGAGCTCGTCGCGTGACGCGCGAACCCGACGACCGCGACCCGCTCGGACCGTTGCAGAAGCGCGCGGTCTCGGTCGAGTTTATCTCGGGGCGATCGCTGTACGAGCGCGTCGTGCTGGGGCTCGTCGCGCGCGCGAAGGTGTCCGTCTGGATCGCGACGGCCAACGTCAAAGAGCTGCTCGTCGAGCGCCCCGAAGGCGAGCCGCGGCTCGCGCGCTCGGGCGCGATGGTGGGGCGATCGAGCGGCAAGCGAGAGCGCAAGGGCGAGTACGTCAGCGTGTTCGAGCACTTCGAAGCGCTGGCGAAGCGCGGGGTGAGCGTGCGGATCCTGCACAGCGGGGTTCCGTCGACGGCGTTCGCTGAAGAGCTGGTGAGCCACCGAGCGTTGTTGCGCAAGCGCGCAGGGGACGGAGAGCCGGCGCTGGCGCTGCGGCGCTGCCCACGAGTGCACCTGAAGTGCGTCTCGAGCGACGGCGCGCGGCTGTACCTCGGCAGCGCCAACTGGACCGGCGCGGGCTTGGGCGCCAAGGGCTCGGGGCGGCGCAACTTCGAGCTCGGGTGGATTACGGACGACGAGCTCGTCCTCGACGAGGTGCAAGCGCTCTACGAGCGCATCTGGAGCGGCGCCGAGTGCAAGCGATGCTCCCTTCGCAAAGAGTGCCCGCAGCCCATCGACGAGCTGGATCTGTAAGCGCCACGGGCAGCGCAACGGGGACGGTGTTCAATCGTTCACGAACTCGGCGCTTCGGGAGCCACGGTGACCACAGTCGGTGTCTCGCGGGGTTATCCCGGTTTCTTGAACTATTGAACACCGTCCCTGCGTCACCAGCGCACGGTCGGCCGCACCAGCCCGTACAGAAACAGCCACTGCGCTTCGCTGAACCGGCGCCCTGGCTCTCTCGCCAACGAGCGCCCCACGCCGCCGTCGCACGCGACGCCTTCGGCCCGCAGCCCTGCGTCGCGCGCGATCACCACGGCTCGGCCCAAGTGGTATCCGTCGCTCACGATCAGCGCTGACTTGATTGTGTGTGCGCGCAGCGCGGGGGCCAAGAACCGAAGGTTCTCGACGGTGTTGTGCGATCGCTCTTCGACGATCACTCGCTCTGAAGAGACCCCGTGCCGAATCAACCACCGCGCCGACGCGACGCCCTCGGCCAACGGGTGCTCGTGTGATCCTCGGCCGACCCCGCCGGTCGTCGCGATCCACTGCACCCTCCCTCGTTGATAGAGCTCAAGCGCCGCGCGCAGGCGCCGTTCGAGCACGGGGCTCGGGCGCGAGTGGCCCCACACCGCCGCGCCGAGCACGATGGCGCAGTCCGCGTTGGTGCTGGAATCCGCCTCGCGAAACGCGCTCACTCGCACGAGGCACTCGGCGTACGCGAGGGCGCACCAGGCGCAGGGCGCTCCGATGGCGACGGCGACGACGAGCGCGAGCGAGGCGCGGCGCATCGGGCGCTCACTCCAGGACCAGCGGCTCGAAGATCCACTCGCCGATGCCCTCGCTGTGGCCTTCGATGCCGTAGGTCCCGCGCAGGCCGAAGCGAGAGGGGCGCAGCGAGGCGCGGCCGCGGGCCACGGTGGTCCCGTCGTTGGTCTCGGTCCACTCGAGCTCGAGCGTCCCGTCCGCGCTCACCGTGCCCTGAAACGATCCGTCCCGAGACCCTCCGCCCGATTGATACTGGTACACGCCGCGCCATCGGCCGTCGGGGTCGCGCGTGAGGCGGGTCTCCGCGGCCATTCCGAACGGGAGGCCCGTCCAGCGAGCGAGCCACACGCCCGGTCGCACGACGCTGTCGCCCATCGGCGCGCGCAGGATCTCGACGGTGTGCCCTTCGCGGTCGCTTCCGACGTAGCGCGCGCCGTTGCCCTCGCGCCGCAGGGTCACCTCGCGGTCGCGCGCGCCGATCGCTTGGGTTACTCCGCGCTCGAACAATCGCAGCGCGAGCGACCCGTCCGCGCGCACAGCGCCTTCGAGCTCGCCGTCCCACGGCTGTGCCGAGTACGACCCGCGCACGCGCGCCCCGTCGCTCTCGATGGACAGCCGCACGCGCATCCCCTCTGGGACGTCCGCGATCCGCGCCCAATAGTGCCCGTTGGCGGGGGCCAACGACCGCTGCGCCACCGCAGCGCGACCGCTTCGATGCGCGCGACGACAGCCCGTCGACGCGAGCGAGAGCGCTGCGACGAGCAGCAGCGCGCGGGTCATCTCTTGCGGGCCTCGCGGCGCTTCTGCTCCGCTTCGCGCGCGGACTTTCCGCCGAAGACCCAGCCGAACGCGAGGCCCAACAAGAACACCCCTGGGATGAAGATCACGTGCTCGATGGTCACCGGGCGCTCACGCTCCCTTCTCTTCTGCGCGCTTCGCGAGGATCTTCTCGAGCTCGTCGATCTGCGCGCCGAGCGCCGCGTTTTTGCGGCCGATCATGAAGGCGTACGCGCCGAGCAAGAGCAAGATCACCGCGTACGCCGCGGCGAGGATGGGCCCGCCCGGAATCGTGTCGCGGCACTCTCCGCCGCCCGCGCTGAAGGCCATCGAGCGCGAGGCCGCTGGGTCGTTGCTCAGGCCCTGCGCCGTCACCTGCGCGTGCGGCGGAACGCTCTCTCCCGGCAGCGCCGCCAGCGCTGTCCCTCCAGGCGCTTCGCTGGGGCGATCCGCGACCCCGACGGGGTGCGGGCTGCTCGGCGCCGCTGCGACCGCGGCGTCGGCGTTGGCGCCTGCGTCTTGCGCAAACGCGTCAGCGGGAGCCATCGAGGCCAGCGCGGCGCAGAGCGAGAGGGCTGCGAGGGGGTGCTTGTGATTCATGGCGCTCACGAAGGGGCTCGTTGGTTGTCTGTGTGATCGTCGTCGTCGAGGAGACCGAGCGCAGAGGCCTCGGCGAAGAGGGCCTCGACGCGCGTGGCGTTCTTCACCATCTGGTAGCGCAACGCGATGATCCCGAACACGGCGACGCTGAACGCGATGAAGCTCATCCCGAGCGTCGCGCCCATCGCTGGGGCCAGACCGCCTCCCTGACGAGTGATGACCGTCGGGTGTTGTCCGCGCCAGAGCTGAACCGAATAGTGGATCACCGGCATGAGCGCGGTCCCGACCACCGAGAGCGCGGCGGCGAAGCGCTTCTCGCCCTCTCCGCCGGACGACCGAAGCACGACGTAGGCGACGACGATCAGCGCGCACAAGAGCGTGGTCGTGAGGCGCGGGTCCCAGACCCAGGGGGTGCCCCAGGCCTTCCATCCCCAGAGGGGTCCCGTCCCCATGACGATGGCCGCGAAGACCAGCGCGAGCTCGCCGCCCGCTTGCGCGAGGGCGTCCCAGAGGTCCGCGCTCTCTTCGTTGCGCTGCCAGAGATAGAACAGCGATCCCACGCAGCACACGCCGATGCTGAGATACATCGAGTACGCCGAGGGGACGTGAAAGTAGAAGATCTTCTGCGTCAGGCAGCCCGCGTCGCACTGCGCGACGGGCGCGTACCAGAACGCCATCAACAGCGCGGCTGCCAGCGAGACGAATCCGATCGCTGCCGCCACGGGAGGCCAGGACTTCATCGGCGCGGAACCTAGCACATGGATTATGGCTCCTGTCGTGGCCGCAAGAACATCCGCAGGACCGCGGGGAGCAAGAGCAGTCCGAGCAGCGTGGACGAGACCAGCCCGCCGATCACGACCGTGGCGAGCGGGCGCTGCACTTCGGAGCCCGCAGAGTTGGACAGCGCCATCGGAAGAAATCCCAGCGCGGCGACAGAGGCGGTCAGCAGCAGCGGTCGAAGCACCTCGGCCGCGCCGTGCGAGATCGCGTCGTCGAGCGATTCTCCCTCAGTGATTCTGCGGTGAACCTCGCTGGCCATCACGACGCCGTTGAGGACGGCGATGCCGCAGAGGGCGATCATTCCGACCGCCGCGGGGATGCTGAAGGCCATCGAGCGCACGGCCAGCGCGACGACGCCGCCGACGAGCGCGAACGGAACGCACGAGAACACCGCGAGCGCGTAGCGCGCGTTGCGAAAGAGCGCGTAGAGCATCGCGACGATGATCGCGAGGCTCACCGGGACGAGCATCCCGAGGCGCTCTTGCGCGCGCTGAAAGTTCTCGAACTGCCCCGCCCATGTGATCGAGTACCCAGCGGGCGTGCGCACCTCGCGCTCGACCGCGGCGCGCGCTTCTTCGACGAAGCTCACGAGGTCGCGGCCGCGGAGGTTGACCTCGACGCTGATCCTGCGCTGGCGATTGCTGCGACGGATTTGGGCGACGCCCTCGTTCTCTTCGATGCTCGCGAGCTGCGCGAGCGGGATGAGCTGGCCGTCGCGCGTTCCGATCGGGAGGTCGGGCAGGCGGTTGGCGCTCGGGCCAGGCGCGAGCAGGACGCGCAGGTCGAACCGTCGCGGGCCCTCGAAGATCGCGCCCACTTCGCGGCCCATGCGCGCGGCTTCGACGGCGCCGAGGATGTCCTCGGTGGCGATGGCGTACCGCGCTGCGCGGCGACGATCGACGCGCACCGAGAGCATGGGCAGGCCGACTGCCCGCTCGACGCGGACGTCTCCGGCCCCGCGGACGCGACGGACGACCTGGCCGACGCGCATCCCGATGTCCGTCAGCACCTGCATGTCTTCGCCGTTGATGTTGATGGCGATGTCCGCAGGCGAGTCGGAGATCATGTCGTTGGTCTTGTCCTCGATGGGCTGCGAGACCGAGGCGAAGGTCGAGGGGATCTCGCGTTCGACCGCTTCTTTGAAGAGGTTTCGCAGCGCGACGGGGTCCTGCGTCGTGCGCCACTCGCTGCGCGGACGGAGGTGGACCAGGATGTCCGTGTTGTCCATGCCGACAGGGTCGAGGGCGACCTCGGCGCGGCCGGTGGTTCCCAGGGTGGTCATCACCTCGGGAAACCGTCGAAGCACGGTCTCGGCCGCGAGGTCGAGCCTGCGCGCCTCGGTGGGTCCGACGCTCGGGATGCGACGGATGCGCACGTACACGTCGCCTTCGTCGATGCGCGGGACGAAGTCTGCGCCGAGCGATCCAGCGACGGGCACGACGCTGAGCGCGAGCGCCATCGACGCGAGCAAGACCCAGAGCCTGCGGCCGAGCACCCACTGCACGACGCGCTGATATCTCCCCGGTTTTTCAGGGTCCGAGTGGTGGTGTCCCTTCACGGTGGACGGGCCCAAGAAGGTCACTGCGGCCGCGGGAAACACCACCAGCGCGAACACGAGCGAGCCGCCCAGGGCGAGAGCCATGGTGGCGGCCATGGGGCGAAACATCTTTCCCTCGACGCCGCGCAGCGAGAGCAGCGGGAGGTAGACGAGCAAGATGATCGCGACCGCGAAGACCACCGGCGTCGCGACCCTGTGAATCGCGCGGCGAACGTTCTCTCTCACCTGCTCGGGGTCGTCCGATGATCGCACCGCGAGCGCCGCGATCACCGCTTCGAGCATCACGATCGGGCCGTCGACCAAGAAGCCGAAATCGATCGCGCCGAGGGACATCAAGTTGCCCGTGATGTCGAGCGCGAGCATCCCGAAGATCGCGATCGACATCGAGAACGGAATGCCCAACGTCACCAGCAGCGCGCCGCGCGGCGTGCGCAGAAACGCCAAGATCACCAGCGAGACGAGCAGCGCTCCCTCGACGAGGTTGGTCCCGACGGTCTTGAGCGTCCTGTCGATGAACTGCTTGCGGTCGTAGACGGTCTCGATCCTCGCGCCCGCGGGCAGCGTGCGCTGAACTTCGGCGAGCTTGTCGTGCAGCGCCGCGACGACGGTGCGCGAGTTTTGTCCGGCCAGCATGAGCACCAGCGCGCAGACGACCTCGCCGCGTCCGTCCTGCGTGACCACGCCCTGCGCGAGCGCCGCGCCGACGCGGACTTCGGCGAGGTGTCGGACGAGGACGGGCGTTCCGTCGCGGCCGGCGCTCACGACGACGTCGCGAATGTCATCGAGCGTGCGCAGCTGGCCTTCTCCGCGCAGGACGTACATCTCTGCGCCGCGCTCGACGTAGCCGCCTCCCACGTTGACGTTGTCCCTCGCGAGCGCCTGAAACACCTGCGAGAGCGTGACCCTGTGCGACTGCATCCGCGCGGGGTCGAGCACGACCTCGTACTGCTGCTTGGCGCCGCCGAAGGAGTTGACCTCGATGATCCCTGGGACGCTCTGGATCGCCGGACCGATGTCCCAGTCGAGCATCGTGCGGAGCTGCATCGGCGAGTGCCGGTCGCTCTTCAGGACGAACTGGTAGATCTCTCCGAGGCCGGTCGTCACGGGGCCGAGCTCTGGGCGCCCGTATTGCGCGGGGATTTCGCCTTCGATCGTGCGCAGTCGCTCGAAGACGAGCTGCCTCGCGAACCACGGGTCCGTGCCTTCTTTGAAGATCACCGTGACCGCGGAGGTCCCTTCGCGCGTGATCGATCGCACCTCGTCGAGCGCAGGCAATCCAGTCAGCCCGCGCTCGACGGGGCGCGTGACGAAGCGCTCCATCTCTTCTGCCGTGAGGCCAGGGGTGTCGGTGAGCACCTGCACCTGCACGTTGGTCAGGTCCGGAACCGCGTCGATCGGGAGCCGCTGCGCCGCGAACACCCCCGCGATCAGCACCAGCGCCGCGAACGCGAGCACCGCGTATCGGCTGCGAATCGAGCGGTCGATCCATGCGTTGAGCATCCGTGATTACCTCTGCAGCTCGCTCTTGAGCGCGAAGACCCCTTCGATCGCGAGGCTCTCTCCCTCGCGCACTCCGCGGGTGAGCTCGACGCGCTCGCTGTCGCCGGCTTCGACTCCGACCGGGCGCGGCTCGAACAGCCCGGGCTCGACCTCGACGAAGACCGTCGGTTGCCCTTCGAGCAGGACGATCGCCGAGCGCGGCACCGCGATGGCTTGCCGCACTTCTCCGCGAACGCTGATGCGCGCGGTGACGAACTGCCCCGGTCGCAGCAGCTCGTCGGGGTTGTCGACGCGCACTTCGACCTTGGCCGTGCGCGTCTCGCGGTCGATGGTCGAGTCGATTCGGGCGACGACGCCGTCGATCCTGCGCTGCCCCATGCTCTCACCGCCGATCGAGACGCGGTCACCGACGGCGATGTCGCGCAGGTTGCGCTCGAACGCGTCGAGCACGACCAACACCCGCGAGAGGTCCGCCACGCGGATCATGGTCTCGGTCGGGTCGATCACTTGTCCGACGAGCGCGTTGCGCGTGACGACGCGACCCGCGATGGGCGCGCGCAGCGTGATGCCCGAGGACTCGTGAGAGACGTCGGCGTGGCGTCCGCCCATGGCGCGCACGCGTTGATCGACGCCGCGCAGCTCTGCGTTGAGGGTGGCGACGCGGGCGCGGGCCTCGTCGAGCTCGACGCCGGTCGCGAGCTGTTGCGTGGCCAGCGTGGCGAGTCGCGCGAACTGCGTGCGCGCTGCGGTGAGCTGAGCGCGCGCCGAGAGCGAGGCGGCGAGCAGCTCGCCGAGCGTGGGGCTCACGACGGTGAGCAGCGGATCGCCCGCGCGGACGACGGCGCCCGAGCGCACGAATACCTGAGAAATACGGCCTGGAATGCGTCCTCCGACGTCGGCCACCCGGTCGGGGTCGAACTCGACGCTGCCGGTGAGCTCGACCGTGGGGGCGAGCGCGGCGCGCGCGATGGTCTGCATGCGCACCCCGGCGTTGGCGCGCAGCGAGTCGGGCAATCGCACGCGGACAGGCCCCTCGGGGCGAGCCGCTGCTGCGTGCGCTGGGGGCGGCGGTTGTGGAGTCCGTCGGGTGGCGACGAAGTAGCCGAGCGCGAAGCCGCTGCCGACGGTGGCGGCGAGCAGCGCGAGCGTCGCGGGCAGTGCGTTGCGGCGAGGTTGGGTGCTCATGGTGTGTTCGCGTTGCCGATGGCGCGGTCGAGTTGGACGCGTGCTCTCCACGCGGAGCGCATCGCGTCGAGCCGTCGTTGTTGCTGCGCGTACAGCTCGTCGCGCGCGCGGAGGAGGCGGTAGGAGTCGATGGTCCCCGCGCGAAAGAGCGCTTCGGTGAGCTCGAGGGCGCGCTGCGCGGCGGGGATCGAGCGCGTTCGGAGCAGGGCGAGCTCGCTGAGCCTGAGCTCGAGCTCGGTCCACGCCGAGGCGGCCTGGTTGGCGACGGTGATCTCTGCGATCGAGCGCTGCTCGTCCGCGGCGCGCGCTTGTGCTTGTGCCGTGGCGCGCTCGCCTTGGTTCGTGAGCGAGACGGGCAGCGACCACTGCGCGGACACGCCGAGCGAGGCGACCGAGTAGCCCTGCCACTCGACCTCAGCTGCGACGAAGAGGGGGGCGGTGGCTTCGTGGTGCAGCCGCGTCGAGCTCGCGCGCAAGCGTTGCGCGGCGGCCCGCAGGCTCGCGCCCTCGCGGCGTCGAGCGATGGCCATGCTGGCGGCGCGCTCGCGAGAGAGGCCGACGGGCATGGTGGGCTCGTCGATCGGGCTGACGGCGATGCGCTCTTCGACGGTGAGGGCGAGCAGCTCTCTCAGCCGGCCGAGGGCGGCTTCGCGTTCGCGGCGCGCGTCGAGCAGCGAGAGCTCGGAGGCGGTGAGCTCTTGCTCGGCGAGGGCGACGTCGAGCGCGGTGGCGCTCTGGGCGTCGAGCCGCGCGCGCGCTGCGCGCACGAGGGCTTCTGCGGTCTGTCTGCGTTGCTCGAACAGCGCGATGGTGGCCTGGGCGATGGCGGCGTCGCTGAAGGCTTCGCGCGCTTGCGCGCAGGCGTCGTTGAGGGCGACGTCGACGCGGTACTCCGCTTCGCGGACGGCCCAGCGGGCCTCGTCGCTCCACTGCGCGCGCGCGCCGGACAGGTCGATGGGCATCCCCAACAGCAGCGCGTACGTCGCCGCCGGAACGTCCGGAACGCCGACCATCGCTCGCACGCCGACGGTAGGGTTTCCCACCCGCGGCAGGCGCGAGAACATCGAGAGCGCGTGCGCTTCGTAGAGCGCTGTGCGCGAGCGGGCGACCTCGGGGCTGCGCTGGGCCGCGCGCGCGACGACGCGGGCCTCGGTCCACGCGCCGTCATCGACGGGGCGCGGCTGCGCGAAGGCGATCGAAGCGCTCGTGCAACAAGCGCCCGCGAGCAGCGCCAACGCTCGCGGGAGAGCAGTAGAAGCCATGGGCTGAGCGGCATAGTGCGAGCGCCTCGGGGCTGCATGACGGCAACATGACGAGTTCGTAAGGTTCGCTGAGCACGCGCGAATCGCGGTGAAATCGCTGCTACAGAGAGAAGCGCAGCGATGAAGATCCTCGTGGTCGAAGACGACAAGCGCCTCTCGCGGTTCATCGCGCGGGTGCTGGTCGAAGAGGGGTTTACTGTGGACGCGTGCCTCAACGGAGCGGACGCCGCGCGGCAGGCCAGCGCCGTGCGGTACGACGCGATCGTGCTCGATTGGATGCTGCCGGATCGCGACGGGCTCTCGGTGTGCAGAGAGCTTCGGCAGTCGGGCAACGATGTTCCGGTGCTGATGCTGACGGCGCGCGGAGAGGTGCGCGAGAAGGTCGTCGGCCTCGAGGCGGGCGCTGATGATTACATGGTGAAGCCGTTCGACGTCGAAGAGCTCGTCGCCCGCGTCAACGCGCTGCTGCGCAGAGCCTCTGGGCACGCGAAGCTGCGCTGCGGCCCGATC
The DNA here is from genome assembly GCA_013298625.1 of Myxococcales bacterium. GTDB lineage: Bacteria > Myxococcota_A > Polyangia > Polyangiales. Next base: position 51,922 of record JAAFIF010000003.1, read on the forward strand.
GAGATCGACCGCGTCGCGCGGCAAGTGCGCTGCGACGGCGCGCTGGTCGAGCTGACCACCCGCGAGTTCGCTCTCTTGCTGCACCTCGTCTACCACCAAGGCAAAGTCGTGACGCGCTCCGAGCTGCTCTCGCGCGTGTGGGAGACCAACTTCGACCCCAGCTCGAACTTCGTCGAAGTGCACGTGAGCCGCTTGCGCGACAAGCTCGGCCCCGCGGCGCCGCTGCTCGAGACCGTGCGAGGCATGGGCTATCGCCTCCGCGCAGGGGACGCGCCGTGAGCGGCCGCGCGCGCTTCGTCGCGGCGGTGTTCGTGCTCACTGTGCTCACGCTGGGAGGGGCGTTCGCCGCGGTGTATCTCGCGTTCAATCGACTGCAAGAGCGGCAGCTCGACCAGGCGCTGATCACCGCCGCGCGGGTCGAAGCTCGAATGCTCTCTCAGCAGCCGTCGGAGGCGGTCGCGCTCTCGAACCGCCCTGGGCCCGCGGCGAATCAAGTGGGGCCCCTCGCGACCTTCGCCGCTGTGCTCGACGGCGCCGGCGCGGTGGTCGCGCTGAGCCCGACGCTCGCCGCCGCGCCCTCCGCTCGGGGAGCAGAGAACGGGCGGGCGTTTGATTTGTGGATACAGAATCAACACGCGCGCTGCGTCTGGATGGACGTCGAGGGGCGCGCGGGCGTGCGGCTGTTCTTCGCGGTCCCTCGAGAGGACCTCGACGGCGACGCTGCGTTCTTGTCCCGCGCGATGACGGTGGCGTTTCTCGTGGCGGTCGTGTGGGCAGCGGCCATCGCGTACTGGATCGTGCGGGTGTTCACCAACGAGCAGCGAAGGATCGCCGAGGTCGCGCGGCGCGTCGCGGACGGAGACCTCACCGCGCGCATCTCCTCTCGCACGCGCGACCGAGACATGGCGCGGTTCGCGCTCGACCTCGACCAGATGATCGAGCGGCTCGCGCTGCTCGTCTCGTCGCAGCAGCGCTTCATCGCCTACGCCGCGCACGAGCTGCGCTCGCCGTTGACCATGCTCTACGGAGAGCTGTCGCACGCACTGCGCCGCTCGCGCTCGGCCGAGGAGTACCGCAGGGCCATCGAAGAAGCGCTCGACGCGACGCGCAGCCTCAAGCAGCTCAGCGAGGACCTGCTGGCGCTCGCGCGGGTGAGCGAAGGCGCGAGCGCGACCAGCGAGCGCGTGTCCCTGCGCGAGGTGAGCGACGAGGCCGTCGCGTCCGTGCTCGGCGAAGCGCTCGCGCGTGACGTCGAGATCGTCACCGAGTGCGGCGCGCACGAGACCATGGGACACCCTCGCGACATCGAGCGACTCTTGCGCAACCTGCTCGAGAACGCCGTGCGCCACGCGCCGCGCGGGACGTCGGTGCGCCTGCGCGTGCGCGAGGCCGAGGCGATGATCGAGCTCGCCGTGAGCGACCAGGGATCGGGCGTCAGCGAAGAGGAGCGCGAGCGGATCTTCGAGCCGTTTTATCGCAGCGCCAGCGAGGAGAAGGACGGGCACGCGGGCGCGGGGCTCGGGCTCGCCATCGCGCGGGACATCGCGCGCGCGCACGGCGGGGACGTTCGCGTGGACGTCGGCGAAGGCGGCGTCGGAGCGGTGTTCACCGCGACCATTCGCAGCGCCGCGAAGTCGTGAGCGCTCAGTCCCACCGCCCGCGGTACTCAATGGTGCTCGCGTCGATCGCGCGCGTCTCGATCGACGCGTTGCGCGCGCCGCTGATCTCGAGCGCCGCGCGAAACGCCGTGGCGTACGCCTTGGCGAGCACGCGCGGGACGTGGTTGGGAGGGCTCTTCAGCTGGATGACCCCGCCTTCGTGCGGCCTGGCCTTCTCGGTCACCGTCAGCTCGGTCCCCTGGTGAAACAGGGACCAACGCGAGGTCACCTGCGGCAAGAGCCGGTGCGCTCCGACGAAGCGAAACAAGATCCGATACGCCACCGAGTCGAGCAGCGCGTGGTTGTCTCTGTACGCCTGCTCGACGAGCGCGTCTTCGGACCCGAACGCCGCCCGCGCGAGGTACACGGTCATGGCCGAAGCGTGCACTTCTGGCACCCACGCGGTCGGCAGCGGCGGGTACTGCACGAGCTCTCGCAGCGGCTCGGGCAGGTCGTCGAGCATGCGTTTGTCCGGCAATTTCGCGATCAAAAACCGAACGATCGAGCCCTTCATCACGCAGTGCGGGTGCGAGTCGAGCCCCTTGGGGAGCCCGCTGAGATAGCGGTTCATCTCGATGATCCCGGGCTGCACGTGCGGTGCTTCAACGGTAGCCGCGAACGCCACCAAAGTGCACGTCCGCGCTGCGAGAACCTCCGCCGTTACGGCGCCCGGGTGAGCTCGACGAGGGGCAGCGCGCGCCCGTCGAACATGCGATCGAGCGTGGCGCCCAGGCGCCGAGCCGGCCCGAGCGAAACCTCTGCGCGAACCGTGAGCGAGCAGCGATCTTCGTCCCGTCGACGCTCGGTTCGATCCGCGCTCGCGCGGGCGCTGAGGGTGAGCTCGACCTCGGCGTCCGGCGCCGCCACCACGAGCCAATACCAGCGACAGCGCGCTCCGCGGACGCCGTCGACGTGCGCTCTGCAGCCCGCTCCGTTCGTGAGCGCCAACAGCGCGGTCGCGCGCGGCGCGGCCCGGGCCAGCTCGTACGCAGAGGGCGGAATGCTCACTGCCTCTTGCCGAAACGGCGCGAAGAGCAGCGAGAGGCCGCCGGTCGCGAGCGCGGCGAGGCCGCGGAGGGAGTTCGCTTCGTTCCACCACGAGAGCGTTGTGTGGTGCGGTGGGAGGCGCTCTCTCGTGAGCTCGACGAAGCGCTCGAAGGTCGCAGGCCGCGCGATCACCCCGCTCGAACGCCCCGCGACAGAGACCTCGAGCTCGAGCCCGTCCAGCGGCAGCGCGTTGCTCTGCGCGTCGATGCGCAGCAACGAGACCGACACGGGCGGATCGCCGGGCAGGCGCGCTTCGAGCGCGTCGAGCTGCCCGTGGTTCACTCGCTGCGCGTGCACCGCGATCGCGCTGTCGCGGGCGAGCGCCGAGCGCACCAGCGCGGGCTCGACCCCGTCGTTTGCAGCGCAGACCGCCTCGCGGTAGTGCCGCGCTTCGACGAGCGGTCGGACCGAGGGCCCGCACGCGACCGTCGCGAGCGCGAGCGTCGTGAGCATGACGAGCTGCTTCATCGGCCGTCTCCCAGCGCGTCGATCGGACCAATGGTGAGCCGAACCTGGTGACTGACGCTCGTCTCGGTGCGAACGAGCTGATAGCCGAGCGCGACGCTGAACCATCGCGGCCCAAACGAAGCGCTCACGCGCGCGCCGAGCGCGGGCTGACCGTGGACCGAGCCCGCGAGCGCGTCGAGCGTCAGCGTCGCAGCGGTGCTCGTGATCGCGGCCCGAGGATCTTCGCTGCGCGCAAGGCCGCCGAACAGGCCGAGGCCCGCGACCGCGAGGTGCTGCCCGAAGCCGACGTAGCTGTAGCCTCCCTGAACGACCGCTCCCCAACGAGAGGTCCGTCCGAAGCGAACGACCGCGCCCGTGAGCACGTCGAGCGCAAAGGCGACGCCGCCGCAGCCCGCTTCGAAGCAGAGCTGCGCGCCGATCTGCGAGCGCATCAGCCCGTAGGTTACGCGCGGCGAGAGCCGGTAGTACTCCGGCGACGGGCCCCGCTCGCGCAGGACTGCGGCTTCGGTGAAGAGCGGCTCGCGCTGGGGGGCCGGGCTCGGCGCGAGCGCCAGTGGAGCGAAGAGCAAAGCGATGAGCATCGGGTGCGATGTGTCGCAAGCGACGTTCCATCGCGCGGGCGGCGGAGAAATGCGCTGAAAAATGAGCGACGAACGTGTCGTGTTGCCGCAGCGAGACGCGAGCGCGTCACGCGGGCGAGCGGCGCCGTCCTTGTCGCGCTGTGAATCCTGGCAACAGTGCCCGCGCGGCGCGATCGCCTATGCGCGCCGGCTCATCCACCACGAGTACACGACCGGCGCGAGCCCGCTCACGATCACCGCGGTGATCGCGACCGCCACCGAGCCGATCACCGCGCCGAACAACGCGACCGCCGCGCCCGCCATGCAGCACTGGCCCGCGAACCGATGAGTGCGCGCCCAGTTCTCGTCGGATCGCAGCGTCCAGCGCACGCGCACGCCCAGAAACGGGTTGCGCCGCACCTTCGGAAACAGCAATCCCATCGCGCCCCAGAAGAGCGCCAGCAGCAGCGCGAAGCCGCGCCCGAAGGACCCGTCGCCGAGCGCAGCCGCGAGCACGCAGAGCTGCAGACCCGCCATGAACGCCGAGGACATCAGCGCCGCCACGGGGACCGGCGAGGCTTCGTACCGCGCGCGGATCGGCGCCGCGAGCAAGCGCGCGCCGAAGCGCACGAAGGCCCAAAGAGTCAGCGAAATCACTGGTAGAATCCACGCGGCGACGGCGCGGGGCGCGAAGCCGTCGGGCCTGCCGTCGAGCCCGAAGTGAATGGGCATCACCTCGGGCAGCCGGGTGTAGAGCGCGCCCGTGATCATCGCCGCGCCCGCGATGACCGCGATCGCCGCGCGGTCGACGGCCGTGAGACCGATGCGCTTGTTCATGGCGTTGCCTTCGACTTTCTCTTGCGTCGTCCTTCGGCGGACAGCTCCAAGATCGCCTGCGCGAGGTCTTCGATGACGTTGCTCTGCAGCGTGTAGACGACGAACGTCCCGCGCCGCTCGGAGCGCACGAGCCCGGCCTCTTCGAGCACCTTGAGGTGATGCGAAATTGTGGGCTTCGACTGAGAAAACTCTGCGGCGATCTCGCCCGCCGTCTTCGATCCAGCGCGCAGCAGCGTGAGGATCGCGCGGCGCGTGTCCTCCGAGAGCGCCGCCAGGGTGGTCGAGATGTCAGCCATAGTTCGACGGACGTCTATTTAGATCGTCATCGAACTTTGGCAAGCCCGACCCGCGCTATGACTCCCGAAGGGCGCGGGTGATGATCGGGGCGGCGCCGTCGATGAACCGCTGCAGCGCGGTGTCCTCTGCGCTGCTGTGAAACGCTTCGAGCGCGCGCAGCATCGAGGCTTCGCCGTCGGGCAGCGGGATCGGGGAGGTGTTGACCGACGAGCAGAAGTACCCCCGTTTGAGCCGCGCGGGGGCGGCGAGCATGCGGGACCAGACGGCGTCGAAGGGCTCGTCGAGGAGGTTTCCGAACGAGGCGCCGCTGACGCAGGCGCAGAGGTTGGCGCGGGTGTCGATCACGAGCTGTCGTTGCCCTGCGCCGACGCAGCCGACGAGCAGGTCCATCGCGGGGCCGTAGAAGCTCGCGGCGCGATAGCCTCCGTCGCGGATGACCCGCGCGAGGTGCCGTCCGTACGGCGCGAACTCTTCGGGCGACGCGAATCCCTCGGCGCTTCGGCCCGTCGAGAACTCGGGAAGAAAGTTCACGATCGCGCGCGGGTGCGTCCGGGCGACGAGCTCGAGCAGCGCCTCGACCGCGCGGGGCTTCGCGAAGGTGTCCCTGCGCACCACCGCGGTGACCAGCGTCGAGAGCCCTGTGCCCGCGGCGATCGAGAGGGCGCCGAGCGCTGCGTCGAACGCTCCCTCTCCGCGCACGCGATCGACCGCGTCGCGCTCGTGCGAGTCGAGGCTGATCGCGATCACGCGGAGCCCTGCGCGCTCGAGCCGCGCGGCGCGCGCCGCGGTGAGCCCCGAGCCCGACGTCGCGAGGCGCACTTCGCTCGCGCCCGAGAGCGCTTCGATCAACGCGAGCGCGCGCTCGAAGCGCCCGAGCGGCTCGCCTCCGCCGAGGATCACGATGGGGACGCGCTCGGCGGCCAGGGCGCGCGCGACGCGAACGAGCGCGGCTTCGCCCACGTCTGGCGCCGACGGGCCGCCGGCCGAAGCGAAGCAATAGCGACACGTCCACGGGCACGCGCCGGTGAGCGAGAGGTGCACGACGAAGGGCCCTTCGTTGGGGACGAAGAGCCGCCGCAGGGCCCGTTGAAAATGTGGGCCGTGGTAGTCGGGCAGAAAGCTCGGCGCGAGCAGCGGGCCGCCGTCGGCGAGCAGCGCTCCGCGGCCGAGCAAGAGCGCCGAGCCCTCGAGCAGCGCGAGGTCGACGGCGGCTTCGAGCGCGGCGTACGCGAGCGGGTGACGGTCGCGCGGGCTTCGGGTCCACGCGCGGGCGAGGGCGTGCGCGACGAGCGTTGATTGCCGCGCGGGCGAGCGAGCGGGCACGGGAGTGTGGCGGACGTGTTGGGCGCGCGCGTCGAGGGCGGCGCGGGCGCGTTCGGCGAGCGAGCGAGCGGTGATCATCGCGCGGCGCTCGTCGGGCGCGGCGCGTCGAGGGCGACGAAGAGCGAGCGATACGCGGCTTCGAGCGAGGCTTCGTCGGGCGTGTGCGCGCTGGCCGCTTGGCCCAGAAGTGTGCGCGCTTCGCCTTCGTTGCTGGCGACCTTGATGCGCTCGGACTGACCGAGCAGCGCGAGGCCTGCGCGCATCACCGAGCGCACGACCGACTGCCACGCGGCGTCGCCCAGCGGAACGACCACGAGCCTCCTCGACCGCGGCTGCACGCGCTGCAAGCTCTCGCGCACCGGCGACACTTCGCGCAACCCTGGCGGCGTGGCGGACGCGAGTAGAAATTGCGCGGCGACGATCCCGTCGGGGCTGCGTTCGATGAGCTCGATCGCGCGGTCGTTGACCCAGCGAATGCGCGGCGCGGTCGCGCCGGACCTCCAGAGGATCTGCAGCGCGTCGCCGACCGCGACCGTCGCGACTCCGTCGAACACAGCGAGCACGGGTTCGGCCATGGGACGTGTGGGGACTATCCCACTGCAGAAACCCTCGGTGCTACCCCCCACTCCAACACCGCTGGCAACGGGTCAGCGGACGAAGGTGCCCCACACCTCGGCGACGCGGCCGATGTGGTCGAACGCGCAGTGCGCGGTGTTGGGCAGGACGCGCTCGTCGAGGGTGAACATGCGATCGCGGTAGAAGCTCACGCCGCCGGTGATGTCCGCGAGAAATTCATCCTGCGCGCCGTAGGTAAACGACAGGCGGCTCTTGGCGCGCAGGGCGGTGATCGCGCTGTCCCAGCTGAGCGTCCCCGACCACGGAGCGTGCGCGCCGCACACGAGCGCGTAGCCGCCCGCGACGCGGTCGCCCATCGCGGGGATCCAGCTCGCGGTGAGAAAGAACGCTCCGCCCGAAGAGCCGCCGAACAAGATCTCGCGCAGGTCGAGGTTGTAGCCGCGCCCGAGGGCGTCGATCGCGGCGCTGAGCGCGCGGACGTTCTCGCCCGAGCGGTCGATGTCGGCGTCCGCGGGCGTTCCGTTGCAGGCTGTGAACGAAGGGCGAAGCCACCACGCGCAGCGGTTGGGGGCGAGCGCCGAGACGTACAGCGTTCGGTTGGCCGCTGCCCACGGCGCTTGCAGCCGCACCGTGGTGTCGCCCGTGTGCGCGCGGGCGCCGTCGCCGTGCAGGTACACCGCGAGCCGCAGCGGAGCTGGGTTTGCGTCCATCGGCGGCGCGACGATCTTCAGCTCGACCTCGCCGACGCGCGCGAGGCAATAGCGATAGGTCGTCCCCGAGACGCTCACCGACCCGTTGCTCGCGCACGGGAGACCGCCGCTTCCACCGGTGCCGACCGAGCCGTCCGAGCCAGCGTCGGGCGCTGCGTCAGGGGCAGAGGCGTCACTTGACACGGTGTCAAGCTCGCTTGCGTCCTGCGCAGAGCTGTCCTCGAGCGCTGCGTCGCGCGCGGGCTCGCTGGCATCGTCGGCGCGATCGGGCAGCGAGCCGCTGTCCGTCGGCGGCGCGGGCGTCGAGCACGCGATGCAAGAGAGCGCGAAGAGCGCGATCGAAGAGCGACGAAGGGCGGTCATGAGCGCGCAAAGGACCACCGTGCGCGCGGCGCTGTCAACGCGTTGCGCTACGATCGACGGGCATGGCGCAGCGCGGTCGCGACGACGAGCTCTACGGCCTCGATGTGCGGCGGTTCGCGATGGCTCCACGGAGGCCGGGCTTCGAGCGCGCGGCGTTGGCGCTCTTGCCCGAGGGCTCACAAGCGCGGTGCAACGCTGACGATTCGCCGCAAATCGCGCTCGCGGGCGGCCCGTGGCTTCGCGCGGGACACGCCGTCGAGGCGCACGCGAGCACCAGGGATCCTCGCGAGGCGTGGGAGCTTCTGTACGCGCGGGGCGTGATCGACCGCGCCCTGTTCGAAGAGCTCCCTTCGCGCTGCGTCGCGCGCTGCGCGCAGTGCGGCAGCCGACGGTCGAGCGTGCGCTGCGACCGTTGTCTCGGGACGCTCTGGACGCCATCGGGAGGGCCGAGCTCGGTGCTGGCCGCGCTGTCGATGGCGAGCGCCGCGGAGGAGCTGCGCGCCGCCGAACAGCTCGTCGCCGAGTGCTACGCGCGGCTGCGTCCTTGGGGATTTCGCGGGGCTCTGCCCACGGTGTATTGGTCGTTCGAGGCGCTCGGGGGGCAGCCCAACAGCGCAGACCGCGGCGCGATCCGAGAGCTCGCGCTGGTCTCGTGGCGGTCGGTCGACGAAGAAGAGGGCTTCGTGCTCTTGGACAGCACGCGGCGCGCGATGCGAGGCGGCGCAGCGATGCCCATCCCCAGGGGCCATCGACCGTGGATCGTCGAAGACGTGGGAGACATGCTCCTCTACGATCTCGCCGCTCGTCATGGGCTGCTCTCGAGGGACAGGCCGTCCTACGCGATCCCTGTGCAGCGATCGGTGGTCGGCCTCGCGTTCGCTGCGCATCCCAACCCGTTCGAGCCGCTGGTGCGCGTCAACACGCTGGGCTTCTACGTGGACACCCTCGGCGAGTCGCGCGTGGTGCTCGTCGGCCTGCTCGATGATGGGCGTCCGACCGCGTGACGCGCGGCCCCTCGGTGTGGCTTGATCGACCGCTCTGTGTCCGACGAATCCCGCTCTCACTCGCACCCGCGTCGCGGAGTGCTCATGGCGATCGGGGCGGCGGTGCTCTTCGGCGCGAGCACGCCGCTCTCACGGGCGCTGCTCGTGCAGATCGCGCCCGCGATGCTCGCGGCGCTGCTCTACCTCGGCGCCGGCGTCGGGCTCGCGCTCTCGTGGCTCGTTCGTCGCGGCGCGCCGCTCGCCCGCGCAGACGCGCCATGGCTCGCGGGCGCCGCGCTGTTCGGCGGCGTGCTCGGGCCGATGGCGCTGCTCTTCGGGCTGCGCGCGACCCCCGCGGGGCCAGCGTCGCTGCTGCTCAACCTCGAGTCGGTGTTCACTGCCCTTGTTGCGTGGCGAGTGTTTCGCGAGGCCATCGATCGCCGGCTCGCCCTCGGAATGGCCCTGGTGCTCGCGGGATCGCTCGCGCTCGCGTGGCCGTCGACCGCGGCGCTCGCGCAGGGCGCGCAGGGCGCCCGTTGGTGGGGCCCCGCGCTGATCGCGCTCGCGTGCGCGCTGTGGGCGATCGACAACAACCTCACGCGCAAGGTGTCCGACGCGGACGTGCGCGCGGTGGTGGCGGTCAAGTGCCTCGTGGCGGGGGCGGTCAACCTCGGGGTGGCGCTGGTCTCGGGCGCGGCGATCCCTGAAAAATCACTGCTCGTTCGCGCTCTCGCGCTGGGCTTTGTGAGCTACGGAGTGAGCCTGTTGCTCTTCGTCCTCGCGCTGCGTCACCTGGGCGCGGCGCGGACGGGGTCGTGGTTTGCGCTCGCGCCGTTTGTGGGCGCGCTCGGCGCGGTGCTCTTGTTGAGAGAGCCCGTCACCGGGGCGATGGCGTTCGCGACGCTGATGATGGGCGTCGGGCTCGCGCTGCACGCGATCGAGCGGCACGAGCACGATCACACGCACGAAGAGAGCACGCACGCGCACGGGCACCGTCACGACGACGGGCACCACGCGCACGATCACGCAGAGGGCGTGGCCGTTCGTGAAGGGCACTCGCACGAGCACACGCACGGGCGTGTGGTGCATCGGCACCCGCACTTTCCGGACACGCACCACCGGCACACGCACGAGGCGTGAGCGCTCAGACGTTGGGCGCGAGCAGCGACCAGGTGCGGGGGCCGACGATGCCGTCGACCGAGAGGCCGTTGTCCGACTGAAACTGTCGAACGGCGCTCTGCGTGCCCGGGCCGAAGATCCCGTCGATGTCGACCTCGTAGCCGAGGTTCGAGAGCGCCGCTTGGATGTTTCGGACGTGGTTTCCGCTCGCGCCGCGGCCGATGGACGTGCCCGAGCGGCGGGCGGGAGCCACAGGCGAGTTCTTCGCCGGAGGCGCGTTGGTGTTGCTCGCGTGCGTGACCGAGGCGAGCCGCGAGGCCATCCCGAGGGCAGAGCGCGTCCCTGCGCCGACGAGCCCGTCGACACGCAGGCCGTTGTTGGACTGAAAGTCCCTCACGGCTTGCTCTGTTCCTGCGCCGAAGATCCCGTCGACGCTGAGGTCGTAGCCTTGGTTGTTGAGGGCGCTCTGGAGGTTGCGGATCTCTTGCCCGCGATCGCCGCGACGCAGCGTCGTCGGCTTGAGCGTGCTTCTGCCAACGCTCTTCGCCGCAGGGGCTTCTTCGTCCTCTTCGTCCTCTTCGTCCTCGTCTTCGCTGTCCTCTTCGTCTTCGTCTTCGTCTTCGTCTTCGCTGTCCTCTTCGTCTTCGTCCTCGTCTTCGCTGTCTTCTTCGTCTTCGTCTTCGCTGTCTTCTTCGTCTTCGCCGACTTCGTCGCCGTACTCTTTGCTCACGGACGCGAGCAGCTCGTCAGCGTCGTCCTTGTCGTAGTCGAACGCCTCTGCGAGCAGGACGAAGAGCTCGTACTCGTCGCCCTCTTCGACCTCGCCGTCGGCGAGCATGATCGCCGCGGTCGCGGTGAGCACCGACTCGCGGTCGTCCTCGTCGGTGATGGTGCGCGCGAGCTTCTGCACGCGCTGCTCCCAGCCCGAGGCGAGCTCCGCTGCGCTGGCCTGCATCGCGCTGGCGATGGCCTCTTCGGACACATCGTCGTCGCTCAGCTCGGAGATCGCCTCGGCGAGCGCCTCGGACTCTTCGTCTTCGAGCTCGCCGTCGGCCAGCGCGATCATCATGCCTGCGTCGACGACGGCCTGAAGCAGTCGGTTGCCGAGCCGAGCGCCCGACGATTGTTGAGGCTTACGCGAAAACGCCATCTGTCTGTTCTCCTCCGTAGTGTTGCGATCGACTCGCGCTCGCAACGAACGCGATCGTAACGAAGTGCTCTGACGGATGCGCGTGACGATCGTGTGCGCGTTGCGGTTCCGCACGTGTGCGTGCGGGTGCGAGCGTCACAGGGGCAGTTTTCGCTGGACCCGTGACGGGAGCGCTGCAGGCGGCGAGCGAGAGGCCGAGCGCGACGGCGGGCCATGGTGCCCGTTCGCGAACACGGGTCGTGGCTTCGCCGAAGTTTCTGCGGTGCTTGCGCAGGATGCGTGGTAATCCAGCGGCGAAATCGAATGCAGCCCTTCGTGCTCGAACCCCTCTCCGACGACTTCGCCCGCGCGCTCGTCCGCGCGGTCGGTCGCAAGATCGAGGCCCGCTCGCTGCCCGCGCTCGTCGAGCGAGTGTCCCGCAAATACCTTGGAGAAAAGCAGGCGCTCGCGAAGCCCGACGAGCTCGCGGCTCGGGCGTTGTTCTTTCTTCCGAGGGACGTTCACAAGGTCGTCGCGCCGCTCGCTGAGCTCTCGCGTTCGGGCGCGCTCGCCGCGAGGCCGCTGCGGGTGCTCGACGTGGGCGCGGGCGTCGGGGCGAGCTCGCTCGGCGCGCTGCTCGCGCTCTCGGCGCTCGGTCACTCGGTCGCGCACGTCCGCTGCGTGGACGAAGACCACGAGGCGCTGGCGCTCTTGCGCAAGGTCTTCGACGCGCTGCGCGCCGACGCGCTGATCGAGCTCGCGTCGAGCGCGCTCTCGGTGGGCGCGGGCAGCGCCGACGGGGCCAACGCGCTCGGCGCGCCGGGCAACAGCGAACCGTGGGACGTGATGCTCGTCAGCAACGTGCTCACCGAGGTGCTGCGCAGCGAAGACGCGCGCAGCGAAGCGCCCAGGGACGAGGCCGCTCGGGCCGAGCGCGTCGCGCAGCTGGTGCTCTCGCTGGTCCACGGCGCTCCGCTCGCAGAGGACGGAGCGCTCGTGCTGATCGAGCCCGCGATGCACGCCGACGCGCGGGTGCTACAGCGGGCGCGCACGATCATCGAGTCGAGCGGCGCGTTCGTGTTCGCGCCGTGCACGCACGGCGGCGCGTGCCCGATGCTCGTGCGCGAGCGCGACTGGTGCCACGACGACGTGAGCGTGGATCTTCCTCCGTGGCTGCACGAGGTCGCGCGCGGCGCGGGCCTTCGCTACCAGGGCCTCACGTACAGCTACCTCACGGTCCGCCGCAGCGCGGGGCGCGTGAAGAAGCACGACGCGCGCGAGGGCTGGGTGTCGGCGCGCATGGTCGGCGCCGTGCGCGAGACCAAAGGAAAGCGCGAGGTCTTCTTGTGCGCCGAAGAGCCCGGCCCGACCGAGGCCCGCGAGCCGCTGCGCGCGATGCAGCTCGATCGCGCGATCAAGGGTGCGGCCGAGACCGTGCCCAAGCTCGGCGACTGCGCGCGCGGCGAGCTCGTCGCGCTCGACCCTGCGCTCTTGCCGAACGAAGGCGAAGGCCGCACCGTGCGGCTCGGCGTCAGCGATTGGGAGCGCTGATCGCGCTGTGATTTCTGCGCGCCCGTCGCGCGATCGCCCGTGGCACTCTCCGCGCCGTGGCGACGGACCTGCTCATCGTGTTGGCGCTGATGGTGCTCAACGGCGTCTTCGCAGGGGCCGAGATCGCCGTGCTCACCGTGCGCAAGACGCGCCTCGCCGAGCTGCTCGAAGAGCGACGCAAGGGCGCGCCCGCGGTGCAGTGGCTGCGCAAGCAGCCCGAGCGATTTCTGGCCACGGTGCAGATCGGGATCACCGTCGTCGGGACCGCGGCCGCGGCCATCGGCGGAGAGCGCCTCGCGCATTCGATCGGAGCGAAGCTGGCGGGGGTTCCTCTGGTTGGACATTATCTGTCCAAGGCGGGGCTGCTCATCGTCGTCGTGGGGATCACGGTGCTCGAGGTCGTCGTGGGCGAGCTCGTCCCCAAGTCGCTCGCGCTGCGCAGCCCCGAGCGGTACGCGCTCGCGATGGGGCCGGTGCTGCGCGTCATGGCCTCCGTCGTGAAGCCCGCGGTGTGGACGTTGACGGGGCTCAGCAACCTCGTGCTCCGGCTGTTCGGCGACAAGACCAGCTTCTCTGAGACGCGCCTCTCTCCCGAAGAGCTGCAAGAGCTCGTCGAAGAGGCGACGCGCACCGGCTCGCTCGACGCGAAGGCGGGCGAGATCGCCTCGCGCGCCATTGATTTTCGCGAGCTGCGCGCGGTCGACGTGATGATCCCCCGCGGTCGAATCGTGAGCGTCTCGCGCGCGGCGACCGAAGACGAGATCCGCGCGGCGCTCACCCCGCGGCGGTACGCGCGCTTGCCGGTGTACGACGGCAGCCCCGACAACGTCCTCGGCTACGTCGCGGTCAAAGACCTCTTCGCGCGCGCGGACACCGCGTCGTTCTCCGCCGTGCTGCGCACGGTGCAGTTCGTCCCCCAAACGCTGAGCGCCGTCGCGCTCTTGCGCAGGATGCAGCGCCAGCAAGCGCCGATGGTGATCGTGGTCGACGAGTCCGGCGCGGTCTCGGGCCTCGTCACGATGGAGGACCTCATCGAAGAGATCGTGGGAGACATCTCGAGCGAGCAAGACGGCCCTGTCCGTCCCTTGGTGCTCGACGCCGATCGCAGCGTCGAGCTCTCTGGCGAGATGCCGATCCGCGAGGTCAACCGACAGCTCTCGCTCGAGCTGCACGAGCCCGAGGAGTACTCGACCGTGGCGGGGTTGTGCATTCATCTCGCCGGTGAGATTCCCTCGCAAGGAGCGGTGTTTTCGCTGCCCGACGGCTCGACGCTGACGGTGCTCGACGCGACGCCGCGCAAGGTGAGGGCGGTGCGCCTCGCGGTGGCTCCCGAGCGCGACGAAGCGCCGAACGAGGCTGCGTCGCGATAGGCGCGCTCGCACGGTCGCAGAGCGAGGCTGGTGCGCGTGCTAGCCTGAGCGGCAACCGTGATGCGTCGCCGAATCGTCTCGTCGCAGCGCTCGCTGAGCTCCGCTCGTTGGGCGCTGCTCGCGCTGTCCGCCGCGTGCACGGGGCCTCGCGCGACCAGCGCTCCGCCGCGCGGCACGACTGCCTCGGCGGCGCAGCCCGCGACGCGCGCGAGCGAGGCGGGCCCGCGGACGATGGCCGAGCTCGAAGCGCAGTTCGCCGCCGAAATCACTGCGCTCGGCGGCGTCGCGCTTCCGGCTGGGGTGATCGTCTCGCCGCTCTGCTGCGTGATGGTGGGCGTGCTGGGCGCGCCCGTGGGCGTGCCGATCACGCTCTCGTTCGCCTCGGTCGAGGGGCTGTCGCTGGCCGCGCCGGCGACGCTTCCTGCTGGCGATGGGTATCGAATCGAGCGGTCTCCGCCTGCGCCGTTGGTGATCTTGCGCCGCCCCGACGTCGCCGCGCTGCGGCCGACGCTCGCGCCCCTGGCCGAGCGCGGACAGCGCGCGCTCTCGATCGCGGCCCGACAGTTGACGAGCCTCGGGCGCTATCGAGGGTGGCTTCAGCGCTCGCTGCGGGTGAGCGCGGTGCTGTCTCGCTCGACGCTGCAGCCCGGCGAGTGGACGGTGTACTTCAACGCGATGGTCGGAGAGAACACAGGCCCCGAGGACACGGTCAGCGTGCGGCTGGACCTCGATCGGGGGGCGGTGATCGAGACCCGGGCAGGGGCGCGCAACGAAGTGATTCAGTAGCGAGAACTCTCTGCGAGTCGCGGTCGCAAAACGGCGCATCGCGCGGTAGAACTCTGCCCGATCGCGCCCGTGCGCGGTCGCTGCACGAGATTGACCCCGCGACACAAGCCGCCCAGAAAGGGCATTGCACGAATGTCTCAAAGCACCGAACGCTCGCTCTTCGAGAAGCTCCTGGCCGAACGCATCCTCGTGCTCGACGGCGCGATGGGCACCATGGTCCAACGCTACAAGCTCACCGAGGACGACTTTCGCGCGAAGCGATTCTCGTCGCACTCGAAGGAGCTCAAGGGCAACAACGACCTGCTGTGCCTCACGCGCCCGGACGTGATCCAAGCGATCCACGAGCAGTACCTGGACGCGGGCGCGGACCTGATCGAGACCAACACGTTCAGCGCGACGTCCATCGCGCAGGGCGACTACGAGCTCTCGACGATCGCGTACGAGCTCAACGTCGAGGCCGCGCGGGTGGCGCGGCGCGCGACGGACAAGTACAGCGCGTTGACGCCGAACAAGCCGCGCTTCGTGGCGGGCGCGATCGGGCCGCTCAACATCACGCTCTCGATCTCGCCGGACGCCAACGACCCGTCCAAGCGCAAGTCGACGTTCGAAGAAGTGGTGGCGGCGTACAAGGATCAAGTGCGCGGGCTGATGGACGGAGGGGTGGACATCCTCTTGCCCGAGACGGTGTTCGACACGTTGAACCTCAAGGGCGCGATCGTGGCGATCGAAGAGGTCTTCGCGGAGAAGGGCCGGCGCTTGCCGGTGATGCTCAGCGTGACGGCGACGGACAAGAGCGGACGGACGCTGTCGGGCCAGACGATGGAGGCCTTCTGGACCAGCGTGAAGCACGCGAAGCCGGTGTCCGTGGGGCTCAACTGCGCCTTGGGTGCGCTCGAGATGCGGCCGTTTCTCACGGAGCTCGCGCGCGCGGCGCACACGTACACGAGCGTGTACCCCAACGCGGGGCTGCCCAACGCGTTTGGCGGGTTCGACGAGACGCCGGAGGACACGGCGAAGTTCGTCACGGATTTCGCCCGCGAGGGCCTGGCCAACATCGTCGGCGGCTGCTGCGGGACGACGCCCGATCACATCCGGGCCATCGCGAAGCGCGTCGAGGGGATGAAGCCTGTGCGCGCGCTGCGCGAAGAGGAGCACGAGACGAGCTTCGCGGGGCTCGAGGTGTACTCGATGCGCCCCGAGCGAAGCTTCACGATGGTGGGCGAGCGGACCAACGTGGCGGGCTCGAAGAAGTTCGCCGAGATGATCGCGCGCAACGACTACGGCGCGGCGATGGACGTGGCGCTCGATCAAGTGCGCGGCGGAGCCAACGTGCTCGACGTCAACATGGACGAGGGCATGCTCGACGGCGAGCGCGCGATGCGCACGTTCTTGAACTACCTCGCGACCGAGCCCGAGATCGCGCGGCTGCCGATCATGGTGGACTCGTCGAAGTGGTCGATCATCGAGGCGGGCCTGCAGTGCGTGCAGGGCAAGGCGATCGTCAACTCGATCTCGCTCAAAGAGGGCGAGGCGGACTTTCTCGAGAAGGCCACGAAGGTCCAGCGCTACGGCGCTGCGGTGGTCGTGATGGCCTTCGACGAGAAGGGCCAGGCTGACACGGTCGAGCGCAAGGTCGAGATCTGCCAGCGGGCGTACAAGCTGCTCACCGAGCAGGTGGGCTTCGCGGCGGAGGACATCATCTTCGACCCCAACGTGCTGGCGGTGGCGACGGGGATCGAAGAGCACAACGACTACGCGAAGAACTTCATCGAGGCGACGCGGATCATCAAGCAGACCTGCCCGGGGGTGCACATCTCGGGGGGCGTCTCGAACCTGAGCTTCTCGTTTCGAGGAAACAACCTCGTGCGCGAGGCGATGCACTCGTCCTTCTTGTTTCACGCGATCAAGGCCGGGATGGACATGGGCATCGTCAACGCGGGGCAGCTCGCGGTGTACGAAGAGATCCCGAAGGACCTGCTCGAGCGCGTCGAGGACGTGCTGTTCAACCGACGGCCGGACGCGACCGAGCGGCTCTTGGAGATGGCCGCGACGGTCAAGGGCGCTGGGACGAAGAAAGAGCAGGATTTGTCCTGGCGAAACGCGCCGGTCGAAGAGCGGCTGCAGCACGCGCTGATCAAGGGCGTGGCCGACTTCGTCGAGCAGGACGCCGAAGAGGCGCGGCAGAAGTACGAGCGCCCGCTGCGGGTGATCGAAGGGCCGCTGATGGACGGCATGAAGGTCGTCGGCGACCTGTTCGGCGCAGGAAAGATGTTCTTGCCCCAAGTGGTCAAGAGCGCCCGCGTGATGAAGCGCGCGGTCGCGTACCTCACGCCGTACATGGAGGCCGAGAAGGCCATGAGCGGCGCCCGCGCCAACGGCCGCGTCCTGCTGGCCACGGTGAAGGGCGACGTCCACGACATCGGCAAGAACATCGTCGGCGTCGTCCTCGGCTGCAACGACTACGAGGTGATCGACCTCGGCGTGATGGTCGCGACCGACAAGATCCTCGACGCCGCGATCGAGAAGAAGGCAGACATCGTCGGGCTCTCGGGGCTCATCACGCCGTCGCTCGACGTGATGGTGGACGTGGCGCGCGAGATGAAGCGCCGCGGGATGAACCTCCCGCTGTTGATCGGCGGCGCGACGACGAGCCGGCAGCACACGGCGGTGAAGATCGCGCCCGAGTACGACCCGCCCGTCGTGCACGTGCTCGACGCCTCGCGCGCGGTCTCTGTCGTCTCGGCGCTGCTCAGCGACGAGCGGCGCGGTGAATTCGTGGGCAACAATTCATCGGACCAAGAGCAGCTCCGGCGCATCCACGCGAGCAAGAAGAGCAAGGCGCTCGTCCCCTTCGAGACCGTGTGCGCGCAGGGGCACAAGACCGTGTTTCGTTCGCAGGACGTGGCGGTGCCGTCGTTTACGGGGGCGCGCGTGGTCGAGGGCGACCTCGAAGAGATCGCGAAGCTCATCGACTGGACGTTCTTCTTCACGGCGTGGGAGCTGAAGGGGCGCTTCCCCGCGGTGCTCGACGACCCCGAGCAGGGCGAGACCGCGCGAGAGCTCTTCGCCGCCGCGCAGAAGCTCTTGCGAGAGATCATCGACACGAAGGCGCTGACGGCGCGCGGCGTGTATGGCTTCTGGCCGGCCGAGCGGCAGGGCGAGGACGTGGTGCTGTTCACCGACGAGTCGCGGGCCACGGTCGCCGCGCGGTTCTGCATGCTGCGACAGCAGGCGGCGAAGGACGGCGAGGCGGAGTTTCGCTCGCTGGTTGATTTCGTGGCCCCGAGAGAGAGCGGCCAGAAGGACTACGTGGGCGCGTTTGCGGTCACCGCGGGCATCGGGTGCGAGGCGCTCGCGAAGAAGTACGAGGCCGCGCACGACGACTACAGTGCCATCATCGTGAAGGCGCTGGCCGACCGGCTCGCCGAGGCCTTCGCCGAGTGGATGCACCGCGAGGCGCGCGCGCAGTGGGGCTACGGCGTCGGCGAAGAGCTCTCCAACGAGGACCTCGTCGCCGAGAAATACCGTGGAATCCGCCCCGCCTTCGGCTACCCCGCCTGCCCCGACCACACCGACAAGCGCGCGCTCTTCTCGCTGCTCGGCGCCGAGTCGCTCGGCCTCGCGCTGACCGAGTCCTTCGCGATGACCCCGGCCGCGAGCGTCTCGGGTCTCTACTTCGCGCACCCGGACGCGCGGTACTTCATGGTCGGCCGCATCGGCCGCGATCAGGTCGAGGACTACGCGCGCCGCAAGGGCATCTCTGTCGAAGAGTGCGAGCGCTGGCTGCGCCCCAACCTGGGCTATTGAGCGATGCTCGACGCGCGCGCACGACGGTGGGCCCTCTCTCTCTGCCTCGCTGCGGGCGCCGGGTGCGGACCGAGGTCTCCGTCCGTGGTCATTCTGCGGTTCGACTCGGACATCCCTCGCGGCGATGTCTCGGCCGTGTCGGTCAGCGCGCGCTGGAGCGACCCGCGATCGGAGACCATCATTTCGCAGTCGTTCTCGTTCAACGAGACGCTCGATGACGGCGGGCGGCGGGGCTTTCCGGGGGTCGTTGTGCTGACTCCCGATGACGCTGTCACGGGCCGCCCGCTGCGCGTCGAGGCGACCCTCACGCTCAACGCCGGCGGCCGCCCCTACGTCACCACCCGCGCAGACGTGCGCGTCGTGCGCGAAGGCACCGTCGAGGCAGCGCTGTTCTTCGCAGACCTGTGCGGCCGGTCCGGCACGAGCGCGACGTGCGCGATGGACGAGTCGCAGACCTGCCGCGTCGACGCAGGTGCCGCGGTGTGCGCAACCGTAAGTGTGTTCGGCGCCGACGCGGGCGCCGCGCGTTGAGTTGTCGTCCGCCTGACGCTCGGCTACCGTGCGAGCGAGCGCTGGATGTCACTTCCGTCGGCGATGAGCGAGGGTGAACCGCCGCAGGCGGACAGCGATCACGCGCTCGTCGGTCGGGTGATCGCGCGAAAGTTCAAGCTCGTCCGCTTGCTCGGCGCCGGAGGGATGGGGGCGGTCTACGAGGCCGTCGACTCGCTGCTCAATCGCCGCGTCGCGCTCAAGCTCATGAAGCCCGCGATCGCGACGAACAGCGTGCTCGTGCAGCGCTTCGTGCGCGAGGCGCGCGCCGCGGACTCGATCCAACACAAGAACATCGTGCGCGTGCTCGACCTCGCCTCGGACGAAGAGACCGGGTCGTTCTACATCGTTCAAGAGCTGCTCACGGGAGAGAGCCTCGCGGACAAGCTCGACCGCGAAGGCGTGCTCTCCGCGCGCGCGGCGGCGACGATCATGATCCCCGTGCTCGACGCGCTCGCCGCGGCCCACGAGCGGGGCATCGTCCATCGCGACGTCAAACCCGAGAACGTGTTCTTGCACCGCGAGGCGGACGGGACCATCACCCCCAAGCTCATTGATTTTGGCATCTCGAAGGTCGCCGAAGGCGGCGCGGGCCTCGCCAAGACCCAAACGGGGACAGCGCTCGGAACGCCCTACTACATGTCCCCCGAGCAAGTGCGCGGCGACTCGTCCATCGACCACCGCGCCGATCAGTGGAGCGCCGGCGTGATGCTCTTCGAGCTCGTCGCGGGCCGACGTCCCTTTCTGGGCGACAACTACAACCTGTTGATCCTCGAGATCATGACCCGTCGCGCGCCGCGCGCGGACGAAGTGACCCCGGGCGTCGATCACTCGATCGCGACGGTCATCGCCCGCGCGCTCGAGCCGAATCGAGACGACCGCTTCGAGTCCACGCAGGCGTTTCGCGCCGCGCTCGAGGCGCTCTCGCTCGACGAGACCACGGGCGTGCAGCGCGTCGATGTGCCGCGCGAAGACTCTCCGACGCTCGACGCCGAGCGCGCCGGCATGGACTCGGCAGCGCTCGACGCCACCCTCGCCGCGGACACCAGCAACCCTGCGCCGGTGCTCGAGACCAACGCCGTCGCGATCGCCGAGGCGAAGGCCGCGTTGCCTCGCGAGACGGTCGCGCCCAACAAGCGCCCCGCGCGCGGCGCGCTGATCGCCGGGCTGGTGCTCGGCGCGCTCGTCTCGGTCGCCGCGGTCGCGAACCTCTCGCGCGCGGGTGCACACCAAGGCCCCCCGAGCGTGGCCGTCGAGCGCGGCGCGCGCGAGCCGCACGTCACGCAGCCGAGCACCACGGTCCCGAGCCCTGTCGAGCCTCGCGCGGTGACGGCGAACAACGTCGTCGACGCGGGCGCCCTCTCCAACGCGGCTCCGCTCGCGCGCAGCGCTCCGCTGTCGACGCGCACGCGCATCGCACGCGCGACGGCGCCTGCGCAGGGGACGCAAGGCTCGCGCCCGGTCGCCAACGCGAGCAGCGCGACGCCGACGAGCCCCGCGCAGGCCACAACGAACACGCCGCGCACGACGCCGGCCGCGACGCCGACGAGCCCCGCGGGCGGAGGCAATTCGCCCGTGGGATTTCGGCCGATTACGACGTACCCGTAGCGACTTTGCTACGATGCGCGGCGATGCTTCGGACGAAGTTCTTCGCGGCGGTGATCGCTGGCGCGTGCGTACAGAGCGCGGCGTTCGAGTCGCGCGCGCAGCAGGCCGCTGCGCCACGGTTGAGCGCGGACGAGGTCGCCGCGCGCGCGCTGTTTCAACAAGCGATCGGCGAGCTCGACGCGGGGCAGTTCGCGGAGGCCGCCGCGCACTTCGAAGAGTCGCTGCGGCGCAACCCAGCGCCGGTGGTGCAGTACAACCTGGCGTTCGCGTACAGGGGGCTCGGGCGCTACTTGGACGCGGTGGCCGCGGTCGAGCGCTTTCTGCAAAACCCAGGAAACACGCCCGCTGATCGCATCGAGGCCGCGCGCGTCGAGCTCGAGAGGATGCGCGCCGCGGTGGCGCGGGTCCGCGTGCGCGTCGCGCCCGAAGGGGCGACGGTGCTGATCGACGGGCGCCCTGGGCGCGAGCGAGACGGCGGGTACGAGCTCGACCCTGGGCGAAGGGTGATCGAGGTCTCTCGCGTGGGCTTTCGCCCCGAGCGAAGAGAGCTCGTGCTCGCGCAAGGGGCGCGCGAAGAGCTCACGGTCTCGCTAGCGATCATCGACGACGCCGGTCGGCTGCGGATCGAGCCGTCCGTCGCGACGGCGCGGGTGATGGTCGACGGGACGTTCGCTGGGACCGGCGTGGTCGAGCGGCCCGCGCGCATGGGCATGCACGAGATCGTGATCGTGGCCGACGGATACCTTCGCTTCACGCGCGCGGTGCGCGTCGGTGGAACCGGGCTCGTCCGCGTCGACGCCACGCTGCAGCGCCCTCGATCGAACCCCTGGCCGTGGATCGGCGCGTCGATCGGCGCAGGTGTGGCCGTGGTCGGCGCGATCTCGGGGTGGTTCATCTACGACGCGTGCTGCAGGCCGACGCTCGAGCCCGTGCTGCCTCCGGGCGCGTGGGGAGGGCCGCTGCGATGAGCGCCGCGCGCCGTGGCTTGAATTCGTGTGCGTTGCTAGCGCTGGCGGTCGCCGCGCAGGGGTGCCCTCGGCAACCGACGGTGCTGCACGTGCGCGTGCGCAGTGATTTTGGCGAGGCCGAGGTGCGCAGCGTGCGCGCGGACGTGCGGTGGGCGGGCGCCAACGGAGCGGCGATCGGGCACATGGACGGCGGCCCTCCCGAGTACGAGCTCACGCAGCCGGGGGGCGTGGTGGTGCGGAGGTTTCCTGGGACGATCGTGGTGGCGCCGACGGTGGTGCGGGACAACGTCCCGGTCGACGTGGTGCTGCGGGTCGTCCCGGCGCAGCTCGAATCGGCGGCGTTCGAAGTGAAGGCGCGCGTGCGCTTTGCGAGAGAGCGCACGAGCGTGCTCGACGTGTTCGTCCCGAGCCTGTGCGGTGACCCTGCGGTGCGCGATCGCTGCCTGCAGCGCACGATCGCCGAGGGCGTCGAGTACACGTGCGCGGGCGAGGGCGAGGACCCGTGCGTTCCGCTGGTCGAGCAGAGCGCGGTGCCCTATCAGCCCGACTCGAGCGCGCCCGCCGTGGACGCGCGCGCGAGGGACGCGAGCCTCGATGCCAACCCTGACGCCCGTCCCGACGCGACTCCCGACGCGAGCGTGACCAGCGGCCATCCGGGCACGGTCACGCCAGCGATCAACGCGGTGTACAGCGGCGTGCCGACGACGTTTCGAGTGCGAATCGACACCGATTGCGCGGGCGCGGACGAGGTGCGCGTGCGCTTCTGTCCGCGCGTCGTCGGGGTCAACAGCGAGTGTACCCCGGGCGGCCCGTACGACGGCATGACAGGGACCGCCATGCTCTCTGGCTGCAGCGCCGCTTCGATCGTCGACGTGAGCGCGCCGCTCGTGCTCGCATCGCCGACCTCTCTGCTCTGGCGCGCCGAGTACTGGCGCGCGGGCGCCCGCGTCGGGATGGCTTCTCCCTGGCGTCGATTCACCGTTCGTCGCGTGGGACTCGCGGCGGCGACGATGCTCTCGATGCGCCCTGACTTCGACGAAGACGGCCTCGGCGACCTCGTCACGAGCGCGCCGGCGGTCGGTCAGCTCTTCTATGCGCTCGGCACACAAATTCAAATGGGCGCTCCAGCGGTGAGCGCCGCGCAGTGGCCTGCGGTCGAGCCCGTGATGATCGCCGGTCAGCTCTCACCCGTGCCGTCGCGGTCGGGCTTCGGCGCGGCCATCACCTTCGTGGGCAACGCCGAGGCCAACGCAGACACGGACCTTCTCGTCGGAGACCCGGCCGCCAACTCGGGCCGCGGCTGGGTGCACCGCTTTCGTTGGGACGCGAGCGGACCGCGCTTCAACAGCAGCGACGCGCTCGTCGGGTCGGTCACCGACGTCGCGTTCGGTCAGACCGTCGCGGCTGGAGACTTCGACGGTGACGGTTATCCCGACGTGCTCGTCGGCGCGCCTGGGACCAACGGGGGTGACGGCGCGGTCTATCTCTACCAGGGCAACGCAAACGGGTTCACGGCAGGCGGCGTGGGGCGACGACCGCTCTCGCTCGTCGGCGCGAGGGGACGAATGGGCTCGGCGCTCGCGGCGGGCTGCGACGTCAACGGCGACGGCCTCGCGGACGCGGTCGTGGCCTCGCCGTCGATCCCCGTGGCAGTGGGCAGCGGCGTCGTGAAGGTGTTTCTCGGCGCTCGCGCTTCGGTGCTCGCGATGGGCAGCGCGATCGACGTGCGATCCCCGGACCCGACGCTCGATGGCTTCGGCGTCAACGTCGCCTGCGACGGTGATTTCAATGGCGATGGCTACGCAGACGTCGCCGTCGCGACCGCGGGTCGAAGCTCGATTCCTTCTGTGTTCGTGTTCGCTGGCGGACCGAACGTCGCGCGCGACGGGCTCATGGTGCTCGGTCGATTGCCGGCGCTCGCGAGCGGCGACGAGCTCGGCGCCTCGCTCAGCTTCGCGCGGCTCGCGGACGTCCCTGGTGACGTGCTCGTGATCGGCGAGCCCGCGACCGCGACCGTGTCCGGCGGCTTCACCAAGCTCTGGGCGTTCAGCGATCTCGCGAATCCTCGGGCGCTCTCCGGAACGCCGGACATCGTAGGCACCCGCTTCGGAGCGGCCGTTCAAGTGCTCGGCGACCTCGACGTCGCCGGCGACGGACGGGACGAGCTCGCTGTCGGAAACCCGCTGTTCGCGAGCGGCTTCGGACAGGTTGAAATCCTGCATTTCAACTCGTTCTCGATGATGCCCGTGCTCGGACGGCGGACCGTCGCGCCCGCCATGCCCGTCAACGGTCAGTTTGGCGCCGCCATGAGCCGCTGAGCGGAGTCATGGCTCGTTTGGTCCTGCGGTTGTCCGACGTCCATGCGTCGACTACTGTCTAGGTTCGGTCCCCAATTGGGGGCCGAGCCCAGAGTGCCCCCCCCGATGAGCAACGACGACGAAGAGCGAGCACAGCACGAAGCCCTGCTCGGGCAAGTGATCGCCAACAAGTTCAAGCTCGTTCGCCTGCTCGGCGCTGGCGGCATGGGCGCGGTCTACGAGGCCGAAGACATGCTCTTGAAGCGCCGCGTCGCGCTCAAGCTCATGAAGCCCGAAGTCGCGCGCAACAAGGGGATGGCCGAGCGCTTCATCCGCGAGGGGCGCGCCGCCAACGCGATCGAGCACAAGAACATCGTGCGCGTGTTCGACCTCGCGATGGACGACGAGGCGGGCTCGCTCTTCATCGTGCAAGAGCTCCTCTCAGGAGAAAGCCTCGCAGAACGCTTGGACCGCGAGGGCAAGCTGCCGGTCGGCGACGCCGTCGTGATCCTCGACTCGGTGCTCGAAGCGCTGCAGTTCGCGCACGGCAAGGGCATCGTCCACCGCGACATCAAGCCCGACAACGTGTTCTTGCACCGCGGAGCCGACGGCGAGGTCGTGCCGAAGATCATTGATTTCGGCATCTCGAAGGTCACCGCTGAGCAGCAAGAAGGGCTCGCGAAGACGCAGACGGGCACCGCGCTCGGGACGCCCTATTACATGTCCCCCGAGCAGATTCGCGGCGACTCGGACATCGATCACCGCGCGGACCTGTGGAGCGCCGGCGTGATGGCGTTCGAGATGATGACCGGCAGACGTCCCTTCATCGGGGACAACTACAACATGCTGATCATCAACATCATCACGAGCCCCGCGCCGGACGCGACCGCTGTGGATCCTGCGGTTCCGTCGGCGATTTCGCAGGTGATCGCGCGCTCGTTGAGGATGGACCGCGCCCATCGCTTCGAGAGCGCTCGCGCGTTGCGCGAGGCCCTCGACGACGCTGTGCTCGAGAGCGGAGCGCGCTCGAGCCACGTGATCGCCCTCACGCCCGCGAGCGTGCGCTCGATGCCGCCGCCCGCCGCGATCAAGAAGGCGGACTCCGCCGTGATCGCCGCGGACTCGCTCGTCGCGATGACCGTCGCGCCCGCGCCGCCGCCGGAGCGCGCGCAACGCTCGCCCGCTGTGTACGCGCTCGGGGCGCTGGTCGTCGGCCTCGCCATCGCTGGTGGCGTCGTGGGGCTGCGCTCGAACCAGGGGGACTCGAGCGCCTCGCGCGCCGCCGCTGCCTCTTCGCCGGTGAGCAACGCGCCGCCGCCCGAGACGACGATCGCGATTCGCCCTGCCTCGACGCCGAGCGCGGCAGCCGTCGCTGCTCCCGCGCAAGCCGCGAACCCCGCGGTGGTCCCTGCGCCCGTCGCCACCGCGCCCGTCGCTGCGTCGCGCGGCGCCCGCGTACGCAGCGCGACCGCGAGCCCCACGGTCGCCAACGCTGCGCCGACCCCTGCGCAACCGACGGTCGAGCCCGCGGTCCCCGCAGCGCAGCCCCGCGTCGAACCCGTGGTCCCCGCAGCGCAACCCCGCGTCGAGCCGGTGGTCGCTGCTGCGCCCAGCGCTCCCGTCGAGCGCCCCGCAGCGCAGCCCGAGCGCCCTGCAGAAGCCCCCGCCACGCCGCCGGCCAACAGCACAGGACCGGCGCAGCCGCGGAGATTTCGCTTCGTTACGAACTATCCCCAATAGAGAGAAGCGGGCACACAATGGCGGCTGTGAAACGGGTCGCAGCGCTCTTCTCTCTCTCGTGCGTGCTGACAACGACGTCAGCGATCGCTCAACAACAGCAGCCAACCGCAGGGCAGGGGCCACAAGCGTCGCAGGCTCCTGTGCGCGTGCAGTCGGCGGACGAGCTCGCCGCGCGCGCGGCCTTCGATCGCGGCGTACAGGCGCTCGAAGACTCGCGCTTCTCCGAGGCGCAGTCGGCGTTCGAAGAGTCTTTTCGGCGCAACCCGCTGCCCGTGGTGCTCTTCAACCTCGCGTTTGCGTACCGCGGGCTCGGTCGCAACCGAGACGCGATCGGGACGCTCGAGCGCTACCTGCAAGACCCCGGCGCGACCGAAGCGGACATGCAGCAGAACGCGCGCGACGAGATCGCCCGGATGCGCGCGACGCTCGTTCACTTGAACGTGCGCCCGACGCCCGCGGCTGCGAGCGTGCTGATCGACGGTCGTCGCGTGACGATGGAGGGCGGCGTCGCCGTGGTCGACCCCGGTCGTCGCGTGCTCGAAGTGATGCTCGACGGGTTTCGCCCGCACCGAGAAGAGCGTGTGTTTCAGCCGGGCGAACGCGCGGTGGCTGAAGTGACGCTGGCCATCATCGACGACGCAGGTCGACTGCGCGTCGAGCCGTCGGTCCCGAGCGCGCGCGTCACCATTGATGGGACCTTCGCAGGGACGGGCATCGTCGAGCGCCCCGCGCGCCTCGGCATGCACCGCGTGGTGATCTCTGCGGACGGATACACCCCGCTCGAGCGTACGGTGCGCGTCGGCGGCACCGGGCTCGTGCGCGTCGACGCTGTGCTGCAACGGCCGCGCTCGAACCCCTGGCCGTGGCTCGGGCCCACCATCGGCGTGGTCTCTGCCGTCGCGATCGGCCTGACGAGCTGGGCCGTCGCCGACGCGCTCGCGCCGCGATTGCCGCCGAATCCGCCCAATTGCTGGGACTGCTTGGACTGAACGCGAGAGCGAGGCGAGTGATGAACAAACGCAACAAGACCTGGCTTCACGCTGGATTCGCGCTGCTCTCGGCGCTCTCGATCGCGAGCTGCACCAAGAAGCGCACCGCGATCGTCCTTTGGATGAACTCGGACATCCCGCGCGCCGCGTGGGACACGGTGAAGATCACGGCGACGGGCACGGGCGCGGGCGCGCCGGTCGAGTACTACTCGTCGCAAGAGTTTCGGCCCAACGCAGGCGGCATGGAGCTGCCGATCCCAGGCTCGCTGCAGCTCTTGCAAGAGCGCGGAGAGAGCAGCGTCGAGGTCACCGTCGAGGTCGCGCTGCGAGAGGGCAACGGCACAGCTTTTCAAGTGAAGGCGAAGGCGCGATTCAACGCAGAGCAGTGGCGACAGCTCACGGTGTTCTTGCCGTACCAGTGCTCGGACGAGGCGATTCGACGGCAGTGCTCCGAGCGCTCGGCGCGCGAGGGCGTCGAGTACACGTGTGGCGCCGCGGGCGCGGACCCGTGCGTGCTCGTGACGCGCAACGAGCTGCAGGTGTTCGAGCCAGACTCGGGCGTCCCGTCGTTGCCCGACGCGAGCGCGCCGTCGATGGACGCGACGGTCGAAGCCGGCATGGACGCGAGCGCGCCGGACTCGATGCCGGATTCAGCGCCTGATTCGATGCCTGATTCGATGCCGGACGTCGTGCAGATGGCGGGCATGCCGCACGCGCCCGTCGCGCCGGTGTGGCCGCGATCGGGCGCGTATTTCACAGGGATGCGCCCGACGGTCTCGGTGAGGCTGCCCGCGGAGTGCGCGGGCGCGACAGGGCTCGAGCTCGTGTTGTGTCCGTCCCTCGCGCCGACGGGCGACGATTGTGCGGGCGGCATTCGCATCACGGATCCGACGGTGACGAGCTGCTCGGGACAGCTTCGCTCGGTGCAGATCCCCGCGGGAAGCGCGCCGAGGACGAACGGAACGTGGAGCTGGGCCGCGCGCGTGGTCACGGACACCCCGATGCTGCTGCGACGCGGGCCGTTGAGCTTTCGCGCGATGGGCCTGCACGCCAACACTGCGATGAACGGCCAGACGTCGATCCTCGGCGTCGTACCGGACATGGACGGCGACGGGCGCGGGGATCTTCTCGTGGGGAGCGCGCCGTTCTACACGTTTACGCCGGTTCCTGCGGCGTACGCGCCGATGAGCGCGGTGGCGATGGCCGCGGCGATGATGGCGACCCCGACGGTCTCTGTGCTGGCGCCGTTTCCCTTGGCTGGCGCCGGGGGGATGGGCTCGTTCGGGACCACGATGCTCACGCTCGGCGACGCCGAGCTCGACGGAAGCAACGACGTGCTGTTCACCGACCCGTTCGACTCGATGAACGGCAGCACTGGGTTTCGCTTCGTGTACTCGTCCTCGCTCGCCCCACGGGCGATGCAGCCGACCCTCCCGCTCATCGCTCCGCCGCAGCCGAGCTTCGGCGAAGCCGCAGCGAGCGCGGACTTCAACCGCGACGGGTTCGTCGACCTCATCGTGAGCTCGCCCAACGTCAGCGTGCCAGGGCCGCAGGTCATCTACGGGAGCGCGACGGGCTTCAGCGCGACGTCCACCACGCTGTCCGCTCCCGCCTCTGCGCTCTCGTTCGGCTCAGCGATCGCCGCGGGCTGCGACATCAACGGCGACGGGTTTCCGGACGCTGTCGTCAGCGGCTCGGAGGGCTTCAGCACGGGCGTGGTCGCGATCTACTTCGGCGGGATGTCGGGTCTGTCCACGACCCCTGCGTTTTCGATCTCCCAGGCCAGCACGGACTCGCTGGCAGCTCCGCCGGGAGCAGGCATCGGCGCGTCGCTCGCGTGCAACGGAGACTTCAACAACGATGGCTTCGCAGACATCGCGATCGGCGCGCTCGACGGCGAGGCCAACCTCCGCGGCGGCGTGCTCGTCCTCGGCGGCGGCACATCGGGCTCGCCCATCACGCGCGTGCTGCACAGCGATCGCGGGTCCATGACCGAGAACACCAACTTCGGCTCGGAGGTCGAGTTCGTCGGTCACGTCGTCGGCGGCGACCCCACGCTCGCCGTGGGCACCCCGCACCTCAATCGCAGCATCGGCGGCGTCTCGCTCATGGTGAGCCGCTCGGGGAGCGTGGCGACACAAAACATCGCGTCCTCGGACCTCGCGACGGTTGGGCAGTTCGGCTACCGACTGCGCTACCTCGGGCCCATCGGTCCGATGGGCGAAGAGGGCTTCGTCGTGGGCGTTCCGTTCGCGGGCGGCGACCAGTCCGGCCGCGTCGAGCTGTTTCGCGCGAACGCGAGCAACGCGATCCCGTACGTCGCGTTCAATATTCCCGCGCCAGGCTCGCTCATGGGCACGCGTTACGGCGGCAACTTCGCGCGCTGAAATTGCGCGAGGGGCGCGGGGGGCATCGGGGGTGGTGATGACTGCGCGCGAGGGTCATCAACGGGGCTTATGGTGCCAGTGAGCGAATCGTTGCCATTCGCGCATTGACGGGGGGCGCTACTCGGGCAAATTCCCGGGCTATCATGACAACGGACACGCGCAAGGTCTTCGATCCGTTCAACGCTCGCGCCTCGCTCACGGTCGAGGGAGAGACGTTCGGGTACTACAAGCTCAGCACGCTCGCAGAGAAGGGCATCGCGCCCGACCTCGCGAAGCTGCCGTACTCGATCCGCATCTTGCTCGAAGCAGTGCTTCGCAACTGCGACGGCTTCTCGGTGACCGAAGAAGACGTCCGCCGCCTCGCGAAATGGAACGCGGCCTCGCCCGAAGCCGTCGAGCTCCCCTTCAAACCCGCGCGCGTGATCCTGCAGGATTTCACGGGCGTCCCCGTGGCCGTGGACATCGCCGCGATGCGCGCTGCGGTCGCGCGCGTCGGGGGCGACCCGAAGAAGATCAACCCGCTCGTGCCCGTCGACCTCGTGATCGACCACTCGGTGCAGGTCGACGCGTTCGGCTCTCCTGACGCGCTCTCGATCAACGCGAAGCTCGAGTTCAAGCGCAACAAAGAGCGCTACGAGTTCTTGAAGTGGGCGCAGAAGAGCGTGAACAACTTCCGCGCGGTTCCGCCGGCGACGGGCATCGTTCACCAGGTCAACCTCGAGTACCTCGCGCAAGGCGTGATGCAGGGCACCGATGACAAGGGCGCCGTGCTCTACCCGGACACCCTCGTCGGGACCGACTCGCACACGACCATGATCAACGGCCTCGGCGTGCTCGGCTGGGGCGTCGGCGGAATCGAAGCCGAGGCCGCCATGCTCGGCCAGCCCATGTACATGCTCACCCCGCAGGTCGTGGGCATGAAGCTCGTCGGCAAGCTCAAGGAGGGCGTCACCGCCACTGACCTCGTGCTGACCGTCACCCAAGCGCTGCGCAAGAAGGGCGTGGTCGACAAGTTCGTCGAGTTCTACGGCCCGGCGCTCGAGACCCTCGCGCTCGCCGACCGCGCGACGATCGCCAACATGGCGCCCGAGTACGGCGCCACGATGGGGTTCTTTCCGGTCGACGCGACCACGGTCGAGTTCTTGCGCCGCACGGGCCGCGGCACTGCTGCAGCGCGGGTCGAGGCCTACGCCAAGGCGCAGGGCCTGTGGCGCGACAGCAGCTCGGTCGAGCCTGTGTTCACGGACACGGTCGAGCTGGACCTCTCGACCGTCGAGCCGTCGCTCGCGGGACCGAAGCGCCCGCAGGACCGCGTCGCGCTCTCGAAGATGAAGTCCGCGTGGAAGGCGGGCCTCGTGGCGCCCGTGAAGGACCGCGGCTTCGGCCTCGCCGAAGGCGACCTCTCGGCCAAGGGCACCGTCGCGCACGAAGACGGAACGACCAGCGAAATCACCCACGGCGCCGTGGTGATCGCCGCGATCACCTCGTGCACCAACACGTCCAACCCGTCGGTGCTCGTCGCCGCGGGCCTCGTGGCCAAGAAGGCCGTCGCCAAGGGACTCACGGTCAAGCCGTGGGTGAAGACCTCGCTCGCGCCCGGCTCCAAGGTCGTGACCGAGTATCTGCGCGAGGGCGGACTGATGGAGTCGCTCGAGAAGCTGAAGTTTCACGTGGTGGGCTACGGCTGCACGACGTGCATCGGCAACTCTGGCGCGCTGCCTGATCCCGTGGCGAAGGCCATCGTGGACGGCAAGCTCGTGGCGAGCTCTGTGCTCTCGGGCAACCGCAACTTCGAGGGCCGCGTGAACCCGCACGTGAAGGCGAACTACCTCGCGTCGCCTCCGTTGGTGGTCGCGTACGCGATCGCTGGCACGACGGACATCGACCTGGTCAACGACCCGATCGGCAAGGGCGCGGACGGCAAGGACGTGTTCTTGAAGGACATCTGGCCGACGCAGGCGGAGGTCGCCGAGCTCGTCGAGAAGTCCATCACGCCGGCGATGTTCGAGAAGGCCTACGCCGACGTCTTCAACGGCTCGGACGACTGGAACGCGATCGCCTCGACCGTGGGCGACCTCTACAAGTTCGACGATTCGAGCACATACATTCAAGAGCCTCCCTTCTTCATCGGGCTCACCAAGGAGCCGCGCGGCATCCACCCGATCCACAACGCGCGAGTGCTCGCGCTCTTGGGCGACTCGGTGACGACGGACCACATCTCGCCCGCGGGAGACATCGCCAAGGGCTCTGCCGCGGCGAAGTACCTCGAAGAGCGCGGCGTGATCAAAGCGGACTTCAACTCGTACGGCGCGCGTCGCGGCAACGACCGCGTGATGGTGCGCGGGACGTTCGCGAACATCCGCCTGAAGAACCTCTTGCTCGACGGCGTCGAGGGCGGCTTCAGCGTTCACCTGCCGAGCAACACGCAGGGCACGATCTTCGACGTCGCCGAGAAGTACAAAGCGGACAACACCGCGCTCGTGGTGATTGCTGGCAAGGAGTACGGTACGGGCTCGTCGCGCGACTGGGCGGCGAAGGGCACGCTGCTGCTCGGCGTGAAGGCGGTGATCGCCGAGAGCTTCGAGCGCATCCACCGCGCCAACCTCGTCGGCATGGGCGTGCTTCCGCTGGTGTTCGCCGACGGAAAGAACGCTGAGAGCCTCGGGCTCGACGGCAAAGAGACGTACGATATTCCCGTAGGCGAGGGCGTTCAGCCGCGCCAGCGCATCAGCGTGACGGCGACGAAGGCGGACGGAACCAAGGTCGTCTTCGACGCGATCGCGCGCTTGGACACGCCGGTGGACGTCCTCTACTACCGCAACGGCGGCATCCTGCAGACGGTCCTTCGCAACCTGATGGCGTGACCCTCGGCTGAGCGGGGGGCTCAGTCGTCGAACACCGCAGCGAGGGTGGGCGCGGTCACTGCGCGCGCAATCCAAGCGCGAATTCGCTCGGGTTGCGCGCACGCATCGATGCGCGCCTCGGTCTGCGCGTCCACCGCGAAGCCCCGCGCGTTGAGCACCTCGCGTAGCCCGAGGGCAGCGCCGCGAGCTTCACCGCGAGCTTCACCCCGGGCTTCACCGCGGGCTTCGCCGCGGGCTTCACCCCGGACTTCACCCCGGGCTTCTGCGCGTGCCTCTGCTTCTGCGAACAGACGATCGGTCTCTGCGTCGATCTGCTGATACCTCATGGTGTCTTCCTCCGTCTCTTCGTCGGTCCCCGTCATCCTGGCGAGATCGTCGCGTACGCGCAAGAGCACGCGGCGCACGATGGGCAGCTCCCACGCGTCGGGGGGAAGGGCTCTCGCGTCGTCGATGGCCGCCGAGAGGTCCGCGTCGCGGCCCATCAAGCGAAGCATGAGCGTGTCTCGAGTGCGCGGCAGCTCTCTCACGACGACGATCCGCGGCAGTTTTCTGAGCGAACTCGTGTACACGCCGCGCGACCACGCGGCGTCTTCGCGCAGTCCCCACGCGGCGATCGCAGACCTCGCGAGTCCAGGCGACACGATCCACAGCGCTCGCTCGCCGTCTTCATCGGCGCGCAGCAAGGACACGCGGGCCATGCATCGATCGACGTCGGACAGCGAAGGAACCCTCGAGAACGGCTCGATCGCACACTTCTCGCGCACCATTCGGCCGAGCATCGCGCGCCGCGCGAGCGGTGAGACATCCTCAGGAGGATCGACGATGGCGTCCGTGTAGAGCGCGTCGCGCGTGACCGGATCTTGAATCGAGACGGTGCACTCGATCGAGCACACGGCTTCGATCACGCCTTTGGCCAACAGGTCGAACGGCGCTTTCATCGCGGCTCGCGGCGCGTGCAACGCGACGGCCATCGCGAGCGAGCGCTATTTCACAGCGGTTTTTGCGCTCGCTCCTGGCGGTCCGCCATGGCGGCCGCCACCTCCGCCACTGGCGGGGGGCGCGAGCTACACCCGCGCGCACGCCTCGACGATCAACGAGTGCTCAGTGTGCAGCAGCTCATCGGGGCGCGATCGCTTGCCCGCGCCGGTGACGGCGATGACGGTTCCGGTGAGCTCGACGAGCGCGTCGGAGTCGATCGCGACGCGCGTGTACACCATGATCTGTCGCTGATCTTCGAGGTCGAAGTACTCGCTCTCGGTGTCGGGGACCATCGCGGTCATGTGCTGCCACGGGACGCGCGACACGCGGCCGCGCACGCGCACGCGCTGATCGACGTGTGACGAGAGCTGCGAATACGAGACGAGAGGCGGCGCAGCGTGCATCGCCGCGATCGTAGGGCATCGCCGGGCGGTGCGCAGGCGCCGTGAACGGGCTGCGCCTTTCTCGCCATCGTCGCGGCGCGTGCTCTAAAATGGCCGGTGAACATCATATGGGACACGCGCACGCTTGCGGTTGCTTTCCGACCGGACAGGTCTACCCGGGAATCGCTGCGCTCAAAGGCGCAGGCCCCCCGCCGGTCATCGGTCTCGCGACGGACCTTCCGTCAGGGGACGCGCTGAGGGACGTTCCCCTCGCGGTGATCGACACCGAAACGACCGGAAAAGACCCGCAGCGCGGCGATCGCATCATCGAGGTCGCCGTCGTTCACTACGACAAGGGCGCGGTCACCAATCGCTACTCGTTGCTCGTCGACCCCACCATCCCGATCCCCGCGGAAGCGAGCGCCGTGCACGGGATCTCCGACGCGGACGTGAAGGGCAAGCCCCGCTTCGAAGCGGTCGCCAAGCAGATCGCGCAGTGGCTCGAAGGACGCGTGCCGGTCGCATACAACGCGAGCTTCGATCGCACGTTCATATACGCCGAGATGCGCCGGGCGGGCGTCGCTCCGTCCACGCAGATGTCTGCGCCGCCAGCGCTGCGCACGAACGTCGAGTGGGTGGACCCGCTCGTGTGGGCGCGCATCGCGCAGCCCGAGGCCAAGGGCTTCAAGCTCGGGATGGTCGCCGAGCGCTTGGGCGTCAGCCTCGTCAACGCTCACCGCGCGACGGACGACGCCGAGGCCGCGGGCACCGTCCTGCTCGAACTGCTCAAAATGCAGGGAAATCCCACGTATCGCGACGCCATTCGCCAGCAGAAGGACGCCGTCGCGGGTTGGGGCAACCGCTTCGGCGGCGGCCGTCGCTAAGAGCTGGTTTCAGAACCGGACCGAGCTGCGCAAAGAGACGCAAGTGCTGCAAGGAGAGCGTTCGAAGACGGGCTGGACGCCCGTCGAGAACGGTCGACGCCGCAGGGCGCCGCGGATCTGCCGTGCAGCGACGGGAGGTTTTGAATCCAGCTCTAAGGCGGCTCACTCGCTGATCGCGAGCTGCGTCGTCTCTGCGCGGCACGCGCGGCCGAGCTCTGCGCTCGCGGCGAGTCGTCCTCCCACGCGCAAGACCATCGTGTCGAACGGCAGCGAGCCCTGCGCGCGATCGGGCGCGCGCACGACGAGCACCGCGCCCTCTGTCCCGACCGTGAGCCGCGAGCCGTCGGGCGTGAGCTGAGAGGGCTCTCTCTCTCGGCACGCCGCCGGCTCTTGTCCGTACGTCCCTTCGAGCGTGGCGGGGACCATTTCGTCGCAGCTGCGACGGGTCGGACACGTGTTCATCACCAGCGCGTACCGAGCGATCGGGCGCGTGGGGTCGCCGCAGCTCGTGAGCGTCGCGCGCGCGCCGCAGTTGCCGAGCTCGCCGCGCACGGGCGGCGTAAACGTCACGCGATGACAGCCTCCGCTCGCGTCGAAGAGCTTCACCGCCCACGCGCGCTCGATCTGATCGAGGTCGTCCGGCAGCGCTCCCTCTGCGACGACCCGGTCGATCGTGACGGGGCAGCGGTCCTCTGTCGGGCCGGTGCGCGCGCTCGCTCCGCAGTGGGCAACGGCGAGCGAGAGGGCAAGGGTGAGCGTCCTTCGATTCATCGTTTGGTGACCTCGTCGCGCGCGTCTTGTTTGGGAACTTCTGCGGTCGAAGCGCTGTCGTCGGGCACCGCTTGCCGCAGCTGCCACGCTTGCAAGAACAGCTTCTGCTCGGCCTCCGAGAGCTGATCCCGAATGCGCCCCGTCACGACGGTGGGAGTCAACACCATCGCCAATCCCACGAGCACGAGAAACGCCAGCGTGGGCGTCGGCGCGAACTCGACCGCCCGAGGCAGCAGCACCAGCGCGCCCTCTCGAAACACAAACGACCGCGGAACGATCCCCGCCAACTCCATCACCACCGGCGCCAGCACCGCCAGCGCGCTCGCGATCACCACCAGCCGTCGCTGCGCTCGATCCGTGAAGAGCGTGAACAGCATCGCGTTGGTCGCCGTGAGCGTCGGCACCACGATGAAGGGCGAGACGAACACGCTCATCCACGCGACCGCGCTGGTGCTGAGCGCGAGCAGCGCGAGCACTGGGCCAGTCGCGACCGCTCGCTTCGCTGACAAAATCCTCGCCATCGCGCTCGACGCGCCGACCAGCGCGATCGCGACCAGCGCCGCGGGCCAGCTGCGCACGCCCATCCAGAGCAGCAGCGGCGTGACCGCCAGCCAGGTGAGATAGCGCACCGAGCCCATGCGCATCGCTGTCGCCTTCGAGTCCTGCGAGGCTGCTTCGAGCGCCTCGGCCGCCTCTCTCGGCACGTCCGTCGGAGCCTCCGTCAGCAGCCTCGCCAACGTCGCCCTCGCCAGCCCGTTGGAAGGGTCGAACGCCAGCGCGCGAGACACCTCTCGCAGCGCCGCAGCGCGCGCTTCGAGCGCCGCGCTCCCCGTTGACGTGATGGCCGTCTGCGCCAGCTCGTGCGCGCGCTGCGCCCCTTGCTGCGCGACCTCTCGGCGCTTCTCTGCGTCGCGATCGCCGTCGAGGAAGCGCTCGATCGCCTCGCTGAGCTCCCGCGCCGTGCCGAACCTCCGACGCGGCTCGTACGCGAGCGCTCGCTCGCAGATCGCGTCGAGCTCGGGCGCGACTTCGTCCCTCGGCGTACGGACGCTCGGCCTGCCGTCGGCGAGCGACGCGTTGAGCGAGAGCACCTCCATCATCGTCGAGCCTCGGTGCAGCCGCTCGCCCGCGAGCAGCTCGAACAAGATCACCCCGAGCGAGTACACGTCGCTCCGCGCGTCGAGCGATTCGATTTCTCCCCGCGCTTGCTCGGGGGACATGTAGCCGGGCGTCCCCATGAGCGATCCCGCCATCGTGTGCTGCGCGCTCGCGTGAGCGTCTCGCGCGACGTCGAGCGCGTCGTCCGAGCGCGGGTCCGCCGCGCCGATCACCTTGGCGATGCCCCAGTCGAGCACGTGCACCTCGCCGTGATCGCCGAGCATCACGTTGGCAGGCTTGAGGTCTCGGTGCAGCACTCCCCGGGCGTGCGCGAAATCAATGGCGAGGCAGAGCTGCGAAAACGCGCTCAACAGCCGTCGTCGCGTGAGGCGCTTGGCGCGCGCGTCGCCCGAGGCGACCGCGTTGATCGCCTCTTCGAGCGTGATCCCTCGGACGCGCTTCATCGTGAAGAAGGGCTGTCCCCCGGGGACGACGCCGAGGTCGTACACGGGCACGACGCTCGGGTGCTCGAGCTGCCCTTGCACGCGCGCCTCGCGCACGAAGCGCTGCAGCGCGTCGAGGTTTTCGCGAGGGTCGGCGTGCATGATCTTCACGGCCACGTCGCGCCCCACCACGTCGTCGTGGCACAAGCGCACCTCCCCCATGCCCCCGACGCCGAGGGTCTTCTTGAAGGCGTATCGGTCGGTGAACACCGCGTTGCCGATGGGGCGATCGACGCTCACTTGCTGCGGCGCGGTGAACCCTTCGTACAGCTCGTCGTCGTGCACCGCCGGGCGCACTTGGGCGATGGACGGCGTGGCGATGGTGTCCATCGTCTCGATGGGGCCCGCGTTCTTGGCCGGCGCGATCAGCGTCGCGCCGTCGCTGTCGGCGGGGGTGGTCCTCGTCGGGTCGTCGGGGGTCATCGTTGGCCGCGTAGGGTATCGCGAGCGCCACGACGCGGCGCAATTGCTACGCTCGCGGGCACTGCAATGACCAGCACGTACCTGTTCGAGACCGAAGAGCACGCGAGCTTGCGCCGATCGATCCGCGCGTTTGCCGAGCGAGAAATCGCGCCGTTCGCGAGGCAGTGGGAGGAGGCGGGAGAGTTTCCTCGAGCGCTGTACAACAAGGCAGCCGAGGCGGGGATGCTCGGCCTCGGATACCCCGAGGCCTACGGCGGCGCAGGCGGCGACCTCTCGCACGTGCTCGTCGCGGCCGAAGAGATGGTCCTCGCAGGAAAGAGCGTCGGCACCACCGTTGGCATCGGCAGTCACGGCATCGCCGTCCCGCCGATCCTCGCGCTCGGCGACGAGGCGCAGAAGCAGCGCTGGGTCCCTGGCGTTCTAAAGGGAGAGCTCGTGAGCGCGCTGGCGATCACCGAGCCCGGCGGCGGCAGCGACGTCGCTTCGCTGCGCACCCGCGCGGTGCGCGACGGCGATCACTACGTCGTCAACGGCTCGAAGACCTTCATCACCTCGGGCACGCGCGCGGACTTCGTGACGTGCGCCGTTCGCACGGGCGGCGAAGGACACGCGGGCGTCTCGCTGCTGGTCATCGAGAAGGGGACGCCTGGCTTCACGGTCTCGCGCAAGCTCGAGAAGATGGGCTGGTGGGCGTCGGACACGGCGGAGCTGAGCTTCGAGGATTGCCGCGTTCCGGCTGCGAATTTGCTGGGAGATGAAGGCTCTGGGTTCGTCGCCATCATGATGAACTTCGCCAACGAGCGCATCTTGATCGCCGCGCAGTGCGTCGCCATCGCCGAGCTCGCCCTGCGCGAGACCCAGCGCTACGTGCGAGAGCGAAGCGCGTTCGGCCGCACGCTCAACGGCTTTCAAGTCACTCGCCACAAGCTCGCTGACATGAGCACCCGCCTCGCCGCCGCGCGCGCCCTCGTCAACGAGGTCACTGTCCGTCACCTGCGCGGAGAGGTCGTCACCGCCCACGCCGCGATGGCCAAGAATACCGCCACGGACATGTGCAGCTACGTCTGCGACGAGGCCGTGCAGCTCCACGGCGGCTACGGCTACACCCGCGAGTACGTCGTCGAGCGGCTCTACCGCGACGCGCGCCTGTACCCCATCGGCGGCGGGACGCGCGAGATCATGAACGAAGTGATCGCGAAATTCTCTGGTTTTTGAGCGCTCGATCTCACTCGAGCTCGACCACGATCAGCTGCCCCGAGAGCGTCCCCGCGACCACCGTCTTGCCGTCCGCGCTGCACGCCAACGAGAGCACTCGATCCGCGGTCGACGCGCGCCGCTCGACCCTCGCCACCTCCGTCGCGTGCGCGTCGAGCACCACGATCGCGATCGACGGCCCGAGCGCCACCGCCACCCGCGGCGCTTCTTCGGCCACCGCGATCGCCGCCACCGTGCGACGCAGCATCGACGACTCTTGCCACACAGACCGGCCCGCCACGCCCCACAGGTGCACCGCTGGCGTGTCGGACGCCTCGCACGCGGCGCTCACCACCGCGCCGAGCGCTTGCTGCGAGAGCGTCGATTCAACGACGGCCGCGGCGCTCTCGCTCACCATCCGCCCCTCGTCGATCGCGTACACGCAGAGTCGCTCGTCCGTGAGCAGCTCGATCTGCGAATCGTCCGCGCAGAACCGCGCGCGCTGCAGCCGTCCTGCGCCGACGTCGCGCGACCGCGGCTCTCCTTCGCGCCGCGAGCGAAGCACCCACCGCTCGCCTCGATCGTCGTCCGCGAGGCTCACCAGCGCGCGGCTCCCGTCGGACGAGACCGCGTCGAGCCGCGCGTGCGCCGCGTCGTCCAGCGAAAACGCCACGCTCAGCGCGGCCTCGGTCTCGCCCATGCGCCAGAGCGAGACCGAGCGATCCCACTCGTCGCGGTGCACGATCGCCGCGGCCTGATCTCCTTCGCACAGCGCGTCCACCCAGCGCCCTTGCCAAGCGATCGCGTCGAGCACGAGCTCGTGTTCGACCGCGCCGTCGCTCGTTCGATAGCACCGCAGCCGCTCGCCTCCCTCGACGGTCACCACGCGCTCTCCGCTGCGCGAGAGCGCCAGC
Organism: Myxococcales bacterium; assembly: GCA_013298625.1. Taxonomy (GTDB): domain Bacteria; phylum Myxococcota_A; class Polyangia; order Polyangiales. The sequence continues at coordinate 91,056 of JAAFIF010000003.1, forward strand.
GTCGCGATCGGCTGCGGCTCTGGGCGCTCGACCTTCGTCGGCTCCTCGACGAGGCGCACTTCGAGGCTCTGCCTGTTGCGCAGCACCCAACGGCCATCGGTGATCGCCACGTATTGTCCGGGGCACACGCGCTCTTCGCGCTCGTCTTCGCCCGCGCCACGCACGAACGTCGCGCGCTCTTCGAAGAAGAGCAGCCGATCGCGGTCCTCCGCGAAGAACGCGCTCTTCCACGCGATCGCTCGCTCGAGCCACACAGCGCCGTCCGAGCGCAGCGCTCGCACACGTGCGGTCCCCGCTTCGTCGCGCGTGAAGTGGACGATCGTCGATCCTCCTGCGGCGCCCACGATTGCCTGCAGGCGCGCCGCATCGCGGACGATCCTCTCGCTCACCGAGGGATCGCCGAACGCCCCCTCGACGATCCCCTCGACGTCGACCCTCCAGAACCGATCGCGATCGAGCGCCTCCCACGCGTCGTCCTCCACGCCATCGACCCACGGCGCCACCACGTTGCCGTCCGCTTCTCCCGTCGCTGTGAAGCGAGAGAGCGCCCCGTCGTTGACCCAGGGATGCCAGATGAACACCGCCGCGCCGTCGAGCGACGCCTTCACGCTCCAGCCCGAAGGCCGCGGTCGCGCCAGCTCGACCATCGCGCCCGTGTCGAGCCGCGCGAGCACGACCCGATCGATGTTCGAGCTCTCGCGGTAGAGAACGAGCGCGATCGACGAGGGATTTCCTTGTAGAAACTGCGCTTCGACCGCGACCTCTCCGCCGCGCGCGAGCGCGTGTTCGACCGTCGCGAAGTCCTCGAGCCGCGTGCCCTGAACGTGCCCGCTCGACTCGACCTCCCACACGGTCCCCGTGCGCGCGTCCACCCAGCTCGCGATCGTCTGGCTCGCGATGCTCCCGCGCGCGCCGTGCACTCGCACCGCTCGCACCGCTCCCGTCGCCGCGTACTCGTCTGCGCCGCTCACTTCGTAGAGCGTACGACGCGTGGTAGCCTGAACGGCCACTGTGCTTCGATCAGACGCTTCTCTTCTCGCCTGCGCGCTCTCGCTCGCCGCGCTGCTCGCGAGCCCGTCGGCCCTCGCGCAGTCGACGACCAGCACCCAAGCGCCGTCCGTCGACCAGCGCCTGCGCTCCGCGAGCGCCCACTTCGACGCGCAAGACTTCGAGGGCGCTCTGCGTCTGTTTCAGCAGCTGTACGTCGAGACCCAAGACCCTCCGCTGCTGCTCAACATCGGGACGTGCCTCGAGCGCATGGGGCGTCCGCGCGAGGCGCTCTCCGCGCTGCGCCGCTATGTGGACCTCGATCCCACGAGCCCCGCGCGCCGCTCGACCGACGCGCTCATCGCCCGCATCGAAGCCAGTCAAACCGCAGCGCTTCCCGTTCATTCTCAGCCCGATCCGCCGTCGCGGCCCGTCGCAGTCGCCCCCGTGACGGTTGCGCCCGTGTCTGTCGCCCCTCGGCCGACGCCCGTCGCGCCTTGGGTCGTGGTTGGTCTCGGTGCTGCGGCGATCGTCGCAGCGCCCGTGCTCTTCTTCGCCGTGCGCGCCCCAGCCCTCTCGCGGATCCCCACCGAGTGTTCGCTCGACACCGGAGTGTGTCCCACGAACGTCGATCTCGGCCCGGTCAACGCCAACGCCGACACCGCGCGCGCGGCCACCGTCGGCGCAGGCGTCTCGCTGGGTGTTGGCCTCGCAGCGCTCAGCGCAGGCGTCGCGTGGGGCGTGCTCTCTTCGCGCGAGTCGAACACGGTTCGCGTCGGCGTCGCCCCCACGCAGGGCGGCGCGATGACCTCGATCGGAGGACGCTTCTAATGCTCAGCCCCGCGCATCTTCGCGCTGCCGTGATGGTCGTCGCCGTCGCTTCGAGCGCGTGCGTTCCTGTGTTTCGTCACGCGGATGACGCATCGACTGTTGTGGACGCAGCGCAGCCCGACGCCACGGGCGTCGATGGCGGAGCGGACGGATCGAGCGTCGTCGAGGACGTCGTGGTCGCGCTCGATGGACCGTCGTCGGACAGAGACGCGCTCGCCGACGGCGACGCGACCGCGCCGCCCATCCGAGCGATCTATACGCAAATTTGCGCAGGAAACGGCTTCACGTGCGCGATCGTCAACAGCCGCGTCTCGTGCTGGGGGCGCAATCAGTACTTTCAGACCGGCAACGGCGTGACGGGCGCCGGTCGTTGCGTCGACGGCAACTCCAGCGCGTGCCCGGTGCGCATGGTCGACGCGATCAACAACAAGGTCGCGCTCGAGGTCTCGTGCGGCGCAGAGTTCGCTTGCGCCCGTATGACCACCGGCGAAGTGTACTGCTGGGGGCGCAACGACTTTGGGCAGCTCGGCCCCAACGTATCGAATACGGCGCAGTCTGCGAGCGTGGTCACCGGTCTGTCCTTCGCGACCGGGATCGCCGCGGGCGCTGCGCACGCATGCGCGATCACGGATCGAGACCTGCGGTGCTGGGGAGACAACAGCCGCGGGCAGCTTGGCGCATCGTCGACGGCGAGCATGAGCGCGACGCCTCTCGCGGTGGCCGCGTTTCCAGAGCGCGCTCCCGTGATCGAGCTGCGGGCGGGCCGCTATCACACCGTCGCGCGCACGGACAACAACGTGCTCGTGGGCTGGGGCACGGACACGCACGGACAGCTCACGGGCGGCAGCTCCGTGGGCAGCAACGCGCGGCGACTCCCGCTGCCCGTCGGGGCGAACATTGGCCCCGCGACGACGATCACCGCTGCGTGGGCGCTCACCTGCGTCGCCACCACCCGCGACACGCTGTGCGGCGGCAGCAACGTCGCCGGTGAGCTCGGGGCAGGCGAGCTCTCTGTCTCGGGCATGCCCAATGCGTTCAGCGCCACGGGCGCGGCACGCACTGGCGCGATGCGTTTGATCGCCGCAGGTGGGCTCGAGGCCGCCGGTGTCATTCGGCAACACGTGTGCGCCGTGCCCGATGCCGAAGGCCAGGCCGTTCGATGCTGGGGCAACAACAGGGAAGCTCAGCTCGGTACGATGGCGTTGGGCGCGGAGCAGCCGAATCCGTCGCGGCTCTCGTTCATGTTTCCGTCGTACATCGTTGGCATCGCTGCAGGTGCGACTCACTCGTGCGCGCTCACGGCGAACCGCGAAGTGTATTGCTGGGGCTCGAACGCCAACGGCGAGAGCACGGGAGCGCCTCCCGCCGTAGGCGAGGTCACGCCAGTGCGCACACCGACGCAGGTGCGTTTTCCCTGATTTTTCTGAGGCAAGACGCGCTCTCGCTGTTCGTGCTCCACTCGTTGCTCACAACGGAGGTGCTCGATGCCGTCGCTTCGTCTTCGCCCGCTCGCGCTCGTCGCGCTCTCGCTCGCTGCCTGTGGTCCCAGCGAATCCCCGCAGGACGCTGCGGGCGACGCCACGGTCCGCGCTGACACCGGCGTCGCCAACGACGCGCGCGTGAGCCCCATGGACGTCGTCGCGCCGCTGCCCGACGCCGCGACGGTGATGGACACCGGCGTTTCGCCGCAGGATTCAGGGACGATCGTCGACACCGGCGTGCCCGTGATGGACAGCGGCGTCGCCGTGATGGACACCGGCGTGCGAACGGACACCGGCGTGCCTCCGCGTGACACGGGCGTGCTCGTCGACACCGGCGTGCCGCCACGAGACACAGGCGTGCCTCCGACGGACAGCGGAACGATGGGCTGTCCCGCGCCGCCCGGCGGCGTCAGCGCCAACGCCGTGCTCGCGTACAACCTCACCAACAGCACGCGCCGCGCGATGGGCCTTCAGTGCCAGACGATGGTCACCACCATCAACACGGCCGCGCAGAACCACTGCAACTACTACGCGGCCAACCGCGGCATCCCGATGTGCGTCGCCAACGCGCACGCCGAGGTCGCGACCTGCGCGATGTTCACCGGAACCAGCTTCAGCGCGCGCATGACCGCCGCTGGCTACCGCGGCTCGCCCAACTTCGAAGTGATGGCCTTCGCCAACAACGGCACCGCGGCCACGCAAATGTGGATCGACTCGATCTGGCATCGCACGCCGGTGCTCAGCCCGTGGACGCTCGACATGGGCTACGGCAGCGCCACTGGCTGCGACACCATCGACTACGGAACGGGCGCAGGCGGCGCCGTCCCCGCATCGACCATCGCGACCTACCCATACAACAATCAAACGAACGTCCCCGTCTCGTTCTCGGGCAACGAAGGGCCGCCCCCGCCTCCGCCGCCCACTGGCTGGCCGAGCGGTTATCCCGTCACGATCTACTTTCGCGGGACGCTCGCGACGCACACGCTCACCGTCGACGGCTCTGCCACGGAGATTCCGCACGTGTGGCTCGCGCCCGGCGCGCCCGAGTCCATGGGCTTGCTCAGCCGAGAGTTCGTCCTCTATGCGCACCGGCCGCTCACCGCGCGGACGCGCTATCGGGTGCGCGCGACGGGCACCGCCACCGGCGGCGGCGCCACCACGATTGATTTCGTGTTCACCACGCGCTGAGCGCTATTCGTCCAGCAAAACACCGGGGTTCATCACCCACGCGGGGTCGAGTTCGCGCTTGACCGCGGCCAGCGAGCGCGCGAACAGCTCCGGTCGCTGACGGTCGTACCAGGGCCGGTGCGTGCGCCCCACCGCGTGGTGGTGCGTGATCGTCCCGCCGTTGGCGATCACCGCTTCGGACGCCGCGCGCTTGATCTCGGCCCACGGCTCGAGCAGCGCCCCGTGCGTCCCTGGCGCGATGAACGTGAAGTACGGCGCCGGCCCGTCCGGGTACACGTGCGTGAGTCGACACGAGAGCACGCCCGCGCCGCACACGCGCTTCATCACGTCGGTCACCGCGCGGGTCACCGCTGTGTGCAGCGAGTCGAACGCGTCCCACGTGCACGCGGTCTCGAACGTGTCCGCCACCATCCCCATGCTCACCAGCGCGCTCTGCAAGTACGGCCCGCGCAAGAACGACCCGCGCCACGCGGCGCTGTCCCGATCGCGCGACGCTCGCTCGTCCATCGTGCGCACCGCCGGCCCCTCGATCTCGCTCGCGCCCGCCTCGCGGCAGCACGAAATCGCCCGCGCCATCCACGCGTCCCGCGGCCCGTCCGCGCTCTCGAAGCCCAGCAACAGCACGTTGCGACCGCCCGTCGGGACGCCGTTGAGCATCGCTTCTCGCGCGTCGAGCAGCCGGCAGTTCGACGGAAACAACCCCGCTTGCGACACGCGCCGCGCCGCGTCCACCGCCTGCTGCCACGTGTCGAACAGCGCGCTGGCGCTGGACCGCCACGTCGGCCGTCGGTGCACGCGCAGCCACGCTTCAGTGATCACTCCGAGCGCGCCTTCGCTGCCGATCACCAGTCGATCCGGCGACGGACCCGCGCCGGACCCAGGCAGCCTGCGCGACTCGAACGCGCCCTTCGGCGTGATCATTCGCACCGACTCGACCTTGTCGTCGATGTGCGTATAGAGCGTCGCGAAGTGCCCGCCGGCCCGCGTCGCGAGCCAGCCGCCCAGCGTGCTGAACTCAAATGACTGCGGAAAGTGCCGCAGAGTGAGCCCCTTCTCAGCGAGCTGCGCCTCGAGCAACGGGCCCGTCGCGCCCGCTTGGATCCTCGCAGCGAGCGAGCGCTCGTCCACTTCGAGCACTTGATCCATCGCGCGGAGGTCCAGCGACACCACGCCGACGTACCGCTCTCCGGGCGCGCACTCGACGCCGCCCACCACCGAGGTCCCGCCGCCGTAAGGGACGACGGCGACCCTGTTCTCTGCGGCCCACCCGAGCAGCGTGGCGACGTCGGCCTCGTGCCGCGCGTGCGCGACGAAGTCGGGAGCCCTCGAGAAATCCCCGCTGAATCCCCGGACGAGATCAGGAAAAGCCCTGCCGTACGTGTGCTCGATCCGCGCCCGATCGCTCGCGTCGCAGAAGTCCTCGAGGCCCGTCGGGACCGAGATCCGCGGCGCGTTGATCCTCGCGCGCTCGATCGTCGGCAGCGGCGTGACCGCCGGAGGCTCGACGTGCAAGAGCCCGCCGACCATCTGCGCGAGCTGCGCGCGCTCGTCGTCCGAGAGCAACGCGTCTTCCCATCCCCAGGCCCAGAAGCTTCGCTTTCGAGTCGGCTCCATGCGTCGAGCGAGAGCGTCCCACACTCGCACCCAAAATCGCGAGCCTCTCTGTCACCCCTCGTCGGGCAGGTCGCGCATGGCGCCCGGCGCCTCGGTGGCCATGCGGCGCACGATCTCTTTGGGGTCCGCAAAATTCGCAGTCGGCATGCGGTCGCTCTTGGTGAGCACCAGCACGCGATCGACCCGCGTCGCGCGCCCTTTGTTCTCGCCCCAGATGCGCGAGACCTTGTTCTCGGTCACCAGTCGATCGGCGATCACGGTCTGCAATTTCAGCGGGACGTCCTTCTCGATCGCCGCCCACGCGTCGAGCCCGAGGCGCTTGTCGTACTCGTTGTTCTCGACGTCGCCGATGGTCATCACGCACACGCCGTCGTCCGCGAGCGCCTCGCTCATCTTGCCGACCGCGTCCCGCAAGAACGCAGTGTACTTGCGAAAACCCAGGCGATCCGAGAGCCCGAGCTGTCGGTCCGTGCGCTCGACCTCGAGGTTGGTCCGCGTGCGATCGCTCAGCGACTCGTCCACGCGCTGCACGGACTCGCGCAGCATCCAGAGGCGGATCCAGTTGAACTTTCCGTAGCGCACGACGTTGAGGTACGGCGGCGACGTCACGATGAGCTTGGCCGACCCCTTGGCGACGTGGCGGTCGAGCGAGAGCGCGTCGTCGTGCACCCCACGGCCACGTGAGGGAGCTACGCCTTGCGCGTACAAGTGCTCGATGCGCGCGGCGATCTTCTCGAAGGCGTCGAAGGGGTACTTCTTCAGCTTCTTCTCGCGGATGTACTTGCGCAGATAGCCCGGCGACATGCTGAACGTGTTGGGCATGCTGACCGAGAGGCAGCGCGAGTCCCACGGGTTGCGCGGGTGGTTTCCGTGGAGGATTCCGGTGATCGCGGCGAGCAAGAAGCGGTCTTCGCGCGAGCTCGACGGGTCGAGCTGCTCTCGCAAGAAGGCCAGCTGCGGCAGGGTCTTGCGCCCTTCGAAGAGCATCGCGATCTCCGGCGGAGGCGCCTCGCGGACCTTCTTCTTCGCGTAGCCCTTCTGCAGCTCTCGCAAGCGCGCGAGCGCGTCGTCTTTGGCGGGGGGATCGACCTTGGCGCCCGTCAACAGCGCGGCGAGCGGGTTGAGGTCCACGCCGACGCTCTCGCGGTTGAGGAGGTTCGCTTCGAGCGCCGTCGTTCCACGGCCCGAAAACGGGTCTACGACCAGGTCGCCAGGCTGCGTGTACTGCTCGATGAAGTACCTCGGCAGCGACGGAGGAAACATCCCCATGTACGAGCACATCGCGTGCAACACGTGCCCGTAGCGCCGCGGGACGAGCTTCCACCACGGCGCGAGCGGCCCTCCCAGCTCTGGCAGCGTCTCGGCCTCGCGCTCTTCGCGCGAGACCTTGCGCGCGACGCTCTTCGCGCGCGCCTTCGTCGGAGTGATCGCGTCCGTCGAAGACGCTCGTGCCAGGTCGATCGCGACTGCCATGCCCAGCCCGGCACGTAGCGGAGTCGACCGAATAACCCGAAATTTTCTGCGACGTTCTTCTGCTGGAGCTCTCGGCTCTATGCGCCGCGCCCGCTATGCGTGCAGCCGCCGCGCCGCGGTGATGTGATCGCTAAGGTCGTCCTCGATCTCTTCGAACGACACCCCCACGCCCCGCAGCGGCTCGTCGCCCGCGCGAAGCTCGACCACGTGCCGCACCACGCAGCGCGCGGTCATCTCCCACGACCCGTCGGGCAACGAGAACGTCACCCGCAGGTCCGACCCGATCGGAAGCTCGTCCCACGTCTCGATCAACAACCCGCGCGACGAGATGTCCCTCGCCACGCAGCGACGTAGGCCGAAGGGGCCCTCGACCAACACCGTAAACGCGACGCGCAGCCGCGGCTCGCCGCGGCGGTCACTGCTCTTCGAACTCACGAGACAAACCGTAGTGCGCCCTTCGCGACGACAACCACTTTCTTGCGATGGAATCCGGCAAATCCATGCGTTCTGAAAACTGAAAGTGCGGCTACACTCCGCCGCGCTCCCATGATGTTGGCTTCAAGGACCATCGTTTCTTCACTGCTCGTCGCCGCGTCGATCGTCAGCGCGTCGAGCACAGCGCGGGCGATTCGCCCGGACTTCGACGGCGAGCGCGGGATCGAAGCGCAAGTGCAGGTCGGCCTCGGCGGGGTCTCGAACACCTCGCAGCGCGTGATCACCGAGAACGGTCGCTCGGGCGTCACCGCGCCGCCCTCGGTCCTCGGGCCGGGCTTCAACTTTCGCGCGCAGCTCGGCTACCGGATCATGCCCGCGTTCAGCGTTGGCGCATCGGTGTCGATCAATCCCCTCGGGGCCTTTCCCCTCTCGGGGACGCCGGACATCTACAACTACAGCGCCTCGACCTTCTCTGCGGGCGCCTACGGTCGGCTGTATTTTCTCGCGCTGGTCAGCGCGATCCCGCGCACCACGCGCGTCGAGTTCTCGTCCTGGGGCGACCTTCGCAGGCTCGACCCGTACGTCTCGCTCGGCGTCGAGTATCAATCGATCTCGTACACGCAGAGCAATCGCATGGCCGCGCAGGTGGGCGCGACCTTCGCGCGTACGAGCATCAGCGCGCCCGTTGGCCTCGGCTTCGAATACCGCTTGCTGCAGCCGCTCGCGGTCGGCCTCGGCGCGGTGCTCGCGCCCTCGTTCGGCGCGTGGGTCTCTCGCTCGGTCACCACCGTCACCGGCGGAAACCTTCAGTCCACGCAAGACAGCTTCATCGCTGAAGACCCCGTCAACCTCGCGTGGAGCCTCGGTCTCACGGTCCGCTACACGCTCACGCTCTGAGCGCGCTCTCGCTCACATCCGCAAGAGCGTGAGCATCTGATCGACCGTCGCGTTGAGCGTCGCGGTGCTCGTCGCGCCCGACGTGTCGCCAAGCACCTTTCGCACGATCCGCATCGTACGAAGGTCCACGACGTACGAGATCTCTCTGCGCCCGAGCACCATGAACGCACGTCGTCCCGTCACGTCTTTCAACGTCGTGAGCGAGAGGTTGTGCGCCATCACCCAGGCGTCGAGGTTCGCCCTCGTCGGAAGCCCGCTGAGTCCCTCAGTCACGACCTCGACCAGCAAACCACCTGCTGCATTCACTTCAGCATTTCGCGCAGCCATAGCACGGGCCGCGTTGACACAGCCCGGTCAATACGTCGCGCTGGTGTGAACCAACGCGAACCTCCTTCCTGTCTGCCGAAGCGACTGCATCGAGACCGGTCCGAAGGGAGACCTCGTCGAGAGCGCCGCGCCGGACGCGTTCAAATAGCCCTCGATTTGCAGGTCTTCGAGCGTCTGCCCCTCGTTGCTGCCGTACGGGCCCGCGGGGTACGCCCCCACGCTCGCGTCCTGCGCTGCATCCGGGACGCTGGTCGCGTCCGGGACGCTCGTCGCATCCGGGACGCTCGTCGCGTCCGGCGCGCTGTCGGGCAGCGCCGCGACGTCCATCGCCGCTGCGTCGGGCTGCGCGCTCGCGTCGCTCATCACCACGCGATCGGTCGTCGCGTCGCTCGAAGCTGCTGCGTCTTCGCTGGGCGGTGTGGGCTGCCCGCACGCGACCCCGAAGGCCGAGAGCGTGAGCAGCCACCGCGCGCGCGGGCTGTGGTCGAAGATGGTCATCGCGTCGAAGTCCCTCTCTCTTGTCGCTGTTGATCGCTATCGCGCCGCGCGCACGCCGAACCAGGTCAGCGCGCGCAGGCCTTGTCCTGCGTTGGTGCGGATCGTCGCCCCGTCGGCCGAGACCGTCGCGCGCGCGACGACCACCGCGCGGCCCGCGTCGGGCGCGTCCGTCGCGATCTCTTTGCCCATCGCGACGAGCTCGACTGTGCTGTTCGGCGCGAGGTTCGCTCGGTTGGCGACGGTCACCGCGACAGGCGACGAGCTCGTCAGCGCGAAGGGAGCTAGCGCGAACACCGGCCCCACCACCGCGCCCTCCCGCGCGAACGGCGGCGCGCGATCGAGCGTCACTTCGGCGACGCGCACCGCGCGGCCGAGCGCGCCGAGCTCGAAGTCCTCGAAGTCGAGCTCGATCGTGCTCGCCGCAGCGAAGACCAACGTCACGGGGCCCGCGGTCGCGGTCACCTCCGTCGCGAGCACGCGTCCCTCGGGCAGCGTCGCGCCCGTGAAGGTGTACCGCGGAACCGAGAGCGCCTCGCGCACGCGCACGATCCCGTCGCTGTCCGGCGCGGGCATGGGCCAGTACGCGCTCGCGTGCGCGGGACGGCCGTGCACGAGCAGCGAGTACACCGGCACCGCGAGCACCTCGCCGACGGCGACGTTGAACCGTCCTTGCGCTGTGATTTCACCGGCGAAACACGCGTTGCCGCACACCGTGACGAACCCCGTCGTCAGCGGCTCTGCTCCGTCGCTCACCGCGCTGCCCTCGACCGCGCGCACGCACGCCGCTCCCGCGGGCACCACGTCCGTCGCTGGCGCATTGCACTGCGCTGGCGTCGCGCTCGCGTCGGCGCTCGTGTCGGCGCTCCCGTCGCGGCGCTCACCGCCGTCGGCCATCGGCGTCCTCGCGGGCTCGCACGCTGCCGAGCAGAGCAGCATGGCTGCGATCACGATGGCATCAGTGCGAGTGCGTTGGCTCATGCGCGTGGGGGCAGTACGAGACGGCCTTCGACGAAGTTTCGCACGATCGCCGGTCCGAGAGGGGTCAGGACGCTCTCGGGATGAAACTGCACGCCGACCACGGGACGATCGCGGGCCGCGAGCGCCATGATCACGCCGTCGTCGCTGCGCGCGGTCACGGCGAGCGCGTTCGGCAGCGAGGCTTCGTCGACGGCGAGCGAGTGGTACCTCGCGACCGAGATGCCCTGAGAGATCCCCGAGAAAATCCCAGTCGAATCGTGGGTGATCGTGGACGCTCTGCCGTGGATCGCCCGCGGCGCGCGCGCGACCTTCGCCCCGTACGCGACGGCGATCGCCTGGTGCCCCAAGCACACGCCCAGCAGCGCGACGTCGCTCGTGCGCGCGAGCTCGACAGAGATCCCTGCGTGCTCGGGCGCGCCTGGGCCGGGCGAGAGCACGATGTGCGAAGGCCCGAGCGCGAGCGCGTCGCGCGCCGAGAGCGCGTCGTTGCGTCGAACGATCACCTCGGCGCCCAGCGACGAGAGCAGCTGCACGAGGTTGAAGGTAAACGAGTCGTAGTTGTCGACGACCAGGATCACCGCATCACGAGGACCGTCACGCCGACCGCGACGATCACGCCGATGATCACGCCGAGCCCGACGAGCAGCGCGATCCCTGGGCCGCGCGAGATGCCGAGCAGCGTCTTGCGCGGGGCGTCGATGACGGTGTCCGAGCTCTGCGCGTCGGCTTCGGGGCGCGTCGAGGGCGCGCGCACGGACGTCCCGCTCGCGGGCCCCGGCGCAGACACGTTGGACGGCGGGCCGTCGAGCTTGGGCGTCGTGCGCTCGAAGGCGATCGGGTCCGTCGCGCTCGGCGAGTGCGGCAGCGCGGGAATCGTCCCCGCAGGCAGCGTCTGCGCGAGGTCTTGCAGCGTCGCGGCGCTGAGGATCCCCCGCAGCGCAGCGGCGAAATCGTTGGCGCTCTGGTAGCGCTCCTCGGGGCGCTTGGCCATCGCGCGGTCGAGCACGCCCTGCAGCGCCGGAGGAAACTGCCGCCCCGGCGCCCGCGTCGCGAGCGGGATCGGCGTCGCTTGAACGTGCAGCGTGACGTAGTCCATCGGCGTCTTGGCGTCGAAGGGCAGCTTGCCCGTGACGAGCTCGTACAAGATCACCGCGAGGGAGTAGATGTCGCTGCGCGCGTCGAGGATTTTACCCTGCGCTTGCTCAGGCGACATGAATTCTGGTGTGCCGAACACCATGCCCTCTTGCGTGAGGATCATCGAGCCCGGGCGCATCTCTCGCTCGGTGACCTTCGCGAGGCCGAAGTCCAAGACCTTGACGTAGTCTTTGATCCCGCCCTGCGTGCAGAGAAAGATGTTCTCGGGCTTGAGGTCTCGGTGGACGATGCCCTTGTCGTGCGCCTCTTGCAGCGCGGCGCACGCTTGCAGCAGCACGCCGATCGCGCGCACGGGGTCCATGGGGCCCTCGTGACGGATCATTTGCCCGAGGTTTTTGCCGTCGAGGTGCTCCATCACGATGTAGCAAGAGTTGTCCTCGAGCTGCCCGTACAGAAACACCTTGGCGGTGTTGGGGTGCGTGAGGTGGCTCATGGCCCGCGCCTCGCGCGAGAAGCGCGAGACGAGGTCTTTGCGGTTCGTGAACTTGCTGTGGAGGATCTTGACCGCGACGAAGCGATCCATCGAAGGCTGTTGAGCCTTGTAGACCGCACCCATGCCGCCAGAGCCGACACGCTCGATGATGCGAAACTGGCCCGAGAGGATCTCGCGGCCTACGTACTGATCGGCCTGACGCACGGCGCCGAGGATGCCACAGTCACGGCCGAGAGAGACACTGTCCTCGAACAGCGGTGAAAGGTGCCGTCAGCCCCCCCTGCGCGCCCCGCGCGGGCTTCGGGGCGGCGGGCCGAACGCGAGCGGGCTCGGGTTGTGATGGCGGAGTGAGAGAATTTCCTGCTCTACCGGGCGCAACCACAGCGGTCGCGGGGGGATAGCGCCCCACCAAAGCCATGACGAGCCGTGTTTCTCCGCCGCCCGCGCCGAAGGCCGCGAGCGCCCAGTCCCCCGCACAGAAACCTCACGCCAACGCCGCCGAGCGGTTTCGCGAGTCGCTCGCCAAGGCAAAATCCCCGAACAAGCCATCGGCGCCCCGCAAGCAAGCCGCCGAGGCAGAGCCCCACGGGGCGACGCCCGCCGCGCTTCCCTACGAGCTTCGCCCCGACGGAACGCTCGTCGTCACCCCGTACTCCGTGTCGTCCGCAGCTGCGCGCGCGCCGTCACACGCCACGCACGCCAAAGTGCACAGCGCTTCGGTGGCCACCGCGGCCATCGAGCAGTCTCAGCGCGACGCTGACCTCCCCATCGAAAACGTGCGCGTCGGCCGCGCTGGAGACACCGTTCGCGTTCACGCCACCGTGGGGCAGGGCGAGCATCAGGGCGTCGAGCTCCGCGCGGTCTCTCGAGATGGGCGCGTCGAGGTCGAGCTTCGCGCGGGGGACACCGACGCAGCGCAGCGCCTGCGGAGCGAGCTCGCGTCCCTTCGAGACTCGCTCGAGACGCAAGGAATCGAGCGCGTGAGCGTCACCGTGGTGGACGCCAGCGCCGAGTCGCGAGGCTCGTCTCAGCCCGATTCGCAGCGAGAGCGTCGAGGGCGCGAAGACGAGACCCAAGAGCATCCCGACGCGCTCGGCGCGATCGAGCAACGCAACAACACCCGAGAGCGCCAGGACCCGCGAGACGAGCGAGACGAGCGAGACTACCTGCTGTAACACTGGCCCCCGTTCACGATGCGCTCGGTGAAGCCCTATCGCACTGACCTCTGGCCGCGCTGGTCGCGGCGCGGCGCGGCGCTCTCGAGCGCGATCGCGAGGCAGCTGTTCTCTCGCGCGCCCGTCACGCGCGCGCCGCTCGGCGACAGGCTCGCAGCGCTGTTCGGCGGAGCGTCGTTCGAGCCGAGGTTTCTCTCGGTGCAGCCGCGAGAGACCTTGGCGAAGACGTACGCCGCGCGGCCGTCGGTGTTCGCGATCATGGCGATGGACTCGGGTCCCGTCGCGGTCGCGGTCGACGCGCCGTTTGCCCGCTGGATCGCGGCGAAGTGCGGCGGGCTCAGCGACGACGAGGCGCTGCGATGGCTCGCACCGACGCCGTGGAGCGCCGCGATGGAGGGCTCGTTCGCGCTCGCGTGCATCCTCGCCGCCCGCGCGCTGTGCGAGCCCGGCGCGCCGCCGGTGTTTCGCGCGGCCACGGATCGCTGGGACGACGTCGATCGAGCGCTGGCGAAGGGCGAGTGCGCGCTGTGGCCCGTCGCGGTGCGCGTGGGGGACTTCTCGGGCAGCGCCGCGCTCATCATGCCCGCGAGCGCTGTGCGCGCGGTGCGCGAGCGAGACCCGCTGTGGGCCGCGCGCGTCGATGCGCTCGACGTGAGGGCGTCGCTCGTGTGCGCGAGGTCGCTCGTGGCGAGAGAAGAGCTCGAAGGGCTCTCGGCGGGATCCGTGATCGTCCTCGGCGCACCACTATTCAAGACCGACGCTGGCTCGATCGCGGGGCCGATGACCCTCGCGCTCGGCCCCGTCGAGTGCCCCGTCTCTTTCGATGCAACATCGGTGCGCTGCGAGGGTGAGCCTCGCGCGCGAAGGAGCCTCGCGATGGCGACAAGCGATGATGAAAACAAGCCCATGAATTCGACAGGGGCGACCGACCCCGGCGCCCGCACCGCGCTGCTCGCGACGGTCCCCGTCGAGGTCGAAATCGTGATCGCGCGCGGGATTTTCGCGGTGGGTGAAGTCGCTGCGTGGCGGCCTGGCGAAGTGATCGCGCTTCCGACGCGCGTCGGCGAACCCGTTGAAATCCGCGCCGGTGGCAGGTTGGTCGCGCGCGCCGAGCTCTGCGACGTCGACGGCGAGGTCGGCGTTCGAGTGCTCGAACTGCTGGGTTGACCCTGAAAACTCTGCACGAGACAGCGCGCGTGCTGCCGCGCGATTGTCAGAGCATCCTCGCTGTCGACGCGTCCTGAGCGGTACTCGACAGGCACCAGCGGGGGATCGACGGAGGACTCGAGTGATGAAGCACAGCAGCAAACTGTTGGCCGCGGCGGCGCTGGGAGCCGCGCTCGCCGTGACGACCCCGGACGCCTCTGCGCAGGGCATCGTGAGCGGAAACTCTCGCCGCATGGCCGCCACGCTCAACCTCGGCGGCTCGGCGTACTTCACCGGCGTCGGCGGCGGAGGCTTTCGACTCACGCCCGAATTTCACCTCGCGTTCGGCGGTCGCGGCATGGCCGGGCCGGCGATCGGCGTGGGCCTCGACCTGCTCATCCCGGGCTTCGGCATCGGCGCGTTCGGCCGGTTCGCGTACAACTTTCAGCCGCTCGACGGCGTGGCGTTCTTCGTCACTCCGTACGGAGGGCTCACCGCGGGCGGGATCTTCAACGAAGCGTTCGCCGCGTTCTACCTGGGCTTTCACTTCGGCGGTGAAGTGCGGTTCATCTTCGCAGACCGTTTCTTTCTCACCGTCCGCCCGCTGGGCTTCTCGATCCCGATCTACGTCGGCGACGCAGGAGGCGTGAACTTCGGCTACGACGGCGCGCTCGGCTTCGGCGCGACGTTCTGAGCGGCGCGCAACCATTGACCGTGGATTTCACGCGAGCGCGTGCGCTGTGCGCGCGCATCGCACTGTTTCGCGCGGGGGGCGTTTCGCGATAGACCAGAGCGCAGTGGCTCACGCGATGACCTCGCTCCCGCGGCGCGCAGCGCTCTCTTCGGCGTTGGCGCTCGCGCTCACCGCGGCTGCTGCGCCGTCCTTCGCGCAGAGCAGCGCCGCGACGTCCGCTGCGCCGTCGCAGCAACAACAGCAACGTCGGCGCGCGTTCGTGCTCAACGGCGGCCCGATGATCGGCTTTCTGGGCGGCGCGTACGCGCGCGGCTCGCTCGAAGTGCAGCTGCACTCGGGGCCGCGCTACGAAGGGCACGCGCTCAACGTCAGCCTCGGCGGCGCGTACTGGCCCAACCTCGGCGGCGCCAGCGTGACCGCGGGGGCGCGCTACCAGTACGACCTGCGGCTCGTCGAAGGGACGCAGTTCTTTCTCGCGCCCTTCGTCGGGATGGAGCTCGGCGTCGCGATCGTCGCGAACAAAATGGCTCTCGCCGGCGTGCGTGTGGCGGTTTTGCCAGTGGCCGGACTCGAGCTGAAGTTCGTGCTCGACCGTCTCGTGCTCGGCTTCAGGCCGCTCGGCGTGCTCGCGCCGGTGTTCATCGGCGAGCCCCAGCGCAGCGGAATCCCAGTGCAATGGGATCTTCTCTGGGACGTCTCGTTCACGCTCGGCGTGACCTTCTGACCGCGCAGCGCGCTGTTCGACGGGTGACCAGCCGTATTGATTCGATACGACCGAACGACGGACAAAGACTCTTTCGGCGCGGACATTGCTCCGATACAAGCTGTTCGGATTGAGCGGCGATTGATCTGGAGATCTCCAGAGATGTTCGCGCTCTACACTGCAAGCAAGAGGACTCTCACACCATGAAGCACTGGAAGATCGCAGGGGCCGCCCTGATCGGCGCCGCGCTCTCGCTCTCGAACACGGCGAGCGCGCAGAACATTCTCGGCAGCAACTCTCGCGGGCAAGCGGGCGTGCTCACCTTCGGCGGCGGCTACGGCGGCTGGGGCGGCGGCGCGCGCGTCGACCTCGAGTACCAAAACCACTTCGGCGGTGGCTACCGAGGCGCGGGCTTCGGCGTCGGACTGACGCTCCCGCTCTGGGCCGGCTTCGGCATCGGCGCCGAGGCGCGCTTCATCTACGACTGGCAGCCCATCCCCAACGTCGCCTTCTTGATCACTCCGTACGTCGGCCTCTCGGCCGGCTTCTGGAGCTGGAACGGCTACTGTGCCGGCGGCTCGTGCGCAGGGTCTGCGGCGTTCTGGTTCGGCCCCGAAGCGGGGCTCGAGCTCAAGGTGGTCTTGTTCGACCGCCTGCTGCTCGGGTTTCGCCCGCTCGGCATCAACCTGCCGTTCGTGCTGTACAACAACGGCCTCAACTTCGGTTGGGGCTACCACGCTGCGTTCAGCATCGGCGTGACGTTCTGAGCGTCGACTGCCGCAGCCGTCCCCCGCTGCGCGCCCCCGCGATCGTGGCTTAGAAGTACAGCGTCAGGCCGACGACGGGCTCGATGCGACCGCCCAAGAAGCCGCCGACGTCCGCGACGCCAGGGCCGCGCGCGAAGTACGCGTACATGATCTGGCCGCGCGCGAGCACGTCGAGCGACAGCGACTCGGTGAGGTCGAACTCGATGCCCGCCGCGAGCTGTCCGCCGTAGCCGAAGCCGAAGCCGTTCTCGAAGGGCATGATGTGAATCTGCCCGCCGAGCTCAGCGATCGGGTGCAGTCGAGACTGCGGCAGCGCCGTGTAGCGACCGACGACGCCGATCTCGACGTCGAGCAGCCCGCCGCTGCCCGTGCAGTTGACTCCACCCGAGTTGCACACAGGGCTGAAGATGTAACGACCCGCGCCGTACAGCGTGACGCCGAAGCCCTCGGGACGAATGTACCCAGCGGCGATCGAGCCGAACGCGTTGCCCTGCGTTCCGCCCATGAACTGCACGCCGCCGCCAGCGCGGGCCTGGAGCCACACGCCCATGCGCTGTGGAGGCGGCTGCTGCACGGGGCCCTGCATGCCCGGGTTGGGTTGCCCCATCACCACGGTGTTGCCGCCGTTGGGCGGCGGCTGCTGCGGTTGCTGGGACGGGTCCGTGATCGCGAGCGCGCTGCTCGCGACCATCGACGCCGCCACGAAAGAACACAGGGCGCTTGCACGCATAGCACTTCGCATCGCTCGATTGACTCCCTCAGAGAAAGGACCGTTGTTTACTGCGCGTCTACGATCGGACTGTATACGCGAAACGGAGCCGAACCACGCACGCCGACGACCTCGACGCCGCGCGCGATCCGGAGTTGATTGAAGGCCCACATCGCTTGCTCGGGGCGCTCGATGGTCTGGCCGTTGATGCGCTGAATCACGTCGCCCACGCGCAGGTCCGCGCCCGCCGCGCGCCACGCGTCGAGGTCCTCGGCGGACTCGAGGCGAAAGCCCACGAAGCGACGACCGTCCAACACGGGCGCGACAGAGACGCGCGAGAGAAACGCGCCGAGCCCCTGCGCCACGGTCTGCTCGATCAGCGCGCGCGTGAGCGAGGTGTGTGCGGTCGCCGTCGCAGGCGCAGCCGCGGCAGCCGTGTCCTGACTCGCGCCCGAGCTCTCGCTGCTCGCGATGGGCGCGCTGCTGGTGTCGCTGCGCGTGCCTGCGGGCGCGCAGCCAGCGACGGCCGGAGCGAGCAGCGCGAAGGTGAGCATCAGTCGTCGAGGACGCGTGGTGTACATGGTCGGGACTCTCGCGGTGGTTGCCGGTGCGTTGGCAGAGACCGCGCGGCTCGTAGCAGAACGCTGGATCGCGTCGCTAGTTCGCGGCAGAGCGTACGACGGACGGCCCATCAACCCTTCCCTGCGGCCGCGTCGGGGGCGGTCAGCGGTCGAGCACCGACGTCACGTGCGCGACGATCTCTGCGTGCACCGCCTCCGGGCTCTGCGTCCCGTCGATGTGAACGATGGTCTCGCCGGGAAAGTGCCGCTCGAGCTCGCGGTAAAACGCCGCGAGGCGCTGCTGAAACGCGCTCTGCTCGTACAGCTCCGCGCGCAGCCCTCGCCGCGCCCTTCGCTCGGCCGCGACGTCCTCGGGCACGTCCAACACGATGGTCAGGTCCGGCCTCCGCGCGCGGCTGTTGAGCTGCTGAATCCACGACACCGCCGTCGGGTCCTGCGCGGACGCGGACTGGTACGCCACCGACGAGTGGTCGAAGCGGTCGCTCACCACGACGTGCCCCGAGCGGATCGCCGGGAGAATCTCTGCGTCGAGGTGATCCATGCGATCTGCCGCGAAGAGCAGGGCCATCGTGGTCCAGTCGGGCGCGCGCGGGCCGAGCGCGTCGGCGACGACGATGCGGCCCGTCAGGACCTGGCGGATCATCGTGCCGATCGGTCCGTTGGTGGGCTCGCGGGTCGCGAGGGGGCGCAGGTCGCGGGCGCGGAGGGCGTCGATGAGACGCTCGGTTTGCGTGGTGGTTCCCGCTCCGTCGATGCCTTCGAGGACGATGAAACGGCCCATGGATGCGCTGCTGCTCGGTGTGGTCATGCGTGGCTGGCCCGACTGCTGTACCCCCGCGGCGCACCTCCGAGCAACGGACCAACACATTCGCTTTGGACGGGGAATGACCGTCGTTTGCCGGGCGTATCACCCACGTTTGTCGCTCGTCCGCCGAAGGCAGCAACCTCGACGGCCGCGCGCGTCGCGTGCTACGCGATTGGACAACGGTGTTGGGCCCGCGCGGCCTTCATCCGAACAACGGCCTCTACCCTTTCGAGAGCGGGATCAACAACGATGGATCGTCGTGAGTTTCTTGCAGGCGCCGCGGTCGGCGCGTCGAGCCTCGCCCTGGCAGCAGAAGCCGCGGCCCAGTCTGCTGCGCCCAACTACGCGGCCACCCGCCCGGCGGGCTTCACCCCGTTTGCGCAGAGCGGCAAAGTGGTCCGCGTGACCAAGCCCGGCTCGATGCGGCCGGGCAACTTGTTTCCCAAGGTCGAAGACGCGGCGCAGATGGTCGAGCGCGCGGTCAAAGAGCTCACCGGCGAGAGCACCCTCGCGGGCGCGTGGCGCAAGTTCGTGCACCCGAGCGACACCGTCGGCATCAAGGTCAACGGGCTGGGCTTGCGCAACATGGCCTCGAACAAAGAGGTCGTGTACGCGATCGTCAACGGCGTGATCGCAGCGGGCGTTCCTGCGGCGAACATCGTGGTGCTCGAGCAGTGGTCGGGCTTTCTCAGCGCGACGCGCGTGGCTCGCTCCGAGATGCCCGCGGGCGTTCGCACGCACGTGCACGCTGGCAGCGATCTCAGCGCCGAGACCCGCGTCCCCTCTGGGCGCACGCGCTACTCGCGCGGCCTGCTCAACTGCACGGCGATCATCGGCGTCCCGCTCGTGAAGGACCACTCGCTCTCGGGCTTCACCGGCGCGATGAAGAACCTCACGCACGGGCTCGTGAAGAACCCCGAGGACTTTCATCGCAACCGCGACGGCGTGAACAACCGCAACAGCAACATCCCGGATTTGTACGCGCACGACGCCATCAAGAGCCGCGCGCGCGTGCACATCATGGACGCGTTCAAAGTGCTCTACGACCGCGGCCCGCAGGACAACCCCGCCGCGCGCGTCGTCGTCGAGTCCGTGATGGCCTCGACCGACCCCGTCGCGATCGACCGCATCGGAACCGAAATGGTCGACGCCCAGCGCACCGCCCACAACATGCGCACCCTCGAGCGCTCGGGACGCCCCGTGCGCTACCTCGAGCGCGCCGAAACCATGGGCCTCGGCACCGCCGACCGCGCCCGCATCAACCTCGTCGAAGTCCGTATGTGAACGGTCCTTCCCCGTAGCGGGGCGGTGGGGAAGGGCGCGATCACTCGGCGGGAACTGTCGCTCGTCTGCGCTCGGCGCGGACGGCTCAGACCGTCATGATGTCCTTCTCTTTGGCCGCGACCATGTCGTCGACGGCCTTGTTGCCCGCGACGACGATCTCTTCGCCCTTCTTCCACGCGAGCTCGCCCTCGTCCTCGCCCACATCGCCGTCGGCCACGATCTGGTCGACCATCTCCTTGGCGTTGCGGCGCGCTTCACGCACGGCGATTTTGGTCTCTTCGCCGATCTTGCGGGCTTGCTTGGCGAGCTCTTTGCGGCGCTCTTCAGTGAGCGGCGGGATCGGAATGCGAATGAGCTCTCCGTCCACCTGCGGGTTGAGCCCGAGGTTGGCGTCGCGGATCGCGCGGTCGATGTGCTTCGCCTGGCCCTTCTCCCAGGGCTTGATGGTGATCATCCGCGGCTCGGGGATCTGCACGTTGGCCATCTGGTTGATGGGCGTCGGCGTGCCGTAATAATCCACGCGAACCGCGTCGAGCATCGAAGCCGTCGCGCGCCCCGTGCGCAACCTGGACAAGTTGTTCTTCAGCGAGTCGTGGGCCTTGGCGATGGAACTCTGGAGGTCCTGCAGCACTTCGTCGAGCATGGCTCCGAGAGACTGCCGCGCGAAGGGCACCGAGCGCAAGCTACGAAGCGCGGTGCGGGTCGAGGTCGCCCGCGCGGCGCCGGGCCATCTGCGACGCCAACGCCGCGCCGACCAACGAGAAAAGCAGCACCGCCGGCGCGGCGACGCGCGGCGACGGCGCGAACGTCGCGGCCAGGACCGCGGCCACCGTCGCAGCGAGGGACACCCCTGCAGCGCGCCGCGCGGCGGTGAGCGCGTCGCGCGCGGTCACGAGCGCCCGCGAGACCTCGCGCAAATCGTCGCCCGTCAGCGCGATGGTCGTCTCGGCGCCGGCGCCTCCGGCGGCTTCGATTCCGATCGAGACGTCCGCGGCCCCGAGCGCTGCGTCGTCCATCGCGGGACGCCCTGCCACGGCGACGCGGCCCGAGACCTCAGCGATCGAGCGCACCGCCGCGCCGCGATCTTCGGGAGCGACCTCGGACCGAGTGTGCGCCACGTCGATCGCGAGCCCCATCGCTTCGAGCGTCCCTGCGGACTCTCCGCCCACCAACGCGACGTCCACGCCTCGGTCCATGAGCGAGTGCACCGCGGCGCGGGCTTCGTCCCTCGGCGGGTCCTCGATGCCGAAGAGCCCCTCGAGCCGACCGTCGATCGCGAGAAAGAGCGCGTGCCGTCCCTGCGCTTCGATGCTGCGCGCGACCTCTTCGCCCGGCGCGACTGCGACGTTCTCGGCGATGAGCAGCGCGCGCGAGCCGAGCACGATGGGCGCACCGGCGGTGGTCGCCGCGAGGACGCCGCGGCCTGCGACGGCGACGGGGCGACGCACCGAGTCTGCGCGCACTCCGCGGGCCTTCGCCGCTTGGGTGAGCGTTCGCGCCGAGGCTTGCTCGCTCGCGGCGCTGGCCGCTCCTGCGGCGGTGGCGAGCAGCGCGCGCTCGGACATCGCGCCGAGCGAGACCACTTCGACCAGCTCGAGCGATCCTCGCGTGAGCGTCGAGTGGACACACAAAATCAACGCGCGCACGCGGGCGGCGAGCTCGATGGACGCGGCGTCGCGAAACACCGTTCCCCGCGAGATCGCTGCGGCCAAAGCGTGCGCGAACGGGACGCGCGCGAGCGGGACCGCGAGCCCCGGCGGCAGCGCTCCGAGCGCGAGCGCCAGCGTGGCGAGCGGGTCTCTCGGCGCGGAGAGCAGCACGGCGGCGAGCGCGGCCACGAGCACCAGCGCGCCGAGCGCCCGGGCAAACCCCGTCGCGAACGGCGCATTAGCCTGCGCGTTGTCGTCGAGCATCGTCCGCACACGGGCGAGGGCCACGTCGTCTCCCGCGCGCGTCGCGAGCACCCGCAAGCGCCCTTTGCGAACGAGCGCTCCCGCGAGCACCGCGTGCCCGATCGAGAGTGTGCGCGTCCCGGTCGGCTCTTCGACGACGACGCCCTCTCCTTCGCGAACGACCCCGTCGACCGCGACGCGCTCGTTGGCCTCGACGACGATCTCTTCGCCAGCCTTGAGCGCCTGCGCTTCGACCGTGCGCAGCTCGCCGTTGTCCGCGCGACGAACGCGCGCCGTGCGCGGAAGCGAAGCTCCCTGCGCCTCGAGCGACCGCTGCGCGAGCGAGCGCGCCGCGCGCGCGAAGTACCCGGCGATCGGCAAGACCAACGCGATCGACGCCGAGAGAGCGAGCGAGGTCGCGGGCCGCTCTCGCACGATCGCCCGCGAGAGCGCGATCAGCGATCCCGCGAAGGGATTGACCCACAGCCACCACGGCGCGATCAGCCGCAGCGACCACAGCTCGCGCCCCGCGATCGCGATCGCGACAAACGCCGCCAGCGCCGCGATCAGCGTCGAGACCACGCCGGGGATCCGCGTCGCCACCACCGCGACGAACACCGCGGCCGCCGCGATCAACGACGGTCGCGCGTCCCCGGGCTCGTCCGCGAGCTGCGCGGCTCTCGTCACCGGCGCCGCCGCGGGGGCTGGCTCTTCGACCGCGCGCTGCGCCTGCGCTTCGGACGCGGACACCCCGAGCATCACCAGCACTTGATCGAGCGAAGGCTCTGCGTCGAACTCGACCAGCCCCGGCAGCGCGAGCTCCCTCGGCGCGCCCCGCTCGATCCCCAGCGCCGTGCTCGTCGCGCTCGCGTGCTCGTCGCCGGCGTCGATGGGCCGCTCGCCCTCTTCGTGCTCGCCCTCGGTGTCTGCCGGGGCGTGGTCGCTCAGCGGCAGTGATTCATCAGGCGTCTTGATTGTGTGTGCGGTCGTCGACTCGCTCGCCCGCCGCTCGTAGCACTCGGCCGAGCAGTAATAGCGAAAGCGCCCCCCGCGGTGGGCGACGCGCGGGGCCCGCAGCGGGTCCACGGGCCTCGCGCACAGGGCGCACGCGACCGTGGCCGCGTCGGGGGCGGCGATGTGCGAGCGCAGCGCTGAGGGGGGAGGGGCGACCAACGGGGGCGCAAGGGATGCAACGAGCGCGGGGCTCGGGGCAAGCGGTGATTCCCAGGCTTGCCGAGGGGGGCGCTGGCAGACTACCAACGCGCGCGGTGAATTCGAAGCCCGACCGCGGATCGTCGGCGCTTCGCGCAACTGGTGTTTCTCTCGCGCGACGCTGGGAAGCGCGCGCCCCTTCTGTGAGTTCTCGCTCTGGCCATGGCGCTCGAATGTTCGTACTGCGGCGCGCGCGCTCCTGACGACGCGACGCGATGCCCCCAATGTTTGCGCGCGACCGGGCTCGAGCCCGCCGCCGAGGCCCCCTCGCGCGCGCCCCTCTCTCGCAAACACAAGGCCGCGGCCCTCGCCGTCGCGACGTTGCTCATCGGCGGCGCTGCGGCTGCGGTCTCGCTCTCGAAGCGCGTCCGCGCCGACGGAGAGCGCGCCGTTCGCGAGGGCACCGCGAGCGTCTCGTCCGACGTCCCGGCGCCGTTCGCGAGGCTCGACGCTGTCACCGCGCTCGCGGGACGCGCTCGAGACCCGCTCGCGCAAGCGCGCTCGGCGCTCGACGCCCTGCGCGAGAAGCTCTCGACCCACGGGCACACCAGCGCGCAGTCCATCGAGCAGGGCCTGGCTCCTTCGCGCTCGATCGAGCAGCTCTCGGCCGCCGTCGAGAGCCGCTCGGCGCGGTTTACCTCCCTCGACCTCGCGCGGCTGCTCTACAGCGCGCTCGACGGCGCCGGGGTGACCGTCCGCTTCGCTCGCCGCGCGACCGGCTCTCGGCCCGACACTGCCGCGGACCCTTCGGGCGCCCTCGGCCGCTTCGTTGTGCTCGTCGGTGATCACGCGATCGACCCGCTCGACGCGCAGCCGATCGCAGCCCGCGACGCGCGCGCGACCGCGCTCACGGCCGCCAATGTCACCGGCGCGATGCTCGTTCAGAGCGCGCTCGCCTCGATGCTCTCGGGCGACCGCGCGAAGGCCACGAACCTGCTCACCCGCGCGGTGGACCAGTGGCCGGACGCGGGCATCGCCCACGCGGCTCGCGCGATCGTCACGCGCGACGGGCTCGGCGGCGGCGTGGACGAGAGCGTCACGCGCGACCTCGCGACCGCCGCCGTCGCGAGCGGCGACGACCCTGCGGTGCTGCTCTTGCGCGCGCGCGCCGCGGTCGCCAGCGGAGACACCGTCCTCGCCCAGACGAGCGCGCGACTGGCGCGGACCAAAGCGCGCGCGTGGGGGCCAGCAGCGCTCGCGCAAGTGCTCGCGTTCGACGCCAACGCCGCCGGCGGGGCAGGGCGCTGCGACCCGCTCATCGACGCGCGCGAGCCGTGGACGGACGACGCCCTCACCGCGTGCCGCGCGCTCACCGCCAGCGGAGCCGCTCCGCCCGAGAGCACCCCCGCCGCGCAGCGATTGGCCGCGGGATCGCGCGACCCGATGCAGCTCGCGCTCGCGTCGTGCGCGCTCGGAGAGACCCAACGAGTCCCTGCGAATATCCTCACAGAATACGCAGGATGGCTCGCGATTGCCGGCCGCGCAGACCTCTCGCAGCGCGCGATGAACCCCGAAGACGCCGGTCGCTGAGCCTCCCCTACAGCGGGCGCTTCTCGGCCGCGTCGAAGAGCTGCCTCGGTCGAATCACGCGCAGCCCGTCGCGCGTGTGCGCGATCAGCTCGCTCGCGTTGCGCTCGGCCACGTCGTAGTGCTGCGGTCCCAAGCGCAGCCACGGGATCGTCGCGCTCGCGCGCTGAAATGGGTCGAAGAGCACGGTGTCCATCGCGACGCGCGCGACGAGCAGACCGTCGTCCATCACGGCGCCGAGGACGAAGACCCCAGAGCGCGTGTGCGTCGCCAGGACGCGCTCGTCCGAGAGGCGAATCCAGTGAAGATCCACGGTCCCTGCCGAGCGCGGTGCGCGGTGGCGGACGGCCACGAGCGCGATCGTGCGCGAGTGCGAGACGGAGAGCTCGATGTCATCGCTGCGATCGGCGCCGCAGTGGATCGAGACCGCTGCGCTCACCGAGCCGCTCGCGCTGATGCTCGCGCGCCGAAGGCAGTGCGCGCGGCGGGCGTCGTCGCGCGCGGTGAAGTACAGGGTCCTGCCGTCGAGGCTGAAGCGCTGCTGCCCGTAGCGGGTCTCGTCGGTGCCCGCCACGCGCGTCGCGCGGCGATCGGTGATCGAGGCGACGTGGAGCGCGTAGTTTCCCACGCCGCCAGGGACGCGGCCGACGTGTTCGCCCCACGCGACGAGCCTGCCGTCCCGAGAAAACTCCGGCGCGTACGCGGCCGAGCGCGAGAGCGGGGCGATCGCTGCTCCTGACGCGTTGGCCGCGTACAGGCCGTCGCCGACGCCGAACACCACGCCGAGCGAGCTCGCCGCGAACCGGTGATGCCTCGCTTCAGAGAGTGCTGCCCACTGCGCGCCGACCCGTGCGAGGTCCGCGCCCAGCGTCGCAGGCGGCCTCCACCGCGCCCGATCTGCGTCGGTGATCAACCCCATGACGGGCAGCCCCGGCAGCGATCCTGCCGCCCACTCTTCGAGGGTTTCTCCAGTCGAAACCGCGATCCGGCGATAGCGACCCGGGTGCTGAAAGCCAGGGTATCCGCCGATCGAGACGAGCGCGCTCTCCCCGTCGCGGCTCACGCCGATCACGCGCGAGCTGAGCTCGGTGTGCACCGGCGCGGCCGGTGAGCGCTGCGCTTGCTTCGCTCCCTCCGCGCGCTTGATGGAGGGGCTGCCGCTGTGCGCGCAGCCGAGCGCGAAGAGCGCGGCGAGGGTGGTCGAGCGGCGGGTCGAGGACAGCACAGCGACGTTGGTCGCACGAAGCACGGGCAGCCTTGGGTGGGCTTCGTCAGTACGTTGCGACTGAGCGCCCGCTGTGTGCGATGCTCGCGCGTCCCTCTGTGCTCCGCCGGTCGCTGCTCGTCTCGCTCTTCGCTCTCTGCGCGTGTCGCCCGCGCGCCGCCGAGACGTCCGCGCCGTCGACGATCGACGCTGCCACGCACGAGCTCGCGCGGTGCGCGTTCGACGGAGACCCGCCTGCCCTCGCGCCGCTCTTCTCCGACCGCTCGTCGAGCGCGCTCGAAGGGCTCGTCCGACGCGCGATTCACCGCGATCGCTACGCCTTCTCTGTGCGCGCAGGCCGCTGCTCGAGCGCGCTCGGCCCCGCGCTGCGCGAGCGCGACCCGCGCGCGCGGGAGCTCTTCGACGCGTGGGAAGGGCTCTTGCCCCTCGCGCAATCGCCGCAGCGCAACGAGATCGACCTCGACCGCGCGCTGCGACGCGTCGGGCTCGCGTGGCGCGCCGCCCGCTCACCGCGCTGAGCCGAGCTCGATCACCCACGCGTCCGGCGCCCACTCGTCGAGCAGCTCGCCGACGACGTTGACCCAGCGCTCTGCGCGGTCGATCACCACGGCGTCCGCGCTGAGCACGCACGCCGCGCCGTCGAGCGCCGTGTCCGCGTCGCGCACGGTGCGCACGTCGAAGGCGAACTCGTACCCCTCAGATGCCTTGGCAAAACACTGCTCGAACAGCGCTCGCACCCGCCCCGAGTTGCTCACGGGCTCGTCGACGAACACCCTCGCGCACGCCGCTTGATGCTCGATGATCCACCGCGCGAGCCGCGCGATCGCGGGCTCGGTGTCGCTCACGCACTTGTAGCTCCCGCGCAGCCCTGCGAGGTCTCGGATCGCGCCGTCGACGCAGCAAAAGAGCGGTCCGCCGCCGCGCGCAACCTCCATGGTCACGAGGATGTTGAACGCGTCGATGCTCACGGTCTCCCCGAGCATCGCCATCCCGTCGATGCGCTTCTGCGCTCGCTCCCTCGCTCGTTCGGGCGCCGTGCAGCCGCGGGTGAGCGCGAGCCTGGCGCGCGCGTGCAGCTGGTGGTGATCGCCCGCGCAGCGAACGGCGAGGTCCATCGGGTAGCCCCTGCCGAGCAGCCACGAGACCTCCTCGGCGGCGCGCCGCAGCGAGTCGCGTTTGGTCTCTGAAAACGCCCGCGGATCTTCGGTGTCGGGTCCCCGCTTCTCGCTCATCGCTCGCGCCTCTCGTCACCCGCGGTGCGTCTCGCGGAGGCGACGAATGATCTCGTCGCAGCCGAGCGAAAACGCGTCGTCTGGTGGATCGTAGTCGTACACCGTCGTCCACACGTTGACCTCGAGCAGGACCGGCCCATCCTCGGCGAGCGCGACGTCCCATCCCAGCGTCAGCGCGTCGGGGCACAGCTTCTCGTGCGCTTCGAGCGCGAGCGCTCGGCCCTCTTGCCACCAGGGAATCTTCACGCCTTCGAACGTCACGCCCGTGTCCGGGTGCGCGCTGTACGTCCCCGGTGTGCTCTTGGTGCGCTTGTTGAACGACTTCTTCGTGACGCCCGCGTAGATCTCCCCCGTCTCGCGGTTGATCTGCGACCAAATTCCGCCCTGCGCAGTGTTGTCCACGACGCTGCCCTTGCGGCCGATGCGGATGCTCGTGCGCCAGATCACGGGCTTTTTGCTGCTCGGATCGACCACGGTCGTCACGCGAAACGTGCTGAGCGGCGCGTCGTCGCTGAACATCTCTCGCAGCGCGCGGTGGTTGCGCAGTCGCTCTTGCACGATGAGCCCCGTGCTGTCCTCGAGCTCGCTCAGGTCCTTGGCGCTCGCGGCGAAGACGCCGTAGCCGAGGTCCGCGGTGGGGTTCTTGACGATGTACTCGCCCCCGCGCGCCGCGGCTTCTTGCGACGAAAACGCCTTGGGCATCGGCAGCGCAGCGCGCGCGCACGCCTCGGCGAACTCGTGCTTGCCGTCGAGCGCGAAGAACGGCTTCTTCGTCCGGTCGAACTCGACCGCGTAGAACATCCCCAGCGCGTAGTCGGGCCGCATCCACGCGAACTCGCGCTGGCTGAACTCGCTCTTGTTGTGAAACAGCGCGAGGTCGGGCCGCGAGAGGTCGCGTCGATAGCGGTCGCCCGCGCCGCGAAATCCGTGTCGAATCGCACGAAATAGAGCGACCAGCGGCCACCAGAAGAGAAAGAGCAAATAGACCCAGCGCAGCGGCAGCAGCCAGCGAAGGGGTCTCTTGGCGCCGCTCGAATAGAGGTCGCCGAAGGTCTTGCCCGAGTAGCGGCACGGGCGGTTCCACAGGCGAAAGGGCACGCAGAGGGCCCATACGCTGACCTCGTCGACGCGCTGCGGGTCGCGGCCGAGCAGGGCGAAGCGCAGGACGCGCCACCAGTACGCGATGGTGCCCGCGCGGGTGATGCGCTCGTACGCCGCGGAGACGTCTTGGCTCATCGCTTCTCTCATGCCCCCTGAAAGCCCCCCGCGCGCAGGGTGATCACCAGCGTGTCTCTGTATCCGCTCGCGTCGCTGCTGGGTTGGATGGGCGTCGTCTCGTGGATCACTCGCTCGTCGTCGAGCAGCAGCGTCGTGCCCGGCGCCTCGATCGTGAAGCGCGTCCCGTGCGGGCTCTTCGCGTCGAATACCCTGGTTTCTCCCCCGCGAACGCCCTCGCGAGCGACCAGCGTCACCGACACGAGGTCGACCCCGTCGCGGTGCGCGCCCTCCGGCGTCGGCCGCCCGATCCCGTCGGTCGTGTCGATGCGAAACTGATGCGCTTCGATGAACCAGGGCCGCGCCCCGCGCAGCGCGTCCGCCCGCTCTGCGAGCGTGACGAGCAGCCGAGTCCACGCGGGATCGTCGCCGAGCGCGGGGTCGATCGGGTCGAACCAGCGCTGAATTCCCCCGTGAAGCGCGTTGTAGTCGACCGACTGCCAGTGGGCGCGGTGCTCTCCGCGCTCGACGCGCCCGCGCTCGACCACGTAGCAAGCGTAGCGACGGCGACGATAGCGCCCCCCGTCGCGCAGGTAGCGGTCGGGCGGCAGGTCCTTCCAAAGCAGCGACCAGCGCTCGAGCGGGAGGGCGATCCCGAGGTGCGACTCGAACCCGGCGCGATCGAGCACCGCGTGGCCTTGCGAGCGGAGCAGCGCGTCGACCGAGGCCGGCGCACAACAGGGCGGAGCGAGCGAAATCACGGCGCGAACGTACCTCGAATTGTTCTCGCGCTGCGCTTCGCGCGCAAACGGTCCATGATCTCCGCCATGAACATCCTTCGGTACGCAGCGCTCTCGAGCGCGCTCTTCGCCTTCGCTTGCAGCACGCCCGCGCCCGCGCCGGACGCCTCGACGCCCGACGCGCGCGCCGACGGCGTCTCGGCCCCCGACGCGACCGTGATGGACGACGCTTCGGCTACGGACGCGATCTCGATGCCCGACAGCGCCGCGCAGGACGCCATCGTCGCGGACACGGTCATCGTGACGGACACCGGCGCGCAGGACAGCGCGAGCGCCGACGTCGGCGTGTGCGCGATGAGCGGCGAGACCTGCAACGACACGGACAACCCCTGCTGCGCGGGCCTCGCGTGCATGGGTCGGGGTGGCATCGGAGGCCGCGCGTGCGCGGACCCCATGTGTCGTCGCACTGGAGAAACGTGCGACGCGATGCGCCCGTGCTGCCCGTCGTCCGCGTGCGCCGGAGCGCCCGGCCGCGAGACGTGCTTGCCCACTCCTTGAACGACCCCGTGAACGCTCAGCGCGCGACGCGCGAGCCGCCGATGAGCCGCTGCGCGAGCGCTTGCCATCGGGCCGAGGCGTCGCGCTGCGCGTCCGCGGCCACGCGCGCCAGCTGATCCGCCAGCGGAACGCAATCGCTCGGCGCGATCCCCTGCACCAATCGCTTGGCCTCTTCGCGGTGCGCGTTGGCCGTCTCGCGGCAATCAATGATCACCCGCGCCGTGTCGACCGAGTCGTCGATGTGCTTGGGCAGCTCGGTCACGTGCGTGAGGTACTCCATCGGAAGACCGAAGCCCTCTGCGAGGCGCCAGAGCTCCCGAGCCGTGTAGAACGGCAGGATGTGCCCCGAGGCGTTTCTCCCAGTCGCGATGCGATAATCCAGGGCGAGCTCGCGCTTGAGCGGGTCGTCTCCGATGCCCGTCACCAGCTCGTCGAGGCCCGAGCGCATCCACTGCTGCTTCGCTCCGTCGAGCTGAAACGAGCTGCACTGCGAGACCTTGCGAAAGGCCCAACGCCACCGGCGCGGGTCCGGCGCGCGTCGCTGCAACACGTTGAGCGCGCGGGGAAAGTCTTGCCGTCTCAACAGGATCGCCGCGTCGTCGCTGATCCTCGTGTAGTCGGCCATGGGCGTGGTCGTCGCGAAGGGAGTGGTTTGCACGGCGACTTCGGCCATTGCCCGATCCGAGCGCGAACGGTCAACAAACGCGCAGCGCTCGACGCGCCTCTGGAGCGAGCGGGAGTTATGGCGAGAATGGTGATTCTCCCGCGTCGCGCGGGCTACCATGGTGCTCGACGCCATGAGTGACGGACACAAGCCGCTGCCGCGCGAGGTCTTCATTCTGCTCGCCGCCGTCGCGCGCGCCGACGGAAAGCTCGACGACGAAGAGGTCGACGCCATCGCGCGCGCCGCCGTCGACGAGGGCCTCGACCTCGCCGAAATCGAAGCGATCGAGAAGGCCATTCGCGACGGGACGTCCATCGACGAAGTGGACATCCAAGCGCTCTCTGCCCGGGATCGCTTGTACGCCTACGCCGTCGCGTCGTGGGTGTCGCTGGTGGACGGCGAGCGCACCGAGCGCGAGGACGCCGCGCTCTTCTCTCTGGCGTTCGTGCTGAGGCTCACGCCCCGGGGCCGGCAAGAAGCGGACGAAATCGTGCGCGAACTCTTTCTCAAGCCCGACGGAGACAAGCTCGCGCGCTTCGACCTCAAGGGCCTGCGCGCGTCGCTCGAGCAGCGGCTGAGCAAGCCGTCGCACTTTCCTCCGCCAGCATAAGCGAGCCATCGATGCGCGACTGGCTCGATGAACAGCAAGGTCCCATGCGCGCGACGCTGCGCACGCTGGTCGAGCAGTCGAGCTTCACGGCGGACCACGACGGTGTGCGGGCCGCGCTCGACGCGCTCGAGAGCGAGCTGCCTCGCCACTGGAATCGCCAGAGAATTCACAGCGAATCCTGCGGAGGACACCTCGTCGTCCACGGCCCGAGCGGCCCGGCGAGCGAGGGCGGGGTGATCCTCGTCGGGCACATCGACACGGTGTTCGCGCGCGACGTGTTCGCGGGCTATCGCGAAGAGTCCGAGGTCGCGCGAGGCCCTGGCGTGCTCGACATGAAGGGCGGCCTGGTCGTGACCGAGTACGGGCTGCGCGCGGCCGAGCAGAGCGGCGCCGCGGTTCCGCCGTGGACGTGGGTGATCGTCGGCGACGAAGAAGTGGGCTCGCCCGACAGCGGCGAGCTGTTGCGCGCCGCGGCGAAGGGGGCATCGAGCGCGCTGGTGTTCGAGTCGGGCCGCGCGCACGACGCGATCATCACGCAGCGCAAAGGGACGTGGACGTTGACGGTCACCGCGCACGGGGTGGCCGCGCACGCCGGCAACGCCCACGACAAGGGCCGCAACGCGCTCTGGTCCATCGCGCGCTGGGTCGACGCCGCGCAGTCGCTCAGCGATTACGCCCGCGGAATCACGGTCAACGTCGGCACCCTCCGCGGGGGAACGTCGAAGAACACCGTCCCTGACCGCGCCGTCGCCGAGGTCGACCTGCGCTTCGTCTGCCTCGAAGACCGTGCGTTTCTCCAGTCCGAGCTCTCTCGACTCGCGACCGAGCGCGCCCTCGACGGCACGCGCATCTCCCTCGAGTGGGGCCCGGGGCGCGCTCCGCTCGTCCGCACCGAGGCCAGCGCCCAGCTGCGCGACCGCTACGCGCAGTGTCAGCGCGAGGCGGGGCTCGGTGACGGCGAGTCTCCGTTGGTCGGCGGAGGCAGCGACGCGTCCACGACCAGCGCCGCGGGCGTGCCCTCCATCGACGCGCTCGGCGTGCGGGGCGAGGGTTTTCACACGCTTCACGAGTACGCCGAGCTGCGCACGCTCGGGCCCAAGTCCGAGGCGCTCGCGCGATTTCTTCAGCAAACCGCGCAGAATTGATCGTCGCTCGCGTCGCTGGGCTACGCTGTGGTCCAGCGACGAATGAGCAAAACAGTAGCGAGCGTTGTGTGCGCCGCGCTCTCGGCGGCGATCCTCTCGGGTTGCCCTGCGAAGCCGGCGCCCGACTCCGGTGTCCCTGTGATCCGCGACGCTGCCGTCGAGCGGCCGTCGTTTGAAGACGACGACTTCGACGTGGTCGAGATGGACGCGGCGTACGAGCCCGATCCGCTCGACCCCGATGTGTATACCTTTCCTGTTCTGCACGAGGCTGACGCAGAGAGCGTTGGTGATCCTGACGCGGGCGACAGCGGCGTCGATCCTCGCTCGCCCGTCGATCGACCGATCGCTGACGAGTGGCCAGCGGTCAACGCGTGGAGCGACGAGTTCGAGCAAGAGTACACGCGCTTCGTCGCGAAGCTGGGCGAGGGCGTCGCGGCCCGTCGCTGCGGGCGACTCGATCGCTGCCTGCGCAACCCCGAGTACAACACCCTGTACGACGTGCGCACGGACCGCGGGCTGTACCTCAACGTCGACTGCGCGGACCTGCCCTACGTGCTTCGCGCGTACTTCGCGTTCAAGCGCAAGCTCCCGTTCGGCTACACGTTCTGGGTCGACGGCGCTCCGTCACGCGCCGGAAAAGACCCGCGCTACATGGTCGGGATCGTCCCCGGCGACGTGCGCAACTGGTGGCGTCACCGCACGTTTCGCTCGCTGATTCGCGACATGGGCTCGTGGGTGCACTCGGGGATGTACCGCGTCTCTGCGCGGCGCGAGGGCGGTGATTTCTACACTGTCGCGGTCAACCGCCAGAACGTCCGGCCCGGCACGACCTTCTATGATCCCAACGGCCACGTGCTCGTCGTCACCTCGGTCGAGCCCGACGGATCGGTGTTCATGATGGACGGTCACCCCGACGGATCGCTCACCAGCAAACGCTTCGGCGCGGCCTTCGTCGCGGGTACGTACGACCTCGGCGGCGGCTTCAAGAACTTCAGGCCCGTTCGCTTGGAGGGTCGCCAGGTCACCATCGCGCGCAACGCCGACTGCCCTGGATGGGACGCGGCGCAGCAGTACACGCGCGCCAACTTCATCGTGAACGGCGAGGCCGTGGGCTACAGCGAATACGCTCGCTCGTTGCTCGCAGACCCCAACGCGCAGCAAGACCCTGTGCACGAGGTCCGCGCGCAAATCACCGCGCTCTGCGGCGACATCACCGACCGCGTCGACGCTGTGAACTACGCGATCACCAACAACCTGCACCAGCGCTCGCACCCCAACGAGCTCCCGAGCAACATCTACGGAACGGACGGCGACTGGGAGACCTACTCGACGCCCTCGCGTGACGCGCGGCTCAAGGCCGCCTTTCGCGAGCTCGCGCACACGATTCAAGTCACGCTGCGCAGGGACCCTTCGCAGCTCGAAGCCGTGCGCGCCGCGTGGCGCGAAGAAGTCGCGCGACCCGCGTGCCAGTTTCAGTACACCAACTCGCGCGCGACGGTGGTCAGCCTCTCGTTCGAGACCGTGCTCGATCGCTTGTTCGCGCTGTCGTTCGACCCGTATCACTGCCCCGAGCTGCGCTGGGGCGCCGCCGCGGGCTCGCCCGAGCTCGCGACGTGCCCGGACAACGAGCTCAAGCGCATCTGGTATGCGCGCGAGCTTCGCCTGCGCAATCGCATCGACCGCGAGTACGGCGCGCCGACGCCGGTGACGTTCGGCCCCGATCGCCCCGAAAACGTGGACCCGCGCCAGTGGCTCACCAACCCGCCCCCCGCGGATCCTCCGCGCGACGCGGGCGCGCGACGCTGACTACTTCAGCAGCCCGCGCTTGTGGCCGACCTTCGTAAACGCCGCGATCGCGTGGTCCACCTGCGCGGTCGTGTGCTGCGCGCTGAGCTGCACGCGGATCCGCGCCTCGCCCTTCGGCACCACCGGAAACGAGAACCCGATCACGTACACGCCCTCGTCGAGCAGGTCGTCGGCCATCTCGCTCGCCATCCTCGCGTCGCCGAGCATCACCGGCACGATCGGGTGGATCCCCGGCTTGATGTTGAACCCCGCCGCGCTCATCCCCGCGCGAAAACGCTCGGCGTTGTTCATCACTCGGTCGCGCAGCTCCGTGCTCTTCTCGATCAAGTCCAGCACCGCGACGGACGCCCCCAAGATCGCCGGCGCCAGCGCGTTGGAGAAGAGATACGGCCGCGACCGCTGGCGCAACAGCTCGATGATCTCTCTGCGCCCGGTGGTGAATCCGCCCGACGCGCCGCCGAGCGCCTTGCCCAGCGTGCTGGTCATCACGTCCACCCGGGACTGAACGCGAAAGTGCTCTGGCGTCCCGCGGCCCGTCGCGCCGATGAAGCCCGATGCGTGCGAGTCGTCCACCATCACCATCGCGTCGTACTTGTCCGCGAGGTCGCAGATCTGATCGAGCTTGGCCAGGTAGCCGTCCATCGAGAAGACGCCGTCTGTGGCGATCATCCGCAGCCGCTTTCCCTGCGTCGCCTTCAGCGCCGCTTCGAGCGCCTCGAGGTCGCCGTTGGGATACCGATGCCGCTCGGCCTTGCAGAGCCGAATCCCGTCGATGATCGACGCGTGGTTGAGCGCGTCCGAAATGATCGCGTCCTCTTCGCCCAAGACGGTCTCGAAGAGCCCTCCGTTGGCGTCGAAACACGACCCGTACAGAATCGTGTCCTCGGTGCCGAGCCACTGAGAGATCCGCTGCTCGAGGGTCTTGTGTAGGTCCTGCGTCCCGCAGATGAACCGCACCGATGACAGCCCGAACCCGTGCGTCCGAATCGCCTCGTGCGCCGCTTCGATCACGGTCGGGTCCGACGACAGCCCGAGGTAATTATTGGCACAGAAATTCAAGACCTTGCGCCGCCCGCGGGCGGGCAGCTCGACCTCGATCCCCGAGGACTGCGGCGAGATGATCACCCGCTCGGCTTTGAACAGACCCGCGTCGCGGATCTCGCCGAGCGTTGCGTTGTAGACGTCCCGAGACTTTCCGACTGCCATGGCGTGCGCTCCTGTGACGCAACCCCTACCCCGTCCGCCCCGCTCAGTGGAAGGGCCGCCGCAGCCTCGATCCCTTTGCGCGTCGCGTCGCAGAGGCGTATCAACGCGCCACTCGACATGACCGCTGGTTTTCTAGAGACCGTTCGCGACACGCCCCTCGTCGCCGACGGCGCCATGGGCACGCAGCTCTACGCGAACGGCGTGCTCTTCACGACCAACTACGACGAGCTGTGCCTCTCTCGTCCCGAGCTCGTCAAGCGCATCCACGGCGAGTACCTCAAGTCCGGGGCGCAAATCATCGAGAGCAACACGTTCGGCGCGAACCGCTTTCGACTGCAGCGCTTCGGCTTCGCCGAGCGCGTGCGCGAGATCAACATCGCCGGGGTCTCGCTGGCGCATCAAGCGGTCAGCGAGGCCTCGCAGCGCGCGTTCGTCGCCGGCGCGATCGGCCCGACGGGGCTCAATTTGAAGAGCCTCCCGGCTGAAGAAAAGGACGCCATTCGCGCGGCGTTCGTCGAGCAAACCGAGGGGATGGTCGCCGGTCGACACAAGCCCGACGTGATCGCGATCGAGACCATGCGCCACCCGGACGAAGTGCAGCTCGCGATGAGCGCCGTTCGTTCGGTCACCGACCTGCCGCTGATGGTCATGGTCTCGTACGACGCGTTCGGGACGATGGCCGACGGGACCAGCCCCGAGCGCATGGCCGAGCTGCTGGCGCAGTGGGGCGCCGACGTGATCGGCGTCAACTGCGGCGACGGCCCTGCGGGCGTCTACGAAAACATCGACAAGATGCGGCACGTGGGGCTCCCGCTCGTCGCGATGCCCAACGCAGGGCTGCCGCGCAGGCTCGACGGGCGCATGGTCTACATGGCCACGCCCGAGTACTTCGGCGTCTACGCCAAGCGCTTGATCAAGCTCGGGGTCCGCGTCGTGGGCGGCTGCTGCGGGACGACACCGGATCACATCCGCGAGCTCGTGGGCTCTGTGAAAATGCGGGCTGCGGCCGCGCAGACGAGCGAAGGCGAGGGGCCGTCGGACTCGATCGAGGGCGGCACGCCCGTGCCTCCGCCGGGCGTCGAGGTCGTCGCGCTCGCGCAGAAATCCCGGCTCGGATCGAAGCTCGGAAAGCGCTTCGTCACCAGCGTCGAGGTGAATCCTCCGTCGCACTTGTCGCTGACGCAGACGCTCGACCGGGTGCGAATGCTCAAGCGCTCGGGCATCGACGCGATCAACATCGCCGACGGGCCGCGGGCCAGCGCGCGCATGGGCAACCTCGCGATGGCCGTTCGCGTCGAGCAGAGCGTGGGGATCGAGACGATCCTGCACGTGTGCTGCCGCGATCGAAACACCCTCGGCATGGTGGCGCACGTGCTCGGCGCGCACGAGCTCGGGATCCGCAACATGGTGGTGATCACTGGGGACCCGCCGAAGATGGGCGACTACCCAACGTGCACGCCCGTGTACGACATGGATTCAGTGGGCGCGCTTCGGATGATCCGCGGCTTCAACCACGGCCGCGACCCCGGTGGAAAAGCGTTTGGCGGCGCGACGAGCTTTCTCCTCGCGACCGGCGCCGAGCCCGCGGCGATGGACTACGAGGGCGAGCTGGCCAAGCTGCGCCGCAAGGTTCAAGCGGGCGCCGAGCTGGTGATGACGCAGCCGGTGTACGAGCCGGCGGTGCTCGAGCGATTCCTCGACGACGTCGCGCCGCTCGGCGTCGCGGTGATGGTGGGCCTGTGCCCGCTGATCAGCTATCGCAACGCTGAGTTTCTGCACAACGAGGTCCCCGGAATGCAGATCCCCGAGGCGATTCGCGAGCGGATGCGCAAGGCAGGCACCGGCGAGCCCGCGCGTCGCGAGGGCGTTCGCGTCGCGAGAGAGATGCTCGAGGCGGTGCACAAGCGCGTCGCGGGCGCGTACATCATGCCGCAGCGCGAGTACTACGAGTCCGCGATCGAAGTGGTCGACGGGTACCTGTCCGACGAAGCGCTGCGCGGGGACTGAGCGGCGCGACGAAGCAGAAAAGCAGGCGAGCGCGCCGCACAATATCGGCCAAAACTCGCTTCGAGAGCGCGTCGAGCGCGCGCCGTACCTACAACTCACGGGTGATGAAGACACTCGTTGGCTCGCTGGTCCTCGGCGCGTGCGTCGCTGCTCTCTGTGGCTGTGCTCCCGGGGCGCCGTCGCGTTGCGATGTCCCGTCGGCGGTGATCATGCACAGCGGGACGATCTCGAGCAGCGAGCGCTGGATCGCAGGTCACCACGTGGTCCCGAGCACGATCACGCTCGGGGACAACGTCGTGGTGACCATCGAGGGGTGCTCGGACATCAAGCTCGGCCCCGACGCCTCGATCCACGTGACCGGAACCAACTCGCAGCTCGTCGCAGAAGGCAGCCTGCCGCGCCCCGTTCACTTCTTGCGCAGCGGCGACGCCGCGTGGGGCAGGATCCTCGCGCGCGGCGGCAGCGTGCGGCTCGCGCACACGACGCTCGAAGGGGGAGGCGGCACGACGCCCGCGATTTTGTCAGCGGATTTTCTGGGCGCGACGCTCGCTGCGCAGGGCACGGCCGAGTCGTTGCCGCAGTCGTTGCACGTCGACAACGTCTCCGTCATCAGCTCGACGGGCGTGGGCGTCGCGCTCGTCGCGAGCCGGTTCACCGCGGAGTCTACGCGGCTCACGGTGCGCTCGAGCGGGTCTCACCCGATGTACCTCGGCGCTGACGCGCTCAGCGAGCTTCCCGCTGGAGAGTACACGGGCAACGCGATCGACGAGATCTTGCTGCACGACGCGCAGGTCGCGGTGTACGGCAACGATCGCCCCATCGTGCGAGACACCGTCGCCCACGCGAGGGGCGTCCCGTACCGGGTGGGCATCAACGGGACGACCAACGCGATGATCCGCGTGGGCGATGGCCGCGAAGACGGCCCCGCGGCGGTGCTCTTCGAGATCGAGCCTGGCGTCACGATGAAGTTCTCGCGCTCCGTCGCCAACAGCGGAATCCTCGTGCAAGGCCACATGGTGCGCGGCGTGTGGACGAGCCAGGGCGCCCTCCGCGCCGTGGGCAACTCGCGCACGGGCATCACGTTCACCTCGGCCGAGAGCGCGCCGATGGCGGGCGACTGGGTGGGGCTGTACTTCAAGAACGCGATCGACCCGCGCACCCGCGTCGACTACGCGGTGATCGAATACGCGGGCAGCGACTGCGGCGCGCGCGGCGTGTGCGCCAGCAACGCAGGTGGCGACATCGACGCCGACAGCGCGGTGGTCATCATGCTCGAGCCCATGCTCGCGCCCCCTGGACAGTTCGTCACGAACACCACCATTCGTCACAGCGCCAACGGCGGGGTGTACCGCTCGTGGCACGACACCGAAATTGATTTTACACCCACGAATTCATTCGAGTCCATCGCGGGCTGTCGCCAGAGCGGCGTCGCCCGCGCCATGGGCGGCTGCGCCTCGATGGGCTGCATGTGAGCTGAGAACCGTCTGGCGCCGAGTTGCCCGCAGCGCGCGCGGTTTGTTACACCGCTCGTCGTCGTGAACACCCGAAGCCTCTCTGCCCTCTGCCTCGTCTCTCTCTCTGCCCTCGCTGGCTGCGCGAGCGCTGGCCGCTACGGCTACGCCCGCGAGTACGTCTACCTCTCTGAAGAGCGCGCGTACGGCGATCGCGCGGACGAGAGCGCCGTCTACGACGAGGTGCGCCGCATGCCCGATCGCTACGGCGATCGCCTGCTCTCGTGGTGGGGCATCGTGAGCGACGTCGAGACCGCCGCCAACGGCGCTGCGCGCGTCACGCTGCAGCTTCGCACGCACCAGGCGCGACACCTGTGCGAAGACGAGACGGACGCCTCGTGCAGGGTGACCATCAACGACCGCGACGGCGGCTCGTTCACTGC
The DNA here is from genome assembly GCA_013298625.1 of Myxococcales bacterium. GTDB lineage: Bacteria > Myxococcota_A > Polyangia > Polyangiales. The sequence goes on from JAAFIF010000003.1 coordinate 130,150, forward strand.
GGTGGTCACGCTGTCAGCCGACGATCAAGCAGGCGAAAACCGCGTCCAGCCCCTCTCGGTCATGCGCATCTACGGCACCGTCTTGCAGGGCGACTACAACCGCGAAGGCGGACCCATCCTGCGCGCGCAGTACTACCGCCACTGGCCGCGAGGTCAGTACGTGACGAGCAGCGCCGCGGGCGCGCTTAGGCGCTGAAGTCGCGAGGGCGCGCTTAGGCGCTGAAGTCGCGAGGGCGCGCTTAGGCGCTGAAGTCGCTAGGGCGCTCGGGGGCTGAGCGGTTTGTCGCGAGCGCCGTTGATTCGGAGGCGTCGCGCTTGACCGCACACCCGTTTCACTGGGAAATTTGCGCATGCCCTCGCACTTCTCGGGCGCGCTCCCGCGCTCGTCGCCCGCGCTCGCGCTCGTGTTGCTCGCTTGCAGCCCTCCAGCCGTGAGCAACGACGCGATGAACAACGACGCGATGCTCGCGGCGGACGTCGTCGCGATGGACGCGGGCGAGGCGATGGACGCTGCGGTGATGGGCGGCGATGCGGCGAGCGACGGCGGGCGGTACACGTTTCCCGATGTGATTCCGTCGGTCGGTGACCCTGCGACGCTCGACCCGCGCGCGAAGGGGCCGTTTCGCACGGGATATCGCCTGCTCTCGGTCACGTACACGCCGCCCGGAGCGAGCGCCCCGCGCACGATCCCCGTGCACGTCTGGTATCCGACGTGGGCGCTCAGCGGGCCGTCGGTGACCTACCTGCGCATCGTGATGGACCGCGAGTCCTTTCGCGACGCGCCGCCGGCGCCGCCCGCGCACATGGGCGGCTACCCCGTGCACGTCTTCTCCCACGGCGACCGCGGCTTCGGCGGAACGACCGCGTTTCTCTCGCGCTATTTCGCCTCGCACGGCTGGATCACCGTCGCGCCCGAGCACGTCGGCAACACCCTCGGCGACACGCCCAACCCACGCCCGTACGCGCTCTATCACCTGCGCTCTCGCGACGTGACCGCCGCGCTCGACGCGATCGAACGCCTGCCCATGACCGACCCGCTGCGGCAGCTCGGCGCCATCGTCACCCGCCGCGCCGTGCTCTCGGGGCACTCGTTTGGGACGCACACCGTATGGACCACCGCGGGCGCCTCGTTCGACGTCGAGCGCATTCGCCCCAATTGCACCGCGGCCAACGCGTGCACGGCCGAAGACCTGGCAGCCTTCGCGATTTCCTATCGAGACCCGCGTGTCGTCGCGGGCATCCCCATGGCAGGCTCGATCAATCGGTCGCTCTTCGGACCGATGGGCCACTCGTCTGTGAGCAATTTTCCAATGCTCGCGATGAGCGGAAGCGCAGACCCCGTCGGCGCCGATGGACAGTTCGACTCCACGGCTCCGATGCCCCTCTCGTGGATCGACATCCGCGGCGCGTGCCACCAGTTCTTCGCCCTCGGCGGCTGCGCAGAGATCCCCGACGCCGACCAAGATCGCATCGTCAGCGCCTGGGCCCTCGCCTTCTCGCGCAGGCACGTCCTCGACGAACGCTCGATGCTCGTACAATCCGTGATCGACGGCTCGATGCCGGTCTCTGATCGCGTCACCCTCCGAACGAGATAGCCATCCATGCGTCGCGCAATACACGCACCCGTTTTCATGTTCGCGCTCGCGGCGTGCTCTCCTCGCCCGATGCCCGACGCCTCCGTCGCCGACGCTGGGCCCGACGCCATCGACGACGTCGGCCCCGACGCGGTCAGCAGACCGGACGCGAACCCGCCGCGGCCCACCACCGCGTACGTGCCCAACGAGCCGCGCCTGCGCAGGCTCACGCAGCGGCAGTACACCAACACCGTGCGAGACATCCTCGGCGAGAGCCTGGTGGTGACTCGCTCGCTCGAACCCGACGTTCGCGCCGAAGGGTCGACCAGCATCGGCGGGACCAACAGCACGATTTCGCAGCGCGGGACCGAGCAGTTTCAAGACTCCGCCTACGACATCGCGCAGCAGGTCCTTCGCAGCGCCGAGCGCCGAGCGATGGTGCTCTCGTGCACGCCCGCCGCGGTGCGTGACGACGCGTGCGCAGAGAGCTTTCTGCGCGCGTACGGAAAGCGCCTGTGGCGACGCCCGCTCAGCGACAGCGAGCTCGCCACGCTGGTCACGATTTCGGGCCGCGCCGCTGATGCGCTGACCGACTTTCACCGCGGCCTCGAGTTCGGCCTCGCGGGGCTCTTGCAAGCGCCCGAGTTTCTCTTTCGCGCCGAGATCGGCACGATGCGCGGCGCCGAGCGTCGCTTCGAGCGCTTCGAGCTCGCCTCGCGCCTCGCCTACTTTCTCTGGAACGGCCCCCCCGACGACGCCCTGCTCTCGGCCGCCGAGAACAACCAGCTCGAAGACAGCGCGATGCTCGGCGCGCAGATCGATCGCATGCTCGCCTCGCCGAAGGCGCGCCGCGGCCTCGAGGCGTTCTTCACCGACTGGCTCCGCCTCGACGAGCTCGACTTCATCTCGCGCGACGCGACGCTCTACCCCGCGTTCGGCGCGGACTTCGGCCCGTCGGCGCGCGAAGAGGTCCTGCGCACGCTCGACTGGATCGCGCTCGACCGCGACGCGGATTTTCGCGACGCCCTCACGACGCGAGAGACCTTCGTCAACCGACGGCTCGCGTCGATCTACGGAGTGACCTTCCCCGTGCGCGGCGCGCCCGTCACGCAGTTCGAGCGCGTGGAGTTTCCTGCGTCGCAGCCGCGGCGAGGCATCCTCGGGATGGCCGCGTTTCTCGCGCTCGAAGCGCACCCGACGTCCACGTCCCCCACGCTGCGCGGCAAGTTCGTCCGAGAGATCCTCCTCTGCCAGACGATGCCCGCGCCCCCGGTGGGCGTAAACACCGCCGTCCCCGAGCCCTCGGCGACCGCGCGCACCCTGCGCGATCGACTGCAAGTGCACCAAGAAGTGCCCTCGTGCCGCGGCTGCCATCTGCTCATGGACAACATCGGCCTCGGCTTCGAAAACTTCGACGCCCTCGGCCGCTATCGCACCATCGAGAACGGCGTCCTCATCGACGCGAGCGGCACGCTCGACGTGCTTCCCTTCGCCAACGCTGCAGAGCTCGCCAACACGCTGCGCGACGACCCTGCCTTTCCTCGCTGCATGGTCAACAGGCTCTACCGTCACGCGTGGGGCTTTCACGAAGAAGAGCCGCAGCGCGAAGAGGTCGAGCGGCTGCTCACGTCGTTCTCGACCAGCGGGTTCAAGCTCAAGGGGCTCTTGCGAACGATCGCGATCGGCGAGGCGTTTCGCAGGGCTTCTGTCATCGAGATCCCGCCGCTCCCGCCGTTGCCCGACGCCGGCGCCCCTGCCGATTCGAGCAGCGACGCGCGCGCTGACGTCACCACGGACGCGAGCGCGGGCACCGACGCAACCACGGAGGCCGACCGATGAAGCCACTCTCTCGTAGGACAGCGCTGCGCGGCGCGATCGGCGGACTCGCGGTCTCCATCGCCTTGCCGTGGCTCGACGCGATGAGCGACCGCACCCGTCGCGCGCGGGCGGACAACGCGTTTCCCAAGCGATTCGGCGTGTGGTTCTTCGGCAACGGAGTGATCCCCGCCCAGTGGGTCCCCGCCACCGACGGCCCCATGTGGCAGCCCTCTCCCCTGCTCGCGCCGCTCGTCCCCATTCGCGATCGCGTCACCATCGTCTCGGGCACGCGCATCAACACGCTCAACACCGTCCCGCACGGCTCGGGCCCCTCTGGGTTCTTCACCGGTGACTCGCTCGGCGGAAGCGAGTTCAACCAGGGCTCGACCTTTCGAAGCGCGACGTTCGATCAGCGAATCGCCGCTCAAATCGGCGGAGAAACGCGGTTTCGCTCGCTCGAGACCAGCGTGCAGAACACCCAGTACAGCATCGCCCACACCGGCGCGAACATGCGCTTGCCCAGCGAGAGCAACCCTCGCGCCCTGTTCAACCGCATCTTCGGCGAGGGCTTTCGCGCGCCCGGAGAAATGACCGCGCCCGACCCGCGCCTCGCCCTGCGCCGCTCGGTCCTCGACGCCGTCATGGGCCAGAGCCGCGCCCTCTCTGCGCGCGTCGGCGTCGAAGACCGTCGAAGGCTCGAGCAGCACCTCACGTCGGTGCGCGCGATCGAGCAGCAAATCGCCCGCCTCGAGAGCAATCCCCCCAGCCTCGCCGCGTGCATGCGCCCCGCTGAGCCGCCCGAGACCGTCGCCGACATCATGGGCCGCCCCGACATGCGAACCCGCTCGCGACTCATGAGCGAGCTGCTCGCGATGGCCATGGCCTGCGACGTCAGCCGCGTGTTCTTTCACATGTACAGCCAGCCCGTGAACAACACGCTGTTTCCGTCGGCGACCTCGGGCCACCACCAGCTCACCCACGACGAGGGCGGAGACCAGCCGCAAGTTGGGACCATCCTCCGCTACATCCTCGAGGACTTCGTCACCTTCACCAACGCGCTCTCTGCGATCCGCGAAGGCGACGAGACCCTGCTCGATCACACGCTGGTGCTGCTCACCTCGGACTGCTCCTTCGGCCGCACCCACTCGCTCGACGAGTACCCCTTGGTCTTCGCCGGCGGAAAATCCCACGGCCTCCGCCAGGGAACGCACCTCCGCTCCCGCGGCGAAAACGCCACCAAGGTCAGCCTCTCGATCCAACAAATGATGGGCCTGCGCCTCAGCGAGTTCGGCACCGGCCCCGGCATGGTGACCGAGCCGCTCGCGGGGTTGACCGTATGAAATCCAGTCGATCCGCGATCGCGCGCGCCCTCTCGGGCTGCTCGCTCTTCGCCGCGCTCGCCGCAGGATGTGGCCCCGTCGTCGGCCCCAACGACGGCGCGACCGGCGACGCAGCCGCGCCCGAAGGCAGCGCCCCAGACGCCCGCGTCGCGTGCCCGACCCGCAACTCCACGCAGAGCTTCGTCTTCGCGCGCATCGCCTTCGTGCGCGAAGAGATGGGCATGACCGACGTCGCCGACGGCTTCAACCTCGACAACCGAGTCAGCCGCCTCGGAGACACCCTCACGTGCCGCGCGGGCGACCTCACCTCGCCCACCGGTGAGACCGGCATCGACAACCAGCTCGCGCGCTTGATGCCCACGGTCGACCAGATGACCGGCGGCGCCGTCGACGGAGCGATTCAAGCCGCCATCAACAACGGCCAGATGCTCGTCGCGATCACGGTCTCGGGCATCGAGGACGACTGCAACGACGACGGCGTCGACGTCACGCTCCAGCGCGTCGAGGGCATGCCCTTCGTCGGAAGCGACATGTCCGTCGACCCAGGGCAGACCTTCGATCGAATGCGAATGGTCCCCATCTCGCAGCTTCGCGGGCGGATCACGGACCGCACGCTGCTCACCGACCCCGCGATGCTTCCGCTGCCCGTCGCGATCTTGGACGAGCAATTTACGCTGCAGTTCTACAACGCGCGCATCCGGCTCGCGCTCTCGCCGAGCGGCGGAGACAGCCCTGGGATCATCGGCGGAGCGATCTCTCTCAGCGAGTTTGGCCAGGTGCTCGCGCAGATCGAGAACATCCCCGAGTCTCTGAAAATGCAGGTCAACGGCGGCCTCGCGCTGTTCGCGGACCTCGACCGCAACGCCATGGGCAAGTGCGAGAAGATCTCTGGCGCGCTGCGGATCATGGCGCGCCCCGCGTTCGTGCTCGAGTGATCGCCGCGCTACGAGCGCCCTGAAATCGCGTCCAACGCGATCTGCGCGCTCGACGCGAGCACGTACGCCTCGAGCACCTCGCGGCGCGACGCCGTGGTGCCGCGGCGGACGCGCTGCGCTGCGGCGCGCACGCGGGCGTAGCGCTCGGGGGCGATGCCGAGCGCCCACGCTGCTCCTTCGTGTTGCCCTTCGGCGCGGCCGAGGATGCGCGCGGTGCGGTCGAGCGTCCGAACGAGCAGCGCTTCGAGCAAGAGCAGCGCCCGCGCGTGCAGGCCCTCTTCGATCGCGTCTTCGATGGTCCGCATGGACTCTTGCTCGTCCACGTCGAACAGCGGCGCGAGCGACGCAGAGCGCCTCGCGCTGGTCCGGGGCTCGAGCGTCTCTTGCACGAGCGCGCTCTCGATGCTGGGCGCGGTCGGGCGCGACGCCCACGCGGCGAGGCGCGCGCCGTCCGTCGTCGGCGCAGGGCGCACGGACTGATCGACCGAGCCCACTGCAGAGCTGAGCGCGAGCTCGATCCCGTGCAACGGCGTCACGGTCGGCGGGACCACCGTGGGCGTGTTGATCGTGGGCGCGCCAGAGCCCGCGATGATGTGCGCGGGCTCGACGCTGACGCTCGGCGTGTCGGCTTGCACCGACGAGAGGCGCTGCGCCACGGTTCCGTCTTGGGGGACGACGACCTCGGGCGGCAGGACCTTGCGCTTGACCAGGTCTTCGAGGGCGCGTCGCACGATGGCGTCGAGCGGCTCGAAGACGCCTTCGCCGCGCGCCGCAGAGGTGCCGAGCGAGGGGTAGCCCTTCGGGTTGAGCGCGCGGTCGAGCTCGCTCACCGTGAGCACGTCGTCGAGGTCCCGCTTGTTGTACGAGAACACCAGCGGAACATCGTCGAGCCCCTTGCCGAGCTCCCTGAGGTTGTCCCGCAAATTGTCGAGCGACTCGGTGTTGGCGTCGAGCCGCGCGCTCTGCGAGTCCGCGACGAAGATCACGCCGTCCGCGCCGGTCAGCACCAGCTTGCGCGTGGCGTTGAAGTACACCTGACCGGGCACCGTGAAGAGCTGCAAGCGAATCTGCAGCTCTCCCACGCTCGGCAAGCGCACCGGCAAGAAGTCGAAGTAGAGCGTGCGGTCCACCGGCGTCGCGAGCGAGATCATTCGCCCGCGATGCTCGGGGCGAACCGCTGCGTGCAGCGCCTTCAACGATGTCGTCTTACCCCCGAGACCAGGACCGTAATAAACGATCTTGAGGACCAGCTCTCGGGTGGCCGCAGAGAACGTAGCCACGGAGCGACCGTACCACGCTCACTTCGCCGCTGGGATCCTTCCCACGAGCAGCGCGGCGATCGCGGTGCCGACCGCGGCCAGGGCCATCGGCGCCGAGGCTCCCAGGTGATCGAACGCGAGCCCCGCGGTGATCGGCCCGATCACGCGCGCGAGGGCGCCCGCGGATTGCTGCACGCCCAGCGTCCCGCCTTGCTTGTCGGCGCTTCCGCGCTTCGACGTCGCCGCGCTGAGCGAAGGGTTGATCAGCGCTTGCCCAAACGACGAAAACGGCAAGATCAACCACATGGGCAGCGCGCGCCGCGCAAATTCAGCGGGGGTGCTCGGCACGCTGTCGTACAGCGCAGAGCGGCCAGGGATGAGCATCAACAGCAGCATCGCCACCGAGGTCACCAGCATCCCCGCGCGCGCGAGGTTGAGCTCCGAGTGCTTGCGCGACAGCCGCCCGTAGATCCCTCCCTGCACGATCACCACGACCAGGCCCACGTAGCCGAAGAGAAAGCCGGTCTCGCGCGAGCCGAAGTTGAACCGCTGCTGCGCGAAGAGCGCGAAGGTCGACTCGAAGTTCGTAAACGCAAACGCCTGCAAGAAGAACACGGTCACGAGCATCGCGATCGCCGGGTTGGCCATCGCTTCGCGCAGCGGCTTCAGCGTCGCTTGCCGCAAGAGCACGCGGCCGATCACCTTCGCGCCGAACGGCTCGGGCTGCGCCTCGACCTCGATCGGCCCGTCGCGGTACCCGGGCGCATCGCTCGGCTCGATCACCTTCTTGCGAAGGTGCAGCGACTCGGGGAGGTTGCGCAGCGCGAGCCCGAAGTTGAGCAGCGCCAACGCCGCCGCCGCGAGCCCAGGCGCACGAAACGAGTACGCCGCGAGCACGCCGCCGAAGAAGGGCCCGAGGATGAACCCGAGCCCGAACGCCGCGCCGATCATCCCCATCGCGCGCCCACGGTCCTCGGGCTTGGTCACGTCGGCGATGTAGGCCTGCAGGGTGGCCAGGTTGGCTGTCATGATTCCCTGCAAAATGCGCGAGAGAAGCAGCAGCGGATAGCTGTCGGCCACCGCGAGCAGCGCCATCGAGAACGCCGTCGCCAGGATGCTCGTCAGCAGCACCGGCCGCCGCCCCACGCGGTCGCTCAGCTCGCCCCACACAGGGACGAACAGAAACCCCATCGCAGAGAAGCTCGCGAACAACAGCGAGACCTGCAGCGCGCTCGCGCCGTACCGCTGCGCGTAGAAGGGCAGCAGCGGGATCGTGAGACCGAAGCCCAACAGATCGATAAACGCCGTGAGAAACAGGGTCGGAAGGGGCGATCGCGCCGGGCGCTCCGCGGTGCTCTCGGCGCTCATCGCGTGCGGTCGCCTGGACCGTTGCTCACCGGCGGCGCCTCGTCCTCTTCGTCGTCTTCGACCGCCGGGATGCGATAGCTCTCGTCGAGCCATCGCCCGAGGTCGATCGTCCTGCATCGCTTCGAACAAAAGGGAGCAAACTCGTTCTGCGCACGCTCTGCGACTGCATCGCGCTTGCAGATGGGACAGGGCTTCACCATCGCGGCGCAGCATATCGCGGCGCACCCGAGATGCAGCGCTCGAGTCACCACTTGCGACGGCAGTTCGGTGACGCGCACGGCGCGCGCAGAGCGCTGTCCGCGCGAGCACTCCCCTCTCAGAACGTCCCGGACACGCCCGCCGCGGCGCCGCCTGCAGAGGGCGCGAGCCAGCCGGTCCACTGCGGCTGCGCGGTCCTGCGGGCTTGCGCGCGCGCTTCGGTCTCGGGGACGAGCCGCTCGCGAGCGCCTCCGACGATGATCATCACGGTTCCGGTGACGAGGGCCACGCCGCCGCCGATGAGCCCGATGTTGGCGATGGTCTGAAACATCTCGCCCTGATCGATCTGGCTTCCGAGCATGAGGTCTGGCGGGCAGGCGCTCTCGTTGCACGCTTGCCGCAGCTGCGTGTGACGGCTGAGCGCCGAGCTTCCGAAGCCGATGAACGCGCCGATCCCGCCCACGCCCACTGCCGCCACGACGAAGCCGCCCACGCGCACGCCGCCGCCTTCGCTGATGCGCACCATGCGCGGGGGAGGCGGGGTCGCGCTGTCTGGGTCTCGCCCGTTGTTTTGATTGTTGGTGTTGGTATTCGAGTTGGCGTTGGTCGCCGCGGGGACGTAGTTGGGGTCCACGCGCAGCTCGATGGTGAGCTCGGTGGTGGCGCTCGCGCGCACCGTCGCTTGCTGGCGGTACGCGATGCGACCCTGCGCAGTGGCGGTCACTTCGATGGCCCCTGGCGTCGTGGGCACCGGCACATCGAACATCGCTGACGGAACGACCGCTCCCCCCACGCGCACCTCGAGCCCCTCGGGCGCGTGCGGCGCGTGCAGGGTGAGGTTTCCGATCTGCGGGCGCAGGGCGTCCATCTCTTGCCGGGCGGCGTCGCGCGAGGCTGCGTAGCGCGGCTCGTTGACCGAGCGATCCGCGGCCTCTGCAGCGGCGCGCTGAAACTCGATGTACGCCTCGCCGAGGCGGTTGAGCCCGCGCAGGCACCGCGCGATGTACAGCCGGGTGTTGGGCGAGCCGACGAGCTGATTGGCCGCGCGAAACTCCGTCAACGCGCCGTTGAAGTCATTGGCGACGAACAGGTCTCGCCCGCGTTGAAAGCGCATCTGCGCGGCTGCTTCGTTCGCGGCCTGCGCGGATGCCTCGCGGGCGGTGAAGGTCGCGGCGCCAGCGAGCGCCAGCGCCACCAGGGCGAAGCCTCTCGATCGTCTCTCGCTCATCGCTGAGGGTTATACCGCAACCCTCTCGCGAGCGATCACATCGCTTCAGGATTGAACGGCTGCGTCCCGTGCCCGTTCGACGGCGGCGTGGTCGAGGGCGTGCTGGTGCTGTTCGCGTTGCCCGCGGTCGAAGCGCCGCCGTTGCCGCGGTTGTTGCGGGGGCGGTTGTTGCGCGACGGCCGACCCGAGGGCTCGTTCGCGCCGTTGTTGTCGGCGACGACGGGCTCGCTCGCGCCCGCGTCTTCGCCGGAGCTCTGCGCGGCGACCGCGGCGTCCGCAGCGGCTCCAGCGCCGGCGGCGAGCGCGCCTTCATGGGGCTGAACGACTGGGTTTTGCGCGGCGACTTGATTCTGTGTGCCTGTCGTCTGCGCCGGGTTGGTCACCGTCACGCGCGGGCCGCCCTCGGCGTCGCGCGCGCGCAGAAAGAGCACGACCGCGCCGGCGCCGAGCAGCGCGAACACGCCGACGAGCGCGAGCAACACGTACAAGAGCGCGTTGCTCTGCTTGGGCTGAACGATGGGCAGAGAGCTCATGGTCGAGCTCATCGTGGCGCCGCCCGGGGGGATGCTGGCCGCGCCTGGCGGCAGCTCCATCGGCTTGACGGGCTCGTCGCGCACCGCGGTGCGCTCGGGGTCCGTGGGGAGCTTGGTGCGCGTGACGGGACGGATCGCGCTGGTGCCTCCGTCGCCGCCCGCGGCGCGCGCCGCTGCGTGCAGGGCCTCGATGCGAGGGCCCGCGAACTCTTTGACGAACATCCCGACGGCGCGCGCGCTGGCGATACCAACGGAGCCGCCCGCTTCTTCGAGGGCGTCGGCCATGTGCCCCGCGGTCGCGTAGCGCTCGTCGGGGTCGCGCGCGAGGCACTTCATCACCGCGGCGTCGAGCGCCTCGGGGATCTCGGGGACGAGGTCCTTCAAGCGCGGAATCGGGTGGACGAGCAGGTTGCGCAGGACCTCTCCGTCGTTTTGCCCGAAGAAGAGCCTGCGACCCGCGAGGCACTCCCACAGCACGACGCCGAGCGACCAGAGGTCTGCGCGGCGATCGACGGGGTTGCCCGAGGTTTGCTCGGGGGCCATGTACGCGATCTTGCCTTTGATCTGGCCGTCGCGCGTGACGCTCAAGCGCTCTTCGGCGCGCGCGATTCCGAAGTCGGTGATGCGCGCGATGCCATCGACTCCGACCAGGATATTGTGTGGCGAAACGTCGCGATGGACGAGCCGCAGCGGCTCTCCGCTCTGCCCCGTGAGCTCGTGCGCCGCGTGCAGCCCCGCGCACACGTCCAGCACGATCCGCAACGCGATCGGCACCGGAACGCGCTTTCGATCCTTGAACACCCCCCGCAACAGCCCGAGCAGCCCCTCGCCGTCGACGAACTCCATCACCAGAAAGAGCCCGTCGTCCCCGTTCTCGAGGTCGAGCGTGGGCACCACGTTCGGGTGACGAATCCGCGCCGCGAGCCGCGCTTCGTCCATGAACATCCCGACGAAGTCTTCGTCCTTCGCCACGTGCGGGTGGAGGCACTTGACCGCGACGAGCCGCTGAAACCCAGCCGCTCCGAGGGCGCGGCCGAGAAAGACCGTAGCCATCCCGCCCGAAGCGATCTCCGTGATCACTTCGTACCGTCCGAACCGCGTCCCTGGGGGGATCGACAGGCGCATCGACCCGGTCTGTTGGCCGGCCATTGACTGAAGACTCTAGCACCCTCGCGCGCCGCGTCGAAATCACCGCCCGCGACGATTTGCGACAATTCGCGCGATTGTCACCGCGTTGCCCGCGCGCGCTCGACCCCCCGACACACTCGATGGTCGAGCAGCACCCAGGTCATCGGTCCCCAAAGAACCTGTGGGCTCGCTCGACGGCCGCGCGTCCCCGAAGCCCCCCCTCTCCGTTCTGGCTTACTTCAAGTCCAGCGCTGCGATGCCCGGGAGAAACTTCCCCTCGAACATCTCGAGCGCCGCGCCGCCGCCGGTGGACACATGCGTGACCTTGGACTCGAACCCGAGCGCGCGCACCGCCGCCGCGCTGTCGCCGCCGCCGACGATCGTCACGCCGCCTGCCTTGGTCGCCTCCGCAAACGCGTGCGCCACAGCGAGCGTGCCCTCATCGAAGGGCTTCATCTCGAAGACTCCCATGGGGCCGTTCCAGATCGCGGTCTTCGAGGCTGCGATCTTCGAAGCGTAGAGCTTGCGGGTCTCGGGGCCGATATCGAGCCCCATCCAACCCGCCTCCATCTGCGTGACGACCTTCGACGGCGCGCCCGCTTCGAACTTCTGCGTCACCACGTGGTCGACCGGAAGAACGATGGTCTTTCCCTTGGCCTTCGCGAGATCGAGGATCTCTTGCGCCATCTTCAAGACCGGCTTCTCGACGCCCTTCTTGTCGACCACCACGGTCTCGTACTTCGAGCTGCCCACGTCGATGCCCGCGGCCTTCATGAACGTGTACGCCATCGCGCCGCCCACGAGCACTTCGTCCACGAGGTCGAGCAGGTTGCGAACCACGAAGACCTTGTCGCTCACCTTCGCGCCGCCGAGCACCGCCACAAACGGACGCGCCGGGCTCTTCAGCGCGCGGTGAATCACGTCGACCTCTTTCTTCACGAGGTCTCCCGCGACGCCGCCGCCCAGCAACTTCGGAACGCCCGTCATCGACGCCGCGTCACGATGCGAAGTGCCAAACGCGTCGTTGACGTACACGTCCCCGAGCTTCGCGAGCTTCTGCGAGAACGCCAGGTCGTTGACAGCTTCACCCGGATAGAACCGCAGGTTTTCGAGCAGCGCGACCTCGCCCTCCTTCAGCTCAGCCACGGCCTTCTCCGCGACCTCGCCCACGCAGTCCGGGACGAACTTCACCGGCTTGCCGAGCAGCTCGCTCAGCCGAGCGGCCACCGGCGCGAGCGAGAACTCCGCCTCGTAGCCCTTCTCCGCAGGCCGACCCAAGTGCGACGCCAACACGAGCTTCGCGCCCGCGCTCAGCACCTTCTTGATCGAGCCCAACGCCGACGCGATGCGGAAGTCATCGGTGATCTTCCCGCCCTCCATCGGCACGTTGAAGTCCACGCGCATGAACACGCGCTTGCCCGATAAATTCGCGTCGCCGAGGCCCTTCACCTCGATCTTGTCGCCCGCGTCGACGCCCTTCGCGACGATCAATTTCGCGAAGTCCACCACGCGCATCGAGTAGCCCCACTCGTTGTCGTACCAGCTCACGACCTTGAAGAACTTGCCCGGTCCCTTGAGGTTGTTCTCGAGCGTCGCCTTCGCGTCGTAGATCGACGAGCGGTTGTCGTGGATGAAATCCGTCGACACCAGCTGCTCGTCCGTCACGCCCAACACGCCCTTCAGGTAGCTCTCGCTCGCCTTGCGCAGGGCCTTGTCGATCTCTTCGATCGTCGTCTCTTTCTCGCTGCGGAAGGTCAAATCCACGACGGACACGTCCGCCGTCGGGACGCGGAAGCTCATCCCCGTGAGCTTTCCCTTCGTCTGCGGAAGCACTTCTCCCACGGCCTTCGCCGCGCCCGTGCTCGACGGGATGATGTTGATCGCCGCCGCGCGTCCGCCGCGCCAGTCCTTCTTCGACGGACCGTCCACGGTCTTCTGCGTCGCCGTGTACGCGTGGATGGTCGTCATCAGGCCGCTCTCGATCCCGATGCCTTCTTTCAACAGCGCGTGCACCACCGGCGCGAGGCAGTTGGTCGTGCACGACGCGTTCGACACGATGTGATGCTTGCGCGCGTCGTAGTCCTCGTCGTTGACGCCCATCACGAACGTCTTCAAATCCGGCCCCTTGCCAGGCGCCGTCAGGAGCACTTTTTTCGCTCCAGCCGCAAGATGTCCGCGCAGCTGGTCGCTCTCGGTGAACACCCCGCTCGACTCGATCACCAGCTCGACGCCCAGCTTCTTCCACGGCAACAGCGAGAGATCCTTCGCCGCCGAGAGGCACAGGATCTTCTGCCCGTTGACCACCAACACGTCGTTCTCTTTGCGATCCGCCGCGCTCTTCTCCGTGTGGATCTCGCCCTTGAACTTACCGTGCACCGAGTCGTACTTGAGCTGGTACGCGAAGTAGTCGGCGTCCGTGGTCATGTCGACCACCGCCACTACGTCGAGCACGCTGCCCAACACGCCTTGCTCGGCCATCGCCGAGACAACCTGACGACCGATACGCCCGAACCCGTTGATTGCGACCTTCACCATGGCGGCCGCCGTCATACAACAGCCGTTCCACCGTTGCCTATCCCCGGTCGGACTCGATCCGCAGCCCCTTCGTCCCGTCGAGCGCGTACCCGCCCCCCACCGCCCGGACGTGCTCCCGCATCCCCAGCTGCCTCAACACCTTCAACGCAGTGTGCAGCCGCGCCTTCGCTGACTCGCTCTGCATCTTTTGCCCAGGCCACCCCGCGCTGAGCAGCGCCGCGGTCGCGATCGGCTCGCCCGGCGCCGCGACGTGCTGCGCCACCAGCGCGCGCAACAACGCCCGCAGCACCGGCCGCGCATAACACTCGACCCGCGCCCCGCCCGGCGGCTCGAACCAGTCCCCGTTCCCGTGAACCACCATCACCGAACGCGCTTCGCTCAGGGCCGCGCCGGACCCGCTCGCTCCGAGCTCTCTGCGCAACGACCGCAGCGCGATCCGCAGCACCACCGCCCGCTCGGCCTCGGGCCAGAGCTCGCCCGTCAACCGCTCGGACTGCGCGCGCAGTTCTGCAGCCTCCGCGCAATCCCCGCGCGCCTCCGCGCCCCGCGCCCGCGCCAACCACAGAAATCCTCGCAGCGCCTTCGCCACCGAAACCGACCGATCGTTGCCCTCTCCGTGCAACCTGTCCGCTTCGTCGAGCGCCCGCGTCGCCTCCCGTACGCGACCGCTCTTCGCCTCGACCGCCCCGAGCTGCGCGAGAAATAACCCCACGCTCCCCCCGTCGATCCGCAGCACCGCCAGCGCGCGCGCGAGCTTCTCTCTCGCCGCTTCGAGCGCACCCATGTCCGCCAACACCGCGCCCTGATAGCCCTCGTACGATGCCGCCAACGGCTCGGCGCCCAACGCGCGAATCATCTGCTCTGCGCTCGAGAAGTGCGCCAACGCCCCTGCACAATCCCCTTCGTCGTGCGCGAGCAGCCCCAAGTAGCTGTGCGCCAGCGCCGCCCGTCGGTCTCGCAGCGCGATCAGCGCGCTCAGGCACGCCCTCGCCCGCACGTGATCGCCTCGCTCGACGTACACCGCCCCGAGCACCGATCGCGTCAGGTCCTCGTTGACCGCGTGCCCCGCCGCGCGATGCAACGTCAGCGCGAGCTCGAGCGCCGCCGGCGCTTCGTCGACGCGCCCCGTCGCCAGCAACGTCGAGCCCAGCGTCGACGCAGCCGCCCCGCGAAGGGCAGGGTTCGCGTCGCGCCCCAACACGGCCAACGCGCGCTCTGCGTACTGCACGCCACGCTCGCACTCACCATGCGCGAGGTGAAGGTGCGCCGTCGCCCGCAGCGCCGTGCTCTCGAGCGCCGCGTCTCCGCTCTGCACCCCCAGCGCGACCGCGCGCTGCACTTCGTCGAGCTCGTCTTCGCTGTACCGCCCCCGCTCGATCGTCCGCGTTCGAACGCGCATGTACGTGAGCCACCCGCGCAGCGCTGGGTCCACTGAACAGCGTTCGCACCGCGCCCACGCCGCGTCGATCAACGCCGTCGGCGCGTCGAACAAGCGGCCAGACAGCGTCGCGTCGAGCCCCACCATCGCCCACAGCGCTTCTTCGTCGCCGCGCGCGATGCCATGCTCCGCAGCGGCCACGAGGTTCTCTCGCTCGGCGCCGAGCAGCGCGACCGGGCGATCCGCGCCCCTGCGCTCGCGCGCGAGCGCGCCGAAGTACCGTCCGTGACGGGCCGCTGTTTCTCCCGACGGATCGCCCTCTGCGAGCCGCTCGGCGGCGTACTCGCGCACCGCCGCGAACAACCCGAACCGCGTCGCTCCTCGCTCGTCCGCCTCCGCGCGCAGCAGCGACTTGTCGTGCAGCGATTGCAGAAGCTCGAGCACTCCCCGCGCGTCCTGCGTGTCCTGGATCACCGCGGCTGCCGCGGCCAGGTCGAACCCTCCGCGAAACACCGAGCACTGCGCGAGCGCCACGCGCTCGTCCGGGGCGAGCAGCGTCCACGACCCGTCGAGCGCCCCGCGGATCGTCGAGCGCCGCGTCGATGCGCCCCGCGGCCCGTGCGCCAACAGCTCGAGCGGAGCGCGAAGCCGCTCTCTGAGCGTCTGCAAATCCAGCATCCCGACCCGCGCCGCCGCGAGCTCGATCGCGAGCGGAAGCCCGTCGAGCGCGACCACGATCTCGTCGATCTGCGCTGCGTTTGCTGGGCTCAACGCGAAGTCGCGCCGCGCCCTTCTCGCGCGCTCGACGAACAGCTCGGCCGCCTCGGACACGCTCGATGCGTCTCCGTGCGGCGCGAGCGAGAGCGGCGAGAGCGCGACCACGACCTCGCCCTCGACCCGAAGTCTCTCGCGCGATGTGACCAACACCCGCAGCTCTGGCGCGAGCACCAGCCAGCGCTCGACCGTGCTTGGCGCGTGCGCCACGAGCTGCTCGAAGTTGTCGAGCACCAGCAGCGCCGCCCCGCGCGAGGCGAGCGCCGCGCCCACGACGTCGATGGACTGCGCCGAGCTCGTCGCGACCGCGACGCCGAGCGCGCGCGCGACGGACTCGACTACATCCTCGCGAGACCGCGCTTCGCACAGCTCGCATGACAGTAGACCGCCTGCGAAATCGCCGGCGAACATCGTCACAAACTCCGCGGCGCAGCGGCTCTTTCCGATGCCGCCGACGCCGACCAGCGTCACGAGGGGCTCCGCCGACTCGAACGCAGCGCGCACCGCAGAGAGCTCCGCGGCGCGCCCGATGAAGCGTCCGCGGTGCGTGCTCGTGCGCGCGCCGCCAACCGTTGCATGCGCGACCACCGCCCCAACATAGCGCGCGCGCTCACCGTCGCGACAAGCGTGATTTCTTCCCGTCGAGCGCGTGCAAAATCTTCGTGTTCACCGCTCCGTTCGTTGCTGCATCGTCCGCAGCACCACGCACGCAACGTTGCACTGTCCATCTGTCGACGACCTGCTCCACGGCCCGTGAACCGCTGCTTGATTATCCCCCGAACAGCCGCGCAAACGAGCGCACGATGCGAAGCTGATCGCCGAGCGACGGCGTTCGCTCGACGCCCACGTGCCGAATCGCAGGCGTGAGCAGCAACGTCACGTCGGCCTCTCCGCGCAGCTCGCGCTCGCAGTCCTCCGCTTCCGTCGGCGGAACCACGTCGTCCTCCGCCCCGTGAAGAATCGAGATGCTGCGCCCGTGCAGCGCCGTCGCGCGCCCCACGGGCGAGAGCGAGCGCACGCGCCGCTGCTCTTCTTCGCCCCGAAGCACGTCGAGGACCTTCTCGCGCACCGCGGATTTGTCCCCGGCGAGGATGCGCTCCATCAGCGCGCGCGCCGGCGGCGAGAGCAGCCGCGCCGTGTGCCGCGCTTGATCGCCCGCCATGTGCAGCTGCAAGCGCAGGCAGTCGCGAAAGATCGCCACTTCGTCGGGCCCCGCGAAGCGCTCGGCGTACATGTACACGAACACCACGAGCCCGTAGTCGTGCGCGCGCATCGTGCGAGTGCCGCTCGGCGTCTCGACGGTGTCCGTCGCGAGAAAACGCAGGACCTTTCGCAGGTCGTGGTGCGCGCCCATCACCGCCACGCGGTCGACGTACGCGTGCGAGCGCGGGTCCGCCGCGGCCACGAGCGAGAGCCCGCCCGCGAACGAGAGTCCGAAGACGCCCACGCGCTCTCGCTCGGCCATCCCGCTCTGCGCGAGGTAGCGCGAGGCCTCGATGATCTCGTCCACGCTCGACTGATCCACGCGATAGTCCGCCAGCGCCATCAGCTCGGGCGTGAGCACCACCATCCCCGCCCTCGCCAGATTGCGCGCAAACGGAACGAGCCTCGGCTCGTCCACCCCCAGGTAGTGCACCCCGTGCGCGACGATCACCGCCGGCCGCGGCTGCGTCGTGAGCGGCCGATAGATCCTCGCCCGAAACGGCCCCCATCGAGTCCGCAGCAGCACGTTCTCGACCACGATCCGCTCGTCGTACATCCGCGCGATCGCGTTGGTCGCCCCGGACGAGCGCGACAACACCGCCGCGGCGCGGACGTGCGCGCGCGCCGTCGGACACGACCCCACGGCGATCGGCGCCACCATCAGCGCCGTCAGCGCCACGATCTGTCGCAGTGACATCAGCAAACCGCATCCTAAACCACGACCGCGACGGGGGTCGTAGGTTTCCCTGCGCGCGGCAGTGGTTTGCCTTGATTGCAGCCGCGCAGATCCGCTCTATACCGCGCCCGCGACGGGCATCGAAGATGCCCAAGCGGATCAGCGCGATTGAAATCAAGTCAAACCAAGACCGCGAACAGAGAAAACTACGACGACCGTCGCGGTATTGGTTTAGTCATCTTCGATGCCCGTCGCGGGCGCGGCATCGCCCATCGCGCACGCAACCCAACGCGCGCAATCACCGTCGCTCTGCCTCGGTCTGTCCTGGCAACCGCTGTACTCTCGCCGGTCTCTGCCACCCCCATGACCCTGCTCGGCTTGCACGGACTGCCCTGGATCCCGCTCGAATCGCTGCTCGACCTCTCGTCGCTCGACGCGGTTCACGAAGAGGTCTGCCTCGCCCTCGCGCAGGTCCCCACGGAGTACACCGGCGGCTCGCACCGCTCGATGGGCATCATGCCCGAAGAGCTCGCGCACACCGCGATCACGGACTACGTCGAGGTGATCCGGGGCCTCGACGACACACAGTTTCAAGTGTTTCGCTCGCTGTCCGACGACCCCGCGTCGATCGACCCGAGCCTCCGCGCGTCGCTCGAGTTCGGCGAAGAGCGCGCGATCCCCCTGTCGCGCCGGCAGATGCTCTGGCTCGAGTACCGCCACGGCGTGTACTTTCCCTGGAAGGTCTTCTACGAGCTCATCCCCAACCGCTGGTGGACCGAGAAGCACCGCGCCGACGGAAAGCGCTTCACCCGCACCGCCGAAGCGCTGCTGCCCAAGACCGTCGCGCTCGCGAAATCCCTACCGTTTGTGAGCATCGGCCGCTGCAACATCATGGGCCTGCGCGCGCACGACTACGCCACGGTCCACCGCGACGGACACCCCGAAGAGCAGTCGCAGCCCGACGAGTTCATCACGCTGTGCCCCGCCAACAACAAGACGCTCTTTCTCTACGACCGCCAGACAAAAGAGAAGCTCCCGCTCTCGGGGCGCGCGTACTGGTTCAACGACTTCGATGACCACGGCGTCGAAGCCGAGCCCCATTTTCGCTACTCGATCCGCGTCGACGGAGTCTTCCGCGACGACTTTCGCCAGCGCGTCCTGGCCCTCGCCGAATCCATGAAGTCGCGCTGAAAGCAGCCCCTCTCTCTCTGCGAGGGCTTTGCTACACTCGCGCGACAAACAGTGAGCGCCCAAGGCCAGACTCCTCCGTTCGAACGCGACGAGCTGCTCGACACCCAAGGCATCGTCGGTGCCCGCTGGTGGAACCGCGAGCTCAAAGACGAAGAGCGCAAACAGTCCCGCCGCGCCGCGCTGACAACGCTCGTCGCCGTCAGCGTCGGCGTCGCTGCTGTGGGCGGCTTCGTCGCGGCCGTCGCGCAGCCCGACTACGAGTACCAACGCATGCCGTCGCTCGCGCTGCAGAAGCGCTTCGGGTGGTCCTTCGGCGCGCACGGAGAGAACATCACGTTCGACGGCCGACGCGTGCTCCCGTTCGACCCGTCCAAGCTGCGTTCGCTGCGGCAAGACTGCGTCGGAAGCGCGTACGCCACGCAGCAGAGCGCCGCGATCTTCGACGCGATCTTTCACCGTCCCACCGAGACCCCCGGCGAGACCTCGGGGATCTTTCAGCCGCTCGACTCGTACCTCGTCCCCGTCGTCACCAACACGATGGGCTTCGCGTACCGCATGGGCCAGTCGCTCGCCCGCGTGCTCTCTCGCTCGCCGCGCCGCGCCGCCATCATCGTGGACCTCGTGGGGACCGACGCGGTCGCCCTCGCCGCTGGCCTCGCAGAAGCCTTCGCCCCCGTGTGGAAGCTCGACCACTGGCCGCACCCCCGCGGCGTCGTCCCCGCGCACATGACCCTCGCGAGCGCCGCGTTTTTTCAGCCGCGCTTCGTCGACGCCGCCGCGCGCAGGCCCGCGGACGCCCCCCCGGTCTTCATCTTGGACCGACATCGTCTGCGCCCGTACTCCGACGCGAGCACCCTCTTCGACAACCGCTACGCCCCCACGCTGGCCTCGGTCGCCGCCCTCGAAGGCGAGGCGCGCGCCCGCGACGTGATCTACATCGCGCCCGCGGACGCCGCTCTCTTCGACCCCGATGACCTCAACCCCGCGCTGGTGACGTACCGCACCCGCGGCTTGTCCGTCCGCGCCCTCACGGGCCAGTCGTTCTTCTCGTCGACCTACGAGGCGCCCGCGCCGAGCGAAGACCCGATCGAGAACCTCTTGCAGCAAGCGAAGCTCTATTACGGCGGGGACATGGCGCACGAAACCGCGTTCGTTCAGCACTATTTCGAAGATCGCAGCGCCGTCGACCTCTCGCAGTTGCCCGACGTTCGCGCGTTCAACTGGGAGCCCTCCGCGCGCCCAGCGCCTGTCGTCGGCGCGATGAGCGCCGCTGGCGTCTTCGCTGCGATCGGCACGACCGAGGTCGTCCTTCGAGGCGCCTCTCTCCTCGGCCTCCGCTCGGACCGCAACGGCTCGTGGAACCGCGTCTCTTCTTCGTCCTCGAGCTGGGGAGGCTGATCGATGGCCATTCAACACGCCATCTTCGCGATGGAGCTGTGCTTTCCGCTGCAGCCGTCGAGCCCCATGCACGCGAACCTCGTGCGGCTCTTTCGCGAGCACCGCGAGCAGTGCACCGCTGAAGAGAAATGGCGCTTCTACGAGCGGGTCCGACAGATCCTCGTGTACGAGCTACCCCACGCTCGCTCGGGGTGCTGGGACTTCTTCAACGACGACGATCGCGCCAAGAACGACTACGACATGTGGTGCAACGGGATGCTCACCAAAGAGGGCGCCCGCACCAGTCCGTCGGGCCGTCCCCAGGGCGATCCGTTTCGCGGCGGCGAGCAAGCGCGCTTCATGACCGTCACGCTCGCGTGGCTCATGGTGCAGGGACTGCCGAGCACCGTGGACCTCTCGACCACCTGCAACATCCCCGAAAACGTCCTGTGGCACCGTCAGTCTTTCTTGCGGATCCTCGAGCGCCTCGGCCGCGTGCAGTTCTCTGCGGTCAAGAGCGACGTCTTCTACGTGATCCCCGGCAGCGATGACTGGGGCCTGACCGAGCAAGACCTGCTGCAGCCGAAGTTTCACTATCTCCGGCCGCTCAACGCGTAGACGCTAAAACCAGCTCTCCCAGCGCGCTCGGTCGAGGTGCACCCCGTGCAGCGTGATCGAGACGCGGTCGAGCTCTCCGTCGAACGCTTCGATCTGGTGCAGTCGATAGCTGTCCATCACCACCACATCGCCAGCTCCGTAGCGCACCACCGAAGGCTCTTCGTCCCCGGGGTCGTCCACAGGAAACACAGGGCTCCACACGCGAAGCCCCCCTCCCGCTCGCGGCGGCTGCAGCATCGCGACGAGCGTCACCGCGCGCGCCCTTCGCTCGACGTGGTGCTGAGTCAGCCCCTCGACGTCGAAGTGCACCACGCCCCCCTCGCGGGCCACTTTCTCTCCCGCAGGAAACACATGCACCGCCGCCCCGCAGAACCCCCTGCGCTGCTGCGCGACCCCGCCCACGATCCGCCCGTACAGCTCCCGCATCCGCTGCTGCATCCCCGGAAGCACCCGCTCGACGCGCGCGTCCGAGCCCTTCGTGTCCGCGAAATACTCCGCCGCTCGACCGCTCTCGACGTGCGTATAAAACGCTCTCCCGAGGGCGAACTGCTCTCCGCCGAAGTCCTCGACCCACTCGGCTCGGGCCTCCATCACCGCGCGCACCCAACGCGCGCAGTCGTCTGGTGAAAGCAGCCCTCGAAGCACCACCGCGAGCGATCCGTCGAGCTCCGTGAGCAGCGCGGGTCGCTCGGCCGCCTCCCAGTCGCGCGCAGCGATCTCCGTGATTCGTCCCTGAATTGTCTGCTCGTCCGCGTCGCTCACAAAAATCTCTCCCCGGTCTGTCACGCTCGACCGCCGGTCCGCTAGTGCCTTCGCGAGAGGTTCACAATGAAGGCTGTGATGGATGCTCGTTGGTTTCGTGTCGCCATGTTCGCGCTCGTCGGAGCGCTCGTCGGAGGCGGCAGCTTCGCCGCATATCGCTACACCAACGCGTCCGACGACTGCTGCTACGAAGGATCGCCCTGCTGCCAGCCCGGCGCGCCCTGCTGCCAGCGCTCGGGCCACCGTCGCTGACGGACCTCTTGGGGTACAGTCACCAGCGCGATGCACACACGGGCGCCGAACGAAGCCGAGCTCGACGCGCTGATGGCGCGGCTCTCGGACGGAGATCGAACCGCGTTCGACCCGTTGTTCTCCGCCTTGCACCCTCGGGCGGTGCGCGTCGCTCGGCTCCGCGTGGACCCGCAGCGCGCGCAAGACGTCGCGCAAACCGCGCTGCTCAAGGTGTTCTCTCGCGCGTCCGAGTTCGAAGCGGGCCGCCCCGTGCTCCCGTGGTTCTACGCGATCGTGGCCAACGAAGTGCGCGCCGTCACCCGCGGCGCGATGGTCCGCGCGCAGGTTCCGCTCGAGCCCGACGGAGCGCCTCGGGACATCGTGGACACCCGTGAAGACCCCGAAGCACGCGCGACCGAGCGAGAGCTCGAGCTCGCCGTCGAGCGCGCGATCGAGACCCTCGATCCGGCCTCGGCCGACGCCATCTACGCAGTCCTCGGTCGCGCCGACCGCCCTGCGATCGAATCCGCCACGTTTCGCAAGCGCGTGTCCCGCGCGTACGCCCGCCTGCGCGTAGCCCTGGGAGTGTTCGATGGACGCTGACAACCTGCTCTACGCGCGCGCTCGTCGCGCTTACGAAATGGGCCGCGTTCGAACCGCGTCGATGTACGCGCTCGCGCTCTCGGTCCTCGTGGCGGTGGCCGCGTACTTCGCCGTGGGCCCGCAAGCGCTGCCGTGGGCGCTCTGGACCTTCGCCGTGTGGGTCGCCGCAGGATGGCGAGGCGGAGCGATGCTCGCTGGCGCGCGTCGCGGCCTGTACGCAGGGGCGGCGACGTTTCTGCTTCCGCTCTCGATCCTGCGACCGTGCTGCAAGCCCGGCATGGTGATGACGACCGACTGCTGCACGCGCCCCGAGCTGTGCATCCTCGCTGGGGCGGGCATCGGCCTGGTTCTGGCGGCATTTCTTCCCCGCGCCAAAGCTGCAAAACGCTGGGAAACCGCAGGTGGAATGGTCCTCGGCGTCCTCTCTGTCGCCGTCTTGAAGTGCGCCAAGCTGTTCATGGGCGAGGCCCTCGGGCTGCTCGGCGGACTGGCGGTCGGAGTGCTCGTGGTGTCGTCCGTGGGCGCGCTGCGCGACGCTCGCTCGGCGGCTTGATCTCCGCGCCTCAGGGCAGGGTGACAAACGTGCTGTGCCGCTCGCTGTGCGAGCGCATGTCGAGCGCGATCGTGGCGCCGCGAACGACTCCGTCGCCCCTCGCGGTCGAGTCCATCGAGCTCTCGCTCAGCACCGGTGGCGCATCGGGGCTTTGCACGGGCAACAGCGAGCGCATGCGCATCTGCAGGTCCAGCGTCATCGACGTGAACCCCTCGGGAACCTGCCGAAGCCTGGCCCGCGCGACGGTGGCCTCTCCGCGCACGTCGAGCAGCGGCTGCCCTGGCTCGCGCTCGACGACGCCGAACAGCGTGACGGACGCGGTCATCCCGTCCGCGGGGATCTCCAGCGCGCCCTCGCCCATCTGTTGCCTGAGCGGCTCGATGTTGGCAGCCCACATCGCACCAACAGCGCGTGGCCGCGCGGTCCCGAAGACCGAGTCGTCGGTCTGCTGGCTCACCGTGAGGTTGATCACCGCCTCGAGCGCCTTGCGCACGGGCTCGCTGACGGCGACCCCCGCGACGGTGATGGTGGTCGCCGACGACTCCTCAGCGAGCGAGACCTCGACCACGGTGCCTGGCTCGAGCGAAGCGGTCTGCTCCTGCCCTGCGGTGGCTTCGAACCGCTCGACCGTGTAGCGCAGCCGGGTGGGCTTCGAGACCTCGTTGAGCGCGAGCACCTCCGAGACTGCTTCGAGCGCGACGCGGGTGCTGCTCTCCTCCGCTGGCGAGTCGACGCCGTTGATCCTGCTCTGCCGGCGCTCGTTCGAGTGGCCGACGTGGACCTCGCGTCGACGCATCCCAACGCGAGCAGGGCGGTGCAGCGTGACGGTGTACGTGCGCTGGGAGGCGCCGCTCGATCCTGCGTTGCCCTGAGAATTCTCAGTCGAACCGCGACACGCCCCGAGGCCGACCCCGACGACGAGCGCTCCGAGCAAACGCGCTGTTGTGTTCATCGCGCGAAGATGGCACAGGAGACCGTCGCGGTGCGCACCGGTGAAACGCAGCGAAAACGACAATCGGTACGATTGTTCGCGGGTCTGCTTGACACCCCCATAACCCTCCGGTAAACACCGCGGCCCTCGCTGGTAACGCCAGTGAGAAAAGTGATTCAGTGGCTGCGGCAGCGCAAAAAGTGCTGCCGGACGCACTGGTGATCGAACGAGTGCCTCGCGCTAACGGGCGGAGGCTTCGATCGAGGCCCAGTGTGTCCCTCAGGCGGAACCGCTGATGGTCCCGAACGAAGAACTGTCCCGAGTAGAGAGCACAGCGATGGCGATCGAAAGCAAGGCTGCGCTGCGGTTCGCACGGATCTCGCCCCGTAAGGCGCGCGTGATCGTGAACCTTGTCCGCGGCAAGAAGGTTTCGCAGGCGCTCGACGAGTTGGCCTTCACGCCGAAGTCCGGCGCGCCGATCGTGAAGAAGTTGATCGAGTCGGCCCTGAGCAATGCGAAGCAGGCGGACGGATCGGTCAACGTGGACACGCTGTACGTGTCCACCGCGACGGTCGACAAGGGACCGAACCGCAACATGCGTCGTTGGCGTCCGCGGGCCCAGGGCCGCGCGACGCCGATCGTGAAGGGCGTGAGCCACATCGCGCTCGTGTTGACGGACACGGCTCCGGCGCCGAGCGGTCGCAAGGCGTTCGTCGCCGACCGCCAGGCGAAGCGCGCGGCTGCGAAGGCCGCGAAGGGCACCCCCGCGAAGGCCGACGAAGCCAAGAGCGAGTGATCGCCGAGGGCGACCGAAACTTTTCTCAGATCGAAGATAGAGAGAGACGATGGGTCAGAAGGTTCATCCTCACGGGTTTCGCCTCGGCGTCATCAAGACGTGGAACTCGAAGTGGTTCGAGAGCAAGAACTACGCGTCTTGGCTCCACGAAGACCTCACGCTGAAGCGTGTGGTGAAGGAGCACCTGGCGAACGCGGGCATCGCGGGCGTCGAGATCGAGCGCGCTGCGGCCAAGGTCCGGATCATCATCTACACGGCTCGTCCGGGTATCGTGATCGGCAAGGGCGGCAAGGGCGTGGACGAGCTGAAGAAGGGCGACGGAAAGAAGTTCGCCGGTCTCTGCAAGTACACGAACGCCTCTCCGGACGACATCGTCATCGACGTGCAGGAGGTCCGCAAGCCGGACACCAACGCGCAGCTCGTGGCTGAGAGCGTCTGCATGCAGCTCGAGCGTCGCGTGGCCTTCCGCCGCGCGATGAAGAAGGCTGTCGGCGCGGCGATGAAGCTCGGCGCGCGTGGCATTCGTATCCGCTGCGCGGGTCGCTTGGGCGGCGCCGAAATGGCGCGCGTCGAAGTGTACCGCGAGGGACGCGTCCCGCTGCACACGCTGCGCGCGGACATCGAGTTTGGTCAGGCTGAAGCGCACACGACCTACGGGTCGATCGGCGCGAAGGTCTGGATCTGCAAGGGTGAAGTCCTCCCGCCGAAGAAGCGTCGCCCGGGCACTGCGCCCGCGACCCGCGGCTGATGGGCCTTTAAGGAACTGACGGAGACAAGCCATGCTTTCCCCGAAGAGGACGAAGTTTCGCAAAGCGATGAAGGGCAACATGAAGGGTGTTGCCTGGACGGGTTCGGACGTCTCGTTCGGAGATTTCGCGCTGCAAGCGACGGAGTCCGGCAAGGTGTCCGCCCGACAGATCGAAGCCGCTCGTATGGCGATTCAGCGCCACGTGAAGCGCGCGGGCAAGCTCTGGATCCGGATTTTTCCGGACAAGCCCATCACGAAGAAGCCCCTCGAGACCCGCATGGGTCACGGTAAGGGAGCGGTTGAAGAGTGGGTTGCCGTGATTCAGCCGGGCCGTGTGATGTACGAGCTCGGCGGACTCCCCGAGGACGTGGCGCGCGAGGCGTTTCGTCTCGCCGCGCACAAGCTCCCCGTGGGCGTGCGCATCTTGACCCGCGGCATCGAGTCTCTGTGAAGGATTGACGGACATGGCCAAGGCAGCGAACGCCGCAGATCTTCGCGGCAAGACGGACGCCGAGCTCTCTGAGCAGCTGAAGACCGCGCAGAACGCGCTCTTCACCGCGCGCTTCGAGAACTTCACCAACAAGTTGGATGACACGGCCAAGATGCGCCGACTCCGCCGTGAGATCGCGCAGCTCAAGACCGTGCAGGGCGAGCGCTCGCGCTCGGCCGTCGCGAAGAAGGCAGAGGGTTGATCGATGGCAACCGACAACAACACGAGCGCCACTGAGCGCTTCGGCGGAAAGCGCGTCCTCACGGGCCGCGTGAAGAGCGCGAAGATGGCCAAGACCGTGGTGGTCGAAGTCGTCCGCTCGGTCCGTCACCCGGTGTACGGCAAGTTCGTCCGCGTTCGTAAGCGCTACAAGGCTCACGACGAGAAGGGCCTGTATCGCGAGGGCGACATCGTCGAGATCCGCGAGCACAGCCCGATCTCGAAGGACAAGCACTTCGTCGTGATCCGCCTGGTCGAGCGACCGGCGGATACCTGATTCTTCTTCGAAAGCGATAGGAGTGCATTCACCATGATCCAGATGCGTAGCATCCTCGACGTGGCCGACAATTCTGGCGCGCGTCGAGTCCAGTGCATCAAGGTGCTCGGCGGCTCGCGTCGTAAGTACGCCGGCCTCGGTGACGTGATCGTCGTCGCCGTCAAAGAAGCCTTGCCGAACATGAAGGTGAAGAAGGGACAGACTGCGCGCGCTGTGGTGGTTCGCACCCGTCGCGAGTACCTTCGTCCCGACGGCTCGTACGTGAAGTTCGATGGAAACAGCGCTGTTCTCATCGACAAGGAAGGCGCCCCGATCGGGACGCGCATCTTCGGCCCGGTCGCGCGCGAGCTCCGTGGCAAGAACTTCATGAAGATCATCTCGCTCGCGCCGGAGGTCATCTAATCCATGGCGCTCGCAAGGATTCGTACTGGCGACACCGTCGTGGTGATCTCTGGTAAGGACAAAGGCAAGACGGGCAAAGTTCTTCGCATCTGGGCGGAGGACGAGAAGGTGCTCGTCGAGAAGATCAACGTCGTCAAGAAGCACGCGAAGCCCACGCAGGTGAGCGAAGGCGGCATTGTCGAGCGCGAGGCTCCCCTGCACATCTCCAAGGTGATGCCGGTGGACCCCGAGACCGGCAAGGGAACGCGCGTGAAGACCCGCGTCGAGAGCGATGGCTCGAAGACGCGCGTCGCGGTGAAGTCCGGCAAGGACATCCCCGAGCCCAAGCGTGAGCGCTCTGCCTGAGCGCCGTTGATCAACCACCCAGAACAATGAAACTCCCGCGGCCCTCACGGCGCTGAGCGCATGAGGGAAGAGTAAACCGGGAAGCGAGACGAACGATGGCTGAGAACGAGAAGAAGCCGAAAGGCGCAGGCGCTCCGACGGGCGAAAAGAAGCCCAAGGGCAAGAAGGGTGGCGGCAAGGTCGAGCTGGCCAAGCCCACCACTTCGCTTGCTCAGGATCGCGTCGAGCCACGCGCGAAGAAGAAGTACGACAGCGAGGTGATCCCTGCGCTCATGCGTCAGTTCAACTACAAGAACAAGATGCAGGTGCCGCGGATCCTCAAGGTCACCGTCAACATGGGCTTGGGTGAAGCGACCCAGAACCAGAAGCTCATCGAGTCGGGCCTGCTCGAGGTCACCGCGCTCACCGGCCAGAAGCCGGTGGTGACGCGCGCTCGCAAGTCCATCGCAACGTTCAAGCTCCGCACCGGTCAGCCGATCGGCGTGATGGTCACGCTCCGTCGCGACCGCATGTGGGAGTTTCTCGACCGCCTCATCACCTTCGCGCTCCCGCGCGTTCGTGACTTCAAGGGTGTGAGCCCGAAGGCGTTCGACGGTCAGGGCAACTACACGCTCGGACTGAAAGAGCAGATCATCTTCCCCGAGATCGACTACGACAAGGTCGACAAGATCAAGGGGTTGAACATCTCGATCGTGACGACGGCGAAGAACGATGAGGAAGGCCGGGCTTTGCTCCAGCACCTCGGGATGCCGTTTCGTCAGTGAGCTCAATGAGCCAGGTTTTTATCGGATAGAGACACCAGGGAGATCGTCGTGGCACGTGCCTGCAGTTTCGCAAAGCTGAACGACCCGCCGAAGTTTGCCGTGCGGCATCGCAATCGCTGCCGTCGGTGCGGCCGAGCGCGCGGCTACTATCGCAAGTTCGAGCTGTGCCGGCTTTGCCTGCGCGAGCTCGCCCTCAAGGGCGAGATCCCCGGCGTGATCAAGGCGAGCTGGTAAGAGAGGGCTTTTGTCATGCTGACCGATCCGATCGCAGACATGCTGGCAAGGATTCGCAACGCGGTGATGGCTCGCCATGACCGGGTTGTGATCCCTGCCTCGAAGTTGAAG
The DNA here is from genome assembly GCA_013298625.1 of Myxococcales bacterium. GTDB lineage: Bacteria > Myxococcota_A > Polyangia > Polyangiales. The sequence continues at coordinate 158,749 of JAAFIF010000003.1, forward strand.
GGCACGATCGCCGACGTCCTCAAGAGTGAGGGCTACGTGGCGGACGTCGCACGTGACACGGAAGAGAGCGGACTCGAAGTGCTCTCGATCACCCTCAAGTACGGCAAGGACAAGTCTCCTGCCATCGAGGGTATCGAGCGCGTGTCGAAGCCGGGCCGCCGGGTGTATGTGCGTGCGCAGGACATTCCGAAGGTTCGCTCGGGGCTCGGCATCGCCGTGCTCTCGACCTCCCGCGGAATCATGAGCGATCGTCAGGCGCGCAAGGTTGGCGTCGGTGGCGAGCTGCTCTGCCAGATCTGGTGACGGAGACGACCATGTCGAAGATTGGCAAGCGACCGATCGAACTGCCGAAGGGCGTGACCGTGACCGTCAAAGACGGCCAGGTCGAAATCAAGGGCGCCAAGGGCGTCTTGACGCGTCCCTTCCCCTCGTACCTCACCCTCGAAGTGAAGGGCACTGAAGTACAGCTTGGCATCAAGGCCGACGTTGCATCGTCGGACGCGACCAAGATGTACGGCACGGCTCGCGCTCACATCGCCAACGCGATCAAGGGTGTCTCTTCGGGCTACAGCGCGAAGCTTCTTCTGCTCGGAACCGGCTACAAGGCCGAGCAGAAGGGACAGGTTTTGAACCTGTCTTTGGGCCTCTCGCACCAGGTCGTCTACACCTTGCCGGCGACGGTGAAGGTGAAGGAGATCAACCAGAAGGGCACCATGGCCGTCTCTGGCAAGAACGAGCAGGGCGTGACGATCGAGCTCGAGTCGCACGACAAGGATGCGCTCGGACAGACGGTCGCCAACATCCAGAAGCACCGCAAGCCCGAGCCCTACAAGGGCAAGGGCGTGAACGTCCTCGGCCAGACGATTATCCGCAAGGCGGGTAAGGCTGGCGGCAAGGGCGGCAAGTGATGAACCGAGCCCTGGTTGCAGCTTCGAGAGCGAAGCGGTAACTGGGGCTTCGGCGCATACAGAGCGAAGACAGTCCGCGCGAACGGCGGGCGGTGGAACACAACACGTCGCAGCGCGCAGAGGCCTCAGGTCAGACCTCGGACTCTCCCAGCGCAGCGACGGTTGCTTCTGCCGAACACCCACCGACCGAGCGAGAGTGTGCTTCGCGAAGGGAGAGTCGAACGATGGGACAGCAGAAGAAAATCGAAGAGCGCTTCGAGCGTCGCGTGCGCCGCACGCGCGCCGGGCTTCACGGAACGGCGGAGCGTCCGCGTCTGAGCGTGTTTCGCTCGTCGCAGCACATCTACGCGCAGGTGATCGACGACGACGCGGGCAAGACGCTCGCGACGATCAGCACCCTGAGCAAGGACGTGAAGGGCACCGCGACCGAGGCGAAGAAGACCGATGCCGCGAAGCTTGTGGGCAAGGCGATCGCCAAGCTCTGCAAGGACAAGGGCATCTCGAAGGTCGTCTTCGACCGCGGCGGCTACCAGTACCACGGGCGCGTGAGCGCGCTGGCGGATGCGGCTCGTGAGGCCGGTCTCGAGTTCTGAGGAGAGCACACGATGTCGATGGATGGCGAGCAGAATGAGCTCAAGGAGCGCGTGGTTCACATCAACCGCGTCGCGAAGGTCGTGAAGGGCGGACGCCGCTTCAGCTTCAGCGCGTTGGTGGTTGTGGGCGACGGCAACGGTCGCGTCGGTGTGGGCCTCGGCAAGGCGAACGAGGTTCCCGAGGCTATTCGCAAGGGAAACGAGCAGGCTCGCAAGAACTTGTTCGAGATCCCGCTCATCGGAAAGTCGATCCCTCACGACGTGATGGGTCACTTCGGAGCGGGCTACGTGATGCTTCGTCCGGCTGGCGCCGGAACGGGCGTCATCGCCGGCGGCGCCGTTCGCGCTGTCGTCGAGAGCGCTGGCATCGCGGACATCTTGTCGAAGTCCTACGGCTCGCGTAACCCGCACAACGCGGTGAAGGCGACGATCGCTGCGCTCAAGCAGCTCCGCAGCGCGGCGGCGACCGCGCACAAGCGTGGTCTTCGTCCCGAAGACCTGCACGGTTGATGGAGGTTGCGATGACTAAGTCGAAGCTTCGCGTCAAGCAACTGCGTGGATTTGCCGGCAAGAAGCCGGAGCAAGTGAAGGTCCTCAAGGGGCTTGGCCTCCGTGGACCGCACACTGAAGTCGTGGTGGACAACAGCCCCGCGTTTCGCGGAATGGTGAAGAAGGTCCTCCACCTCGTGACTGTCGAGGAATGCGATGGCTGATTACTTGAGCAAGCTCCGCGCGCCCGCAGGCGCCAACACCAAGCCGCTCCGCAAGGGTCGCGGTCTGGGTTCGGGTCTCGGAAAGACCGCGGGTAAGGGCATGAAGGGCCAGAAGGCCCGCCACCCGGGTAACTTCGGAAAGCTCGCGTTCCAAGGTGGACAGACGCCGATCCAGCGTCGTCTGCCGAAGCGCGGCTTCCGTCGTCCCTTCGTCGAAGCTGTCGCGACGGTCAACGTCGCGCAGCTCGAGAACAAGTTCGACGCGGGCGCCACGGTCGACCTGACGCAGCTCATCGAGAAGGGCCTCGTCAAGGCGAAGTTCCTCAAGGTGAAGGTGCTCGGCGACGGTGAGCTCACCAAGAAGCTGGTCGTCAAGGTCAGCGCGGTGAGCGCCAGCGCCAAAGAAAAGATCGAAAAGGCCGGAGGCAGCGTCGAGTTGCCTGCGGCGAAGGAAGCCTCAGAGCCAAAGGCGGGTTGAGCCACTAACGCTCGATCTTCGATCCAACGGGTCGCGTGTCAGGTCTCTCTTCTCTCTTCTGTGACGGGTTCGTCACAGCGGAGGAAGAGAGCTCTGTGCATGGCGGCCTGTTGGGCTATAACGCCCCCGACTCTCGCAGAAGGACGAACAGATGCTCGCAGTGCTCGCCAACATCGTGAAGATCCCCGAACTACGGCGGAGGATCCTGTTCACGCTCGGCATGATCGCGATCTACCGCTTGGGCGTGTACGTGTCCGTCCCGGGCGCGAACGTGAAGGTGATCCGCGAAGTGGTTGGCGGCGCCGGCGGCGACGGATCGCTGCTCGGGCTCTTCAATCTGTTCTCGGGCGGGGCGCTCGAGCAGGCTTCGATCTTCGCGCTCGGCATCACGCCGTACGTCTCGGCGTCGATCGTGATCCAGCTTCTCTCATCGATCTTCAAGCCGCTCGAAGAGCTGCGCAAAGAGGGTGAGATCGGTCAGCGCAAGATCAACCAGTACACTCGCTACGGCGCGGTCGGCCTGGCGCTCGTGCAGGGCTTCTACACGTCGGTTTGGCTCGAGGGCCTGAAGAACGGCGACGGCATCGCTGCGATCGCGAGCCCCGGCTGGGGCTTCCGCATCATGACCGTGCTCACGCTCATGACGGGCACGGCGTTCATCATGTGGATCGGCGAGCAAATCACCGAGCGCGGCATCGGCAACGGCATCTCGCTCTTGATCTTCGCGGGCATCGTCGCGGACTTCCCGTCGTTCATCGGCCAGACCGCACAGTTCGCGAAGTCTGGCCAGGTGCAGCCGACGGCCATCCTGATCGCTGTTACCGTGATCGTGGCCTCTGTCGCGGTGATCGTGTTCTTCGAGCGCGGTCAGCGACGGATCCCGATCGAGTACGCTCGGCGGATTGTCGGGCGAAAGATGTACGGCGGCCAGCGCACGCACTTGCCTCTGCGCGTCAACAGCGCCGGCGTGATCCCGCCGCTCTTCGCCAGCACGGTGCTCATGTTTCCGAGCACGCTGCAGCGCTTCAAGGTGCCGTACGCGGACAACATCGCCGGCGCGCTCTCGCGCGGCGACTGGATCTACAACTCGTCCTTCATCGTGCTGACGGTCTTCTTCGCGTACTTCTACACGGCGATCACGTTTCCGCCTGTGGACGTCGCGGACAACCTGAAGAAGCAGGGCGCGTTCATCCCCAACAAGCGTCCCGGCAAGCAGACGGCCGAGTACATCGAGTACGTGCTCACGCGCATCACCTTCGGCGGCGCGCTGTACCTCGCGATCGTGTGCATCGTGCCGGACATCATGCGGCAGTACCTTCGCATCCCGTTTCCCTTTGGCGGGACGAGCTTGATGATCGTGGTCGGTGTGGCGCTCGACACGGTGAACCAGATCGAGTCGCACCTGATCACCCGGCACTATGAGGGCTTCGCGGGACCGACGGGACCGCAGCTCCGCGGCAGGAGGGCAGCGACGTGAGCGCGAACGATCTGATCTTCATTGGGCCGCCTGGCGCCGGCAAGGGCACGCAGGCGAAGCGACTGTGCGGCAAGCTCGGCGCGCCACAGGTATCCACCGGTGACATGCTGCGCGAGGCGAAGACCGCGGGCACCGAGCTCGGGCTCAAGGTCGCGGACATCATGGCGAAGGGCCAGCTCGTGTCCGACGAGATCGTGATCGGCCTCGTCGAAGAGCGCTTGTCGCGACCCGACGCGCGGACGGGCTTCGTGCTCGACGGATTTCCGCGGACCATCCCCCAGGCGGAGGCGCTCGACAAGCTGCTTCTGAAGATGGGGCGCACGCTCAAGCACGTGGTTTTGTTGGAGGTTCCGGACGCGCTGATCGTCGAGCGCATCACCGGTCGAAGGACCGGAGAAAACACTGGACGAATCTACCATCTCAAGTATGATCCGCCGCCCTTTGCCGACCGTGGCGAAGGTGGAGAGCGACTTCTCCAGCGGCCGGACGACACCGAAGAGGTGGTCGGCCCGCGGCTCGCGGCGTACGCCGCGCAGACTGCACCGCTGGTCGCGTACTACGCGGACAAAGGTTTGCTCCGAAGGGTCGACGGCGTCGGCTCTCTCGATGAAGTAAGCGCGCGGCTCTTCGCCGCGGTGGGTGTCTGACCGAGTTCGGTCAGCGCTCTAGGCAGACGAAGAAGCACGGGTTGGATCAAAGCAGGATGGCAAGACGGAACCGATCGTTCGAGCAGCCCGACGAGTCGAGCGAGAAAGACAAGCTGACGTTCGAGGGCGTCGTGACCGAAGCGCTTCCCAACGCGATGTTTCGCGTGGACTGCGACAACGGTCTGAAGGTCCTCGCGACGATCTCCGGTCGCATGCGCAGGTTCTACATCCGCATCCTCCCCGGAGACCGGGTCACTGTTGAAGTGAGCCCGTACGACCCGACGAAGGGTCGAGTCACGTACCGACACAAGTGAAGTACCGCCTGTGGGTCACGCCGGTGACGCCACAGGGATTACGGCCGGTAAGCTCTGACGAAGGGCCCAACGGTGCAGGCGGCGCGAGCCGCACAGATGGTTGAGACAGCGATGAAGGTCAGGCCCTCGGTCAAGAAGATCTGCGACAAGTGCAAGGTCGTGCGGCGCAAGGGTGTCGTCCGCATTATCTGCGAGAATCCGCGTCACAAGCAGCGGCAAGGGTGATTCAAGATGGCTCGTATTGCTGGCATCGACCTTCCGGGTCGTAAGCACATTCACATCGCCCTCCGCTACCTGTACGGGATCGGACCGGCCAACTCGATCGAGATCTGCAACCGCGCGGGCATCCCGCTCGACAAGAAGGCTCAGGACCTGACGGACGCTGACGTCCGCAAGCTCCGTGAAGTCATCGAAGCGGATTACAAGGTCGAGGGTGACCTCAAGCGCGAAGTTCAGATGAACATCAAGCGCCTGATGGACCTCGGCTGCTACCGCGGCTTGCGTCACCGCAAGAACCTCCCGGTGCACGGACAGAGGACGCACACGAATGCGCGCACCCGCAAGGGCCCGCGCAAGGGTTTGGCGGTCGCGCGTCCCGCGCCCGTGAAGAAGTGATCAGGCGAGGTAGTTGACGATGGCTCAGGCGAAGGCTGCTGGCGGCAAGGCCGCAAAGGTCAAGAAGAAGGTCAAGAAGAACGTGCCGAAAGGCGTCGTTCACATCCAGGCGACCTTCAACAACACGATCGTGACCGTGTCGGACGTGTACGGCAACGCGATCTCCAACTCGAGCTCCGGCGCGCGTGGCTTCAAGGGCTCGCGCAAGAGCACGCCGTTCGCCGCGCAGATGGCGGCGGAAGACGCGTCGCGCAAGGCGATGGAGCACGGCATGCGTGAGGTCGCGGTGTTCATCCGCGGGCCGGGCGCTGGTCGTGAGAGCGCGCTGCGCGCGCTTCAGCAGGCGGGCTTGCGCATCACGCTGATCCGTGATGTGACGCCGATCCCGCACAATGGCTGCCGGCCGCCGAAGCGCCGCCGCGTTTGATGCTTCTGACTGTTTGCGCGTAAGGACTCGAGGAATCCATGGCTCGTTACATCGGACCGGTTTGCAAGCTCTGCCGTCGTGAAGGCGCGAAGCTCTTTCTCAAGGGCGACCGCTGCTACTCGGAGAAGTGCTCGTACGAGCGCAGCCCCTTTCCGCCTGGCCAGCACGGACAGGCTCGCGTGAAGTTCAGCGAGTACGGCCTTCGTCTTCGCGAGAAGCAGAAGGTGCGTCGCGTGTACGGCGTGCTCGAGCGCCAGTTCCGCAAGTACTTTGCGGAGGCGGATCGCATGAAGGGCGTGACGGGCGAGAGCCTGCTCGCGCTGCTCGAGCGCCGCTTGGACAACGTGGTGTACCGCCTGGGCTTCGCGTCGACGCGCAATGAAGCGCGTCAGCTCGTCCTGCACCAGCACATCACGGTGAACGGCAAGCGCGTGAACGTCCCCAGCTTCCTCGTGAAGCCGGGCGACAAGGTCTCGGTCCGTGAGAAGAGCCGCCAGATCGCTCGCATCAACGAGTCGATCGCGGGCAGCGCTCGCCGCGGCGAGATCACGTGGCTCGAGCTCGAGAAGGAGAGCTTCACGGGTACGGTGAAGTCGCTCCCGGTGCGTTCCGAGGTCTCCGGCGAGATCAAGGAGCAGTACATCGTCGAGTACTACTCGCGCTGATTGCAGCTTCGACGCTTCAATCGCGTTCGCGGAGGGCAAGGACCATCAGGTGGTGTCCTTGTCCTCCGCAGTCATTTGGGCCCCTGTTTTTGGGGTGAACTCCTGTGCAGTCCGTGGCGAGCGCAAGAAAAATCGTCACGGAGGGCTTTGACAGGACCTCTGGATTTCGCTATGGGCCCCGCACGCCCCGTGCCAAAGCCCAGAACCACCACCGGCGGCGATAGTTTTTAGACGACCCGGGCGGCGACCCTCGACACAACGTGACCGCGCAACGAGCGCGGCACGAACGGAAGAGTGTCGCCTCCCCTCAAAGGCACTACGGAGAGTCATCGCATGACGCAGTCGATGCAGTCCCGCAACTGGCGCGACTTGATTCGCCCCAAGGCGCTCGTGGAGGAAGACCGCGACACGCACACCGAGTTTTACGGCAAGTTTGCGTGCGAGCCGCTTGAGCGCGGGTTCGGCGTGACGATCGGAAACTCGCTGCGTCGCGTGCTCCTCTCGTCGCTGCAGGGTGCAGCGGCGACGGCGCTCCGGATCGACGGAGCCCTGCACGAGTTCACGACGGTCGACGACGTCAAAGAAGACGTCACGGACATCGTGCTCAACGTGAAGGAAGTGGTCTTCGCCACGCAGAACGCGAAGCGCTTTCAGGTTCGCGTCGAGAAGAGCGGCCCCGGTGCGGTCACCGCGGCGGACATCCAGTGCCCGCCGGACCTGCGCGTGCTCAACCCGAAGCAGCACGTCGCGACGGTCAGCAAGGGCGGACGCTTCTCTGCTGAGATCGTTGTTCAGCCCGGCCGTGGATACGTCCAGGCGGATCGCAACAAGGACGCGAGCCAGCCGATCGGCTGGATCCCGGTCGACAGCTTGTTCAGCCCCGTCAAGAAGGTGAACTACACCGTGACCAACGCGCGCGTCGGTCAGATGACGGACTACGACAAGCTGACGCTCGAAGTGTGGACCAACGGCGCTGTGCGCCCGCGGGACGCCGTCGCGTTCGCGGCGAAGATCTTGAAGGAGCAGCTCCAGATCTTCATCAACTTCCAGGAAGAAGACGAGGCGGTTGCGATCCCGACGACGAGCACGTCCGAGTCGCTCAACCCCAACCTCTTCAAGTCCGTCGAGGAGTTCGAGCTCAGCGTGCGCAGCGCGAACTGCCTGCAGAACGCGAACATCCAGTTCATCGGCGAGCTGGTGCAGAAGAGCGAGAGCGACCTGCTCAAGACCAAGAACTTCGGCCGCAAGTCGCTGAAGGAGATCAAGGACAAGCTGAGCGAGCTCGGGCTCCAGCTCGGCATGCACTTGGAGAACTGGCCCGCGATGCTCGAGCGCTGGCGCGCAGAGCACGGGCAGTGAGCGCGATGCTCTGCGCTCGTGACGCTGTGAAGCGCGAGCGCTGAGCGACAACGCTGATTCGATTCGAATGACACTGAGCGCTGACCCTCACCCGCGATGTTGCGGGGCGCGAGGGTCGATTTCGTTCCGGAGGCCGGAGCGGGTCGGAGACTGAACCGAAGACCCGAGCGCTCCCTCCGTTGGCTGGGCCGGTGAGCTTGCTCACCCATCGCAGCTAGAAGCCTGACAAACCGCGGGACCGGCCCGCGGGGGCACTGAAGAGAGAATCCAATGCGTCACCTCAATATCGGCCGAAAGTTTGATCGCAACGCCTCGAATCGCCGCGCGATGTTCAAGAACCTCGTCGCGAACCTGCTCTCGCACGGGCAGATCGAGACGACCGTCGCCAAGGCGAAGGAAGTCCGCCGGATCACCGAGCGCGTCATCACCAAGGCCAAGCGCCTCGGCGCCAACGCCAACGCCGCGGAGCTCGACGCCGCTGCGGGCCGCCGCCGCCTGTCGGTCAAGCGCGACATCGGCAAGTTTCTTCCGAAGCTCGGCGAGCGCACGGTCGACGGCGAAGTGCAGACCCTCGACATGGTCGAGCACTTGTTTCGCGAAGTCGCGCCCAAGTACATCGACCGTCCCGGCGGCTACACCCGCATCATCAAGACCCGCAACCGCCGTGGCGACAACGCGCCGCTCGCGATCATTCAGCTCCTCGGCTTCGAGAAGGTGAAGCGCGCTGGCGCCGAGCCGCTCGCGGTCAAGGCCCCCAAGGTCAAGGAAGAGGGTTGATCGCAGACGGCGCGCTGCGGGGGGACGAGCTTCCGTCGGTGGGGACGGAGGTTCCGGGGCCGCGCGCACGGCGGTGGGTCGAGCGCCTCGCGCAAAGCGAGTGTCCTGCGCTCACCGCGAGACGAAGGCGCCGCGCCGAGCTCTCGGGCACCGAGCACGACCCGATCGTGTGGACCGAGGCCCGGGGCGCGTGCGTGCGCGACGCTGATGACAATATCTACGTGGACTTTACCGCGGGATTCGGCGTCGCGATGCTCGGGCACAGCCGCCCGTCGGTGATCGCTGCGATCCAGCGGCAGAGCGGACGGATGGTGCACGCGCTCGGCGACGTGTTTCCCAGCGATCGAAAGATCGAGCTCGAAGAGCGCTTGAGCGCGGCTGCTCCGTGGCCCAACGCGAAGGTGATCCTGGGCCTGTCGGGCGCGGACGGGATCGAGGCAGCGCTCAAGAGCGCGGTGCTCGCGACCCGGCGCGCCGGCGTGATCGCGTTCGAAGGCGGCTACCACGGCCTCGCGCACGGGCCGCTCGCGGCGTGCGGGTACAGCGCGCGGTTTCGGCAGCCCTTCGCAGGGCAGCTCAACGCCGACGTGGCGTTCGTGAGCTATCCCGCGAAAGGGGATCGAGCCGCGATCGAAGCGTCGCGCCAAGGGGTCGCCAGGGCGCTCGCGACGGGGCGAATGGGAACCGTGCTGGTCGAGCCGGTCCTCGGCCGTGGAGGGGTCGTGGAGGGCGACGGCGAGGCGCTCGGTCGAATCGTGCAGATGGCGCACGCCGCGGGAGCCGTCGTGATCGCGGACGAGATCTACACCGGGAGCTTTCGCTGCGCGGACGGCTGGTGCCTCTCGGGCCTCTCGTGGAGCGAGCTCCCGGACATCGTGGTGTTGGGCAAGGCGCTCGGCGGCGGGCTTCCGATCAGCGCTTGTTTGCTGCGGGACGAAGTGGCGGTGGCGTGGGGTGATCCCGACGGAGAGGCCGTTCACACGAGCACGTTCTTGGGCAACCCGCTCGCGTGCAGCGCTGCGTTGGCGGTGATGGACGAGCTCGAGGACCCGACGGTGCGGGCGTCGGTCCGCGCGCAGGCGGAGGCGTTTTGGTCGGACGTGATCGAGCCGGTCGCGGGCGATGACCGCTGTGGAGTGCTCGGCGTCGGAGGGCGGGGTTTGCTCGTCGGGCTTCGTCTCGACGGTGGGCTGCGGCGCGTGCTCGCGGTGATGCGGGCGATGCTCGAGCGCGGGTACGTGGTGCTGCCGGGAGGGGTGAAGGGCGACCAGCTCACGTTTACGCCGCCCGCGGTGCTGACGGACGCGCAGCGCGCGCACGGGCGAGAGACGCTGCGAGCAGTGCTCTGCGAAGTGCGCTAGCGTTTGGTGATTCACTGGTGTCTTGATTGTGTGTGTGGATGGTGCGATGAGCAGAGCCGTCGAGATCGAGGCCAGGGCGCGCGCGATGCTGAGCCGCGGGGCGCGCGGGGCGGTGACCCGTGACGAGTTCGAGCGGCTGACGCTCGACGCGCTCGCGTGGCAGCGGGCCGAGTGTTCGGCGCTCGATCGGGCGTTGGTGGCGGCAGGAGCGGGGACGCTCGGGCCCGGGCTCGACGGCGTCGTGGGCGTTCCGACGGACGCGTTCAAGATGGCGCGGATCGCGACGTTCGCCCCCGCGCTCGAGCAGCGCGTGTTCTTCACGAGCGGAACGACGCGCGACGTCCGAGGGCGCCACGCGTTTGCGACGATGGCCCTCTACGAGCAGGCGGCGATCAGCGCGGCCGAGCGGTGGTTGTTGCCAATGCGCGACTGTCGCTTCGTGTTCTTCGCCGAGCGCGAGGCGGACAACCCGCACAGCTCGCTCAGCGCGATGCTCTCGATGTTTTCGCGGGCGCGGGGCGCGCGCGACGAGGACGTGTTCTTCGTGAGGGACGGCGCGCTCGAGGTCGCAGCAGCGCAGCGGGCGATCGAGCAGGCGTGCCGCGAGGGCGCGCCCGTCGCGCTGCTCGGGGCGACGTTTGCGTTTGTTCACTTCGCCGACGCGGTTGGTGACTGGCAGTGCGCGCTCGGCGAGGGCTCGGTCGTGATGCCCACCGGCGGATTCAAGGGGCGGTCGCGAGAGCTCGCCACCGATGAATTGATGGCCGAGATTCAAGATCGCTACGGCGTTCGGCGCTCGCAGGTGGTGCAAGAGTACGGGATGACCGAGCTCAGCTCGCAGGCGTACGAAGCGCACGCAGAGGGCGTCGCGCCGGGGCGCTATCGGTGTCCTCCGTGGATGATGGTCGACGCGGTGGACCCCGAGACGCTCGCGGTGCTTCCTGTGGGCGAAGAAGGCATCCTGCGGGTGATCGACCTGGCCAACCTGGGGTCGTGCGTGGCGATTCAGACCGCGGATCTCGGCGTCGTGCGAGAGGACGGCTTCGAGGTGCGCGGGCGCATGCCGGGCGCGGCGCCGCGCGGGTGCGCGAGGGCGATGGACGCGCTGCTCTCGGGCGAGCGGTGAGCGCGGTCGCGCAGGGCATCCTCGGCGCGATCGAGCGGCTGCTCGGGGCCGAGAGAGAGAGGGCGATCGACGCGATCGTGGCGGACGGCGGGTACAGCCGCGCGATGGCCGAGTGGGGGCTCGAGGCAGCAGCGACGGTGTTCGACCGCGAGGCGATCGAGCGAACCGTCGGGCGGATGGGCGGCGATCTCGAAGGCGAGACCGTGGCGCTCTCGCTCGCCAAGAGCGTGGCGACCGCGCCGCTTCGGTCCATGGCGCTCCCGTTGCTGCGCGGGGCGAGGGCGCTGAAGGTGCGCGCTCCGCGGGAGCAGCGGGCGTTCGGGCGCATCGTCGGCGAGGCGCTCTGCGCCGAGGGGCTCGCGGTCGAGTTCGATGAGTCTCAGTGGGACGGCGCGCGGTGGTGCGAAGGCGTCTTGAATACTGGTGCGTCGGTGCTCGTCTCGTTCGGCGGCGACGCTGCGGTCGAGCGCGGTCGGGCGTTGGCGTCGGCGACTGGCGCGCGGTTCGAGGGGCACGGCCACGGGGCGGGCGCGTCGTGGGTCGATGTCGCGGTGAGCGACGAGGATGTGCTGCAAATCGCCTGGGATTTCTGCGCGTACGACGGCAGCGGATGCTTGTCTCCGTCGGTGTTGTGGGTGACGGGCTCGCTGGACGAAGCCGTCGCGATGGGCGCTCGCGTGGCGCAGGGCATGGCGCGATGGGAGACCGAGCGTCCGCGGGGAGCACCATCGCGCGAGTGGGCCGCGCACGAGCGGTCGTGGCGGGCCGGCGCGGCGGCGACGGCGACGAGCTTCGAGGGGGGACGAGGGTTCTGCGTGGTGGTGTTTGCGCCGGGCGAAGGCGAGGCGGTCCGCGCGATCGGCGCGCGCAACGTGGTCGTTCGCTGCGCGGGGCCGAGCGGCGAGGGCGCCGAGCGGTGGATCGCTGCGAACGCTCGGTGGCTCACGACCGTGGGCGGCGACGGGTCGGCGCGCGCGCGGGTGTCTGCGCTGGGGCTCGCTGCGTTTCGTGGGCGGTTGGCGGCGTTTGGTTCGATGCAGCGGCCTCCGCTCGACGGCGAGGCGGACCCGCGGGGCGAGCGTTGAAAAGCGCGCGGTGATGATCGCGGGATGGCTCGTCGACGCGGCTCAGGCCGTCTGCGACCGCTGCGCGGATTCGAGGAGAATCAGCGCGCGGCGCGCGGCGTGCGCGATCGTGAGCACGCACGGCTCGCACGACGATCCGCAGCAGCGCGGCCACTCGTCTTCGTCTTGCTCGATGTACGCGTGCACGCTGGCGATGAACTGCGAGTCGAGGTCGCTCTCGGCGCACGCTCGCTCGACGGCGTCGCGGATTTGCTCGGGTGTCGGGCCATTCATCGCGCGGCAGGCTATCATCCTGGCTAGCAGATCGAAGCGGCCGCGATGGCGATGAAGAAGCTCAGCAAGCTCAGCTCGGACGACGAGCAGCGAAGGACGATCAACGCGCTCGCGCAGAAGGTCGCGGAGCTCGAGGCCGTGCAGTCGATGCTCGTCTCGATGTTGGTCGAGCTCGGGGCGCTCGACGAGGACGAGATGCGGGCGAAGCTCAACGAGGCGCTGGCTCCAGTGCGGGGCGTGCTCGGGACGATGACGCCGCCGACGGTGGCCAGGGAGGCTTCTCCCATGGACGCGGGGAGGGGAGGGCCCTACCGGGCGTCGCTGGTCGACCTCGCTCCGAGGCTGGTCATCTGCGATTCGTGCGGCGAGACGATGGTCGCGGACCACACGCTCTACGACGATTTCGGCGGGTGCGTCTGCGAGGACTGCTTCAACGCCGCGCGGCTCGGGCGATAGCCGCGACGGGTGAGGAGAAAGGACGAAATCGGGAGAGTTCCGTCCGCAGGCTTGTCCTGAGGGGGTTCGGTTCGGCATCATCCCCGCCCCTTAGCTCCGGACCGGCGGTTCGGATTGCGAGGAGAGGATCACCGGTGACTGACGCTACGACTGCAAATTCTCCCACCAACGAGCTCTCGGACGACGAGGTTCGCAAGCTGTTGGATTGGTGCCGCGAGCACGCCGCAGAGGCCGACGCCCTCACCACGCTCAACGACATGGGCCCGACGCTCTTGCGCCCGTCGGTGGCCAAGGACGCGATCGCGGTCGTCAACGCGATCCTCGACGAGCTCGCGAAGGACGCGGCTCCGTCCGCGCATGTGCACGCGCACATGATGATCCTTCTCTCGACGCTGCTCGATCACCGCACGCAGCGCGACGCGGTCGACGCGATCTTGCTGCGTTGGATGCGGCACCCGACCTCCTTCGGCCCCGCGCGCGCCACGCCGCCCGAGCTGCAGAAGGACGGCTTCGTGCAGCGCATCGCCGACGCGCTCGGCTGGGGATCGCTCTCGCTCGACGCGGACAAGGACGCGATCGCGCGGCTCTTGTCGTGGGTCGACACGTGGGCGCCCAAGCAGAAGGCGTCGGCGGGGCGGATCGTGGCGATGATGCGACGCAACTTTCCGCAGGGCGGAGAGGTGTGGAAGCTGGTTCGCGTCGAGTTCAACCGCGATCGCGAGCGGGACAAGAATCACCGCGGCAACGACCGTGGGCGCGATCGCGATCGTGATCGCCGCAACAACAAAGAGCGCGGCCCCAAAGCCGAGGCGACCAAGCCCGCAGAGGGCGCTGCCGCGGTCGAGGGCGCGGTGGTCGAAGGCGCTGCTGCGGTCGAAGGCGCGGCGGTGAGCGCCGAGGGCGTCGCGGCGGTGGCCGGAGCGACTGCAGACGGCGCAAAGAAGAAGCGTCGTCGTCGCCGTCGCAAGCGCAAGCCCGGTGACGGCACGGCGGCCAACGTGGCCGGCGCTGCTGGCGCAGAGGGCGCAGAGGGCGCTGCGGACGAAGGTGGCGACGACGGTGACGACGGCGACGACGGCGCAGAGGGCGACGCTCCTGCGGCGAGCGAGTCTGCTGCGCCGGCGAGCGAGTCGCCTGCGGCCGCGCCCGAGGGTACGGGCTGAGCGCGTTATCTCCGGCGAAACGCGTGTGCGTCTTCGCCGGAGACGTGCTCGAGAAACGCGTCGAGCGTGCGGCCGGGCTCTGAGGAGAACACGTCGAGGGGGACGATGTTCTTCACGCGCTCGACGGCGAAGACGCGAAAGCCGTCGCGCAGCTCGCACCACGCGCCGAGCGTCCATTTGGCGCCCCAGAACGCGAGCGAGAGCGGGCGCACGACGCGCTCGGTCGCTGCGGCGTTGACGTCGGTGTAGTCGAAGCGCAGCCGATGGTGGCTGCGGATCGCCTGGCGAACGACGGCGAGCGCGTCCGCGAATCCCGCGCTGGGCACGTGGTGGCCGGGGGCGAAGACCGCGCTCTGCTCGACGCGTTGGCGCAGGGCGGGAGGCAAGACGGCTTCGATTTTCGCGAGGGCGCGCGAGGCGCCTTCTGCGAGGGCGCTGTCTCCCCACGCGCGCACGACGCGCAGTCCGAGCGCGAGGGCCTCGAGCTCATCTGCGTCGAACATCACCGGTGGAAGGTCGAAGCCCGCTCCGAGCGCGTAGCCCACGCCCGCTTCGCCGACGATGGGGACGCCCGAGGACACGAGCGCTTGGACGTCGCGGTAGACGGTGCGCTCGCTGACCTCGAGGGTCTCGGCGATGGCGCGCGCGGTCAGCTTGCGGCGCTTTGCGCGGCGGAGGAGCTCGACGATGCGAAAGAGTCGGTCGGCGCGGCGCATGGTGCGGTCTCTCTCTGCGAGGGTACGCGAGCGTCGGGGGCCGCTGTGCGTGCGTGAACGCGATCGAGCCACGCAGAGAGGGCGGGGCGTTCGGCGAGGCGCTCGCGCTGCCAGGGCGTGAGATCGGTGCGCAGCGAGTGGAGCTGGCCGAAGAGGGCGAAATCCGCGGCGGTGAGCGTGTCGGCGATCCAGAAGCCGTCGGACGGGGCGCGCGCTTCGAGTTGGTCGAGCAGGCGTTGAAAGCGGGACCAACACGCGTCGGGGCCCGCGCGCCATACGTCTCGCGCGACGAGGTTGCGGACGACCCCAGCGCGGAGGCGAGCTGGGATGATGGCCTTGATGAGCGAGGGCATCGTGTGAAAGTACGCGTCGCGGGTGCGGGGCCAGTTGCGCTCGTCGGCCCAGCGCGCGGCGACGAGAAATCCGTTGATGGCGGTGTCGGCGAGCTCTTCGTAGAGCCAGGACTCTGCGCGCTGTCGGTCGGTCGAGCCCGAGAGGCTGTTGCCCGAGAGGCGCTCGATCTCGAGGAGGATCGCGGTGGAGTCAGGGACGGGGCGCTCGTCGACGAGCAGGACTGGGACTTGCGCGGCGGGGTTGAAGCGCTTCCACGCGTCGGGGCGAGGACCCGCGCGGCGCGTGTAGGGGAGGCCCGATTGGCGCAGGGCGCGGTTGGCTTTGAGGCAGAAGGGCGAGTAGCTCTCGTGCGCGGGCAGGGAGAGCAGCTCGATCTCGAGGAGCGTGAGCGTCGGCGTCATGGGAGACACCGTACGAGGGGGCTCCTGACAGCGTGCTGTCAGCAGTGATCGAGCGCTGTCAATCTGCTGGCGACTTGAATAGATGGGTCACTCGAACTCGAGGCGAAAGCGCCAGTCGATGCCGCCGTTGACCTGGCCCGAGCGGTTCTGCGCGCCGGTCTGGCCGTAGTTGTCGACGCCGACCTGGATGCTGTGCTGGCGGTTGATGTCGTAGTCGATGGTCCCGCGGACCTCGCGCTGCTCGGTGATGTTGACGGTGGCGCCGGCGCGGACGCCGGTGGCGATCGGGACGCGGACGCTGACTTGGGGGACAGTGCGGCCCTGCGTGGGCGAGTAGCCGCTGGTGATGTTGAAGTCCGAGATGATCGGGACGTTGCGGCGCACGATGCGGTCGATGCCAGTGAGGTTGGAGAGGGCTTCGACGGCGAGGATCTGGCCGAGGTCCGTGGTTCCGAGCTGGTCGAGCTCGGCGCGGGTCATGCGAAAGGCGAGCATGAGGGCGATGTCTTCGCGAGAGAGCGAGGGCTCTGCGCTCATGTCGAGGGCGAAGCGCTCGCGGGTGCCGTACGCGTGCAGGTCGATGCGCCACTGGTTGCGGGCGCCTGCGCTCTCGCTCGAGCGGCGGATGTCCGTGGTGGCGAGCACGTCGAAGGTGGGCGAGATGCGCTCGGGGTTGTCGAACTCGATGCGCGAGCGGCGGACCTCGAACTCGTTGCCGCGAAAGAAGACTCGGCCGCGCGGGATGGTGAGCAGCCCGAGGACGCTCGGGCGCTGGTCGGTCCCGACGATGCGAAACGGCGTGGACGGCGAGAGGGCGATGTCCGCGTCGATGAGGTTGTTGCGGATGCGAACGGGCTCTCGCGAGCGCAGCTCGAGCGCGAGCTGGACGCGGTCGCGGGTCGGGTCGTAGGGCTCTTCGGGCGCGGCGAGGCTGGTGCTGCCGCTGTCCGAGATGAGGGCCATGTCGATCGGTCGGGTGTAGCGGGCGCGGTTGAGCGTGACGTGGCCCGTAAAGGTCGGGAGCGGGTCGCCTTCGGCGAAGGACAAGCGGGTGTCGGCGTCGAGGGCGATCTCGATTCCGCTGCTCGGGCTGAGCGCGAGGTTGCGCACGACGAGCGGAACATCGACGCGCTCGAGGTCGCGGCCGCGAAAGCGCACGACGCCGCCGGACAGGTCGATGGAGCTCGAGCCGAAGCGAGCGCGGGCGCGTTCGAGGGAGACCTGCGTTCCTTCGAGGCGGATCGTCAGGTCGAGGTCGTCCACGGACTGCGGCAGCGCGGCGGCGCGCAAGCTGCCCGAGTCGAGCTCGACCAGCCCGCGCAGCTCGGGCGAGTCGGTGTTGCCGCCCACTGCGACGCGAAAGTGCGCGGTCCCGCGGGCCTCTTGCACGAGCGCAGGAAACCGCCGCGCCAGCTGCGCGAGGTCCGCTTCGCCCGAGAGCGTGAGCGCGAGCGTTCCGTCCGTGGTGGCGCCGCCAGCGATGGCCAGCGTGACGCCGTCGGGGCCGAGGATCGGCGAGACCGGCAGCGCCGCAGCCGCCGTCTGCGCCGTCCGCGTGAACAGCCCCCGCGGCGCGGCCGCGCACGGCGCGCTCGATCGCGCGGCGGCCGGGTCGATCCAGAGCCTCCCGTCGTTGGCGCACACCGCCAGCGGCGCGTTGGACGGGAGCGCCACGCGCACGCCCATCGCGCGCAAGTCCAACGCGTCGAGGGCGACCCGTGCACGCGCATGCATGGGATCTCTCAACGACAGCTCTTCGACGTGAATGCGCGCGGCCGCCCTCGCGAGCGGCGCGTCTCCGAGGCGCGCCACGAGCCGCGCGGGCATCCACGGCAGCAGGTCGATCGCGGCGCTCGTACCTGTGGCGTTCGGATGCGACAGCTCGACGGAGCCCTGCATGACCGCGTCCCGCCACGAGCGCCCGAAATCGCGCTGCCAATTGCCGTCCGCGTCGCGCCACGGCTCTTGCACAAACGGAACGAGCAGGCTCCCGTCGATGCGCACCGAGCCGTCGACCGCGTCGGCCACGAGCGACCATCGCTGCGGGTCTGGAAGGGGCGCCGCAGCGACCTGCGGCCTGTGCTCGGCGCTGCGCGCGATGCGCTCGTTGACGGACTCTTGCGTGAGGCGCCCGGTCGGGTCCGGCGTCGAGCGCAAGCGCAAGCGCACGCTGCCGAACTCGCGCTGCGCCGCGCTCAGGTCGCGCACGTCCGCGTCGATGGACCATCGCTGCGACTCCGCGGTGCCTTCGAGCACGCCCGTCCCGTCGACGATCCCGCGGAGGTTCATCCCATCGGTGAGCGTGAGGCGCCCGAGGTCTGCTCCGCGCACGGAGCCTGTGATGTGCATGCGAGCGCCAAGGTCGACGGAGCCGCCGGCCTCGAGGGTCCCGTTGGCGACGCGTCCGCGCGCGTACTCGATGCCGAGCCGCGAGCCGCGAAATCCCCGGTTGCGGATGAGCCAATCGTACGTGGCGTGCAGGTCCGCGTGCTGGATCGTCTCGCCGAACGCGTGCACCGCGAGGTCCCACCCGCGCACGTCCGCGTGCAGGACTCCCTTGGGATCGTCGCCCGGTCGACCGAGCACGTACTCGACGTCGGCGCGCACGAAGCCGTGCCTCGGTCGCGCGTTCGCAGGGCGCTCTTCGCCGCGCCGCGATCGGGGTCGCGCGCTCTCGCTCACCCAGCACTCGCTGCGCGGCAGCGCGCGGTCGTGCGACGCGAGCCCGCAGTCTTGCATCGTCCCGCCCGTGTACGGCTCGAAGACCGGGTCTCCTTCGAACTCGAACATGTGATAGTAGTCCGCGAGCTGAGCGTCCGACGACTCGACGCGCGCGGCTGCAACCAACGTATACCTGGAGAAATCCAGGATCGCGTCGCGCGCGCTGAACACGCTGCGACCCTGGCGCACGATGAGCTCGGGGCCGCGCAGGGTGATCCCGCGCAGCTGCCACGGCTTGCCCGGCGCGGTCTCGAGGTCGCCGATCGGCAGGCCCGCGAACTGAAACCCACGCACGCGCGTGGTGCCCGACACGATGATGTCCGAGAACGGTCCTCCGCCGTTGACCACGGCTTCGGCGTGGCCGGCGATGGGGATTCCGGCGATGGTGCCGACGTCCGAGAGGTCGATCGCCGTGCTGCGAATGTTGCGCACGACCATGTCGGGCCTGCTCGGGTCGTGCACGGTCCGCACTTCGACCTCGTCGCCGACGATGTGCGTGTGGCCGAAGTCCGCGCGCATGTCGCTGAAGCGCACGAACAGCGAGTCTAGGTCGAGGTCGAGCGCGACGCGCCCGCGCGGGATCGAGATGATGGGCTCGTGCGGCGGACCCCAGCGATGAAAGTCCTTCACGATCGCAAAATCGCGGGTGTCCGCGTCGATCTCGAGGTGCATCCCAGGGCGCGCGCGGTCCGGCGGCTGCCCGAAGCGCTCGGGGATCAGGGTGATCTCCGCGAGCGCGTCGATGGACCACAGGACCTTGGCGAAGTCCGTGACGGACACCTCGCGCATGAGTTGCTCGAAGCGGAGCCCCTGCGTCTCGAAGAAGCCATCGAGCCGCACGGTGGGCGTGAGCGAGAAGACCAGCGGTCGATCGGGCCTGCGCGGAGAGGGCGAGAGCACCCTTCCTCCGCCGTAGCGGGCGTCGAGTCGATCGACGATGAGCGCGCGGTGCGTCCCGTGAAAATCCAGCTCGATCGACTGTCCTCCGCCGAACGTCCCGTTGCGGCCGAGGGGCCGGGTGTCCATCAGCGTGATGGTGACCGCGCGCGCGCTGGCGTGCCCCCGCACCTCGGCGGACATCGACGCGGGGTTGAACGTGGCGCTCGCCTCGACGCTCACGTCGCCGCGCAACAACGGGGCGGTTCGAGGCAGCGGGCAGGTGGCCACGGACAGCGGAACCCTCGCGCGCACGCTCGCGCGGATCGCCTCGCGGAGGTTCAGCGGCACGAGCGCGTCGCTGACGTGCGCCTCTGCGTCGAGGGCCTCGATGTGCGCGGCGCCCACGCGGAGCACGGCGAAATCACGGAGCTCGGCGCGCGCTTCGATTCTGCGAATGGGGCCGTCGAAGCACTTGAGCCCCGTGTGCTGGCTGGTGATGGGGCTGCTCAGCGAGCCGCCGCGCGAGAGCAGGCCGACGAGCAGTCGTTGATTGTTGTCGTTGCGCACGTCGAGGTCGACGGACTCGAGCGTGATCGACCCGATCTGGTCGTGCTCGACGCGCACGCGCACGTCGGACACTGCGATGTCACGAAAGGGCAGCTGCGGCGGTCCTGGGGGCGGAGCTGGGCCGGGCTTGACCACGGGGCCGTTGGCGAGGCGCCCGTTCTTGAACACCACGCGCACTTCGCCGCCGTCGATTTCGATCGCCGAAATCTGCGGCGCGCCGCGCAGCAACGAGCGCAGCGAAGGGCGCAGGTCTGCCCACTCGACGCGCGCGAGGAGGCCCTCGGTGGGGTGCCGGACTTCGACGGATTCGGCGTGGATGGCCATGCGTCGCCAGGACCAGCCGGCGCGACCGATGGAGAGCTCGAGGCCCGTGGCTGCGCGCACCTGCTGCGAGATCGTCGTGATGGTCTTGCGCGCGGCCCACTCGGTGCGTGCGACGAGCGTGACGACGGCGACGAGCGCGAGCAGGACGAACGATGCGACCGTGCGACGACCGCTGCGACGTGGCTTCTTCTTGTCGGTCGACGGAGAAGAATCTCTGGGCGCGGTCGAGACCGAATCGGGGTCGCCCTGCTCGAGCGCAGACGATGGCGATGGCGCTTGCTCGGGCGCCTCCGTCGTCGGTGCGTCGGTCTCGTGGGCGTTGTCGGTCATGAGGGAGGGCGCGTTCGAGAAGGGCTCGTTGCGAGCGTGATACGCCCGGGTGACAAGCTAGCACCCCTGCGGAGGCGACCTCGGTGTTTCGCTGTAAAATTGCACGGAGAAGTGAGCGACGCCCCCGTGCGACGCGGCCTACGCGGGTTGACGGTCGGGAGATGTACCACTAATGCCAGCGCGCGATGGACGCAGGCGTGTCCTCCGGCATTCGCCGCGAGCGCGTGTGAACATCGACGACGACCATGACTTCTGCGCTGACGTTCGGGCTGGGGGCATTTACTTCGATCTTCGCGATTGTGGATCCGTTTGCGGCGCTGCCGGTGTTTCTGGCGCTGACGGGGCACGAGACCGACGTGAGGCGCAGGCAGATCGCTTGGCGCGCGGCGGTGACGGTGTTCGCGGTGCTCGCGGTGTTCGCGACGTGCGGGCAGCTGTTGTTTCGCTTCTTCGGGATCTCGGTCGCGGGCTTCAAGATCGCGGGGGGAATTCTCTTGATGGGCGTCGCGCTGGACATGATGGGCGCGAAGCACTCGGCGACGAAGACGACGCCGGGCGAAGAAGAAGAGGCGACGACGAAGGCGGACGTGGGGTTGGTTCCGGTGGGGATTCCGCTGTTGAGCGGGCCTGGGGCGATCGCGTCGGCGATGTTGTTGGCGGCGCGCGCGGGCACGATCCCCGAGAAGGGCGCGCTCTACGTGGCGCTGCTCGTGGTGGCGCTGCTGTGCTTCTTGGTCTTGCGCAGCGCGACGGTGATCGGGCGCTTCTTGGGCCGCACGGGGATGAACGTGATCAACCGCGTGATGGGGCTGATCCTCGCGGCCGTGGCGGTGGAGTTCTTCTTGGACGGCGTGAAGCTGGCGCTGCCTGGGCTCGCGCGCGTGGGGCGATAACTCTCAGGCGAAGAGGCGCTTGGCCTTGGCGAGCACCGAGCGAAAGCGGCTCGGGTGCTTCTCGCTGAGCACGCGGCCCCACGTGCCGTCGATGATCACGTGAAACTCTTCGGCGAGGCCGGGGACCGCTTCGCCGTCGTAGCGATAGCGCATGACCCAGAGGGGGACGTGCACGAGGGCGATCGAGCGGACGTCGGCTTCGGCGCGGGCGTAGATCGCGTTGGCGGGGCGCATCGCGGCGCGGACGCGGTGGGCGCACTCTTGCTCGGCGAGCTCTTTGGGCACGTCGGGCTCGGCGACCAGGCCGTCGAGCGTCGCGTGCGCGAGCGGGACGAGCTTGTCCTGCGGAACGACGATGAACGGCGAGACCTCGTACGAGAAGAACCTGCGCGCGGACGTGACGACGACCACGTCGCGGTTGTCGGTCCCGCCCGTGGGTACAGGCAGCGGAACGTGCCGGTTTTTTGCAGACGGAATGCTCACCGTCGAGATCCCGATGTGAAAGCCCTCTGCGTGCACGTTGGCGCGCCACACCGGCAGGTGGACGAGGACAGGCTTCTCGAAGAAGGCTGAGTGATCGAGGTCTGCGGGGCGCGCGAAGCGGTCGCGCGCGCGGGCGTCGAGCAGCCGCCGGGCCATTGTCTCGTCAATGGCGGTGGGCATCGCGAAGCGCAGGTCGGGGTCGACCAGGACGGGCTTCTCGAGGCGAGTGACCAGCGGCGCGAACGGAGCGCGTGAAACCATCGTGTGAAACGTACCTGCACTCGGGGCGCGGCGCACTCACGCAGCGCCGAGGCGGGTCAGGCGCTCGGCGGATTCCACCCTTCGAGCGCGCGTTCGACGAGCGAGAGGCGGTCTTGTCCCCAGAAGAGCGCGTCGCCGACGCGAAACGTGGGGACTCCGAAGGCGCCGGCGTCCATGGCGGACTGCGTTCGATCGATGAGCGATTGCTTGACGGCGGGGTCGCTCGCGCGATCGATGAGGGCGCGGTCGAGCTCGCTCGCGCGAAGGCAACGGGCGAGCGTCTCGTCGGCGTCGGGGTCCTCGTCGCGCTCCCACACCGAGCGAAAGACCTCGGTCGAGAAGCGCTCGACGGGGCCGAAGTCACCGCCGTCCTCCACGGGGCAGAGCGCCGCGGCGATGCGCTGGGCGCGCAGGGTGCGCACGGGAAACTGGCTGTTCCATCGGTACGGCGCGCCCCAGAGGCGGGCCCATCGCTCGAGGTCTTCGGTGACGAACCGCTGCTTGTTCTCGGAGAAAGTCTCGAGCGGCACCGTCGGGCCGCCGAGCGCCTTGAACAGCCCGCCCAACAAGATCGGCCGCCAGATGATCCGCGCTCCGCTGCGGGCGGCGAGCGCCTTCACACCGTACGACCCCAGGTACGCGAAGGGCGACGAAGGGTCGTAGAAGAACTCGATCGTCGACGGTCTTGAATCCGTGCGCACAAATCGACCCGCGCCGGGTTCAATGGGCTCTCCTCCGAGTGCGCGCTCGAGCATGGCGAGCCTGTCTTGCCCGAAGTACAGCTCGTCGCCGACGAACATCGCTGGCGCGCCGAAGGCTCCCCTGCGCGCGGCCTCGTCGGTGCTCGATTGCAGCGCAGCTTTGGTGCGTTGGTCGATGCCGGCGATCACCATGGACCCGTCGACGCCCGCTTCGTCGAGGACGGTGCGCAAGATCGCAGGGTCGCCGATGTCACGATGGGTCACCCAGTGCGCGCGGTACAAGTGATGGATCACCGCGCTCGCGGCGGCGGGCTGCCGCGCGAGCACGACCAGCGTCGCGCGCAGCGCCTCGACCGAGCGCGCATAGCCGCCAGGCCGCGGAACGCTCAGCGGTACGCCCCACAAATCCGCCCACCGACGCTGATCCGCGACGAGCATCCGCGCCTTGGTCGGGTGCAGCGTCGCGGCGAGGTTGGTCGCTGTCCCGATCGAGCGAAACAGTCCGCCGAGCAGCATCGGGCGCCACACGAGCGCGCTCTTGGTCCGCGCGCACAGCGCTTCGATCTGCGTCGACGCCAGGTACGCGTAGGGGCAGGTGTAGTCGAAGAAGAACTCGACGGTCTTCACGGTGCGAGCGTGCCACACTCGCGTCGCCCGCGACCATGCCCTCCGCTCGTCCGCTCTCGATCGCCCTCGCGCTCTGCCTGTGCGCGGCGGCTGTCGAAGCGCAGGCGCAAACCGACGCCGCGACGGACGCGCGCTTCGAGCGTGACGCGCTCGCGGCGCTTCGGGGAAGGCTCGAGCGCGACGCGATTTCGACGGAAGAATTGCAGTCTATCGTCGTTGATGCCCGCGCGCTCGCCGCCCGATCGTCCGACGCCCGCGCCCGCGCCGAGGCGCTGTTTTACGGAGCGGACGCCGCGGACCGCGCGCGCTCGTTCTCCGCTTCGCTCGCGCTGTACCGCGCCTCGCTCGAGGCGGCGCCGGGCGCGCGCTTCGCAGGACGCGCGCGAGCGAGGGCGGCGACGCTCGCTCCCAACGAGGCCGATGGCTTCGCGGGGCTCAGCGAGCTCGAGCGATTTCGACTGCGAATCTCCTCGGTAAGCGCCGAAGAGCTCCGCGCGTTCGCCGCGCGCGCCGCGACGTGGAGCGCGACCCCCGCCCGCGTGCAGGCTCGGCTCTTGGCCGCCTCGGGCCTCGCGCGACTCGGGGCCGACGACGACGCGGTGGCCATCTTTCGCGCGATCGCCACGGACGCGACGAGCTCATCGGACGATCGAACGCTGGCCCTGCACGAGCTCTCGCGGGTCCGCGTCGCGCAAGGTTCTCCCTCGGTCGCGCGCGACGAGCTGCGCGCGCTCAGCGCAGATCGCAGCGAGGTGGCTCACGCCTCGCGCCTCGCGCGAAGGGCGACGCTGCGTCGCGCCGCGTGGGTGCTGCTCGTCGCGCAGTGGGTGTACGGCCTCGCGTCGGTCGCGCGCGCGTGGAGGGCGGGCCTGCTCGCGCGGGTCTGGCGAGGGTGGCGTCGGCCGCTTCCGCTCGTGCACATCGGGGTGCTCACCGTCGGAGGCGCGCTGCTCACGCGCTCGTACGACCACCACGACGCCTCGCACGTCTGGGCCTTCGGCGCGGCGGTGGTCACGGTGTATCTCAGCGCGACCGCGGCGAGCGCCGTCGCGCACGGCGAGGCAGTTCGGTCGCGCGCGCGGACGGCGGGGCGTGTGATGCTCGCGGTCACCGCGGTGCTCGCGGCGAGCTTTCTCGCGATGCACCGCTTCGACGCAGGGATGCTCGATGGAATCTCACTCTGATCAAAGCGCATCGGACCACACGGACGACGACATCCTCGTCGTGCGAAGGGGCCCTGGCGCCAACTGCTCGTCCATCGGCAGCGCGGTCGAGATGCTCTTTCTCTCGGCGACGCTCGGCGCCGCGGTGCTCGCGGCGATCGCGGCGGCGCTCGACCCCGCCGAGCGCGAAGAGGACCCGTGAAGAGCCGACTCGAACGCTTCGGCGCGTGGGTGCAGCTCGACCCGAGCACGCTCGTCGCCGTCGGCCGCGGTCGCGCCCGCGCGCTGGGGCTCGAGGGCGGTCCGCTGTGGGACGACAGCGCAGAGACGGCGCACCCGATGCCGATCGAAGCGCACGTGAGCGTGACCGCGCGCTGTCCAGTTGAATGTGTGGGATGTTATCAAGACGCGACCTCCGACGGCGAGCACGTCGCGCTCGACTCGCTGCGGGCGACGTTCGACGCGCTGGCGGCGGCTGGGGTGTTCACCGTGGCGCTGGGCGGAGGAGAGCCGCTGGCGCGCGCGGACCTCGGGCAGGTGGCGCGCGAGGCGAAGGCGCGCGGGCTCGCGTGCGTGCTCACCACGAGCGGCCTCGGGCTACGCGAAGAGAACATCGACGATCTGCGTGCGTTTTCGCAGGTTAACGTGAGCCACGACGGGGTGGGCGGCGCGTACCGCGCGCTGCGAGGCTTCGACGGAGCGACCGTGGCCGAGCGCGCGATCGCGCTGCTCGCGTCCAGCGGGATCCCTGTCGGGGTCAACCTGGTGCTCTCGCGCGAGACGTTCGCGCACGTCGAGGCGACGGCCGAGCGGGTGCGGGCGCTCGGTGCGACCGAGCTGCAACTGCTGCGCTACAAGCCTGCGGGGCGCGCCGCGTCGCTCGACTACCTCGCGCGCAGGCTCACGCGGGCGCAGGTGTCCGAGCTGTGGCCGACGCTCGAGCGGCTCACGCGCGCGCACGGCGAGGCGCTGAGCGTGCGGATCGACTGCGCGATGGTCCCGTTTCTGGTTGAGCACGTGCGAGACCCGAGGGCGCTCTCGCGCTGGGGGATCTTCGGCTGCGAGGCGGGGCGGCACCTCGCGGCGGTCGACCGCGAGGGGCTCGTGCTCGGGTGCAGCTTCGAGCGCGATCGGGTCGGAGCGCCGTTGGCAGACTGGCAGCGAGACGCGGGGCTCGAGGCGTTTCGGGCGTTCGCGGGCGACCCGCCCGAGCCGTGCCGGTCGTGCGATCTTCGCGCTGCGTGCCGCGGGGGGTGCAAGGTCGTCTCGATGTTCGTCTCTCGCACGTTCTCGAGTGACCCCGAGTGTCCTCGGGTGATCGCACACCGCGAGGCCCAGCGATGAAGCCCCGATCCCTCGTCGACGGAGCTGCGCTCGCAGCGGCGCTCGCACCGTTGGTGTACGCCGCGCTGCGCGTCGGGGCGCGGCTGCTCGGCCCCGAGCCCGACCCCGCGGCGATGTTGTGGACCGAGCGATCATCGACGCTCGACCGGCTCTCGCTCACGCTGTACGCGACGGCGCTGACGGGCTCTGCGTGCGTCGCGATTGCTAGAAAATTTGCAGACAGAATGGACTCGATCGTCCTCGCCGCCTGCGCCGTCTCGGCGACGGCGCTCTTCGCGCAGGGGGCGCTGGCGCCGTGAGCGTGACGGGCGCCCTGCACATCGCGCTCGCGTCGGTGTCTGCGCTCTGCGCGCTCGTCGTCGCGCTGCGCCCCGAGCACGCGCGCGAGTCGTGGGCGCGGCGGCTGGCGGGGCTCACCGCGGCGCTCTCTCTCGTGCTCGGGGTGGTGGGCCAGCGTGCGTTCGAGGCGGGGCGGCTGCGGGCGGTGTACGGGCAGTCGCGCAGCGCGGGGGCGTGGCTCGAGCGGCACGAGCACTTCGGCTTCGCGGCGCTGTGCTTCGCGGTCGCGTTGGCGCTGCTGTCGAGCGAGCGATCCGCGCGCGTTCGTCGGTCGGTCGCGGCGCTGACGGTGTTGTTTGCTGCGGCTGCGTTGTGCTGCGACGCGCTGGTGCACGCGATGGTGCCCTCAGCGCTGATCGAGTGACTACACGCCGATGAACAGTCGGTGCGCGAAGTTGCGCTCGAGCTGCGCGCTGAAGATCTTCTGCGCGGCCGTCTCGATGTCGTACTCGACGCGCTTGAACTCGAACACGCGCGAGACGGTGTCGTAGATCACGTAGCTGGCGCGGTTGTCGTAGTCCCGCGGCTGCCCGGTCGAGCCGACGGACACGATGTACTTGCGGTCCGTGCGCAGCGTGAACTTGCGCGCGGGCAGCTCGTCGACCTCGTCCTCGGTGAGCTCGAAGACCTTGCACAGGTGCGAGTGGCCGATGAGCGTGAGGTTGTTGAGATCGTCGAAGTACGGCAGGCACTCGCGCGCTTGCTCTGGGGCGAAGATGTAGTCGAACTCTTCGATGCGCACGGGGGAGCCGTGGCAGAGCGTGACTCCCGTGCCGTCGAGCTCGTGCTTGTAGGGGAGCGAGCGCAGCCAGGCCATGTTCTCTTGCGAGAGCGTGGTGGCGTGCAGGTCGAGCGCGCGTCGGGCGGCCTCGTAGTAGTACGAGTAGTCCATGCGCCCGGCGACCGCTGCGTCGTGGTTGCCGAGGATGGTGACCTTCGCGAAGCGTCGGACGATCTCGGCGCACTCGTTGGGCGAGGCGCCGTAGCCCACGACGTCGCCGAGGCAATACTGAACGTCGACGCGCTCGCGCTTGATCGCCTCGACGACCGCAGAGAGAGCCTCGAGATTCGCGTGAACGTCGCTGAAGACACCAATCCGCATCGTTAGATTCGCGAAGCTCTCGAAGGCTCGTTCGGACACTCGTAGGGGAGACCTACCGTCGTGAACGAGTCGTCAGAGTTTGCGTTCCCAATCGGTCGCAGATGCTAGCCGCGCGCGGGTTGCGCTGTCTACAGCCGATGTTGCCCGTGATCCGCGTCGCGCTCACAAGATCGCGAGAAACGCTGTAGCCGCTCGCTCGCCGGGGGTCAGCCCTTTGCCTTCGCGCAGCGATCGGTCGTAGTCGCGCGCGTCGTCCACGGCGCCCACCCCCATCGTCGCCGCTTGTGCCAGCGGCCCTTCTTCTCCAGTGCGAACGCGCTCGACCTCGCGGCCTCCTCCCGCGCGAACCACGTGGGCCAACACCCACGCGCCGCGCTCGACCGCCTCTCCTTCGACCATCGACGAGGTCATCGCCCGCAGCGCGCCCGCGCCGAACTCGCCCGCGGCCCAGCCAAACAGCTGCGATTCGGTCGTCCCCGGCGTGAGCGCGCGCTGCAAGACCGAGAGCAGCCCGCGACGTAGCTTGATCTTCGCGATCGCCACTGCGCCCGCCGCCGCTGCCACGGGCTTGCGCGAGGAGGCCAGCTCGACCCACGTGTCCGCGAGCTCGTCCCCCGACGGAAGCATCGCAGCCAACACTGGCGCCGCGCCGCCCGCGTCCAAGCTCTTGAGCGCGCGCGCGAGCGCCGCGCCGTTGGACCGCGCGTCCTTTTTCGCGAGCCGCAGCGCCGCCGCCGCGCGAGCCTTGGGGTGCGCGCACCAGCGTGCCAGCTCTGCGGCGTCCATCACGGTCATCTCGGCCTCTGAAGGGATGGGCCTCGGGTCCTCGAACTCGGGGCCGTCGATCGCCTCTGGGTCGTACAGCTTCGCGAGGGCCTCGATCGCGCTGTTGGGCAGCGGGCTCACGCCGACAGCGTGCGCCCACGAAATCAAGCTCGAGAGCGCCTCGTACGCGCCCTTCGCCTCGAGCCCCACGGTGCTCGGCCCCGCGTCGCACGTGCGTGCGAAGGTCGTGACGGCCTTGGTCGCCAGGGCCTTCTCGTCGGACGCGACCGAGAGCTGAATCGCGCTGGCGATCACCGTGGCCGAGGGCCGCACGCCCACGCGAAGCATCGCGAAGAGCGCCCGCTTCTCGCTCGCCTCGAGCCGCGCCGCCGGGACGCCCCGCGCGAGCTGCCAGCGCTCTTTCGCCGCTGGATCGTTGATCGCCTCGATCACCTGCAGCGCCTTGGCCACGCCTTGCGCCGTCGCGAGCTGCTGCTCGTCGAAGAGCGCGCGCTCGCTGGCTTCGTCGACGCCGCCGCTGTAGGCGATTCCTTCGCGCGCGACGCGGTCTGCTTCGACCCGTCGCGCGAGCGCGTCGCCGGTGGGGCGCGCCGCGAGCACCGCGCCGATGTGCCGGGCGTGCTCTTCTCCGCCGCGCGCCGAGACCGCGTGCGCGTCGAGCGAGCGCCCGTCGCGCGAGACGACCTCGACGCGGACGTGAAAGTCACGGGCCAGCGCGTCGATCACCGCGCGGTCCTCGGCGGCGGTGAGGTCGAGGGAGGCTCTTCCGAAGCGCGTCGCGCCGTCGTTCGAGAGCACCGATAGCAGCGCGAGCGGCAGCGTGGACGACGGGTCCGCTTGCAGGACGGGCTCGGCTTCGCTCTGCGACAGCGCGATCACCGTGTCCCCAGAGCCGCGAAGCCACATGCGCACTTCGCCGTCGACCACCGCCGCGCGGCCGTCTCGATCGCCCGCCAGCACCGAGGCCTCTTTGCGCGCAGGCTGCTCGCGCTCAGCGGTTGGAACCGCGGCCAACAGCTCGTCATCGGCGGGCGTCGTCTCGGGCTCGATCGGGTCGAGTTCGTCCACTTCGTCGGCGCTCTCGGACTCGAGCGGTTCGGCTTCGGCCACAGAATCTCCTGTGGATTCAGCGTCGAACGGCTCTGCCTCTTCGATCGCTTCTGCCACGGGCTCGGCCTCGATGGCGCCCTCGACGCCCTCGGGCTCGATGGCCTGAACCGCGCTGTTGCGCCCCTCGCTCGCATCCCCGATAGGCTCTGCCTCTTCGATCGAGTCCGAGACGTCGTCGGCTGTCGTGCGGTCGATCGGCGCGCGCTTGGGCAGCAGCTCGATCGGCTGGCTCGTCTCTGCGCTGCTCGGCGTCGAGGCAGACAGGGGGAGCTTCGACGCGAGCTTGGGCGCGCTCGGGAGCCGCGCAGGGCCGCCGCTCACTGGCTTGACCTCTCTGCTCGCGTGCTCTTCTGCGCTGCGCTGCGAGCGCTCTGCGTCGAAGCGCGCGCGGGCCGCGGTGAGCTCTTGCTCGCGCGCGGTGATGGCCACCTCGCGGATGGCGAGCTCTTCGTTGCGCGCTTCGATCTGCGTTTTCTCAGCGGAGATCTGCTCGAGCTGAATCTGAATGTCGTCCTCGCGGCGCGTGACGTCCTCGGCGCGCGTGTGCAGTCGCTCTTCGCGCGCGGCGATCTGCGCTTCTCGCGCCGAGAGCGCCTTGGTGTCGGGCTCAGCGAGCCATCGCTCGATGCCCTTCGGCCCGATCACGACCTTGGCCTCGCGCGCGTACGCAGGGACCGGCGCGCGCTCTTCAGAGAGCTTGCGCAGCAGATCGATCCGCAGGTGCAGCTCTTCGTGCGCTCGCGCCGGGGGAATCACCAGGGCAAACCGCTTCGCGACCGGGTCGTGGTAGGCGAACGGAACGGCCAGCTCGAGGTCGTCGATGTGGTGGAGCGTCCCGTGCCGAGCGGACTCAGCGAGCAGCGGATCGGTGGCGGCGTTGACCGAGACCACGATCTCGACCTTGCGCGACGAACCGTCGGGGTTGCTGACGAAGGCGACGTCCCTGCGCGTCGCAGCCAGGGCTCCGGCGTACGCCGGCTCTTCACGGGGGCGCATTTTAATTGGCCCGAAACGATACACGGGCGCGAGGTGCGGCAGAAACAATCGTCCGCACTTCGCGCGAGCTCTGTTTGCGCAGCCCTTGTCGGGGCGCGGCGCTCAGAGGCCGGGCGGCGCGGGGAGCTCGATCGCTTCGTCCCGAGCGCGTCGCGCGTCTTGCTGCGCGATCATCGCGAGGTTTTGCGCCGCGCCGTCTTCGGGGCGCAAGAAGCGCTTCTCTTCTCGCCGCGCGAGCCGCGCGGTGAGCTCGGCGGACTTGTGCGCGAGGTCC
Organism: Myxococcales bacterium; assembly: GCA_013298625.1. GTDB lineage: Bacteria > Myxococcota_A > Polyangia > Polyangiales. Next base: position 189,557 of record JAAFIF010000003.1, read on the forward strand.
GCGGTGAGCTCTGCGGAGCGGTCGTTGAGCTGCTTGGTGAGCGCGGCGGCGGCGAGGGTTGCGGACTGTGCAGAGCTGTTGGGGTCCATCATGTGCGGTCCTTCGTGTGTGCGAGTGCGCGCCGCCCCGACGAGGGGGCGACGTTGCCATGGCACCGTGCGCGTCCAGATTGGCCGAAGGCGGAGGCTCTGCGGGGCCCCGGAGGATGGGTGCGAGATGGTTTCAGGAGGGGAGCGCCGCGCTGCCTCGAATGGGCCTGTGGCGCGGTCACCTTGTCGCTTGCGCGGACAGCATGGAGTTACGCACGGATGCGAGCCGCGGTCGACTCGGCTCGGTCGCTTCTCGGCGATCTGCTGCGTTCGAGCGGTCGCTTTGCGTTTGGGGCGTCGCGCGCGGGGCTGTTGCGCCGCGGCGCTCTCGCGGTACACACGCACGACCGTGACCGACTCGATGGACAGTGACCTGATGGAGGCGCGCGCTGACACGCCCTCTGCCGTGCGCGACCTCGCCCGCGCATGCGTGGCGTTCGTGCGCAAATCCGTGGGAATCGACCTGGATTTCACCCCTGACACGTTGCCTCTGCTCGACCACTATCTCTCGCAAGCGCGCGAGGGAAAGGGAGAGATCCACACGCTCGTCGCCGCCGCGGCTGGGGCGTACTTCGGCGAAGTGATCCGCGGGCAGTATCCCTGCCGCTGGGCGCTCGTTGACGGAGACGATCACGACGCGTGGCGGCTCGAGTTCGAGCAGGTGTTTCTCTATTTGTTTCCCGTCGCGCTGGCGCGGTCGCTGCTGGCGCCGAGCGGCGCAGGGGACGCTGGCTTCAGCGTGCGCGAGCAAGATCGCCCCGCGCTCGCCGCGGCGCTCTCGCTGCTCGGCGAGGTCGACGAAGACGAGTTCTACCTGCTCTCGACGCGCTTCGACGTGTTGAGCTCGGTCGCCGAGCGCCTCGCCGCCATTCGACAAAGAGAGCTCTCTGTCGAAGAGCTTCCCGTGATCAGCGCAGAGACCTACGCGCGCTCGATCGCGGCGGACGCGATGACGAACTGAGCTCTCAGCGCGCGGGTCGCCCGGCGCGCGGCGGAGCGCCGATGTCCCAGCGCCCAGGCGCGCTCATCGCGACGGATTCGCTGCGATATTGCCCATCAACGCTGCGCGCGCGCAGCGAGTGACGGCCCGTCTGCACGCCAGAGAACGTCCCCGTGCGGCCTGCGCCGAGCCACCCGATCGCGGCGTCGTCCACGAAGATCAGCACTTCGCTCTGCGTGCTGTTGACCACTTCGAATTGGCTCGAGGTCGCGGTCCACCCTGGTCTTCGCTGCACGGGCGGCGCGTTGGCTGGGCGAACGGGCTCGAGCCCGAGCAGCTCGTTGGCCGTAAAGAACCCGCCTTCGCCGCCGCGCGAGGGCGACGCGAGCTCGTGCCCGACAGCCTCTCGCGGAGGAACAGCCAGCGACAGCCTCGGCAACTGCACGGTGCTCGACTCTGACTTCACGAACGCGACCACGGGCAGTCCGCGGGTGCGCAGCGTGACGCGGGTCGGCGCCTTGGCGCCTTCGCAGCCGGGCCTGAGCGCCGCTGAGTCTCCTCCAAGCAGCAGCGAGACGAACATCCGACACGAGAGCGGCCGTGGGGGTGAGTCCGGGTCGAACTGCAGCGAGACCGTGAGCGCTCCGCGCGTGGCAGAGAGCCCGTCGCTGGTGCGTTGAAAGGACACGGTCGTGTTGCGCGCGAGCTCTTGCCCGAAGAACCACTGGCGAAGCTCGTCGGGGTTGGCCGCGCGGTGCGCGCGTTGGTCGGCGCCGATCAGCGCCCACGCGGACATGCTCGCGCGCCCGCCGATGCGATAGCCGGGCGCGATGACGAAGCCCGTTCCGTAGAGCAGGGCGACGATGCGCTCGCCCTGGTCGTCGACGCGCAGGACGCGCTCGACCGCGGGGCGATCCGCGCGCTCATCGGGAAAGCGCATTTCGTACCGTGTTCGCAGGACGTCCGCGCCGGTCTCGTCAGCGAACGAGCTGTCTTCGGGCACGAGCCTGCCCTCTGGGGCGACCGGCGCTTCGACGGCGTCTTGCCCTTCGGCGTCCGCGCGTCGCAGGAGCTCTTCGTGGGTGATCCCGACGAGCATCGGCTGCGCGAGCGCGGCGTCGGGCAGCGAAGTGAGCGGATTTTCGCTGCTAGAATGCGGCTGCGACGACGGCTGCTGGCTCGGGGGTGGGCTTGGTCGCGGAGCTGGGTCGCACGCAGAGAGCGCGACGAGCAGCGAGCTCATGGCCCCCGAGAGCCTCGCGAGACGAACGCTTCGCTTCACCAATCGCTCACTTCTCCATGGACTGCAGCGAGGCGCCCATGGTGCGCATGAGCTCTCCCACGACCGGATCTCGCTGCAAGAACTCTCGCACTTGAGACTCGACCGCGGGGCGCATCGCCGGAGGAACGCGGTTGCGCTGCATCGCTGCTTCGGTCAGGCGCGAGACAGCTTCGTTGGGCGTGATGGCGCCGGACTTCAGCTGCGTCACGATGGACTGCGTGCTGGCGGCTCCGCTGCTGGCCGCCGCCTCGCTCTTGCTCACCCCGCGCGCCTCGTCGACGCGGTCGCGAAACGAAGGTCCGCTCGGGGCGTTGGCTCCGCCGACGGAGGGGCCAGTGGTGACGCTGTCGATCCCAGAGACGGACGGCTTTGAAGGTGGCTTGATCGAAGTCATGGCTGCTGCTCCTCGAACTCGTTGTCTCTGGGAGCGGACGAGAGGATCGAGTGTCACCTCTGGTCCGCGATCGGGCAAGCGCCGTGTGTCGGCGCACGGTGGGCGCGCTGAGCGCGCGGGCGTCAACGGATGTTGTTGATGGCGTTCTTCGACATCTCGTGCCGCGCGTGCATGACGTTCGAGAGCGCGGTGTACCTGCGGTTTTCTTCGCTCATGGACTCTTGCAGGCGAAGCATCCGCATGGACATCTCTTGCCCGCGCGAGAGCAGGTCGGCGTCGCCCGCGGCGGCGCCTGTGATCCCCGCGGCTCCGGCGGCGGCGTTGGTCGAGCTCTGCGCAGGCCCTTCGACCGCGGCTCCCGTGCTGGTCCCCGTCGATCCGCCTGCGCCTGCGCTGGGGGCCGAGGGCGTCGCCGCGCTGCCCTCTCCGACGCCCGCGCCGCGAAGCGCGGCCGCCGCGACGTCGACCCCCGGAATGTGCGACGCCGCCGCGATCGCCGCCCTCACCACTGCTTGTCCCCCCGCGGCGAGCGCCTCGGTGAACTGCCTCCCTGCCGGCGGGGGCGTGACCCTCTGCGAAGTCTGCTGCACCACCACGTTCATCCGGCTGCGATCGATCGTGCTCATGTGTCGAAACACTCCTTCTGCCCCTTGGGCGCGCCTCTCATCACGGCCGGCCGGGCGCTGTTGCGCGGGGGTGAAGATTTTTTCTTCGGGCTCGGGGTTGGCCCTCTGCGGTTGCTACCCTCTGCGCCCTGGTGAGCGACTCGTTGCCTGTTGATCTCTCTGCCGCGCGTGCCGCGATCGCTGCGCTCTTGCGCGCGGTGGGCGCGCCGGTCGGCCGCGACCCCGAGCTCGAGCACACGCCCGAGCGCGTGGCGGACATGTTCGTCAACGAGCTGCTCGACGGATATCGCGTGGATATTCGCGGTCTGCTCCGCGACGGCGTCGCGACGAGCGAGCCTGGGCTCGTCCTGCTGCGCGACGTGCGCTTCACCTTTGTGTGCCCGCACCACCTGGTCCCTTCCGTCGGCAGGGCGCACATCGCCTACCTGCCCGGCCCGCGGGTCGTGGGCTTGGGCACCATCGTGAAGCTCGCTGAGGCGTACGCGCACCGTCTCGTGCTGCAAGAGACCCTCGGGCAGCAGATCGCCGAGTCGCTGTGCGAGCACCTCGAGGCGCGCGGCGCGGCGGTGCTGATCCACGGGACGCACGCGTGCCTGTCGGCGCGCGGGCAACAGCAGCGAGACGCCGCGGTGGTGACCAACGCCTTCGCGGGGGTGATGCGCGAGGGGCGCGAGCGCGACGAGTTCTTTCGCTCGCTCGCGGCGTTCGACGGGGGGAGTGACAGAAAATGACCAACGATCAGAGGGTGTTCGACGCGGTGATCACCGGCGCGAGCCGAGGGATCGGGCTGGCGTTCGCGCGCAGGGCGCTCGTGCGCGGAGGGCGAGTGGTGCTCTGCGCGCGCGGCGAAGACGAGCTCTCGCGGGCGTGCGCGCAGCTCGAGGGCGAGTTCGGACGGGCGCGCGTCCACGCGGTGTGCTGCGACGTGGCGGACGAAGACGAGGTGGCGATCCTGCAACGCGAGAGCGAGCGCTTCTTCGACGGCGCGCCCTTCGCCGTGGTCAACAACGCGGGCATCGTCGAGCGCAGCGCGGTGCACGAGATGCCCCTCTCGCAATGGAACCGCGTGTTGTCCGTCAACCTCACCGGGGCGTTCTTGGTCTCCAAGGCGTTCTTGTCGGCGATGCGCGCCGCCGGCCGCGGGCGCGTGGTGTTCGTCTCGAGCATTTCGGGCACGCTCGGGACGCCGCGGGCGAGCGCGTACAACGCCTCGAAGTGGGCCATGATCGGCCTGATGAAATCGCTCGCTGAAGAGAGCCGCGAGGCCAACGTGCAAGCGATGGCGGTGCTGCCCGGCAGCGTGGACACGCAGATGTTGGTGGGCTCGGGCTTCGCCCCGCAGATGAGCGCCGACGACGTGGCCAAGACGATCGAGTTCGTCGCCTACGACGCCCCCGCGGCGATCACCGGCAGCGCGATCGAAGTGTTCGGTTGAACAGAGGAGGTTCACTTCTCGCTCGCGGGGACTACACTCCTCTGCTCGATGGGCGTCCCGCTCGAGTCTGTGCCGGTGTTTCCGCTGCCGAACGCGGTGTTGTTTCCTGAGCAGCGGATGCCGTTGCACATCTTCGAGCCGCGGTATCGGCAGATGGTGCGCGACGCGCTCGAGTCGCAGCCGTACCTCGTGATGGCCTATCAGTCGCCGCACGAGAAGGGTGATCCGCCGGCGTTTTCGCAGATCGCCACGATCGGCAAGATCGTCGCTCACCAGCGGCTGAGCGACGGCAGGTTCAACATCGTCCTCGAAGGGATGGTGCGCGCCACGGTCGAAGAGGTCGCCAGCGACAAGCCCTACCGCCGCGTGCAGTGCACGCCCATCGTCGAGCCGCAGGGCGCCGACGCCGACGCGCCTGCGAGCGAGCGGATGGCGCTCGTCTCGCTGGTCGGTCGGGTCATGCAGCGGGCCCGTGAGAAATCACCGGACCTCGAGTTCGTCTTGCCCGAAGCGGTGACCGCGGCGCGGCTCGCGTTCATGGTGGCGGACAAGATGCTGGTCGACGGGGCGTCGCGGCAGCGCGTGCTCGAGGCCTCCGACGCCATCGCGCGCCTGCGCCGCTGCACCGAGGGCGTCGCCGCGGTGCTCAGCGAGATCACCCCGAAGGCCCAGGGCGACGCGCGCCGCTGGAGCTGAGAAGCACTCGAATCCGCGCGGGGACTTGCGGTAGAACCCTACGCTCCGACATGCCATCGTTCGACGTCGTTTCGAAGGTCAACTGGGCCGAGGTCGACAACGCCCTCAATCAAGTGAGCAAAGAGCTCGCGCAGCGCTACGACTTCAAGGACACCGGCGCGCGCGTCGAGAAGACCAAAGAGGGCCTGGTGATCACGGCCAACTCCGAGGGTCGCGTCGAGGCCGCGCTCGAAGTGCTGAGAGACAAGCTGGTCAAGCGCCACGTCTCGCTCAAGCACATCGATCCGCAGACCGCGCAGCCCGCCGGCGGCAGCACGTTTCGCCAGCTCGTGAAGGTCAAAGAGGGCATCGACCGCGACCACGCGCGCAAGGTGATCGACGCCGTGAAGGGCTCGAAGATCAAAGTGCAGGCCGCCATCCACGATGACACCGTGCGGGTCTCCGGCAAAAACCGCGACGATCTGCAGTCGACCATCGCGCTGCTCAAGGGCGTCGAGCTCGACATCGAGCTGCAGTTTCAGAACTTTCGCGAGTGATGTGATTCGTGCGAAGTGCTCTGCGCAATGGCAGAGCGAGAGTCACTCGACGGCGGGATCTTCGGCGCAGACTCGCCGTGCTTCGGCTGCGCGCCGCACCATCCGATCGGCTTTCGCCTCGCGTTCGAGCGCGAAGGCGAGACCGTGACGACCCGCTTCGTCCCCGGCGCGCAGCACCAGGGGCCGCCGGGGATCATGCACGGCGGGCTCGTGACCGCCCTCGCCGACGAGCTCGCCGCGTGGGCGATCATCGCGGTGAAGGGGCAGTTCGGCTTCACGACGGCCATCGAAGCGCGCCTCGCGGGAGCCGTGCGCATCGGCCAAGAGATCCTCGGAACCGCCCGGATTTCGAAGGACCTTCGCCGCGTCGTCGAGGTCGAGACCTCGCTTGCGCAGGGCGGCGTCGATGCGTACACGGCGCGCTTCAAGTTCGTCATCCTCGACCGCGCTGGCGCTGAGCGACTGCTCGGCGGGCCGCTGCCCGAGGCGTGGACGCGCTTCGCTCGATAGCGTTCGAGCGCACAATACATGCCGCTGCGACGCGCACAGTGATAGTGTCGCCCGCACCGGTAACCGAGGATTTCTCTGTGAGCGTAGCGAAGAAGAGCGCGAAGAAGAGCAGCAGCCCCAGCAAACCCTCTGCGAAGAAGGGCGCTTCGGCGAGCAAGAAGGGCGCGAGCGCCAGCAGCAAAAAGGGCGCGAAGCCGTCCTCTGTGAGCGCGAAGAAGGGCGCGAAGGTGTCCCCCGCGAGCGCGAAGAAGGGCGCGAAGAAGGGCGCCAAGCCCGCCGCGAGCCTGACGAAGAAGACGCGCGTCTCGCTGCCGCCTCCGTCGCCGGACGGCGTCGCGCGGCGCAAGGTCGAGAGCAAGAAGCTCGCGCTCGAGCTCGTCGCCGCGGGCCTCGAGAAGAAGGCCGAGCGCGCCGAGATCATCGACGTGAGCGATCGCGTGGACTACGCGGACTACGTGGTGCTCTTGTCGGGCCGCTCGGACGTGCAGCTCGGCGCGATCGCGCAGTCCGTCGAGGACGCGGTCAAGAAGCACAACAAGCACCCGCAGTACGACGGCCGCCGCGGCGCCGCGTGGATCGTGCTCGACTGCGGTGACGTGTGGGTGCACGCGTTCTTGGAGGACGCGCGCAAGTACTACGACATCGAGGGGCTGTGGAGCGACGCGCCGCGCGTCGATGTGCCGAAGGACATGCTCCCCAAGCGCACCTCGCTCATGCCGTTGCCGGGCGAAGACGACGAGGTCGAGAGCGAGCTGTGAAGCTGGTCGTCGCCGCGGTGGGGCGCGCCAAAGAGCGCGAGCTGCGCGTCCTGCTCGACGACTACTACGGCCGCATTCGGCGCTACGCGCAGTGGGAGGAGGTCGAGCTCGACGACTCTCCCCGCGAAGACAAGCTCACCGAGTCCGTGCAGCGCGTGCTCAGCGCGCAGAAGGGCCGCGGCGAGCTCGTGGCGCTCGAGGTCACGGGGCGGGCGTTTTCGAGCGAGCAGTTCGCCAAGAAGATCGGCGAGCGGATGGACGCGGCGGCGGTTCCTGTGTTCTTGCTCGGCGGAGCCGAGGGCATCCCCGAGGCGCTCAGCGCGAAGGCCGCGTGGAAGATCTCTCTCGGCCCCATGACGCTGCCGCACCGGCTCGCGCGGCTCATCCTGGCCGAGCAGGTGTACAGGGCGTTCTCGATTCTTCGAGGTGAGCCGTACGCCCGCGAGGGATGATAGAGTCCCCGGCGATTTCGGGGCGACGCGAAGCCCCTATCGCCCCTTCGGCACCACCGCTCAGACAAGGAAGACTACGGTCATGGAGAACGTTGCGCAGGAGAACCTCGATCGCTTGAAGGCCTCAGCGTCCGCCTGGTTCGGCGACGTGGACCCGTCGCTCGGGACGGGCGCGATGATCGAGACCGCGTTCTTGATGGCCGCCGCCGACGGGACGCTCAGCGACATCGAGCGCGATCAGCTCATCGCGACGATGGAGTACATCACCGACAAGAAGATCACGCGCGAGAAGCTCGACGAGACCATCGATCAGCTGCTCGAGGCGCTCTCGACCGACGGCTGGGAGGCGCGCATCAACGCCGTGGCTTCGTCGCTCAGCGACACGCTCGCGCGCCGCAACGCCTACCGCCTCGCGGCGGGCGTCTCGTTCATCGACGGCGAGGTTCAGGCCGAAGAAGCGCAGCTGTTTACGCTGCTCGCGCGCGCGTTCGAGATCCCCGAGACCGAGGCCGAGGCGATCTTGGTCGAGGTCCGCGACGAGCTGTTTCCCAAGGCGTGAGCGGCGCGCTCAGCGCCCTTGGGCGAGCGCCCAGTAGTCCTTGAGCCACGCGGGGGCGTGGTCGATCACCGGCGGGGCCACGGCGTCCGCGCGCTGCTCTGCCTCGTGCAGAGCGCGCTCGGGCATCCCCAGGGCCGTGGCGATCTCGGCGATCCGCGCGCGCTCGCGGGGGCGGTACTCGCCGCTCAGCCTCGCCAGCACGATGCAGTCGCGCAGAATCGCGCGGCGCGTGCGCTCGCTCGTCTGCAATCGCGTGAGAAATTGCAGGTCGTTTGCGCGCTCGATCGCCGCCGCTGCGTCGGTGTTCGTGAGCTGCGCGTGCCGCTCGAGCACCGTGCGCTCGCGCGGGTCGATCACGCCGTCGGCCAGCGCGACGGCCGCGAGCACCGCCACGTGCGCCGCCGCGTCGAAGGCCGCGTGCCTCGCCCGCGGCGCCGGAATGCTCATCCGTCCCGGCATCGCCACGCTCGCCTCGTGCGCGGCGCCGCGGCCCGAAGCAGCGAGGACGGCGAGCAGCGGTTCTCCGCCGAATCCCAGGCTCAAATGCCCGTCGCGGGTGAACAGCTCGACCCCGGCGACGTCGGGCGCGGGCAGGTTGAGCTCGTCGAGGTCGACAGGCTTCAGCCCACTCGCGCGCATGCGCTCGAGCCAGCGGTGCGCGCGGTCGTGGCGCTCGGCGCGGGTCGCGTCGGGGGCGCCGAGGATGTCCTCCATCTCGCGGCCGAAGAAGCAGACCTTGATGGCGGCGCGGTCGTTCTCGGCGATGTCGAGCCGGTCGATCTGCGCAAACATCGAGCGAAAATGCTGGTGACAGTTCGCGAGGCGGTCGCTCAAGCGCATCGTGTCGTGGTCGACGTCGGGCTCGGTCGCGACGAACAGCTCGGGCTCGAGGCTCTTGATGCGCGCGAGCACGGCGTCGCGTCCGTCCGCGCCGTCGACGTCGTCCGAGACGTGGTGCAACGTGAAGCTCTCGTTGATCACCAGCGTGCCTTCGCGCGGGGCGAGCGACGCCCAATCGTGGTCGTCCATCTCCTCCGCGAGCTTGGGAATCGCCTGGATTTCGACAGACAAACCGCGCTCTGCAGCCGCGGCGACCGCGCGCTCGACGGCGCTCTTCAGGCTGTTGGGGTCGGGCTCGATCAGCACCAATCGCAGGCGGACGAGCGCGCGCGGATCTTCGCTGAGCATGTGCAGCAGCGTGACCATCTGCCGCCCCGTCCCGGTCCCGAAGTCGACCAACGTCGGGTGCGCGTGCTCGCGCAGCGTTCGAACGAGCATCTTGTTCGCGAGCCACGTCCCCAGCGCCATCGTCGGGACGCGCTCTGCCAGCAGGTTGAACAGCCGGATCTGCGGGACGTCGTAGTCGCGCAGGTACAGGTTGATCTCTTCGTACGTCGGCCCGTCGAGGCGCTTGGAGAGCCCCGCTGCGAGCAGAAAATACAGCAAATCTTCAGGCCGATCGTCGAGCGCGAGCGCGCTGTTGACCAGCGACGAGAGCGCCTCGCGCGCCGCTTCGAGGCGAGCGGCTTCGATGTGCTGAGCGGCGAGCGCGAGCGCTGCGAAGCGCGGGTCGGTCGAGGGCATCGGTGCGAGCCTTTGTACAACGAGGGCGGGGGAGTTCCATTGCGCAGGCGCAATGCGCGGGGCGCTCAGATGGTTTGTGCGTGCACGCACTGCTCGACCCAGCGCGCGACGGAGCGGACCTTGGCGACGCGCTGCTTCGATCGGTGCATCACCAGCCAGAAATCCCGGCTCGCGATCGGCGTTGTGTCTGCGATGCCCAGGTGCTCGGGCTGCACTTCGACCAGGCCTTCGTGCCGCGCGGCGAGGCGCTTGGGCAGGATCGCGACGCCCAGCCCCGCGCTCGCCGCGAGCGCCAGCGACTCGACGTCCTCGACCAGCAGCCGCGCCGGTCGCTCGCCGAACACTCGCTCGGCGTGCCGCTGCTCTGGAATCTCAGCGAGCGACCCGGTCAGTCCCACCCACGGCGTCGCCGCGCCGAGCTCGACCGAGCGCTCGACGAAGAACGCGTACCGCTCGGTGAAGAGCTTCTTGCTCACCAGGTCGCCCTCCGTCGGACGCACGAGCCGCACGGCCAGGTCCGCTTCTCCGGCGGCGAGGCTGTTGACCCTGTTGTCCGCGAGGATGCGCAGTCGAATGTGCGGGTGGCTCTTGGCGAAGCTCGCGAAGCCACGGGCGAGCACCCATCGGACGACCTCGCCCACGGTGGTGATCGTGACGAGCCCTCGCGGCTCTTGCGCGGCTTCGAGCGCGGTCTGGGCCGAGCGCGCGGCGCTGACCATCGGGCCGAGCGCGGCGAGCAGCGCTTCTCCGCGCTGCGTGAGCCGCACGGGCGCGTCGCGCAGCAAGAGCGTGGCGCCCGAGAGCTCTTCGAGTCGCGCGAGGTGTCGGCTCGCCGTCGACTGGCTCAGGCCGAGGGCCTTGGCGGCGGCGGTGATCGTCCCGAGCCGCGCGACGGCCTCGAACGTCCTGAACAAATCCCAGTGCGCTTCGCGGTCCATGCAAAAACGGATGGCTGGCTTTCTCTCGTCGACGTTGTCAGCGTCGCGCCTAGCGCACAAGGTCGAGCGCACGATGTTGATCCAACAGCTGCGCAACGCGACGATGATCCTCGAGCTCGGGCCGCACCGGTGGGTGGTGGACCCGATGTTGTCTGCTGCGAAGGCGATGCCGCCGTTCAAAGTGCTGGGCGGAGGGCGGAGGCGCAACCCGACCGTCGAGCTTCCTGCGGGCAGCGACGAGGCGCTCGCGACGGTGGACGGGGTGCTGCTGACGCACGAGCACCCTGATCACTTCGACGCCGCGGGACGGGCCTTTGCGCGCGCGCGCGCGCTGCCGGTGTGGACCAACCGGGTGGACGCCGGGCACCTGCGGGACAAGGGCTTCGACGCGCGGCTCGTCGAGGCGCTGGGCGAGGGGTGGTCGGTCGAAGTCGTGCGCTCGAAGCACGGTCGCGGCGCGGTCGGGTGGCTGCTCGGGCCGGTGTGCGGGTACTTTCTCGCGCGCGACGGCGAGCCGAGCGTGTACGTCACGGGCGACTCGATTCTGTGCGAGAGCGTGCTCGAAGCGGTCGAGCGGCTGCGGCCCGAGGTGATCGTGGCTCCTGCGGGCAGCGCGAACTTCGGCGTGGGCGGGGACATCTTGTTCTCGCTCGACGAGCTGGTGACGCTCGCGAACAAGAGCGGGGCGCAGATGGTGTTCAACCACCTCGAGGCGCTCGATCATTGCCCGACGACCCGCGCGTCGCTGCGCGAGCGAATGGCGCGCGAGGGGCTGAGCGAGCGCGTGTGGATCCCCGAGGACGGCGAGCGACGCAGCTACCACGGGACGCGCGGCGCACGCCCGATTGTCACCCGTCCCGACCAGGGGCAGGCCGGAATGCAAAAACGGATGACCGCGCTCTTCTCTGGGGCGTGAGCGCGCGGGGCGTGAGGTCACTTCGCGACGGCGCGGAGCGTTCCTTTGTGCAGCCTGAGCTCGAGCTCGTCTCCTGCTTGCACCTGCGCGCTGTCCGTCACGGCGTGGCCGTCTTTGAGCGTCACCGAATAGCCACGGGACAAGATGGCCAAGGGGCTGAGGGCGCCGAGCTTCGCCGCGAGCTGCGCGAGGGCGTCCCGCTGTCCTTCGATCGACCGATGCGCAGCCGGAACGAGCTCTGCGTGCGCCTCGCGCAGCTGCCGTGACTTCTCGACAACGACGCGCTGCATGGCCGGTCGCAGCCGCGCTTCGAGCGCAGATACGTTGGCCCGGTCGCGCGCGAGGCGCGAGCGCGGGTGAGCGCTCTGCAGCCGTTGTTCTGCGCGGCCGAAGACCGTCTTCGCTTTGCGTGTTCGCCCGCGGAGGATGGTGGCCATGCGCGTGATCGACTCGTCGATCCACTGGCGCGTGGGCTCGGTGAGCTTGCGCGGGTCGCCGAGGCGCTTCTCCATGCGCGAGAGCGCGACGCGACGGCGGTTGACCATCGCGTGCGTGGCCTTCTCTGCGCGGCGCTCGAGCGTCGAGAGCTCTTCGCGGATCGCGCGCAGCTCGGGGACGGCCATCTCGGCTGCGTTGGACGGCGTGGCCGCGCGCACGTCGGCGACGAGGTCGGCGACGGTGTGGTCGACCTCGTGTCCCACCGCCGAAATCACTGGAATCTTGCAGGCCGCGATGGCCCTCGCCACGCGCTCGTCGTTGAAGGCCGCGAGGTCTTCGCTGGACCCGCCGCCGCGGCCGACGATGACCACGTCCACGTTGGGGACGTGCTGGATGCGCTCGATCGCGGCGACGATCTGCGCGGGGGCGTCCGCGCCTTGCACGAGGGTGTTGGCGATCACGACGCGCGCGGGCCAGCGGCGGGTGAGCACCCGGCAGATGTCGGCGAAGGCCGCGCCGGTGCGCGCGGTCACGACCCCAACGACGCGGGGAAATTTCGGGAGCCTGCGCTTTCGTTCGAGCGCGAAGAGCCCCTCGGCGGCGAGCTTCTTCTTGAGGGCTTCGAGCGCTGCTGCGGCGCTGCCTGCGCCCGCGACCATGGCCGAGTCGACGACGAACTGAAACGAGCCGCGGGCGGCGTAGAGCGAGGCTTTTCCCCGGAGGACGACGTGCATGCCCTCGCGGAGGTTGATGCCCGACTTGGCCATCAGCCCTTTGAAGAAGCAGCACGCGACGCGGGCGTCTTGCTCGGGGTCCTTGAGGTCGAAGTACGCATGCCCGAGGGACGAGACCTTCAGCTGCGCGATTTCTCCCTCGACCCAGATTTGCGTAAACCGCTCTTCGATCGCGGTTTTTGCCTGTCGATTGAACTCTGCGACGGTCAGGGCCTTCGGCCTCACCGGCAAGACTCGAACGCCCGCGTCGTTCATCAGGCGTGTCGTATAGCGCACGAGGTCGGGCGGTGGCCATTTCGGGACCAAAGAGATTTCGTCGCTTTCGCGCGGCGCGTCGTCGATCACCCGTTGACGCTGTGCGCAGTCCGCGGGAGATACCGTGCAACCCGATGGCTGATCCTGCCCTGGCGCGCTTGCTCGACCGACGCTTCATCGCCGTGACCGGAAAGGGCGGGACAGGCAAGACCACGCTCACCGCGGCGCTCGCGATCCTCGCGGCTCAGCGCGGCAAGCGCGTGCTCGTGTGCATGTCGCAAGCGCGTGAGCGGCTGAGCGCCATGATGGAGACCGAGTTCATCGACACGGACGTGAAGAACATCCTGGCGTCGATCGACGCGGTGAACATGGAGCCCGAGGCCGCGCTCGAAGAGTACGGCATGATGATCTTGAAGGTCCGCGCCATCTACAAAGCCGTGATGGACAACCGGATCGTGAAGGGCTTCATCCGCGCGGTCCCGGGGATGGACGCGTGGAGCATGCTGGGCAAGGCGCTCTTTCACGTGAAAGAAGAAGAGAACGGCAAGCCCAAGTACGACCTGGTGATCTTGGACGCGCCGGCGACGGGGCACGGCGTGCAGATGCTGAGGGTCCCGATGGTGATCGAGAAGATCGCGCCGCCGGGGCTCTTGCGGCGCGAGGCGAGCGAAGGGCTCGCGGTGATGCGCGACCCGAGCAAGACCGCCGTGGTCGTGTGCACGCTGCCCGAAGAGATGCCCGCGGCCGAGACCGAAGAGCTCGTCGCGACGCTGCGCAACGAGCTGCAGCTGCCGATCGGCGCGCTGGTGGTCAACCAGATCCTCTCGCCGTTGTTCGCGGGAAAGATCGAGCAAGCGCGGCAGGCGGCGGACGCGCTCGACAAGGTGGCGGCGTTCGCTCCGTTGGCGACGGCGACGCGCACGCGGGCGACGCGCGAGGAGCTTCAGCGAGGCATCCTCGATCGGCTCGCGAAATTGCAGCTCCCGCGCGTGTACATCCCGTCGCTCCCCGTCGAGCGCGTGCGGCGCGCGCACGTGCAAGCGCTGGCGAAGGTGCTGGCCGACGGCGGCGTGTGAGCGGGCGCGTCGCGACGCCGATCGGGGCGGCTCCGTACCAGCGGCTGTTCTGCGAAGAGAACGCGTGGCAGCTCGCCCACATGGCTCGCGAGCGGGGGCTCTCTGCGCGCGTCGTGATCGTGACCAACGAGCGCAAGCACGTGGCGATGCTCGCGCAGAAGGCGAGCGAGCAGCCCGACGGGCTGGTGCTCTGGGACTATCACGTGTTCGTCGCGGTCGAGCGCGACGGCGAGTGGCAGGTGTGGGACCCGGACACGCGGCTCGGGCTGCCTGTGTCGCTCGATGCGTACATCGAGGGGTCTTTCGCAGGGGCAGTGCGCTGGGAGCTGCGCTTTCAACCGCGCTTTCGCGTGGTCGACGGCGACGCGTACCTGCGCGGGTTCGCCTCGACGCGAGGGCACATGCGCGACGCGCGCGGCGAGTGGTTGGCCGATCCTCCCTCGTGGCCAGCGATCGAGGGAGAGGGCGGCGCGTACGCGCTGCAGGCGCTGTGGGACACGAGCGATCCGCGCGCGGGCGCGTGGTGTGTGCTCGGCGCGCTGCGCGGTGCCGTGACCGGCTGAGGCAGCGCTCAGCGAGCGCGAGTCGCTTCGAGCGTGCACTCGGCGGCGAGGTGCTCGGTGCACCAGTCGGCGAGCAGCAGGGGCGCGGCGCGGTTGGCGTCGACGCTCTTGTCACAGTGTAAACATCGGAGGCGCAGGATTTCTGCGGCGGTTCGCTTGGGCGTGGGGCGCCACACGCGGCCTTCGGCCGAGGCGAACGCGTCGAGGCAGCGCTGGTCACAGAGCCAGAGAAAGCTGCCGATCACGATGGGCTCGGGGACGGCGTCGAGCTTGCGCGCGGAGTGATCATCGGTGACGACGCCGAGCCAGCGCTGGCAGTGCGCGCAGTGCATGCGAGCAGGGGTGGTGGTGAGCGAGAGGGAGTTCCAGAAGCTGCGAGAGCGGAGGTCTTCGCGCCAGCCGTCGGCCGGGTCGAGGGTGATCCCGTCGGGGACGCGGCGGTCGTCGACGCAGATCAGCAGCGAGCACTGGGGTTGCGCGTGCAGGGCGAGCCAGTCGACCACCGACGATACGTCGACCTGAAAACCGGTCCATTTCCAGGGTTTCATCGAACCAATCCACGTGAACTCCATGCACGTGGTGCAAGCCAGACTCCATTCTGTGCCCATTGAGTGGCCGCGGAGCGTAGCGCAAGCGCCCGCGCGACCGTGAGCGCGCGCGCGGGCACCTCCGGTGCTTTTGTGCGCGCAGGCAGCGGGGCTATCGTCGTGAGCGATGGTGGACCGCTCGTTGGTGATGGTGTGCGCGATGGCGCTGGTCGGGTGCGGCGCTTCGATCGCGCGGCCAGTGCAAAACGAACAGCCCAGGCTGATCGCTCCGTATGCCAACGGGCGCCTCTCGGTGCGGGCGCCGACGCTTCGCTGGCTGCAAGCGCGCGGCGAGCAGCGGCTCACCGTGTGCCGAACGCGCGCTTGTGCCGCGGCCGACGTCGTGTGGAGCGCCGTGGTTGCAGGCGCGTCCGCGAGGGTCCCGAGCGAGCTCGCGCCGGGGCGCTACTACTGGCGCGTCGAGGCCCGCGCTGAGGGCGCGACGAGGGCGAGCGCGACGTGGAGCTTTCAGGTTCCGCAGCGAAGCGCGCCGGTCGAATCGGTGGTCGGGACGTACTTCGACGCCGAGGGCGACGGGCGCGACGACGTCGTCGCGTTGACCGACGCGCGGCTCTCGGTCTTGCGCGGAGGGCAGAGCCTCTCGTGGCGGCTGCACGACGAAGCGCTCGGATCGGCGTTCGGCGTCGGAGACTTCGACGGCGACGGGCTCAGCGACGTGGGCGTCGCCGCTGCGTGCATCGTGGCGTCCTCGTGCGCGCGGCAGGCGAGCATCCTGCGCTCGTCATCGGATTCGAACGCGCTGCGACCGACCGCAATACTCGTTGATCAGCGAGATTCGACGTCGCTCTCGAACGCGGGCGACGTCGATGGCGACGGCTACGGCGACGTGATCGTGGCGACCGCCAATGAGCAGTCGCCGCAGCACGAAATGTTCGTCGCGCACGGCGGTCCCGATGGCGTCTCGCGCACGACGCCGTCGACGCGCATCGTGATCAGCGGCGGCTGGGTTCGCTCTGCGGCGGCCGCGGGCGACGTCGACGGCGATGGCTTCGCGGACATCGTCGCGACGCAGAGCGAAGAGGGCGCGCAAGTGGTGAGCGTCTACTACGGCGGCGCGGACGGAATCGACGGGCGCCGCCGCTCGTCTGCGCGCGTCGCGTCGCGCGCTGCGTTTTGGCCGGCCGTCGCGGGGGCTGGCGACGTCGACGGCGACGGCTACGCAGACATCGTCGTCGGCACGCCGAGCGCGGGCGCGGGCGTCGGTGGCGCATGGATTGGCTACGGAGGACCGCGCGACCGCGCGCTGTCGCGATCGACGACCGTGGAGGCAACACGCGCGGACAGCAGGGTCGGCGACGCGGTCAACGGCGTCGGGGACATCGACGGCGACGGGTATGACGACGTCGCAGCGTCGGGCGGACCCATCTGGGGCGCGCCGAGCGAGCGGGGCGTGTTGGTGCTCTGGAGGGGAGGCGCGTCGGGGCTCTCGACTGGCGCGACGCTGCTCGGTCCTCGCGAGTTCGGTCACGGCATCGCCGGGCCTGTGGACCTCGACGGTGATGGCCTCTTCGACGTCGTTGGACACAGCATCGCGCGCGACGCGGTGAACGCTGTGGGCGCGCTGGTGTTTCGCGGGCGTATGGGGACCATGCCGCTGGGCGAGCCCGAGTTCGTGCCCGTCGCCGGCGGATCCATGGCTGGGTGGCTTGGGTGATGCAACGGTGGAGGTTGTGTGGGGCGTGTGATCGCGCGCTCGGGCAGCGCGAATCGTGCGCGCGCTTGCCGTGAACCAGGCAAGAGATCGCGCAGCAGACCCTCGCTCGCCTGCGCTCTGTCCGCCCGCTGCGCGGCGTTGAGGCATACACTCGCGTTTGCTCATGAACATCCTCTCGTTCGATGCTGACGGGTTCTGGCTCGATCTCACGGAGGCGCGCGTCGAGCACCCTCCCGCGGCGCCGATGGCTGCCCGGGTGCTGCGCGCGTTCGAGGCGATGCGAGCGCTCGAGTCCGGCGCGATCGCCAACCCCGATGAGAAGCGCATGGTGGGGCACTATTGGCTGCGCGCGCCCGAGCGCTCTCCGTCGCCCGAGCTGCGCGCGGTGATCAACGAGACGCGCGAGAAGGTCTTCGCGTTTGCGCGGGACGTGCACGAAGGGCGCGTGGCGCCGCCGCTCGGCGGGCGCTTCGAGAAGCTGCTGGTGATCGGCATCGGCGGCAGCGCGCTCGGCCCGCAGTTCGTGGCCAACGCGCTCGGGCGCGGGCCCGCGGACGCGATGCAGCCGTTCTTCTTCGACAACACCGACCCGCAAGGCTTCGAGCGAGTGCTCGCGCGGATCGGCGACGACCTGCCGCGGACGCTCACGATCGTGGTGTCCAAGTCCGGCGGCACCAAAGAGACCCGCAACGGAATGCTCGCCGCCGAGCGCGCGTACACGCGCAGCGGGCTCTCGTTTGGCGCGCACGCGGTCGCGGTCACGCAGGCGGGCTCGGAGCTCGATCGCACCGCGCTCAAGCAGCAGTGGATCGCGCGGTTTCCGATGTGGGACTGGGTCGGCGGTCGCACGAGCGAGCTGTCCGCGGTGGGGTTGCTCCCTGCGGTGCTGCAGGGCGTCGATGGCAACGAGCTGCTCGCGGGCGCGCGGCGCATGGACGAGCTCACGCGCGTCGAGGACAGCGCGAGCAACCCTGCGATGCGCCTCGCGCTCGCGTGGCACGCGCTGACCGAAGGGCGCGGCGCGAAGGACATGGTGGTCCTTCCGTACCGCGATCGCATCGAGCTGCTCTCGCGGTACTTGCAGCAGCTGGTGATGGAGTCGATCGGCAAAGAGCTCGACCTCAACGGCGAGCGCGTGCAGCAGGGCATCGCGGTGTACGGCAACAAGGGCTCGACCGATCAGCACGCGTACGTCCAGCAATTGCGCGACGGCGTGGACAACTTCTTCGTCACGTTCATCGAGGCGCTCGACGACGAAGAGGCCGAGTTCGACCCCGTCGAGGGCATCGGCGCGAGCGCTGTTTCTGCGGGCGATTATCTCTTCGGCTTTCTCGAAGGGACGCGCCGCGCGCTCACGGAGAACGGCCGGCGCTCGCTGACGATCACCGTGCGCCGCTGCGACGCGCGCGCGGTGGGGATGCTCATCGCGCTCTTCGAGCGAACCGTCGGTTTCTATGCGTCGTTGGTCAACGTCAACGCGTACCACCAGCCCGGCGTCGAAGCAGGAAAGCGCGCGGCGACCGAGCTGCTCGCGCTGCAGGCGCGGGTGCTCGAAGCGCTTCAAGCGAAGAGCGAGCCCAGCACCGCGGCAGAGATCGCGGCCACGGTCAGCGCGGACGAGGGCAGCGTGTGGAGGATCCTGCGAAGGCTCAGCGCCAACGCGCACCGCGGCGTGAGCGTGGTCGACGGCGACGGGACGAGCGTGCGCTTCGGCGCGTCGCGGATGTAGCGAACGAACGAGCGAGCGCCCCGTTGGCTCGCTCGCGACGCTCGGTTACAGGGCGTCCTTCTTGCCGCGCTGGGCGAGGGCGTCGACCGCGCGCTTGACGTCCTGCGCGCGCGAGCGGGGCGCGACGAGGATCGCGTCGGGCGTGTCCACGATGATCAGATCGTCGACGCCGATGACGGCGACGATCTTTCCCTTCGGGGCAGAGATCACGTTGCCCGAGGCGTCCTCGAGGACGACCACCGACGGGTCTTCGGCGCGCACGACGTTGTCGTGCTCGTCCTTGGCGCCGAGCTCCCAGCTCGCTTGCCAGCTGCCCACGTCGCTCCAGCCGCAGTCCGTTGGGACCACGTCGACGCTCGCGACCTTCTCCATCACGCCGTAGTCGATCGAGACGCTCGGAAACGTGTGAAACACCCGGTCGATCGCCTCTTGCTCGCTCCCGCGGCCCTCGCGCACGTGCGCGTCGA
>JAAFIF010000189.1 GCA_013298625.1 Myxococcales bacterium
CGCGCCGTCCCAGCGAGGCCCTTGCAGAGCAAGGGCACGTCCGCGAACAACCTCACAATTTCCACCGAAACCTCGCTCGTCGCTGAGCCGCCGCCCTTGCGCTTTGCGCGGGGGCGGGGCGCGCGGCAGCGCGGGTGGGGGCCTCTCCCCCTCTCCCTCTTCACTCATCACCGCAGCGCGTACACGCCGGCGCTGCGCGGGGGCAGGCGCACCGGGAGCGCGCCGTTGGTGATCGCGAGCGACGCGGGGGCGCCCGCTGTGACGAGCGCGACGAGCGCGCGTCCGTCGGTGAAGGCAGCGCGATCGGCCGCAGAAATCGCTCCGTTTGCGCGGAGCGGGACGTTGATGGGCCCCGCTTCGACGGCGCCGTTGTTGATCAGCACGACGACGCGCTCGACGCCGTCGCTGCGCAGAAATCCGAGCACGTTGGGCCCGCTGTTTTGCCGCCAGAGCTCGACGTACGCGCCGCGGGCGAGGGCGCTGTTGCTCGTGCGCAGTCGCGCGAGCGCGCTGGTGAGCGACCAGGTCGCGTTGGGCTCTGGCAGCGTCTCGGTCGAAGGGGGCATCGCGCGAGCGCGTGCGTCGGCGTCGAAGGCCCACGCGGGCATGTCGCGTCGGTTGTCGGGGTCGGCGCCGCCGAGCAGCGCGATTTCGTCCCCGTAATACAGCTGCGGAACGCCGGGCAGGGTCATCAGCGCGACCATCGCGAGCCGATAGCGGGCCGCTGCGACGGCGCCGTTGTTGGCGGCGCTCGCGAGGGCGTCCGACGCGAAGCGAGGCACGTCGTGGTTGTCTAGCATCGTGGTGAGCAGTCGGGCGCGCGCGGGGCCGAGGACGGCGATCGTGTCGAGCACGCGCGAGGCGACGGCGTCGACCGAGCCGCCGAGCGCGAAGGTGTCTCGCAGCGCTCTTCGCAGCGGAAAATCAAAGGCCGAGTCGAACCCCGCCGCGAGCATCGGCTGAAGGTCCCGCGCGGACCCCTCGGAGAACACCTCGGCGATCAAGTGCACATCGGGCCGCGCGGCTCGCACGGCCGGCGCCCATCGATCCCGAAAAAACGCTGCTGGAACGTGCTTCGCCGTGTCCATCCTCACCGCGTCGATCGCGAACCGCGACGCCCACCGCGCGCTCTGCGCGGCGAGGTAGTCCGCCACGTCGGCGCGCTCTTGCGCCAGGTCTGGCAGCGAGCTTCCGATCGGGCAGAAGACCTCTGCGGGCCCGAGCGTCGCGCACGTCGCGGGGTCGTGAAACCACGCGGGCCGCTGCGTCACGAGCCGCGCAGACGAGCCCGTGTGGTTGACCACCATATCCATCACGAAGCGCATCGAGCGCGCGTGAACCCCGTCGATGAGCGCGCGCAGGTCGCTCTCGGTGCCAAAACGCGGGTCGATCGCGCCGTCGTCGGGGTCCGTGAAGTCCGGCCAATAACCGTGGTAGCCGCACGCGCCGCTCGGCCGTCGCGCGATCTGTTGATAGACCGGGGTGATCCAGAGGGCGCTCGCGCCGAGCGCGCGGAGGTAGTCGAGGCGCGCGCGGGTTCCCGCGAGGTCTCCGCCGTGAAATCGTCGCGGGTCCGTCGGCGCGAAGCAGTCCGCCGCGCCGAGCGCGTCGTTGCTCGGGTCGCCGTTGGTGAACCGATCGGGCAAGGCGAGGTAGAGCACCTGCGCGGTCCAGTCCGTGGCGACGGGCGTCGCGGCGTCGAGCGATTGCGCGTCGAGCGATTGCGCGTCGAGCGATTGCGCGTCGGGCGCGGTTTGCGCGCGGTCGATCACCGTGGCGTCGGTCGCCGTTCGGGCGTCGCTCGCGCCTCGCGCGTCCATCGCGGTCGAGTCGAGCCCAGCGTCGAGCCCAGCGTCGAGCGTGGGGTGAGCCGCGCACGAAGCGAGCGTGATGAGCGATACGAGGGCGCGCGAGGAGGGAGGCACGAAGCGCATCGGTAGCACTGTTCGATCCCGCTGCTGGTGGCCGGGCGCGTCGTTGACCCGGCGGTGTTTTGTGGGGTAAGAAATTCCTTGTTCAGGTGGTCTCGTGCGGCGTGGGTCGAGAAGTGGAGCGCCACTCTGCACGAGGCTCGAAGGCGACGGACTGCGCTGCGAAGCGAGCTGTCGTCCGTGGCCGTGCGCGCGTCGACTGTGCGCCAGAGACGAAGGATGGGAGCGCTGAGGTGAGCGGATCGATCCCCGATGTCCTGCCTCCTGCGGCGCTGGCGCAGGTCCTCGAGGTGATCGACCTCGGGATCATCGGGTATCGCACGCACGACGACCGCGTGTTGTTTTGCAACCGAAAGGCCCGCGACCTGCTCGCGATGGAGCTCGACAGCGGCTCGATCAAAGCTCTCTTCGGCTTGAGTCCGCACAACATTCGGCACAGCTCGTCGCGGCTGCTCGTGGGCGACTCGGTTCGCGTGGGCGAGCGGCACGTGGGGTTCACGGTGTACGACCTGCCCGACGAGACGCAGTGGATCGTCCTGCGCGACGTAACGGACAAGCTGCACCTGCAGCGCGCGGCCGAAGGGGTCACTGTGACCAACAACCTGGGCTACGCGTTCGCCGGCGTCGCCCACGAGCTGGGAAACCCCATCAACTCCGTCAAGACCGCGGCCACCGTGCTGCGATCGAACCTCGACGTGTTCTCGCGCGAGCAGGTGCGCGAGTACCTCTCGCTCATGCTCGACGAGACCGTGCGCATGCAAGAGATCCTGCGGCTCATGCAGTCGTTTGCTGGCCGCAGCACGCTCGTGCGCGAGCGGACGGACCTCGCGGCGCTGTGCGACTCGATCGTCGCGCTCGCGCGGCGCGAGACGATCCCGCCCACGGTGACGCTCAACGTGCTCAGCGAGGGGCGCAAGGGCGTGTGGACGCACGTGGATCCGAGCGCGTTTCGACAGGTCCTGCTCAACTTGCTCAGCAACGCCGTCGAGGCCGTCAGCGACAGCGAGCAGCCGACGGTCACGGTCAACGCGTACCGCGGGGACACGTTCGCGCACCTGCGCGTGAGCGACAACGGGCGGGGGCTCACGAAGGAGCAGCAAGAGCGGCTGTTCTTTCCGTTCTACTCGACGCGCGAGAAGGGGATGGGCTTCGGGCTCGTCATCGTGCGCAAGCTTGTGTCCGGCATGGACGGGACGATTGAAGTGTTCTCTGCTCCCAACGTCGGGACGGTGTTCGACCTTCGCTTCGCGCTCGACGACGAGCGCCCGGACCCTGGGACCTCGCCATGAACGAACGACCGCGCACCGTGCTCATCGTCGACGACGAGGCGCTCTTTCGTCGCAGCCTCGCCGACGGGCTGCTCTCTGCGGGCGAGCAGCACGGGTTCGTGATCCGCACCGCGTACAACGGCCGCGAGGCCATCGCCGTGATCGAAAACGAGCCCGTGGACCTGGTGCTGACGGACCTGCGCATGCCGCAGTTCGACGGGCTTCAGCTCATCGCGTGGATGATCTCGACGCGGCGGGCGATCCCGACGGTGGTGATGACCGCGGTTCCTTCGATCGAAGCGCGGGCGATGCTGCGCGAGTGCGGCGTGTTCTCGATGCTGCAGAAGCCCGTAGACCTGCTCGAGGTCGAGCAGTGCATCGTGCGCGAGCTCTCTGCGAAGCGCGCGCGGCTCGAAGGGATCGCCCTCGTCGCCTACCTCCAGCTGCTCTCGATGGAGCGCTCGACCTCCGTCGTCACGATCCGCTCGCGCGGCCGCGTGGGCTGGCTCGAGATCGACAACGGCGACCTCGTGGGTGCTGCGTTCGAAGAGCTCGAAGGACCCGAGGCCGCGTACGCGCTGGTGGGCTTGCCCGAGGTCACAATCGAGATGGTCGAGCGCGCGTCCATCGACGATCCGAAGATCCGCGTGGGGCTCTCTGGGGTGATCCTCGAGTCGCTGCGGCTGCGCGACGAGCGAGAGCGCGGCGCGAAGCGCCTCACGTCGCGGCCTCCGTCGGAGCTCGGCGACGATTTCGATATCGAGTTCAACGTGCTGCGCACCGTTCCTCCGCCGGCGATGGCGGCGCCTGTGATCGAGCGACGGGGGATCGACGACAGCGCGCCGACGCTGGTGACCGCGCCGTTGCGAAGCGAGCCTGTCCCCGCGGTGAGCGACGAGGACGCGCGCATCCGTCGGGCGCTCGAGACGCTGGTGGTCGGGCGCGTGCGAGGGTTGATCGGCGCCGAGGTGTGGACCGCGTTCGATCAGAAGCCCGTCGCGTGGACGGGGATCAGCGCGGCGAGCTCAGCGGTGTTCGATCGGATTACGGACAGCATTCGCGAGGCGCTCGACGAGGCGCGCTACCCGTCGCTGCAGCGGTACTACGTGATCGACCTCGAGCAGTCGCAGCTCGCGGTGGTCGTCTCGCTGGCGACGCACCACGCGGTGATGCTCTTGGACCAGCGCGAAGCCCAGCTCGGAATGGTGCTCACCGTCGTCGTCCCCGAGTTCGTTCGCGCGCTGCGCGAGGCGGTCGCGAAGCGAGAGTGAGCGCTACGGCGAGCGAGGGCTCTCGTGGATCGCGCGGCGCGTTCGCTCGATGATCACCGCGAGCGCGACGAAGCCGAGCGCGGTCCCGGCCCACCACGCGACGACGTGCGAAACGTCGGTGAACATCCTCGCGCCGTCGCACGATCGACAGCTGCCGCACGACTCGAACGTCGGCAGCTGACGCTCGACGCCGATCCAGAGCGCAGGCAAGAGCGCGACGACCAGCCACGCGAAGCCCGTGGCGAAGCGCGCTTCGATCCGCTGCGCGCGCTCTTCGCGGCTCGGCCAGGTCGACACCTCGGGAACGCCTCGCGGCACGTCGGGCACGCGAACGATCACGCGCGTCCTTTCGATGGGCGACCCCCGTGTAGCCCGAAGCAAACAGAGCGTCGCCGCGAGTAGTGCGACGCACGAGAAGGTCGGCGAACAAGCGTGATGGCGGAGCAGATCGAGCTCTTCGAACGCGATCCAGTCGAACCTCCCGCAGAAGTGCTCGAACCCCGCCGCCCCGCGCGAGGCGACCCGCGGGTGAAGCCGCGCCTCGACGCCGAGCCACTGGTACCACCGGTCGACGAACGCGGCGTTGATCGCGCTCGAGAGCGCGGTGAGCAGCGAGAAGAGCCGGAGAAGTCCGAGAGGCGAGCTGCGTGCGCGGACTGGGAGCATCGGGGCTCTGACAGCGCGCGCGGCGGGGAGTTCTCGGGGGGTGAAGCTCACGCCCGGGAGACGAGCCATCGTGGTTGCCCAAAAGCTGCCGGGAGAAACAGCGGCGAAGAGGCCCGGAGCCCAAGGGGCCGTGCAACAGCGCCCGCACGGTGACGAGTGTTCTCTACGGGCGAAGCGCAGCGGTCTCGCGACCGCAGCTAGCCAATGGAGCTCGGCGAGGACAGTCGTTGCCGTGCCACTGTCCACGCTGAAGACGCGATCCT
>JAAFIF010000161.1 GCA_013298625.1 Myxococcales bacterium
GAGGCGGCTGTCGAAAGACTACGAACGGAAGCCAGAATCAAGCCGCGCAATGCTGCAATTGGCGTCGATCCAACTCATGCTGCGGCGAGCCGCATGATCTCCTGCGAATGCACTCCAACGCCCTCTTATTCGAAGCGGTCGAAGAAGCTTTCGACGCAGGAGGGGCGGCGCACGAGCGCAGCGGGTGAGTGCCGAGGTGGGGAGGATGATGGCTGCGTTTCGTGAACGACGGAGCGAGCGCCGAGGACCGCAGCACATCGCAGTGGCGAAGCCATCGCGCCTCGGGACTACGCGTGATTTGCCGACGGCCGAGGCTCTGCGAGGACGGAGGAGGGACGAAATCAGGCCAGTCCCGAAATCTGCGGAGGGAGTCGCCGCACGCGCAGTCGAGAAACGCAGCGAGTCCATCTATTCGATTCGTAACCGTGTATTCACTGGGGTCACGGTCACCGGGTCCCGGGCGACGAGCGCGCGCTGAGCGCCGTGCGCGATGTGCGCGCGAGCGTCTTGGGTCACAGGCAGCGTTGCTCGCGCGTGACCGTTGTACGCGGCGGTGAGCGTGCTCTTCTCCGTGCGTCCCCAAGAGCAATCCGCCCCCACGTAATCAAGACTGGCCTGCAGCAGCGCGCTTCGCGCGGTGCGCGACGCCCGAACGATCCGCAATCACACCCGCTCCACCTCGAAGGGCGACCGTCGGGCTTTGTCGAGCGATTGGATGAGGTGCCCCGCGATTGTCAGATCTTGCGTATTGGGATATCATTCCCGGTATGCCATTTCTGTTCCGCGGCTCGAGCGTCTGTCCACTTTGCGAGAGCGTGATCCGCGACCGAGAGGATGTAATTGGATTTCCGGCATTTCTTCCTCGCTGGCATCGACTGGCGCTGGCTAGCGATGCCGGCATGCATGCAGAGTGCTACGCTGCATGGCAGTCGCGAACTGAGTTCGAGGCCTTGTTTGCTCGATTTAAGCAGATTTGGCACGGCTCTCCGCGGAAGATGTCTATTGCGTTGATGAATCGTTGGGACGTCGCTGCAAGTGAAATGTTCAGCGCGGAGCTCGAGGCTATCGAGGAGCTTCGTACACAGGAGGGGAGGACAGATTGGTCGAAGTCGTGAGCCGGACGACGCTGATCTCGAGCGCGCTCGGATCTACTCGAAGCACTCGAGCGCCCGACCGAGCAGCAGTTGGACTGGTTCTTCGCGGGAGATAGCAATGGACAAAGACAAGGCGAAGACGCTCGCTGACAATCTCGTTCGACGGTTCGAGTCGATGGAGCGACAGCTGCCCGGGCAATACACGGAGGCCCTGTCGTTTGCGCGGACCATGGCGCAGCTGCTCTCCAATGAAGAGTTGCCGCCGCGCGAAGAAATGCAGGCGCTGCTCGCCTCTGGACGAAAATTCACGAATCCTGACTGCGCGCTGCAAGAAGGCTTCTACGCCCTCTCTGTGTTGCTTTGCTCTCGGCCTCGACGTGTCGGGGAGTCGAAGGGTTGAGAGCGTCAGTTATTTCAGGATCGCTAAACCAAGACCGCGGACAGAGAAAACTACGATGACCGTCGCGGTAGTGGTTTGGCGACATAGGCGAGCGTATACAATTCATCAGCACGTTGGAGCCCCCACGGTGATGTTCCCTGTTAATGTGTCTTGTTCTCCATCGATCACGAAGGCGCGAATTGTTCGTATCCTCGAACAACACGCGGCCACAACAGAGTTCGTTAGAGATTCCGATGACGAAGTTCGTCTGTCAGGGGCTCAGGGGGACTCGCGGATCGTCATGAGGCGGCATCCGTCCTCCTTGGACGAGTGCGGGATCCTCGCGATCGATCCGCTCTACCAACGCCTCGGCGACGGCATACACAGCATGGACTCGTACAGTTTCAGCAGATACGCTCCGCTGCGATTGCAGCCGGTCATCCGAGATCTTTGCCTCGAGGCCATCGCGCTCGGCGTACCGCTGTGGGTGCACTGGAACGCTGGACTCGCCATTGCCTCTGCGGCAGACATGTTCGACGCGCTTCAGGCGATCCCCGACTTCGGTTGGCCTGAAGACGAACCGCGGCTCGATTCGCGACTTCGTGGAGCGATCTACGGCAAGCCACTGGAGTTGCGTGGTGCGGGAGGCGAGGTCGTCGCGCGCAGCGAGAACTTCTATTTCGCCGCCGAACACCCCTTTATCAGCGAGCTGCTTCCTGGAGTCGAGCAACTCTCCCCAACGGAGGATCTCGATTCCAAAGGATCGCTTTGCTTGTTCGCTCTCGATGAGCCGAGCGGAGACGTCCTCAATTGGTTTCAAGAAATTGCGCACAACGTCCGAGCAAGCGACGACTCGCAGCGCTTCTACGCTGCCGTGATTTACGGGTATGCCAACCCATGGGATCTCCAGGACCGGACGCGCTACTGGGGCCCGCAGCTGCATCCGCCGCTGGTGATCCTGCGCCTTCCGGGCGAGCCCGAGTGGCAAGGCGAAGGCGCAGAGGCGATCGAGAAGCTGCGTTCTCTCGCTTCGTCGTCGGTCGAATCAGGCAAAAAGCCTGGGGCGCTCTGAATTGACAATGCGTGACGGATACGCGCGCGCCTCGCTCACCGCCCACAACCGCGGCCTCGCGCTCTTCGCTCTCGCGCCCACACCCGCTCTCGTCTCTGCTCACTCCGGCTCGTTGTCCACCGAGCGCAGCCCATAGCGCTTGCACAGCTCACGCAGGTGGTACCGCGTGAGGCCCGCGGCGTTGGCGCTGCGGGTGATGTTGCCCTGGTGGCGCGCGAGGAGGCCCTTGAGGTACGCCGGCTCGAACGCCTCGAGCAGCCGCGCCTTCGCGTCTTTGAACGGGAGCTGCGAGAGGCTCTCGTACCCGTGCACCACCGGCGGCGCGTCCCCCGTGTGCGCTGCGCCCGCTGGGTTGTGCGCGAGGACCGCCTCGGCCGTCGCTGCAGTAATGGGCGCGACCCCCGCGGGCGGCGTCTTGTCCACCGCCCCCGCAGGAAACAAATCGCTGATCGTCACTTCGGTCCCGTCCGCCAGGCTCGACGCGCGCTCGATCACGTTGCGCAGCTCGCGCACGTTGCCCGGCCATTGCTGCGAGACCAGCCGGCCCATGGCAGGGGCGTCGAAGGCCCGCGCTGTCACCGTGGGATTTCGCTCGCAGAATCGCTCGAGCAGCGCCGTCGCGATCAGCGGAATGTCCTCTCGCCGCGCCCGCAGCGGCGGCAGCTCGACGGTCACCACCGCGAGTCGATAGTACAAATCCTCGCGAAACTGCCCCTGGCTGACCATCTGTCGGAGATCACGGTTAGTAGCAGCCACGACGCGGACGTCCACGGGGACGGTCTTCTCGCCGCCCACGCGGCGGATCTCGCGGTTCTCGAGGACGCGCAAGAGCTTGGACTGCTGGTCCATCGGCAGCTCGCCGATTTCGTCGAGAAAGACGGTCCCGCCCTGCGCTTGCTCGAACGAGCCGATTTTGCGCTCGCCCGCGCCGGTGAACGCGCCCTTCTCGTGGCCGAACAGCACGCTCTCGACGAGGGTCTGCGGCATGGCCGAGCAGTCTTGGACGACCAGCGGCCCTTTGGCGCGGCGGCTCGCTTTGTGGATCGCTCGCGCGACGAGCTCTTTGCCGGTGCCCGTCTCGCCCGTGACGAGCGCGGTGATGTCGCTCTGCGCGACGCGCTCGAGCTGGGCGAACACTTGTCGCATCGCGACCGAGCGGCCCACCATGTCGAAGAAGCGGTCGTCTTTGGAGAGCGCGATTTCGACGACGCCCTCAGCGGGGACCAGCTGCAGGGTGCTGGTGCCCATGCGAAGGCGCGTTCCGATCGGGACGATGGCTTCTTTGAGGCGGACTTCGCCGAGGTACATCCCGTTGGTGCTGCCGAGGTCGCGCACGACGAAGCCCGACTCGTTGGCCTCGAACTCTGCGTGCGACCCCGAGACGCTGCGATCGTTGAGCTTGATCTGACAGATCGCCGAGCGCCCCACGGTGATCCTGGGCTGATCGATGTCGAACGTCTTGCCGCGGTCCGGGCCGTCCACGATCAGCACCCGCGCTTTGCGCAGCCGTCGCGCGGTCGCCCTGTCGCCGACGTACACCGTCTCGAAGCCGACGCCCGTCGCGTTGGGGTTGCCTCCGTTGTTCGTCACGAGACCGCACCGTGCGCGCTGATCGAGACGACCTTGTCGGCGTTGTCCTTCAGCGATCGGATCGCCTGCGCGTAGTCTTTTTGACCGTACACGGCGTTGCCGGCGACGAAGCAATCGGCGCCCGCGCGGCGCGCGGCGGGGATCGTGTCGGCGGTGATTCCCCCGTCGATTTGCAGGTCGATCTCGCGTCCCGTCCGGTCGATCATCGCGCGCAGCCGCTCGACCTTCGGAAGCACCTGCGGGATGAAGGCTTGTCCGCCGAAGCCAGGGTTGACGCTCATCACCAGGACGAGGTCCACGCAGTGCATCACGTACTCGACCACGCTCTCGTGCGTGGAGGGGTTGAGGACTACGCCGGCGCGCTTTCCGAGGGCGCGGATGGACTGCAGCGTGCGCTCGAGGTGCACGGTCGCCTCGGGGTGAACGCTGATCACGTCCGCGCCCGCGTCGGCGAAGTCCTTCACGTAGCGCTCGGGCTCCATGATCATCAAGTGGCAGTCGACCGTGAGCTTCGTCACGCGGCGCACGGCCTTCGCGACGAGCGGGCCGATGGTGATGTTGGGCACGAAGCGCCCGTCCATCACGTCCACGTGGATCCAGTCGGCGCCTGCGCGCTCGACCGCTTGAATCTCTTCGCCGAGTCGACTGAAGTCCGCGCTCAAGATCGACGGCGCAATTCGCACGCGCTGCATGGTGCCCCACACTGTACATGATTCTCTCTGCCGCTCGTGCGCTACTCTCGCCGCGACACTGCGCATGGCGATCTATGGCATCGATCTCGGAACGACCTATTGCGCCGCCGCCTACGTCGCCGACGGCCGCACGCACGTCGTGGCCCTCGAGCGCGGAGGGCGCACGCTCGCCTCGGTGGTCGTGTACGACAGCGCGAGCGGCGTTCGCGCGATGGTCGGCAAATTCGCCCGTGAAACGTACCGTCGCATCGTCGGGACCGCGGACGAAGCGCCCGCGCACTTGAAGCTCGTCCGCGGGGCGAAGAACACCATCGGGGTGCGGACGAGGGTTCCGGGCGGGCCGCCGTGGGCGGTGGCGAAGCACGAGCTGTGGGCGACGGACGTGTCGGCGACGATCTTGCGCGCGCTGGCTGAGTTCGTGCGAACGGCGCCGGGCGCGCCGCCGATGGACGGGGTGGTGATCGCGCATCCGCAGCGGTTTCGTACGCGAGAGAAGCTCGCGACCGCGCAGGCCGCGCAGATGGCGGGCCTCGTCGTGCGCGGCATGGTTACCGAGCCCGACGCCGCCGCGTGGGCGTACGGCCTGCACGACGCGATCGAAGCCGGGCCCACGGTCAACACCTTCTTGGTCTTCGATTTCGGCGGCGGAACGCTGGACGTCACGGTCATGCGCCGCGAGCGCACCCCCGACGGCCGCGTCGCGATCCGCGCGATCGACTCGTACGGCGTTCAGCTCGGCGGCCTCGCCATCGACGAAAAAGTCCGCGATCGTCTGCTCGAGAAGTACTGCCAGCGCGCGGGCTACGAAGGGCTCTCGCTCGCCGACGTCAACGAGGCCACGCGAGAGCAATTGCTCGACCTCGCCGAGCAAGTGAAGGTCGAGCTCAACCAGGACCTCCGCGCAGAGGTCGCCCCGTGGGAGCGCTCGCGGCGCAAATGGATGCGCCTGGAGTCTTCGCAGATCGTGGGCGAGGACATTCAGATCGAAGTGAAGCTCAGCGAGCTGTCCTCGTGGATCGCAGGGGACATCGACCGCGCCGTCGCGTGCGCGGACGAAGCGCTGCGCCGCGCCAACATGACGTGGGCGGACATCGACAAGGTGCTGCTCACCGGGGGCAGCTCGCAGCTGTACGCGCTGCAGACGCGCATGAGCGAGCGCGCGCAAGGCAAAGTGCAGATCGTGTTCGATCAGGCGGATCACCCGCTGAACCCGCAGACCATCGTGGCGTCCGGGGCGGCGATGTACGGGGCGGCGATCGCGCAGCAGGGCAACAAGAGCGCGGTGGTCGAGATCCGCGGAGTGCTTCCCGATGCGTTTTCGGTGCGCGCGTACGCGCCCGATCCGACGCAGCCCTCGGGGCGTCGCGCTGTCCTGCACACGTTGATCGCCGCGGGGACGCCGACGCCGTTCACGGGGCGCGCGGCGTTCTACATGCGCGGAGGGGGGACGACCCTGCCCATCGAGGTCTTCGAGGGACGCACCGAGCGCGAGGCGACCGCGGTGGGGACGTACATGTTCACGTTCGACCGCGCGATGCCCGACGGCGCGCCGGTCGAGGTCGAGCTCGACGTGCAGCCCAACGGGGTGCTGGTCCTACGCGTGCGCGATCGCGCGACGGGCGCCACGCGCGAGGCGACGCTGACCGAGGCGGGGCTCTACGGCGACGACGAGCTCACCTCGCGCAGAGAGTGGCTGCGGGCCGTGCGGATCGAAGTCGAGCGGTGAGAATTCTTCCCAATGGTGAAAGCTCCGAGCGCGTCGGAGCGTTCTGTCCGTCACAGAAGAGACCACCATGAACGCTCGCTGGATCGCCTTGGGTGCTTTGTTGTTCAGTGTTCCTGCGGTGGCGCAGAATCGCGCGCCGACGCCGCCGCAGCCTGCGCCGAGGCAGTGCACCGTGGCGGGCTTGTGGCGCTCGTCGACGACGTGGGTCACGGACTTCAGCGCCGACGGTCGCTGGCAGACGTACGGCACCGTCGCGGACGCGCGCCGCGCCACGCCGCTGCTGCAGGGCACGTACAGCGTCGACGGCACCACGATGCACTTTCGCGTGCTCAACGACGGCACCAGCAACACGTTTCGCTACCGCGTGACGCTCACCGGCAACGAGTGCGAGTCCATGCGTTTGGTGCTCACGGGCGACGACCGTCAGGTGCACCAGCCGGGCTTCACCATTGATTTCACCCGGCAGCCCGAGCCGCAGCAGTAGCGAGCGGGGCTGCCGGGCAACGCTTGCGGTGCGAGCGAGCGAGTGCGCGGCCCCCACCCGCGCTAGGAGTGAGCGCGCATGGTGCGCGGCCCCCACCGGCGCTGCGAGCAAGCGAGCGAGCGAGTGCGGGGCCCCCACCCGCGCTACCGCGCGCCCCGCCCCCGCGCAGAGCGCAAGGGCGGCGGCTCTGCACGGTGAATCGTCGGGAAATAGACTGATAGAGTTGATCGTGAAAGCCCTTGCTCTGCAAGGGCATGGCAGCGAGCAACGAGAGAATCTTCGTCGATACGAGCGCGGCGTCGTCGCTGCTGGCGTCTTGTCCGCTGCAGTGTCGAGAGCAGCAATCGTGTTCGATAGACCTGCCCGAGAGCGCTTGCAGAGCAAGCGCCCTTACGATCAACTCTATCAGTCTATTTCCCGACGATTCACCGTGCAGAGCCGCCGCCCTTGCGCTCTGCGCGGGGGCGGGGCGCGCGGTAGCGCGGGTGGGGGCCGCGCACTCGCTCGCTCGCTTGCTTGCTCGCAGCGCCGGTGGGGGCCGCGCACTCGCTTGCTCTCGTTCCACACGAACCGCAACGCTGCCCGTCGCGAGCGCGCCCATCGCTACTCGTCGCGACGAGCGCAGGCGCTGACCGATGGGAGCTCGTCGAGCTCGACCGAGGTCATTCCGTCGCGACACAGCAGCGAGATGCGCCGCGTCGAAGGGCTGACGAGCCGCAGCGTCGCGCCCGCGCTCGGAGCGCAGCTGCGCGTGCGCATGCGAAGCGGCATCGATGGGATCGACGGGTCCGCTCCGTCGAACAGCTGCGTGATCGCGTAGCTGCCGTCGATCGTGTCGCCGATCCACGCAGACACTGCTGCCCGCACGAGAGGACACATCCCGGTCGAGCCGCAGTTCGTTGTCGAGACGACTTCGTTTCGTCGTACGACGAATGCGACGGACGCGCTGATCGCCCGGTTGGCGCACGCGAGCGTCTCGGGGTTCTCCACGGAGTTCACTCCGTCGGTGCCCGCGATGTACAGGCTGCCGCAGTCAACGGCTTCGAGAGGAATGCGATCGGCTGGCACGTTGCGAGTCACGCACTCGACCGACGGCGACGGCGCGCAGCCCGAGGTGGCGAACCACGAGAGCAAGAGCAGCGGGGCAGTGCGATTGTTCATCGTAGGCAGTGCGCGTCGAGCGCGCGAAGCCAGGCGTTGCCCTCGAGCGTTGCGCGATCTTCGCCCTGAATCGCCTCGCCGATCGCGTCGAGGTAGCGCCCGATGCCCGCGCGATCCCCGGCCCAATAGCCCACGGCGAGCGCGGCGGCGAGCGCCTCGTCGAGCGAGTGTGCGACGGGCGTCGCGATCATGGTCGCGTCGGCCACGGGGCAGCGGATCAGCGAGATCGCGCCGGAGTCCGGCTCGAGCACGAGCCAGCTCT
The DNA here is from genome assembly GCA_013298625.1 of Myxococcales bacterium. Taxonomy (GTDB): domain Bacteria; phylum Myxococcota_A; class Polyangia; order Polyangiales. The sequence goes on from JAAFIF010000161.1 coordinate 8,461, forward strand.
TGCTGGGAGGATCGACCGCGTCGCTGTGAATCCAGCCGAAGGCGATGGCGTTGCGCGCGGGAGCGAAATCGAGCTCCTCTGCGAGGGCGCGCAGGGCGAGGGTCTCTTGCTTCGCGTCGCTGGGCGTCAAGAGCGCGAGCGTGCGGCCGAAGGCGTGCGTGGCGCGGGCCGCGTCGTACTCGGCGACGCATTCGAGGGCGGCGGACCACAGGGCGACCAGGGGCGCTGCGACCGGCGCTCCGACGGCGTTGGCGATGGCCGTGAGCGCGCTCGCGGCCACGGGCTTGAAGGCGGGGCGAACTGCGATCGCGTACGAGGGCGCAGGCCCCGTGTGCGCTGCGTTTCGAGCGGCGATCGCCGCGATGAATCGGTCGTGGCGCGCGCGCCAGCTCTTCATGTCGGTCAACGCTCTGCCCTCGCTGAGAGAGAGCGTACCGCGTTCGATCGCTCGTGTGCGCCGCGGCCGGCGCTCGGTGAGCGCTGGCAACGAACAGCTGCATCGTTGTAGGAGTCTGTGATCCCGTGAGCGCAGTCGCGCTGGTGGCGCGCTTCGATTCACACTATACCGCGCCCGCGACGGGCATCGAAGATGACCGGAGCGGATCAGCGCGGTGGAAATCAAGTCAAACCACTGCCGCGCACTGGGAAAACTACGAACCCCGTCGCGGTAGTGGTTTAGAGCCTTGTTTGATGTCTTCGCTCGAACGACAGCTGGCCTGGTACGCAGAGGTGCTTCCGCTCGACGGCGAGGTGATCGTCGACGGAGGGGCGAACGTGGGGCTGCTCTCGGAGTTCTTCGCGACCGCGAACGGAGGGCGAAACAGGGTGATCTCGGTCGAGCCCATCGAGGAGAACTCCCTGCAAATCGAGCGGCGAATCGCGGAGCACGGCGCGGGTGATCGCTGGACCGTCGCGCGGTGCGCGCTCTCGGATCGCGACGGCGAGGTGAGCGTCCGCGTGGGCTCGGGCGAGCAGCTCGCGTTCAACAGCGTGGTGGTGGACCCGCGGTCGGTGAAGGCCTCTGCGCTCGCGTCGCTGCGGCGCGTGGCGTGTCGATCGCTGGCGAGCCTGTGCGCGGACGCGACGGTGGTGAAGCTCGACGTCGAGGGGCACGAGTACGAGGTGCTCGACGCGGCGCTGCCGGTGATGCGCGCGGTCAAAGCGTGGGCGATCGAGCTGCACATGCGCGAAGGGCGGCCGCTGTCGAAGGTGATCAGCGCGATTCGTCGCAGCGGATTTCGGGTGTTCGGCGCGGGGCAGCGGCGCGCAGATCCGACGGGGCCGTGGTTGACCGCGGAGGTTCCGCACGAGCTCGAGTGGTCGGCGATCGGCGCGGCGAAGGCGGACGACGGTCGCGACACCAAGATGTTGCACATCGTGGCGCGGTGACCGAGAGAGCAGGCGACGAGATGAGAGGCGTGCTGTTGGGCGGCGGCGGATACACGTTGCGAGGGCAGTCGTCGCACGTGCTGGCGCGGGTGGACCTCGACCGCGCGCCCCCCGAGGTCGTGTCATTTTCGATGGGGTTTTTGCCGCACGGATTCGCGTTCGACCCGCGGGCTCCGACGCGCGTGGCGGTGTTCGAGAAGAAGGGCCCAGGGGCGTGCGTGATCGACGTCGCGACGGGCGTGACCGAGCGCGCGCTCGCGGCCGGAGAAGGGCGACAGTTCTACGGGCACGGCGCGTTCTCGGCGGACGGCGCGCTGCTCTACGCGACCGAATCGGTGCTCACCGAAGGCGGCCGCGGGGTGCTGGTCGTGCGCGACGGTCGCACGCTCGAAGCGCTGGGCGAGCTGGGGACGCACGGGTTCTCTCCGCACGATTGCCACCTGCTCGACGACGGCAAGACGATGGTCGTCGCCAACGGCGGCGGGCCCTATGGAGTGCGCGGCGCGTCGCTGCCGTGCGTCACGTACGTCGATGTTTCGACAGGAAAACTCCTGGAGAAAATCGCGATTCCGTCCCCGCTCTTCAACGCGGGGCACGTGGCGGTGAGCGAACGCGGCGACCTCGTGATCGTGAGCGCGCCGCGCGACGGCGTCGCGGGAGAGCCCGCGCTCGGGGCGGTGACGCTGCGATTGGGCCGACGAAAGCCCTTCGTGATCGAGCAGCCCGAGGCGATCGTCGCGCGCATGTTGGGAGAGGCGCTCTCGGTCGCGCTCGACGCCGACGCGACGATGGCGCTCGCGACGCACCCGCTGGGCGACTGCGTCACAGCGTGGTCGCTGCGCGACGGGGCTTCGCTCGCGGTGATCGAGCTCGCGGAGGCCCGTGGGGTCGCGCTGACGCTCGATCGAGCGGAGTTCGTCGTGAGCCACCGCGCGGGCGACGGGATGGCGCTCTCGTTCTTCGACGCGCGCACGCTGCGGCCGACGGGAGAGCGAATCGCGCCGAGCCCGATCACGGGGTCGCACGTCGTCGTGCGCGCGCTCGCGGCGGAGTAGAGCGAGCGAAGAGTGCGCGGCCCTCCCCCCGCGCTGCAGCGAGCGGCGAGCGAAGGGTGCGCGGCCCCCACCCGCGCTACCGCGAACGGCGAGCGAAGGGTGCGCGGCCCCCACCCGCGCTACCGCGCGCCCCGCCCCCGCGCAGAGCGCAAGGGCGGCGGCTCTGCATGGTGAATCGTTAGGAAATAGTCTGGCAGAGTTGATCGTGAAGGCCCTTGCTCTGCAAGGGCGAGGCTTCGGGCA
>JAAFIF010000047.1 GCA_013298625.1 Myxococcales bacterium
GCTTCGAGCGTCGTTAGCGGCGGGTTTGTCAACCCGCCGTGGAGGACACTGCGTTTCATTGGGTCGTTCGCTCGCTCGCTGCCCCGCACGATCTGCAATCACACCCATCCCCTATGGACTCCGCGACGCTTCGCCTGTGATTCGCCACACAGGTCTTGGGCAGCCATCAGTCCGTGGGCTGCGAGCCGCTTCGCTGCTGTTTATCCAGGCAAGATTTGGGCAACCATGAGCCTTGGGCTCCGGGCACTTTCGTCGCTGTTTCTCCACGCAGAATCTTGGTCGCCATGAGCCCTTGGGCTGCGGGCCGCTTCGCCGCTGTTTCTCCGCACAGCACTTGGCTGGCCATGACGGTCACCACGGGGATTTTCTGCGCCGGTGCGGCGGCGTGTCCATCGACGAGCGACGGGCGCTGCTCCATGCTGACGATCCCTTCATGACCTCTGCCCCGACGCTCGACGGAGCGACCCTTCGCGTGTGCTCTTCGATTGACGAGCTCGACGCTGCTGCGTGGGACACGTTGCACACGGACGACGACTCGCCGTTCGTCGAGCACGCGTTTCTGTCGTGCCTCGAGCGCTCGGGGTGCGCGAGCGCCGAGCGCGGCTGGAAGCCCTCGCACCTCGTGTGGACCGACGCGGACGGGGCGATCGTCGCGGCGGTGATCGCGTACGTGAAGGACCACTCCGAGGGGGAGTTCGTGTTCGACTACAGCTGGGCCGACGCCTCGCAGCGCGCGGGGATCGCGTACTACCCGAAGCTGGTGGCGGCCGTTCCGTTTACGCCGGCGACGGGGCGCAGGCTGCTCAGGGCTGCGCACGTGAGCGTCGATCGCGCGGCGGCGCTGGCGGTGGCGGCGATCCGCTACGTCGTGCGCGAGCGGTCGCTGTCGTCCGCGCACGTGCTCTTCTGCCACGAAGACGAGTGCGCGGCCCTCGAGCGCGCCGGCCTCGCGCGCCGCGAAGGCGTGCAATTTCACTGGAACAACGACGGCTACCGCACGTTCGACGATTTTCTCGCCCGCTTTCAGAGCAAGCGCAGGACCGCGCTCAAGCGCGAGCGCGCGCAGGTCGCCAAGGACAACGTCGTGATCGAGACGCTGCGCGGCGACGCCCTCGACCCGTCGCTCGCGACAGAGATCTACGAGCTGTACCTCACGACGGTGGACAAGTTCGTCTGGGGCCGGCGCTACCTCAACGAGGCGTTCTTTCGCATGGTGCTCGAGCGCTGCCGCGACCGCGTCGAGTGGGTGCGCGCCAAGAGCCCCGAGGGCGCGGTGATCGCGGGGGCCTTCAACGCGACGCGCGGCGCGAAGCTCTACGGGCGCTACTGGGGAGCGCGCGAAGAGCGTCCGTTTTTGCACTTCAACGTCTGCTACTACCACTCGATCGAAGAGTCGATCGAGCGCGGGCTGCGGGTGTTCGAGCCCGGCGCGGGCGGAGAGCACAAGCTCGTGCGCGGCTTCGACCCGACGCTGACGTACAGCGCGCACTGGATCGAACACGACGGGCTCGACCGCGCCGTGCGTGGATTTTTGCAGAGAGAAGTGCGCTCGATGCGCGAGGCCGTCGAGCGCGAGCGCGCCGAGGGGCCGCTGCGCCGAAAGCCCTGAGCCCGACGACGATCGCTCGTCGCTTGCTCGGTCCCCACCCTCCCTACGATCCCCCGCAGCAGCGCTGACCGTCGCTTTACGCGGCGCGACGGCGGCGAGCGCGCGTCACGACGATCGCCGCTGCGAGCAGCGCGAGCGCCACAGGAGCGCCCTGCGTCGGTCCCGTCGGCGTCGTGCGGCAGCCGCATCCAGAGCCCGAGAGCCCGTCGTTCTCGGAGCCCGGTCCGTCGCCGCTCGCGTCGCTCATCGTCGCTGCGTCCGCGCGCGCGTCCGTGCGCACGTCGGCCCTCGCGTCGATGCGCGCGTCTGCGCCCGCTTCGAGCGCAGCGTCAGCGCTCGCGTCCATCGCCTCGCTCGCGTCTTCGCTCGCGTCGGCGACGAGCACGTCCTCCCCTGCGTCGTCGCCTGCTTCGCTCGCCGCGTCTTCGCCTGCGTCCGGCGCTGCTGCGTCTGCCGCTGCGTCGTCGGCTGCGTCCGCTGCTGCGTCGTCGCTCGCTGCGTCGCCGCCTGCGTCCGGCGCTGCTGCGTCGTCGCTGGCGTCCGCTGCTGCGTCGCCCGCGTCCGAGCACACGGCGCCTGCGTCCTCGGGCGGAGCGCCCATCAGGCACGTGCCCATTCCGTTGCAGGACTCTTCGCCGTTGCAGAACACGCCGTCGCTGCAGGTGGTCCCGGCCATCGCGTTCGAGAGCTCGCAAGAGCCCGTGGTGTTGTTGCACGCGTTGACCTGGCACGCGTTCATCGAGGGAGCGCACACAACGGGGGTCCCGGGCTGGCACACTCCGGTTGCGTTGCAGGTCTCGTCGCCGTTGCAGCGGTTCATGTCCGCGCACGAAGTACCGGCAGAAACGAACCCGTCGACCGGGCACGCGGTGGCGACTCCGTCGCACGTCTCGGCGTTGTCGCACGCGCCTGCGCTCGGTCGACACACCGTGGTGTTGGACGCGACGAAGTCCGCAGGGCACGCCGCGGCAGAGCCCGAGCAGCTCTCGGCGATGTCGCACGCACCCGCGCTCGCGCGGCACACGGTGGTGTTGGGGGCGAACGAATCCGCGGGGCAGACGCCGGTCGTTCCGTCGCAGGTCTCGGCGGTGTCGCACACGCCCGCGCTCGCGCGGCACACGGTGGTCGCCGGAGCGACGGTGTCCGCAGGGCACGCCGCAGCAGAGCCCGTGCAGGTCTCTGCCGAGTCGCACGCGCCCGCGCTCGCGCGGCACACGACGGTGTTCGCCGCGAAGCCGTCGACGGGGCACGCAGCGCTCGAGCCCGTGCACGACTCCGCCGTGTCGCAGTCGCCTGCGCTCGCGCGGCACGTCACGGTCGCTGGTTGAAAGCCGTCCGCTGGACACGCGGTGGTGCTTCCGTCGCACGATTCAGCGGTGTCGCACGCGCCTGCGCTCGCGCGGCACACGGTCGTCGCCGGAGCGACTGTGTCCGCAGGGCACGCAGCGCTCGATCCCGTGCACGTCTCTGCCGAGTCGCACGCGCCTGCGCTCGCGCGGCACACGACGGTGTTCGCTGCGAAGCCGTCGACCGGACACGCTGTGGTGCTTCCGTCGCACGTCTCAGCGGCGTCGCACGTGCCCGTGCTCGCACGGCAAACGGTGGTCGCGGGCTCGACGCTGTCCGCGGGGCACGCGTTGTTCATTCCGTCGCACACCTCGGCGGCGTCGCAGGCGCCCGCGCTGGACCTGCAGGTGGTCGCGCCGGAGGCCTTCATGTCCATCGGACACACGTTCGAGAGTCCGTCGCACGTCTCGGCGACGTCGCACGCGCCGCCGCTCGGGCGGCACACGGTCATCATCGGCGAGACTTGATCCATCGGGCACACGGCGCTCATGCCTGTGCACGCCTCGGCCATGTCGCACGCGCTCGCGGCGGCGCGGCACGTCGTGCCTGCGACCGCGAAGCCGTCCGCAGGACACGTGGCGCTCGAGCCTGTGCACGTCTCGGCGACGTCGCACACGCCTCCGGTGGCGCTGCGGCACACCGTGGTGTTCGCCGCGAAGCCGTCGGCGGGGCAGGCCAGCGAGGTTCCGTCGCACGTCTCGGGCACGTCGCAGTCTCCTGCGGACGCGCGGCAGGTGAACCCTGGAGCGCGAACGCCGCAGAGGTTGAGCGTGCACGCTCCGCAGGCTCCGCACGCCATGTCGTTGGCGCAGAGGCCCGTCGCGATGGTGAAGTCCGTCGTGCAGTTGTCCGTGTCGCCGAAGGTCGTCTGGTTGCGCGAGGCCGCGTTGTTGGCAGGCGGCGCGGTCATCGCGGTGACGCCGGCGTACGCGCCGGTTCCGTACACGATGATGTCGAGCGCGGTGTGCGACGGGTCGAGCAAGATGAGCTCGTCGTTGGCCGCGAGGATGAGGTTGCCGACGGTTCCCGAGCTCCATCCCGCGTACTGCGGCATGTCGGGGACGGTCGCGTCGTTGGAGGTCCACTCGGCGTCGGGCTTGCTGCCGAAGCGGCCGAAGTAGCTCACCGCGTCTTGGGCGGCGATGAAGGTCGCGCCCGCCGCGAGGGTGGCCGTCGTCGGAAACGAGACGCTCGACTCGGTCCCGTCGAGCGTCTCTTCTTCCGTGAAGCGATAGCCCGCGAGCGAGATGGGCCCGGGGGTCATGTTGCGCATCGCGAACCACTCGCCGCCGCCCGCGGCGTCGTCGGTGGCGTTGGAGACGTACCGCGTGATGAGCAGCGGCGCGTACGCGTCGCCGCTGGTACCGTTGAAGTGCACGTCGAAGCTGTAGTCGACGCGCTGATCGCTCACTTCGTTGAAGGTGTTGAGCGTCGCGCTCGTGCGGGGCGTGCCGTAGTCGCTGATTACGTCGATCGCGTTGGAGATGCTCGCTCCGCCGAGGTCGACGGTGTTGCCGCCGGCTTGCTCGCGAAAGGTCGCCACGGTGAATCGCAGCGGCGTCGCAGGCGGCGCGGTCAGCCCGAGCGCCGCCCACGGGACGGTCATCTCCAAGTTGGTCACGCCCCCTGCGGTCGCGACGCCGACGGCGACGCTGGGGTCGACCACCGTGAACGCCGTGTCGAACACGCGCGCGGTGCTCCCTGCGGTGAACTGCGTCTGAATCAAGCGCTCCCACCGCGCGCCCTCGGCGGTCACGGTGTCCGCGAAGCCGGCGAAATTGTTCTGCCCGCTGCCGTTGAGCTGATTGGTGTCGATCGCGATCTGCAGCTGCACGGGGTTTGCTCCCGTGTGCGCGCTCGCGTTGTTGAGCGTCACGAAGAACGAGAGCCCTGCGGCGCTGCTCGTCACGCGGAGCCTCGTGAGGTCCGCGATCGTCTCGGGCGAGGCGAGGTCCGTGCGCGTGTCCGCTGCCCTGTCGCGCCAGACGTAGCTGCCCTCGCCGCTCGCGCCGCGGGCGATGATCCCGAGGTTGTCTGCGTTGGCCTCTCGGTTGAGCCACTCGGTCGCGGCGCCGTCGACCGTCACGGGGTGAGCGTGCGCGGTCGACTGGCTACAGATCCACGTTGTGAGCGCGCACAGCGCGACGCTCAGCCGTCGTATCGGGTTCGTCATGGGAGTCCCTTCGGTCGAAAATTACCGCGGTAAACAGCGATCAGTGCCCGCAGACTTCTCGCTCCTTCGCGGTGTTTTCTCGAATGTCACTCGCGCGAACCGCTCGCTGCACGAGGGCGCAGTTTCCTTCGTCGCGCGTCGTCTTCGCGGTAGACTCAGTGCTTCTACTCACTTTGCCTGAGGACCCTGCCGCATGAAGACGCTCTCTCGATTGTCCTGTGCAGTGATCCCGATGCTCGTCGCGTGCTCGACGCCGCCGGTGGCGACGCGCGACGCAGCGGCGACCGACGCTGGCCGTGACGGGGCAAATCCCCCCGTCGACGCGGCGATGGACGCGCAGCCCGACAGCGGCGATCCCTGTGCGACGGACCCCAACTGCGGACGCGACGCTGCTCCCGAAGCGGCTGTCGACGCTGGCGCCGATGCGACGATGCAGTGCCCGATGGGCCTCTCGGCGTGCGGCGGGATGTGCGTCGACACGATCACCGATCGCGCCAACTGCGGGGCGTGCGGCGTCGCGTGCGCGGCGAACCAGACGTGCACGATGGGCGCGTGCATCGAGCGCTGTCCGCTCGGGCAGACCCGCTGCGGCGCGCTGTGCGTGGACACGTCGGTCGACAACAGCAACTGCGGGAGCTGCGGACGAGCGTGCGCTGCGCGCGAGACGTGCTCGATGAGCAACTGCGTCGCGGACTGTCCTATGGGCCAGAGCGCCTGCGGCGGCGCGTGTGTGGACACGACGACGAGCGACAGTCACTGCGGCATGTGCGGCAACGCGTGCGCGGCGTCCGAGCGCTGCGTGACGGGGATGTGTCGGTCGCGCTGCGCGGCGGGCGAGGCGTTTTGCGGCGGGGTCTGTCAGAACACGCAGACGAGCAACGCGCACTGCGGCGCGTGCAACAACGCGTGTCCCGCGGGCCAGAGCTGCTCGATGGGTGTGTGTTCGCTCACGTGCATGGCGCCCACGATGCGGTGCGGCGGGGTGTGCATCGACACGACGTCGAGCGCGAGCAACTGCGGCTCGTGCGGGGCGGCGTGCCCGCCAGCAGCCAACGGAACGCCCGTGTGCGCTGGATCGCGCTGCGGGCTCACGTGCGCGTCGGGCTTCGGCAACTGCGACGGCAGCAACGCAAACGGCTGCGAGGTCGACACGCGATCGAGCCTCGCGCACTGCGGCGCGTGCGGTCGAACGTGCGCTGCTGGGGCCAATCAGAGCGCGACGTGCTCGCTGGGCGCGTGCTTGTTGCGCTGCGCTGCGGGCTTCGGCGACTGCGACGGCAACGCGGCCAACGGCTGCGAGACCGACGTGAACTTCTCGGTTACGCACTGCGGCGTGTGCGGGCGCTCGTGCCCGGCGCCGATCAACGGGCTGGCTTCGTGCTCGAGCGGCGTGTGCGGGACGATCTGCAACCGCGGTGATTTGCTGTGCGGCGCGGCGCCGGGCGTGTGCGCCAACCCGCTGAGCGACCCGAACAACTGCGGCGCGTGCGGCAACCGGTGCGCGGCGGGGCAGAGCTGCGTGGCGGGCGCGTGTCGTGCGGTGTGCCCTGCGGGGCAGACCGCCTGCGGCCCGTCGATGACGTGCGTGGACTTGAACAGCAACGCAGCGAACTGCGGCGCGTGCAGTCGCGCGTGCGCCGCGGGCGAGAGCTGCGCGAGCGGTGCGTGCCTCGCGCCGTTTCGCGTGACGAGCTTCGGAACGACCTGCAACACGGTCAACACCGAGCAGCTGCACGGCGATCAGCGGGGCAGCCTCGCGGTGGGCGCGACGCGCTTGTTCGTCAACGCGGACCAGGGCATGGCGAGCTTCGACCCGTTGACGGTCGCGACCGCGCCCAACGTCGTGGGCACGAGCCTCGACGGCGCTGTGCACGACTTGTTCACCGGGCAGCTCTTTGTGCTCGGCGACGCGCAGGGGCCCATTCAGTGGCTCACGGGGATGCGCTCGGTCGATCGATTGTGGCGCGCGTACCAGGGCGTGTGGGATCGCTCGTCGCCGGTGATGCTCTCGCGCAGCATCGCGATCGACACGAGCGGCAGCTCGATCGGCGTGTACAACGGCGGAGGCCGCGCGATCGTGCACACCACCAACGTGTACGACATCAATTTGTCGACCGGGCTCGTGACCGATCGCGGCGCGATGGCGCAGCCGACGCGGGTGTTTCCCGAGAGCTTTCGAACGACGGGCATCGTCGAGCAGTCGGGCTCGTCCATCTATCTCACGAACATTCAGAGCTCGACGGCGATCGCGCGAACGCTGGTCCCGTCGGGCGTGACGACGACGGTGGCGATGTTCACCAACCTCGGCGATGCGGCGCACTTCACGGTGTACTCCGCGGGCGCGAGCAGCCGATGGCTCATGCGCTTCGAGGGCTCGAGCCAGTTCGGCGTCGTGCCCGAGGGGCTCGTGAGCTGCCCCGTGACGGTCACGCAGAACACAACGACCGGCGACCTCACTGTGGGCGGCTACACGGTGGCGGGCTGCACCGTGGTCGACACCAACGCGATCGCCGGTGACGACCGCGGGCCGATCGCCGTCGGGTACGGAGAGGCGTACGTGGTCGGCGACGGCGGGACGATTCGCTTCGCGAGCGCGGCGACTCCAGTGCTGACCAGCGCGTTCGCCGTGGGCTCGCGCGGCGATCACGTGGTGTACAACCTCGCCAACGGGGCGCTCTTCGGGCTGTACACGGACTCGCTGCCGCTGCACTCGAACATCGGGATCGTGTCGGTCAATCGGCTCGTTCCGCTGAGCGAAGGCAACCTGCTTCCGGCGGGCGCGGGCATCACGCTGAGCCAGCCGATCTCGATCAACACGTCGGACTCCAGCGCGAACATGGTGTTCAACGGCTGGGATCGCCTCGTCATCTTCACTGGCGGCCGCCTGTGGAACGTCAACCTCTCGAACGGCGACGTCCGCGACTTCGGCGCGCTCGTCTCGCCCACGCATTGGACCAACGAGCAGTGGGCGAGCGTGGGCATCGTCGAGAGCACGGGCTCTGCGACGGACCTCGTGTACGTCGAGAGCGGCACGCGCATCGCGCGCCTGCGCGTCGGCACCGGCGCGATCAGCACCGCCGGCGCGTTCACGATGCTCGGCGACATGGGCACGATCGGCTTCTCTCCGGCGCGCAACCGTTGGTACTGGCAGGCCGAGTACACCAACCAGTTCGCTGCGATGCCGAGCGCCGAGTGGGTCGGCACGTGCAACGCGACCTTCGCGCGCTGAGCGCTACCGTCGCCCGCGCAGCGCCCTGACCTCGCGCTGCAGTTGCTCGATCTGCCGCTGCTGCGTCTGCACTGTGGCGAGCAGCAGGCTCGTGTAGCCGTAGAGATCCACCCCTGAAATATCAGGGTCGCGCGCGTAGCGATGGGTGCTCTGGTCTTCGTAGACGAACCCCAGGCGACGCCGTCCCGCGAGCGCGGGGTCCGTGTACTCGTAGGTCGCGAGCCGCGTTCGAAGCACGTCGCGGCTGAGCTGCTCGCGCTCGTCGTCGCGCACGTACTCGATCGCGCGCTTCGCGCGGCGCGTGGAGATCGGGCAGTTGTTGCCGCTGGCCGTCCACACCCCGCCCTGGCACTGCCTTCCGCCCATCACGCCGTAGGTCTCGCAGTCGTAGTCGCACCGCTGCCCTTCGGGCGCGCACGCGGTCCCGAGGTTGGGCTGCGTCGCGGGGCAGCCCATCGAAGGGTTGGGCGCGTTGCACTGCCATAGCAGCGGTCCGTCGCAGCGTTCGAGCGGAAAGCTCCTGCAGTTCGTGCAGCGACACAGCAGCCCGTCGTACGCGCACGCCGCGTCGAGCGGCGCGCACGCTTGCCCGCTTGCCGCCTCGCGCGTCGCGGGGCACTGCGCGGTCGGCGTGATCGGCGCGCACGTCGGCACGCTCACTGTCCACAACCCCATGCTGCACGTGGCCGTCGGCCGGCAGCGCTCGCGCGGATCCGAGCCGTATTGACACACTGTCAACTCCCGCCCGCACGGGGTCATGGCCGCGGGAATCCCCGCGGGACATGGCCCCGATGGCCCCGCGTCGGGCCCTGTGTCGGCGCTTGCGTCCTCTCGGTTTGCGCTGTCTGCGCGCGCGTCCGCGCCGCTGTCGGGGCTCACGGACTGCGCGCTGCACGCCGCGACGAGCGCGAGCGGAGCGAAGACGCAATGGGCGATCGATCGTCGTTGCATGGCTACCTCTGCGCGAGAGCCTAGCAACGACCGTGCGTAGCGCGCGCTCAGCCGCCGGAGACGAGGGCCTTTCGCACGAAGAGGTCTTCGAGGCTCTCTCTGCGCGGGGTGACCGCGACGATCCTCGCGCCGTGCTTGCGGGCTTCGTCGATCACTGCGTCGGCGGTCGCGTCGCCCTCGACCGTGAAGACGGTGTTGTCGCCCATCGGGTCGACGCGCAGGGCTTTCGCCGAGAGCGCAGAACGAAGCGCGTCGTCGGTGACGGCGACCTCGATCTCGACGTGGCGGGCGTCGGCGCGAAGCAGGTCCGAGAGCTTTCCGTACGCGCTCATTTCTCCGCGGTGGATGATGGCGACGCGGTCGCAGAGCATCTCGACGTCGCTCAGGATGTGCGACGAGAAGAGCAGGGTGCGGCCCTTCTTCTTCTCTTCGAGCATGAGGTCGCGGACCTCTTTGCGGCCGATGGGATCGAGCCCGGTCATGGGCTCGTCGAGCACGAGCAATTCGGGCTCTCCGAGCAGCGCTTGCGCGAGGCCGAGGCGCTGCATCATCCCCTTGGAGTACTTGCGGACGGGGCGGTCCGCGGCGTGCCCGAGCCCGACGCGCTCGATGAGCTCGCTCGTGCGCTTGCGACGATCGAACGCGCTCAGGCCGACGAGCCTGCCGCAGAAGTCCATGAGCTCGTTGCCCGTGAGGTATTGATACAGGTACGGATTCTCTGGGAGAAACCCGAGCTTTCGTCGCGCCTCGGGGTCGGTCACCGCGCGGCCGAACAGCCTGGCGCTGCCCCGCGTCGGAAAGATCAGCCCGAGCAGCATCTTGAGCGTCGTGGTCTTTCCCGCGCCGTTGGGGCCGAGAAACCCGAAGATCTCGTTCTCGAAGACGCTGAACGAGACGCCCTTCACGGCCTCGACGCGGCGGTGCAGCTTGTCGCTCGCGGGCAGCTTCGCGATGAGCTGCTCGATCGCGGTCGGCTCGGTCCCCGGCGGCCGCTCGGGCAAGCGCACCAGCCCGAGCGAGAACACCTTGACGACGTCCTGCACCTCGATGATGGCGCGCGCGCTCATAGCGTGACGTCGGTGCTTCCCAGCGCGAACTCAGCGCGGCGACGCACGACGTCGATGACCTTCGCCACGTCGCTCGAGGACATTCGCGTGTGAATGGGCAGGGCGACGCCGCTCTCGACGATGGCGTCTGCGTACGGCAGCTCGCGCGCGGTGTTGACCGCGTGCGCGGCGAACGGGGGCAGCCTGTGCAGCGCGTACGAGAGGATGTTGGCCTCGACGCCGTCTTCGCGCAGGACCTTCACGAGCGCGTCTCGGGCCGCGCGGCGCGTGCCGCTCGCGGGCTTCGGCAGTACGAAGCCGAGCGTCTGGTAGTTGACCGTCGCGCCCTCGGGGATCTTCTGCCACGCGAGCGCGAGGCCCGCGCGGATCTCGTCGCCGACCGCGCGGCGAACGCGCAGGATCTCAGCGAGCTTGCTCATCTGCACGCGGCCGATCGCCGCTTGCATCTCGCTCATGCGCTCGTTGGGGCCGGCCTCGCGAAACACTCCCACTTCGACCTGGCCGTGGTTGCGCAGGGTGCGAACGCGCGCGACGAGCTCGGGGCGGGACGACAGGACCATCCCGCCTTCGCCCGTGGTGACCACTTTGCGTGGGTGAAAGCTGAACGTCCCGAGGTCGCCTTGCAGCCCGCACGAGGCGCCGTCGATCGTGCTGCCGATCGCGCACGCCGCGTCCTCGACGATCGGAACGTCCCCAGCCACGCGGCGGATCCCCGCGATGTCCGCGGGCACGCCGAACTGGTCCACGGCGATGATCGCGCGGGTCTTCGGCGTGAGCAGCCGGGCCACGGCCTTGGGGTCGAGGTTGAACGTCGTCGGGAGCACGTCGCACACGACGGGAACCGCGCCGCGCAACAGCACCGCGTTGCCGGGCGAGGGCCACGTCACGCTGGGCACGATCACTTCGTCGCCGGGGCCGACGTCGAGCGCGGCGAGGGCGAGCTCGAGCGCGCTGGTTCCGTTGGAGACAGCGACGGCGTGGGCCTCGCTCCCTGCGCCGATCACGGCGAGGGTCTCTCTCTCGAACGCGGCGACCTCGGGGCCTTGAACGAGCATCCCCGAACGCAGGACACGCGCTGCAGCCGCTTCTTCTTGCTCGTCGAAGTGCGGGCGCGCCAATCGAATCATCTCGGTCATCGTCTCGCGCATGGTAGCTCTCGCGGCCAGAGGGGCGGTAGAACCTCCTGCGCCCGTTCGGTCGACGTTTCGAACCGTTGGCCGCGATTGCCTCCGCCGCGCGGCCTCTATCAGCACGCTCACCATGCTCTCGATCTTGCTCACGGTCCTCGCGCAATCGGTCACAGCGCCCGCGGTCGATCCTGCAGCGCCCGCGCAGGGAGCCGCGAGCGCTGCGACGACGACTCCCGCCGCGAATGTGCCCCCGGCGGAGTCGGGCCCGGCGCGCAGGCCTCCCTTCGAGTTTACTGCGCAAATCGTGCTCGGAGGCGGCGCGCGATGGGCGCCCGGCGCGCTGCCGCCCGCGGGGTTCTTCACCCTCGCGTGGAGGGCGGACATGCTGTTCGGTCGCAGCACACCGCGGTCGTTCGGCGTGGGGCCGGCGCTGGCCGTGCGTCTCGATCACTTCGCCGACGTGGTTCCTTCGCTCGGCGCGAGCGTGCTGCTGCCGATCACCGAGGCGTTTCCGTTGGTGCTCACGCCCTCGTTTGCGCTGCGCTGGGACGGGGCGAGCTGGGCGCCGGGCGCGTCGGGGCGATTGTTCTGGGGCGCGCGCTCGCACAACTATCACGGCGTGTACGCGCTCTCGATCGGGCTGTGGGTCGAGGCGCGGCATTTCTTCGAGCCGCAAGGGACGACGGACATCGCCGCGGGGATCGACGTCGACCTGCAAGTGCTCGCGATCCCCTTCGTGGCCCTGTACGTCGAGCTCTTTCGTCGCACGCGCTCGAACTGAGCGACGCGCGCCGGTGACTTCGCGCAATGGCCGCGCGCGATTGAGGTACGCTCGTCGACGAAAGCGATGACTCACGCACTTCGTTCACGGATCGCGCTGCTGACCCTGTGCCTCGCCGCGTGCGGCGGCGGAAGCGCAACCAACAGCAACGCCAACAGCAACGCCAACGCCAACGCGAGCGGCGCGACCAGCGGTAGCGAGCAGACGCAGGCCGTCGTCGCGCAAGACGACGTGTCCGAGGTCGCGGCGCCCAACGAGCTCGTCGCGCTCGTGCGCGCCACCAGCGTGCGCGCGGTCGCCTCTCGCATCGCGCGCTTCGGGTTTCTCACCGAAGCCCAGGCGAACGGAATGGCGTCGGAGATCCTCTCGCAGTTTCTCGGCAACGAAGCGCTCTCGCGCGTCGTGCGCACCGAGCGACCGATGGACGGCGCCGTCGTGTTGGCCGGCGGACGGCCCGCGTTCGTCGTGTCCTTCGCCGTCCCGACGCCGAGCGAGACCGTGCGTCGCGTCGGCAACGGCTACCGCGCGCGCTCCGTTGGCAACGGCGTGATCGAGCTCACCCTGCAGCGCGACGAGCAGCAGAGCGGGCCGCGCGACCCCGAGGACGACCTCGAGCGCGAAGAGAACGTGTGCTTCGTCTCGCCGACGCCCTCGCCCGCTGAAGGCCGCCTGACGTGCACGACCGGCGCGCGCTCGGCGCTCGAGCTCGTCACGCCCTTTCTCGCGCGCACGCTCACGCGCCGCGAATCGCGGCAGGACGCGATCGTCGCGACGGTGTTTCCCAACGCCGTGCGCGCGATGGCCGGCAGCGACGTCAACCGCGGCTTCGACGAGCTCGATCGCTCGGTCGACCGCGAGCTCGGATCGAGCGCGAACCAGGGGCTGCTCCGCCACGCCGACCTGCGCCAGGCCCTCTTGCGGCTCGCGCAGGACGTGACCGGCAACCTCCGCTCGCTCTGGACAGAGACCCATGGAATCGATCTCGCCGTCACCTTCGACGACCAGCGCGTGCGCCTCGTCGGCAGCGTCGATCTGCACAACCCCACCGGCTCGTACGCGCGCGGGCTGATCGACGGCTCGCGCGCCGCGCCCGCGATGCCCGAGCAGTTTCTGCAGCGCATCCCGTCGGACGTCGGAATGGTCATCACCGGCGGCTTCGGCCAGCAGCTCGCTGCTCCCTTCGCGCGCCCGATCAACGACATCGTCACCGCCCTCGCGCGCAGCGAAGCGCGCCTGCCCGCGCCGCTCGTCACGCAGCTGCAGGGCGTGATCACGCACATGTTCGACCACAGCGTGAGCGTCGCCGCGGGCGTCGGCGCTGACGCTCAAGGGCAGCTCGGCTCGGTCTCGATCTCGCGCTTCAACGACCCCGCGCACGCCACGCAGTTCGTCGCGGACTACCGCCAGACCGTCACGATCCTGCGCAACCCGGCGTTCTCGCGCGCGGTCGACACGTTCATGCGCCAGATGGACGTGCCCCGCATGAACATCGATTGGCGTCAGGTGCGCGAGCTGCCCGCGGCTGGGCTACCCGCGGGGGCGTTTGTCTTTCAGACGCCTGATTTTCAGGCGATCGCGCGGCAGGTCAACGAGACGCCGGCCCGCCCGCCGACCGGCCCGCGTCCGCGCGCCACGCGCCCCGCCGCGGTCCCCGTGCACCAGTACCTGGTCGTACCCGAAGGCGCGTACGTGACCATCGTGCACGGCCGCGACGTGCGCGCGCAGTGGGCGCAGGTGGCAGCACGCACCGGCCCGGCGATCGACCTCGGCGCCCATGGCGCGCGGCCCGGAGCGTTTGCGATGGCCATCATCCCGGCGGGCTTTCCTTCGCTGATGGCGGGCTCGGGCGCGCCCGACGCGGCGCGGACCGCCGCCACCACGCGGACGTTTATCAACCGCATGCCCGACCGCGGCGCGACGCCGGCGATCTTTCGCATGAGCAACGCCGAGGTCGACGGCAACCAGCGCTTCTCGCTCGAGATCGAAGTGCAAGCGAGCACCCTCACGGGCCTCGCGGCTGCGATGCGCTGAGCGCGCGCTGCGCTCGCGGGGGATTCAGGGAGAATCGTTGACCGTTGCAAGACCGGCCATCGCGCAGAGCTCGCGCGGGTCCGCAGCGTACCGTTGCGCGAAGGACCCAACCGCACAATGAACGATCGCTCGCTCTGCACGTGCTCGGCGCTGTGCCTCGCGCTCGCCGCGTGTCCGCCCTCTCTGCCCGGCGCCGACGCGGGCGCGGACGCCGCCTCGAGCTGCCCTGTCGCGAGCGGCGCAGGCGTCGATCATCGCGGCTCGATTGCCGCGGACGAGACGTGGCGCGCCGCTGAAAATCCTCACCGAATCGACACAACCGGCCTCGTGATCGCGGGCTCGGTCACGATGGAGCCCTGCGTCGTCGTCGAGATGGCCGCAGGGGCGCGGGTCACCATCGCTGCTCCCGCAGGCGCGTCGCGCGCGCGATGGATCGCCCGCGGAGAGTCCAACCGAGTCGTGACGATCCGTCGCGCGAGCAGCGCTCGGTGGAGCCAGATCAACGTTACGGACACGGGGCTGCTCGATTTCGAGCACGCCGTGGTCGAGGGCGGAGGAGGCAGCGGTCGCGATCAAGCGCAGGGCGGCGCGATCTACTCGCTCGCTGGCCCAGAGGCCGCCGCGCGCTCGACGCCGGTGCTTCGCCTGCGGTCTGTGCGCGTCGCCGACAGCGCGGGCTACGGCATTTCGCTAGGCGGAACAGCGGGGTTCACCGACGACTCTCAGTCGCTCACGATCACCGGCGCGGGCGCCGCGCCGATGGCCGAGGGCGCTCGTGACGGGCGCGCTCCGCTGTGGATTCGAACGCCGTCGGTGCAGACCATCCCCTCGGGGACGTACACGGGCAACGCGCGAGACGAGATCGACGTCGAGTCCGCGCAGAACGTGCTCGAGTCCGAGCGCTTCAACGATCGAGGCGTCGCGTATCGAGTGCTGACCACGATCGTCGTTCGACCGGCCGAGCCCACGCAGACCGCCGCGCTCACGATCGAGCCCGGCGTCACGTTGCGATTCATCAACAGCCGCGGCGCTGGACGCCCCGGCGACCTCGCGCTGCGCCTCGGAGACCGAGGGCGCACGCCGGCCGAGCCGCTGCTCACGCGGCTGATCGCCGACGGGACCGCCGAGCGCCCCATTCGACTCGAGTCCGCAGAGGCCGCCCCTGCGCCCGGCGATTGGGCGGGCGTGCAGCACGGGCCGTCGCCGACGAGCGGCAACGTCGTGCGGTTCGTCACCGTCGCGCACGCCGGCGGAGAGAGCAGCACGACGGGCTTCGGCTGCGGGCCGTCCGACAACGACGCTGCGTATATGATTTACGGGTGGGTTCCGACCGAGGCGTTCATCGCGAACTCGACGGTCCGCGACTCGCGCGCGAGCGGAATCGTCCTGGGTTTCTCCACGGATTCGACGCCGCCGTCGTTCAAGGCCACCAACCACTTCGTCAACATCGGCAACGGCTGCGATGTCGCGCGCTGGCGCAACGCGAGCGACAACAGCTGCCCCGGGAGCGTCAACGGCTCGCCCGTGTGCTTGTGACGTCCGAGCGCGTATCGTGTCGGTCGCTCGCATGACGACGGCTCGCACACGACTGCTCGCGCTGCTCGGACACCCCGTCGCGCACTCTCGCTCTCCCGCGATGATGACCGCGGCGCTCGCCTCCCTCGGGCGCGCAGAGGACTTCAGCTACCTCGCCTTCGACGTCGGGCCCGAGGCGCTCGCGGACACGCTGCGCTCGCTCTCGGTCCTCGGGTGCGCGGGGGCCAACGTCACCGTCCCCCACAAGCGCGCGGCGCTCTCGCTTTGTGCTGTGGTCGACGACGACGCGCGGCGCATCGGCGCGGCCAACGTGCTCGCGCCCATCAGCGGCGGGTTCTCTGCGCACAACACGGACGCGCCTGGCGCGGCGCGCGCGCTGGTCGACGCGGGCGTCTCGATCGCCGGCGCGAGGGTGTTGCTCGTCGGCGCTGGGGGCGCGGCGCGCGCGGTCGCCGTCGGCCTCGCGCGCGAAGGGGCGCGCTCGGTCTCGGTCATCGCGCGGGACATCGATCGCGCAAGAGAGTGCGCCCGCGTGTGCGACGGCCTCGGAGTTCGCGAGCACGAAGGGCTGCCGTGGAGCGACGCCGAGGCGCGCGCCGCCCACGCCCGCGCGGACATCATCGTGCAGTGCACTCCTCTCGGGATGGAGAAGGCGGGCGAGGGGCAGTCGCATCGTGTGCACGATGATGCATACGTTCGCGCGCGGTCGTGGCTGGCGCACGCGAGCGCGCGGTCGGTGGCGATGGACCTCGTGTACGCGCCGGTGCGAACGGCGTGGCTCGAGTCCGCGCGCTCACAGGGGCTGAAGACCGTCGACGGGCTGGGAATGCTCGCGCACCAAGGCGCGCTGGCCCTCGCTCGGTGGTGCGGTGGTGCGCCGTCGGCGAAGGCGCTCCGTCGATTTCTCGACGAGGCGGGGGCGGGCGGATAGGTTCCAGGTCCGCACCGTGGAGGCTGATCCGATCGCGAACGCACTGGCAGCAACGGACGAGCGCCGAGAGGCTCGCTCGATCGTGCAGCCGCCTGCTCGAATCGAGCCCAAGCGTGCGAGCGCTCGGCCCTCGATGCCGGGCTCCATCGGCCGCTACCAGGTCTCGCGCCTGTTGGGGGAGGGCGCTATGGGCCGCGTATACCTCGCGACGGACCCCGAGCTCAGCCGTCAGGTCGCCATCAAAGTCCTTCGCCTCGACGCCGCCGGAAACGCTCGCGACGCGTACATCGCCCGCTTTCGCAACGAGGCCCGCGCCGCCGCGCGCTTGCAGCACTCCAACGTGGTGACCCTGCACGACACGGGCGTCGACCCCGTCCTCGGCCCGTACCTCGTGTACGAGTACGTCTCGGGGCAGACCCTTCGCGCGCGCATCAACGACGGAAAGCTCGACCCTCGCGCGGTCGTCGCCCTCGCGCGCGGCATCGGCGCCGCCCTCGACGCGATGCACACGGCAGGGATCATCCACCGCGACATCAAGCCGGACAACATCCTCATCGCCCCCGACGGCGCGGTGAAGGTCACGGACTTCGGCATCGCGCGCGTCTCGGACGTGCAGCTCACGCGCGACGGGCAGTTCTTGGGGACGCCTGCGTACGCATCGCCCGAGGCCATCACCCGCGGCGTGTACACCGCGCGCGGCGACCAGTTTTCGCTCGCGGCGGTGCTGTACGAAGCGCTCTGCGCGATCAGGCCCTTTCCTGGGGACGACGCCGTCGCGGTCTCGTACGCCGTGGCCAACGACACGCCGCCGCCGCCCAGCAAGTGGGTCAAAGAGCTGCCAGCGCTCGTCGACGCGTGCTTCGAGCGCGCGCTCTCGAAGAAGGCCAACGACAGGTTTCTCTCGTCCGGAGAGTTCGCCGCCACGCTCGCTGCTGCGTTTCGTGGCAGCGCTCAGGTGTCCGCGGTCGCGACCGCGCCGCTCGCGCGCCGTCCGCAGCACGCAGCGCCCACGCCCTTCAGCGCCGAGCAGCCCAAAGAACAATCCCCTCGAGCGCCCGCGCCCGTCATGCCGCTCAGCCCCAAATCGATGGCCATCGTCGGCGTGGTGGTGCTCGCGGCGGTGATCGTGGCGGTCGCGCGATGGAGCGGCAGCGATGCGCGCGACGATCGCGCCGAGGGCGCCGCTGCGCGCGCTCCTTCTGCGCAGCCCGCAGTCAACGCGACGCCCGCCCCGACGCAGCCGAGCGCGACGCCCGCAGCCCGCCCGCGCAACCGGGGTCGCACGCGGTAAGAGAGAGGTCGTTGATGGCTCGATCAGAGTCTCGTTGGATCGCGTACGGCGCGGTCTCTGCTGCGCTGAGCAGGGTGCTTCCTCCCTTCGTCGACGGGCCGTTCGTGCGCGCGGTGCGCGGCGCGATGATCGACCGCGTCGCGAAAGAGACCGGCGTGACGCTCACCTCCGAAGCGCGCAAGCTGCTCGCTTCTCTCGAAGATCCGCTCTCGTCGCGAGGGCGCGTCGAGAAGGGCGCGCGCTGGGTGCTCGCGCGCGTCGTCCCAGGGCTCTCGACGGTCGACACGACGGTGCACCTGGTGACGACGTTCACCGCAGGCGCGCTGTTGAAGCGGTATTTCGAAGCGCGGCCCAAGAGCGACACCGGCGCCGTGGTCGACGGCTTCGAGGCCACGCGCATCCGCCGCGCGCTCAAGGTCGCCCTCGACTTCGCCTCCGCCGAGCACGCCCGCGGCCTGGCCACCGCTGTCACCTCGGGCAGCACCGCCGCGATGGACGGAGCGCTCTCGAAAGAGTCCCGCTCGACCGGCGCGCGCGCGCTCGCCGAGAAGGCCCTCGCCGCGGTCGACGTCGGCGCGACCGCAATCCCCGCCGCGTGGATCGACGCCGTCGAGCCGATCTTCAAGCGCGAGTTCGACCGCTAAGATCCACGTCGCGCGGACGCCACGCGGTCGAGGGGCGCACCATCGAAGCTGGCGCGCTTGCGTGCGGCACAGCCGACAAGCGCTCGGGCACGAGGCCCGAGCTGACGCAGGTGAACAGCGGCGTTGCGCCAGGCTCGTGTGCGCCGAAACGCTGGTGTTTTACTGAGAAATCCCAGTTGCCTAAGCCCAGGCCCTTGCCTGGGCGCACGTTGGCTACGCCACGCGCAAGCGCGCCATCTCGATGGCGCGCGGAGGCTACGCGGAGGCCACGCGGTCGAAGCTCACGACCGCTAGCCTCCGCCGAGCGAGCGCCTTCGCTCCCAGCCCATCCGAAGCGCGACCGCGGCGCACGCCGCGAAGAACAGCGCAGCGCCCAGCAATTTGGGCCACGAATCCGGTGCGCGCACGAGCCCCACGAGCGCCATGATCACGAACGCGATCGAGACCAGCAGCATCGAGACCGGCGTGCCTCCGAGCAGCCACAGCTCGCGCTCGACGCGCTGAGCCCAGCTCGCGCCAGGGCGCGCTACGTCGACCAGCGTGACGATCGCGTCCGCCGCCAACGAGCGCAGCGCGAAGCGAAGCACCAGTCCCATCACGATCGTCGAGAGCAGCGATCCTGCGAGCAACAACGGCTGCCGTCGCGCGAGCTCGACGTGCGCGAGGCACGCGATGTCGACGAGCAAGTGCGTCGCCGCCGCTGCCGCAGCGATGCCGAGCCCCAGCCGCCTCCACCGCGCCTGGCGCGCTTCGATCGCGATCAGCTCGCCGATCGGCGCGAACACCAGCGGGCCGATCAGCAGCAAGAGCCGCAGCGCGCTCGGCGAAGCCTGACGGCCAAACGCAGCGTCGAGCAGGTAGCCGTGCGCCGCCGTGCCGACGAGCAAGAACACCATGAGCCCGCCGTGCTCCATCAGCATCGCGAAGAGCACTCTGAGCCGCTCTCGGCGCGATGACAAGCTGGCGTTCAGCGCTGCGTGCGACGGGAGTACACTCGGCGCTTCGATCCCAGTGAGAGACACCCCTTTGCTTTCGACTCCATCCATCCCCGCTCGCGTCTCGTGCGCAGTGACCGTCCTCTCGCTCGCGTCGGGCTGCGTCGAGCGCGCGACCAACGTCACGCAGCCGCCCGCGACGCCCATGAGCGACGCTGCTGTCGCCAGCAACGTCGCGCCGCTGCGCGTCCCGTTCGAAGTGCGCGATGGTGGCGAGGTGGTCGTGAGCTACCGCGCTCCGTTGCGGCCGTGCGACGACGGGTGCCTGCGCAACCGCGGCGGCTCGATGCTGCGCTTGCTCAGGCTCGCGCACCGGATGCCCGACCGGATGCGACGCGTGCTGCAAGCGATGGACATGCCGTACGCGCGGCTCTGGATGGCGTGGCTCGCGCGCCACGAAGGAGACGAAGCGGACGCGCGCACGTACCTCGCCGAGGCCCTCGAAGCGCTGCGACGAGACCCGGCTCGCGCGCAGGCGCTCGACGCTGCGCTCGCTCGCGTGTCGCTCTCTCCCGCGGCGGCGACGCTCGATGAGCAGCTCGCCGCTGCGATGCGCGCGCAGCTCGATCACTGGGTCGCGCTCGATCCTGCCCTCGGCGCAGAGGCGTCTCGCGTGCTTCCGTGCGCGGTGCTCGCGCGCGCAGGAGCGCCGTCGTCGCGCGCGTTTCGACCGAGGACGAGCGCCGACGCAGAGGCCGCGAGGGTCGTTGTTCGCTGCGGCGAAGCTGCGATCGACGCGCTGCGGGACGAGGCCCAGCGCGCGGTCGTTCGCGCGGCGGTCGACCAGACGTCGCGCTCGATCACGGCGATGGCTGCGTCGGAGCCCGCGGCGGTCGAGCTGCTGCGCGCGCGGCTGCTCGAGCCCTTCTTCGTGAGTCGATTCGCAGTTGAATCCATTGATGACGCTGCGCTCTCGCGCGCTGCACGGTCGCCCGCGGCCCGCGCGGCGCTGGCGCCGTGGCTCCGCACGCGCGGGGCGTCGTTGACGGTGATCACCGCTGGCTACTGCGCGCACGCGCGGCCCGCCGAGCCGACGCTGACGGACGCTCAGTGCGCCGCGAGAGCGCGAAACGCAGTGAATTCAGCGGCCAAATGGTGGATCGAGGCGTCAGTGAACGTAGCGATTGGTGAAGGACACCGTGATCTCTGAGGGCGCCTCGCCGTTCGCAACCGCGGGCTGACCGAGCAAGGTTCGTCGAATACACCCGACCATCCCGGGCTTGGCGCGCGTGGTGTCGCCCCGCGGCTCGACGCGCAGCACGCGCCCGCTCGACGGGTCGAGCGTGAGGTCGAAGTCCATCCCCCAGCCATCGTGCACGCCTTCGCCGGGCGGGACGATGGCGAGGTTGGCGCACGCTTCGATGCGGCCCATGAGCGGCGCGAGCTGTCGGCCCACCTCGACGCGGCTCGCGCTATGGAACGTTCCTCCCGAGAGCGACGTTCGAACCGGGCGGCGTCCACCCGGCGCGACGATCGCAGGTGCGGTGAACGGGTTGCTCACCGCGGTCTCTCCGCCGCTGCTGGCCCCGCTGTTCGGTCCGCGCCCCCGCGCGCGCGCGCGAAGGACTCTGGGCTCCGCGCCGACGGACTCTGGCGGACGCGCTGCGATGGGGCCCGTCGGCGCCGCGCTGTTGGCGTCGATCGCCGTCGCGCGCTGCGCTGACTGCGCTTGCTGCAACGCTGATTGCTGCGCGATCCAACCGGCGCGCTGCGCTTCGAGCACGGCTGCTCGGTTCGCTGCGCGATCGCTGCGTCGAACCAGCGCGAGTCCTCCGCCAATGCTTACGAGCGCAAACACCGAGGCCGCGGCCCACGGCAGCCACGATCGGCTCGGCGGCGCTTGCGTGGGCGCGTACGCCTGCATGGGCGTCGGCGTCACGACGCTCATCGGCGCGGTCTTGGGAACGGACGGTTGCTGCGACAGCAACCACGGCTGCGACTGCTGCTGCGATTGCTGCTGCGATGGTTGCGGTGCGCCGCCGAGGACGCCGGTCTGCGGCGCGCCAGGCTGCGACGGCGCCGCGATGGTGTTGGCGGTCATCATCGCGACCTGCGGGATGGCAGCGGTCGCGGCGAAGGCGTCGGTCGAGCTCGATCCCTGCTGCGAGAACGGCGCGAGCGCCGCGCGGAGCTCGTCTGCGCTTTGAAAACGTGTGTTGATGTCTCGGGACATCGCGCGCTCGACCACGGCCACGAGCGCTGGGGGGACGTCGCCGCGCAGCGAGGCGATCGAGGGCGGGGTCTCTTCGAGGATCGCGAACAAGAGCGCGTGGTAGTTGGTCGCTTGAAACGGGAGCCGTCCGGTGAGCATTTCGTAGAGCATCACGCCGGCCGAGTAGACGTCGGTGCGCGCGTCGACGGGGCGGCCGCGGGCTTGCTCGGGGGACATGTACGCGGGCGTTCCGAGGACGGCGCCGGTGGAGGTGAGCTTGCTGTTGCTGCCGTGCTGCTCGGTGAACCGCGCGATGCCGAAGTCGAGCACCTTGACTACGTCGCGGACGCCCGAGACCTCCGTCAGAAACACGTTGTCCGGCTTCATATCCCGGTGAACGATCCCCGCGCCGTGCGCGACCGACAGCGCAGAGAGCACCTGCGAGCCGATCCACGCGGCGCGCCCCGGCGAGAGCACGCGCTCGCGCTCGATCACCTGCGCGAGCGACGCGCCCGCGAGGTACTCCATCACCAAGAACACTTGCCCTGCGTCCGCGCCGAAATCCGTGACGCTCACGATGTTCGGGTGACCCAAGGACGCCGCCGCCTGCGCCTCGCGCTGAAACCTCGCCACCACCTCGGGGTTCTGCGCAAACGCCGCGAGCAAGACCTTCAGCGCGACCTTGCGGCCGAGGCCTTCTTGCAGGGCTTCGTACACCGCGCCCATTCCCCCGGCGCCGAGCTTGCGAACGATGCGGTAGCGGTTGGCGATCAGCGTCCCTTGCGCGAGCTCGTCGCTGTCTGTGCTCATCGATACGAAGCGATAGAGTATCAGCCTCCGCCAGCGATGCGAGCGAGCGTGTCGCACTGCGTGGCTCTGACGCCCGCGCTGTTCGTCGTCGGGTTGGCCAGCTCGATGTACGGGTCCGTCGCCGCTGCGTACGCAGGCCACGATGGGGCGCCGGTCGAGAGGTCCCCCGTGGCTGCGAAGCGGATCCACGAGGACTGCACAGCGTCGATCACCGCGCGGTCCGCGGCGGTCGCTCGGTAGCCGAGCAGGCCGTCCACGGTTCCGAATACGTAGCCGAGCTCGATGCCGTGGTACGCGCCAAACGCGCTGATCATCGGCGCCAGCCGCGCGTCCAGGCGGTGCGTAAACCAGTAGCGGTACACCGGCTCGCGCTGGCCCGAGGCCATCAGCGCGCGGAGGTTGGTGCGCGCCGGGCACGTCCACCGCGTGTCCGTGGTGAGCGCGACGAGCGCCGCGTGCGGCGAGGCGAACATCGCTGGTGCGTACGCCGCGAGCACCGCGTCGATCTGCGTCGCAGAGATGCCGTACTGCGCGAGGTACGCCCGCGCGATCCGCTCGAAATCTGCCGCGGTCTGCACCATCGCCGCCGGCGGAACCATCCTCGACGTCTCTTCGCTGTTGGTCCCGTACACGACAGGTACGCGGTTGTGTCGCCCCGCGCGGATGCGCTCGACGGGGCTCTCGGGCAACACGTCACCGTCGATGGAGGGCGAGAAATCGCTGGTCACGAGGCCGCTCACCGCAGGAGGCAGCGCCATGAGGACCTCTGCTGGCGTCTTCGCGCGCAGGCACGCGATGGGGTCCGGCGCGGCCGCGCACGACGCGCCCATGAGCAGCCGTTGTCCCGCGGCGCGCGCGCTCGCTTGCGTCGGCGCCGTCAGCCCGCCGGACTGTGAGAGCGCGCGAGCGAAGAGCCCTGCGGCGCGCGGAGAGCTCACGAGCAGCATCGTGTCGAGCCCGCCGGCGGACTCGCCGAAGACCATCACGCGCGCAGGATCGCCGCCGAACTGCGCGATGTTTCGCTGCACCCAGCGCAGCGCGAGGATCTGATCGCGCAGGCCGTTGGTGCCCGAAGGCTGCCCGGGGTTCTCGGTGTCGAGCGCCTCGTGCGAGAGAAATCCCAGCGCGCCGAGGCGGTACTGGATCGTGACGACCACGGCCCCGCGCCGCGCGAGCGCGCGCCCGTCGTAGAAGCCGCGCCCTTGCGTGGCTGTCGCGAGGATCTGCGCAGAGCCCTGGTTGTTGCCGCCGCCGTGGATGAAGAAGAGCACGGGCAGCGGGCTCGCGGGCGCTTGCGTGGGCGCGTACACGTTGAGCGTGAGGCAGTCTTCTGCGCCCGTGGGCATGCCGTCGTCGTCGAGCTGCGGGCACACCGCGCCGAAGCGCGTGGCGTCGCGGTCGTCCGTCCAGCACGCGTGTTCGACTGGCGGCCGAAACCGCAGCGCTCCCACCGGCGGAGCCGCGAACGGGACGCCCTGAAACACCCGCACGTCCCCGTCGATCGTCCCGCGCACGCGTCCCTTGTCCGTGGCCACGATGGCAGGGTCCGTCGACGGCGCGACCATGCACGCGGGCGCGCTCGCGTCGTCGCTCGCGCCTGCTTCGTTGGCGACGCCCGAGTCCGGGGTCGAGTCCATCCCGGCGTCGTTGCCGGGGTTCGTTGGACCGCACGCGGCCAGGAGAAACAGCGAAAGCCACAGGCGTCGTGTGTTCATTCAGGGACCTCTCGTCTCCCGAAGAACGCCCGGCGCCGGTGGCTTCCTACGGCGACCCTGCGTCGCCTGGTGCGATTTCGTTGCTCAGGCCTTCACGGCCTGAACGTCGAGCTCGATCTCGACCTTGTCGCCGACGAGCACGCCGCCCGCTTCGAGGGCCTGGTTCCACGTGAGGCCGAAGTCTCCGCGGCTGATGCTCGCCTTCGCGGTGAACGCCGCGCGCTGGTTGCCCCACGGGTCCTTCGCGTTGCCTTCGCTCTCGCCGTGAAACACCACGTCCTTCGCGTGTCCCTTGATCGTGAGCTTTCCGTGCAGCTCGAAGGACGAGCCCTTCGCCACGACCTTGCTCGACTCGAAGCTCATCGTCGGAAACTTCTCTGCGTCGAAGAAGTCCGCGCTCTTCAAGTGCCCGTCGCGCTTCGGCTCGGCCGTGTCGATCGAGTCGATCTTCACTTCGGCCTTCACCGATCCGCCCTCGAGCGAGCCGTCGTCCGCGAGCGTCACCACGCCCGAGAACTGCGTGAAGCGCCCGCGCACCTTCGAGATCACGAGGTGGCGAATCGTGAAGCCCACGGTCGAGTGCGATGCGTCGATGTTCCAGTTGCTCATTGAGTTCGTTCTCCGTTCGAAGAGACCTTCATCGCAACCCCTCGGCCAGCGCGCGCAGCAACGAAATCCATCGCGATTTCAAGGAGACCAACCGGACTGCTCCATCAATTTGATCGATCGTGCGATCAAATTGATAGATCATCCATCCCTTCGCATGAAGGCCCGAGAACTCTCGCTCGATGAGCTGCTCGAACGCTCTCCCCGCGGCCCGCTGCACATGCTCGGTCAGCGCGTCGTGCTCATGGACGCTGTCGCCCTCGGGCTGCTTCGCCAGGAGCTCATCGCCACGCTCGGTCTCACCACCGCTCGCGCCGTGCTCACCCGCTTCGGCTACGCGCACGGCTACCGCGCGGCGCAAGCGCTCGAGCACGCGCTGCCTTGGGACGAGCCGCGCGAGTGGCGCATCGCCGGCGCGCAGATCCACCGGATCCAGGGCATGGTCATCCCGCAGGTTCCGGTCGGCGAACAGACGGACGCCTTCGCCGTCGCCGACTGGATCGAGTCGTACGAAGCCGAGCAGCATCGCTTGATCGTCGGCCCTTCGAGCGAGCCCGTCTGCTGGACCCTCTGCGGCTTCGTCAGCGGCTACACGAGCGCCGTGCACCAGCGCCCCGTGTACGCCGTCGAAGAGCGCTGCGCCGGCTGCGGCGACCCGCACTGCCGCATGATCGCCCGCTTCGCCGAGGACTGGGGGCCCGCGCGCGAGTCCATCGAAGCGCTCTACGGCCGCTGTCCCCTCGACGCGTCGCTCGCCACGGTGATGAGCGCCCTCGAGCGCGCAGACCGCGATCTCGTCGCCAAGAAGCGCGCCCTCGACGAAGCGCAGCGAACGCCCTTCGCGCACGGCTCGGTCGTCGTCGCCAGCGCCGCGATGCGCAGGGTGCTCGAGCTCGTCGAGCGCGTCGCCCGCACCGACACCACGGTCCTGGTCACCGGCGAGTCCGGCGTCGGAAAAGAGCGCGTCGCTCGATTACTGCACACACAATCGAGTCGGGCTGATCACCCCTTCTTGGCCATCAACTGCGGCGCGCTCACCGAGACGCTCTTGGAGAGCGAGCTCTTCGGCCACAAGCGCGGGGCCTTCACGGGCGCCACCGCCGATCGCGCAGGGCTCTTCGAAGCCGCGCACCGCGGAACGCTCTTGCTCGACGAGGTCGGCGAGATGTCCCTCTCGCTGCAAGTGAAGCTCTTGCGCGTGCTGCAAGAGCGCGAGGTGCGCCGCGTCGGCGAGAACAAAGGCCGCGCCGTGGACGTTCGCTTGATCGCGGCCACGCACCGCGACCTGCGCGCGATGGTCGCCGCGGGGACATTTCGCGAGGATCTGTTCTATCGACTGCGCGTGATCGAGGTCAGCGTTCCGCCGTTGCGCGCGCGGCGCGACGACGTCCTTGCGATCGCCCGCGCCGTGCTCGCGAGGGCCGCCGCGCGCTTGGGCCGCCCCGTGACGGGCTTCACGCCCCGCGCCGCCGACGCGCTGGCCCGCTACGACTGGCCCGGCAACGTGCGCGAGCTCGAGAACGCCATCGAGCGCGCCGTGGTCCTCACCGACGGACCGCGCGTCGGCGTCGATGACCTGCCCGAAGAAGTGCGCGACCCCGGCTCGTCGCCCGCGCGCATCGAAGGGCAGCCCTTCGTCGGGCAGACCCTCGAAGAGGCCGAGCGCGCCCTCATCCTCGCGACGCTCGCCGCCAACGACGGCCACCAGGCGAAGACCGCCGCGCAGCTCGGAATCGGCACCGCCACGCTCTACCGCAAGCTCAGGGCGTACGAGCATGTACACTCCAAGCCGCGACGATGACCTACCGCGACGAGCTCGAAGCCGCGATGCAGCGCGCGCAGCACAGCGAACAAGCGCTCGCTGAAGAGCGCGCGCGATCCCTGCAAAAAGACCAGCAGATTCAGTGGCTGCAGCAGCAGCTCGGCTACGCGCAGTCGCAGCTCGCGGTCTATCAGCCGAGCGCTCCGTTTGTCACCGCGGCCGTCGCGCCGTCGCGCGGCGTGCAGATCGCGCAGCGGGTGCTGTGGGGTCTTGTCTTGTTGACGGTGATCGCCGTGGGGCTCGCGGCGTCGCAGCGCGAGACGGACGGCGTCGCGATGGCGCGGCTCGCAGCGCCGGTCTGGGGCGCGGCCATCGCGGGGCAGCTCGCCGCCCGCGGGACCGTCGCGCGCTACGCGCTCAGCTGCGCGCTCGGGCTCTTCGCAGGGGGCGCGCTCATGGCGTTCTTCTTCGTCGCGATCTGGCCCGCCCTCTGAGCGCTGTCATCTCTGGCACGCTCCGCGTACGCTGCGCGCAATGACCATGCGAAGGGTCGTCTTCGGCCTCGGCGGAAACCTCGGCGGCCGCTTCTCGATGCTGCGCGCGACGCACGACCTGTTCGCGTACGCGTTCGACGGGCACGTGCGCGACTCGCGGGTGCGCATCACCGCCCCGGTGGGGCCCGCGCAGCCGGATTTCGCCAACGCCGCGGTGCTGGTGCGCAGCGACGCTCCGCCCGAGGCGCTGCTCTCGCTGGCGATGCGCATCGAAGAGAAGCTCGGCCGCAAGCGCGCAGAGCGCTGGGGTCCGCGGACCATCGACGTCGATGTTCTCTGGGCCGAGGGCGAGTCGCACGAGAGCGAGAGCCTCGTGTTGCCGCACGCGCGGCTGAGGGAGCGCGCGTTTGCGCTGGCGCCGCTGCTCGACCTCGTCCCAGACGCGACCGACCCGCGCGACGGCGCGCGGTACAGCGACGTGCTCGCGGCGCTCGAGCGCGGACCGGACGACGGCGGAGTCGAACTTTGTGAGGGATTCTCCACGGTCGAAGTGATGGACCACACCGCGGACGAGGGCTTCGAAGTGACGGCCATCGACCGCGCGGACCTGCTCGCGGCGGCGGCCGAGGCGCTCGGCAACGTGATCGTGCACCGCGCGAGCGTGAAGCCCTTGCGGGTGCTGCACGTCGAGGCGATCGCGCCTTCGGCCGAAGGGTTCTCGGACGACAGCGAGCGGATGTTCACGTGGCTCGGCGAGGTGCTCTACACGCTGGACGCCAAGCGCTTCTCTGCGCGCAGGGTGTGCGTGCTCGAGGACGGCGAGGCGGTCGTGCGGGGGATGATCCTCGGCGAGCCGCTGGATGAGTCCAAGCACGACGTGGGCACCGCGGTGAAGGCGATCACGTACCACGACATGCGCGTCGGGCCGACGCAGCGCGGGCCGTGGGAGGCGCGGGTCATCGTGGACGTGTAACGGCGTGAGCGCTGGCGAGAATGCGCTACGCTATGGATCGTGGCGCTCAACATCGACCAGGACCACGCGAGATTCAGGGACATCGTTCGGGGAAAGGTCCGAGGCAACCTCCGCAAGTACATCTCCAACGGTGAGCTGATCGCGAGGCAGGGCAAAGGGACGGTGTCGATCCCGGTTCCGCAGATCGACACGCCGCGCTTTCGCTTCGGAGACAAGAGCGCGGGCGGCGTGGGGCAGGGCGAAGGTCAGCCGGGCGACCCCGTCGGCGGGCAAGACGGCGAGGGCGAAGGCGAAGGCGGCAAGGGCAAAGCCGGCCAGGGCGAAGGGCAGCACGCGGTCGAAGTCGACGTGACGCTCGACGAGCTCGCGCAGATCCTCGGAGAAGAGCTGCAGCTGCCGCGCATCGAGAACCGCGGCCGTCGCCAGATCTTCTCTGCGAAGGACAAGTACACGGGCATCTCGCGCGTCGGCCCCGAGTCGCTCAAGCACTTCAAGCGCACGTTTCGCGAGGCGCTCAAGCGGCAGATCGCCGCGGGCATCTACCGCCCCGACCGGCCCATCATCGTCCCGACCCGCGAGGACCGCCGCTACAAGAGCTGGCAGGTCGACACGCTGCCCGTCGCCAACGCGGTGATCATCTACATGATGGACGTCTCGGGCTCGATGGGCGACGAGCAGAAAGAGATCGTTCGCATCGAGTCGTTCTGGCTCGATACGTGGCTGCGTAGCCAATACAAGGGCATCGAGAGCGTCTACATCACGCACGACGCCGCGGCGCGCGAGGTCGATCGCGACACGTTCTTTCGCACGCGAGAGAGCGGCGGAACCATGATCTCCAGCGCGTACAAGCTCTGCGCGGACATCATGCAAGACCGGTTTCCGCCGGACGAGTGGAACGTGTACCCCTTTCACTTCTCCGACGGAGACAACTGGTCCGTTGATGATACGTCGCTGTGCATTCAGCTCTTGAAGGAGCGCGTCCTGCCGCACTCGAACATGTTCTGCTACGGCCAGGTCGAGAGCCCCTACGGTTCGGGGCAGTTCGTGAAGGACCTGCGCGAGCACCTCGGCGCGGACGAGCGCGTGGTGACCAGCGAAATCCGCGACAAAGACGCGATCGTCGACTCGATCAAGGCCTTCATGGGAAAGGGGCGCTGACCCACCAATGTCCATCGGTAAGAGCCGTGAACTGCCGAGCTACCTGTCCGACTGGCAGGTGAAGATCGAAGACCACGCGCGAAAGCTCGGGCTCGACATCTTTCCGCAAGTGTTCGAGGTCCTCTCTGGGGACGAGATGAACGAGGTGGCCGCGTTCGGTGGGTTTCCCACGCGGTACCCGCACTGGCGCTGGGGGATGGACTTCGAGCGCCTGAAGAAATCCAGCGATTGGGGCCTCTCGCGCATCTACGAGATGGTCATCAACAACAACCCCGCCGTCGCGTACCTGCTCGAAGGCAACGCCCTGGTCGATCAGAAGCTCGTGATCGCTCACGTGTGCGGGCACAACGATTTCTTCAAGAACAACTTCGCCTTCAAGATCACGGACCAAGACCGCCGACCGCCCTCGTCCGCAGAGGACCTCGTCGTGTCGCGCGCCGCGCACCTGCCCTCGCGCAAGTGGATCGACACGTTTGCCAACCACGCCACGCGCGTGCGTCGCCACATCGAGCGCCACGGAATCGAAGCGGTCGAGAGCTTCATCGACGTGTGCATCTCGCTCGAGAACCTCATCGATCCCCCAGGGCGACTGCTCGAAGGCCGCCAGAAGCCGCTCGTCACCGACGAGGACCCGGCGCCCGTCGAGGTCACGCGGTTTCAGACCCGCGATTACATGCAGTCCTTCGTCAACCCGAAGGAGGCGCTCGACGCAGAGAAGAAGAAGCTCGAAGCCGAGCGGGACAAAGCGAAGAAGTTTCCAGAGGCGCCGCGCAGAGACGTGCTGGCGTTCTTGCTGGAGTTCGCGCCGCTCGAGCGCTGGGAGCGTGACATCCTCGAGATCGTCCGCGAAGAGGCCTACTACTTCTGGCCCCAAGCGCAGACCAAGATCATGAACGAGGGCTGGGCCTCGTACTGGCACTCGAAGATCATGACGGGCTACGCGGCCACGGGCGACGAGATCATCGACTACGCCGACCGCAACGCCTCGGTGCTCTCGACCGCCGGCGGAAAGCTCAACCCCTACAAGCTCGGCATCCAGCTCTTTCGCCACATCGAAGAGCGATGGAACCGCGGGCAGTTCGGCCGCGACTGGGAAGAGTGCAACGACCTCGAAGAGCGCAAGAACTGGGACCTCAAGCTCGACCTCGGCCGACGCAAGATCTTCGAAGCCCGCGCGCTCTACACGGACGTCACGCTCATCGACGAGTTTCTCACGCCCGATTTCGTGATCGAGAACAAGCTCTACACGTTTGGCTGGAGCAACCGCAACGAGCGCTTCGAGATCGACTCGCGCGAGTTCAAGTCGGTCAAAGAGAAGCTGCTCACGCAGCTGACGAACTTCGGCAGCCCCTTCGTCGCCGTCGAGGACGCCAACTTCGAAAACCGCGGCGAACTCCTGCTCAAACACGAGCACCAGGGCGTCGACCTCGACCTCGAGAAGGCTCGACGCACGCTCGAGAACGTCACCCGCGTCTGGCGCCGCCCCTGCGCGATCGTCACCGCCGTCGAGACGCGCCCGATGATCCTGCGCTACGACGGCAAAGAGCACACGACGCGCCCGATGAAGTAGCCGCCCTCCGCGCCGCGAACGCTGTACGATCGCTGTGCACCGCGCATGCAGCCCGCAACCGTTCGCTTCTCTGACCAGCGTGTGGTCTTCGACCGCGTGACCCGCGCGCCCTTTCTGCTGCGCATCACGGGGCAGTTCGTCGGCTACGGCGTGGACCCGCACGAGGTGCCCACCATGCAGCAGTGGCTCGCGCAGGCTGCGTTTCATGCGCTCGATCGCTTTCAGCAGCCGCTCGCGGACCTGCCCAAGCACCAGCAGTTCTGGTCCGCCGAGGTCACCAACCTCGTGAACCCAGTATTCAACCAGCACTTTCAGGCGCAGGGCACAGCGCAGATCCTCACGGTCGAAGTGCTCCCTGCCACGTCGCACGGATCGATCGCCCCGGGCGCCGCGCCCGCGCAGCAGCCGCCGAGCGGCGGCCCTGTGTCCTTCGCGCCGTCGAAGATCACCGTCCCTGTTGCGCAGCCGTCGGTCGCCGCGCCGGTCGCCGCTGCGCCACCCGCGCCAGCAGCGCCCGCACCGCCGCCACCGCCGCCGCCGCCGCCGGTCGAAGAGCCGATCGCTTCGCAGATGGTCGACCTCGACCCGTGGGAGCTCGAGCTGCGACCCATCGTCGACCCGCCCACATCCGTCAGCGTCAAGCTCACGGTGCTGGTCGCGTACAAGGGAACCGCCATCAGCGCCTCGAGGCTCGCGGCCGCGCAGAAGCTCGCCGCCGAGTGCGTCGCCGACGCGATCACCAAAGAGTGCGAGCAGGGCCGCAGCGTGCTCGACCTGGTGCTCTTCGCGAGCATGCTCTCGACCGCGGCCAACGAGGGCTTCGAGCGATCGGTGACCGAGCGCGCCCGCGCCCGCGGGGCGATCGCCGTGCGCGACATCCGCCTCGCGCAAGAGGACGCCGAGCGGCTTCGGGACCTGTACGGGCAGATCGCGGCGGCGCGCGGAGGATGAGCAATCGCTGCGTTTTTGCAGCTCAGTTGATTGTGTGTGCGTTGCTCTCTGCGGCGCACTCCCGCTGTCGGTCCGCAGTCGACAGCGACCCGACGCGCGGGACGACCGTGGCGCGCGAGGGCTCTTCGGGGCAGAGCGCAGACAGGGCGATGATGGACGACCCCGAGGCGCTCGCGGTGGCCGCGCGGCACCCGAGGCTCGCGGGGCGCACGTTGATCGCGCTGGCCGAGGCGCGCGTCGGGACGCGCAGCGCGCTGATCGTGTGGCCGCTGTTCGACGCCAGCTCGTCGCGCCCGGTCAGCGACGACCCCGTCGGGGTCACGCTCGAGCTCGGATCGGACGGGACCCTCACCGCGCTCTCCGCCGGGTGGAACCCCCGTGATCGCACCGGCCGCGCGCTCTCTCTGCAGCTCGGGACCGAGCAGTTCGAGCGCGTCGATCGCTCGGAAGGCGCTCCGATCGAGGCGCTTCCGTCGAGGATCTCGGCGGCGTTCGACGGCTTTCGCGCGGCGTGCGCGGCCGGTGATCGCGCCGCGGCGACGCGCGCTGCGCGGGCGATGGCCTCGCTGTTCGCGTGGGACGTGCTCGCGTACGAAGACGTCGTGACCGAGATGCTCTGGGCCGCCTCGACCGGCGACTATCAGCTCGCCCACGGCGCGACCACGATGCTCGACGACGGCCGCCGCGCCCGCGTCACCGCGGTCATCACGTACCGAGGCACCGCGCACACGATCACCGTGATCGCCACGCCCCGCCCTGCGGCGCCCGATCGCTGGGTGATCACCAGCGCCGCGGATTGAGCGCGCACCCCTTGCACAACTTCCGCAACGGGCGCAGCGACACTTTGTCGCATCCCCTGCGCGCGCCCCGTGGCCTACGTCTCTGCGCCATGAAGTCACAGCGACTCGGCCGCGCCGCGCTCGTCCTCGCCTCGCTCTCGCTCGCGGCGAGCGCGTGCGTGAAGAGCAACACGTCGACGGCCTCGACCGCGCCGACGCCGCAAGGCTCTCGGTACTCGACGCGCGGGACGATCCGCTCGTTCGGCGCCGCGCGCGCATACGCGAACATCGCGCACGAGGACATCCCCAACTACATGCGCGCGATGACCATGGCCTTCGAGTTTCGCGACGCGACGCAGTCCGCGGGGCTCTCGGTGGGCGACCGCGTGCGATTCACGTTCGAAGAGACGCCGGACGGGCGCTTCGTGCTCGTGCTGATCGCCCGCGAGTAGCGCTCACGCGCGCACGGCCGCGATCACGGCGTCGGGCCGCTCTTCGGCGACGAAGTGCCCCGCGTCCTCGACGCGCACCACCGTCGCCCCCGCAAACGAGTCGACCCATCTTTTCAAGTGACGCTCGCTGAGCGCGGGGTCCTTCGTGCCCCAGAGCACCGTCAGCGGCTTGCGCGCGAGCTCGTCTCGGCGCGCCCACAGCGCGGCGTAGTGCGGGTCTGCGCCCAAGAGAGCGCGGGCGAGCTGGTAGGGGCCCTCGCGATCGGCGCGGCGCGCGAAGGGGCGGAGGTACTGCGCGTGCAGCGCGCGGGTGAGGCGCTTCTTCACGGCGAAGGTCGAGGGCAGAAGCACGCGCGGCGAGAAGTTGAGCCAGCGGTACAAAAAGCGCCCGATGGGGCTGCGGATCACGCGGTCGAGCTTGCGCACCTCGGGGTCCTCGCCGTTGGGCCACATCCACGTGTTGATCGCGATGACCTTCGCGATCCGCTCGGGGCAGTCGAGCGCCAGTGGAATCCCGATCGGCCCGCCGAAGTCGTGGACCACCAGCGTGACCTCGCGCAGGTCCAGCGCTTCGACGAGGGCGCGCAGGCGTCGCGCGTGGTCCTCGGGCGCGAGCGGCGCGTCTCGGGGCTTGTCCGAGAGGCCGAAGCCCAGGTGATCGACGGCGACGCAGCGATGGTCGGCGCGAAGGGCGGCGATGACCGCGCGCCACTCGAAGGACCAGCTCGGGGTTCCGTGCACGAAGAGGACGGTCGGCCCAGAGCCTTCGTCGACGAACGAGAGCGCGCCGTCCGCGGTCTCGAAGCGCTTCACAGCGAAGGGGTATTGCGCAGCGTCGACCCACGCGGGCACGGACGACGTCGTAGCGAGTGCGT
This sequence comes from Myxococcales bacterium, assembly GCA_013298625.1. GTDB lineage: Bacteria > Myxococcota_A > Polyangia > Polyangiales. The sequence goes on from JAAFIF010000047.1 coordinate 34,013, forward strand.
TGTTCATGCGCTCGACGATGCGATCGCGCAGACCTCCGCGGAGTAGTACGTTTGTACCTACTGAGCGATGAGCGCCGACCGCGCCACGACGTTGAACGACGCCCGCGAACGGCTCGACGCCCTCGCGCTCGAAGCCCCTTCGCTGCGCGCGTACCGTGAGGGCGCGCTCGCGGTGCTCGCCACGAAGATCGCCTTCGACGCCGCGATCTTTCACGCGCTCTCGCCGCGCGTGCCGCTCGAGACTGGCGCCTTCGTGGGCTTGGACATGAAGACCCTCACCGCGAGCCGCGCGCGGTGGGACGACCTCGCCGTCGAGCTCGGAGCGCTGAGAGACCTCGCCAACCGCGACGGTGTCGCGACCGATCGCGCTGTGTTCGCGCCGGGGACCCGAGCGCGCGCGCGCTTCGAGCGCACCTTCGTCCGCACCTTCGGGACGCCGTCGGTGTGCATCGCGCACCTCGTGCTGCGGGGCTCGGTGCGCGCGGCGATCGTGCTGCTCTCGCGTCGAAGGGGAGGCTTCTCGCGCGAGAGCGTCGCGGTGTTGAAGGGGCTCTTGCCTGCGATTTCAGTGGCAGACGCGCTGCACGAGCGGCTCGACGGCGCGCGCATCGCCGCCGCGGCCGTGCGGCTCACCTGCGAAGACGAGCGGCTCACCGAGCGTCAGCGGGCGATCGTCGAGCACGTCGCCATGGGCCAGCGCAACGAGGACATCGCCCGCGCCATGGGCTTGTCGGCGAACACCGTGCGCAACCACCTCGCGCGGATCTTCGCGCGCATCGGCGCCAGCAATCGCGCAGAGCTCGTGCGGCTCGCGGTGTTCACGGGCTCGCGGTGAGGCTTCACTCCTCGCCTCGGCATCGCTGCCTCCGAGGGCGCGCTCAGCCGTGCGAGGCGCGCACAAGATCGCCGTCGACGATGTACGTTCCGCCGGCGATGTGATGGACCGTTCGCAGCTCTGGCGGAACATCGTCGCGAAGGCGCCCCTCCGAGAACGCTCGATCGTCGGCCCACGCGGCGAATCCCTGGCAGATGAACAGGTCGTACTCCGTCGCTAGCCGAGGCTCGTCGATGATCTTCGCCGCCATCCATCCCACACATCCCGCGACGAGCGGCGCGGCGACGCCGTCTTCACGCTCGCGCTCGATCGCGAACTTCGTCCACTTGTCCACGTCGCGGCCCGAGCAAGCGCCTACGCCCTCGATCACCGAGAGCATCGACACCGTCGGGACTTGCAACATCAGCTCGCCCGAACGCTCTGCTAACGCGCGCGTATAGGTGTCGGAGGCGAGCACCACCGTGAACTTTGGCGGATCGAAATCGAGCGGTGTCACCCACGCCGCGGCCATCACGTTGTCCACGCCACCCGCGGACGCCGACACCAACGTCACCGGTCCGTGGTTGAACATCCGCCAGCTCTTCTTCAACGCGACCGCAACACGCATCGCGCGATGGTATCGAGCTGCGCGCGATTCGATAGCGCGCGTAGCACTAGGCAGCCGTACCAAGACTCGTGGCTTTCTTCACTCGCGCATGGCGCGCGCGTAAGCACCGTTGCGATGACCACGCTCGATGTCGTCCTCGCGACGATCGCTGATGTCGCGACGCTCGCTCCGCTGGTGGACTCGACTCCGCCGGTGTTCACGATCCCTGCGGAGGCGCGGCAGGCTCCGTTTTTGCTGTTCGCGTACGACGCGCTCGAGGCCGTGAAGGCCGCGCTGAAGAAGGCGAAGATCACCGCGCTGCCGCTGCACGGAGAGGATCTCGCGGGCGTTTCTGAAGCGCTCGCGGGAGAGCTTCGCGCGGTCGCCGCCAACATCGCCGCGTCGCTCGTCGACGGCGGCCCGCGCTTCTCGACGAACGCCGCGGTCGTCGCCTATGGCAGCGAGCTCTCGGCGGTGCAAGCGGCGCTCACTCGGGCGAAGCTCTCGCACGCGCACCTCCGCGCGCTGCTCGAGCCGCGCGCGCAAGAGAGCGAAGAAGCTGCGATCGCGCGCGTGATGAGCGCCGTCGAGCACGTCCCGGACCCGTGGATCGAGCCGCTGCGAGCGCACTTGCGCGCCGAGCGCTCGCTCTCGTTCGCGGAGTACGGTCAGGACTGTGACGACCTCGGCGAGAGCGCGCTCGGCGCCCTCGGACCGGCGATCGAGCAGTGGAACCCCGTGATCGCCGATCGCTGCATTCGGCTCTTTTTGCAGGAGAATAAGGGCTCGGTGTGGCTGCGCGGCGACGCTCCCCCCGCGCTCGGCGTCGATCGGCAGTCGCTGCTCGTCTCGATGTTGCTGCGCGCCGGCGCGAGCGAGCCCCGCGCGCTGCAGATCGCGCTCGCCTCCGTCGAGGGACCGCGCACGCTCACGCGCTCGCTGGTCGCGCAGCCCGAGAAGCTGCGCGCGGTGTACGAGGCCTCACGCGAGGCGGCGCTCGAGCTGTGCGCGGACATCGCTCTGTGGAAGCACGCGTTCGAATCATCACCCACGTGGCGTGCGCGCGTCGACGCGCTGCTCGCCTCGCACCACCCCGCGCTCGGCGCGTCGTCGCTCTACGAGCTCAGCAAGAGCTTCACCGCGCAGATCGACCGCGCGCACCTCGAGCACGCCGCGCGCGCGGACCCGAACAACGCAGAGAAGCTGCAGTGGGCCGCCGCGCAGCTCGAAGAGGCGGCCCCCGAGCGTCACGAGGGCGCCCTCTCGTTTGCGCTCGAGGCCTGGGCTCGGCACGTCGAGCCGGGCCGCTACGGCGCGCAGATCGAGTCGATGCTGCGCTACGAGAAGCGGCCGCTGGTCTTCGACGCTGTGTGGCTGAGCTTCGTGACGATGCTCGAGCGCAACCCGAGCGACCCCTTCGACGACGCTGGCGGCTACTGCACCTTCATCTACAGCATCGCGAAGATGCGAAAGCCGCCGAAGGCCGTCGCCGCGCGGCTCGCGACCTGGCTCGCGGCCCACCCCAAGGCGCTCGGATCGCACCGCAAAGCCCTGCTGAAAAAAGCGGGAATCGCGCCAGCCAAGAAGCCCGCTCCCTACGATCGCGGCGACCTCGACGGGCTCGACCCTGCGCTCGCCAAGGCCATCGAAGCGGCGCGCAACAAGAGCTGGGAGGCGGACATCAAGCTGCCCAAAGGCGCGAGCGATGCGACGATCGCGAAGGTCGAGGCGGCGCTCGGCCTCGCGCTGCCAGCGGACGTTCGCGCGTTTTATCTTCGCCACGACGGCGCGGGCGCAGACGAGTGCTTCAACGGGTGCAGGCTGCTCTCGATCGCGCAGGCGCTGGCGCAGCGCGCGACGCTGCAGTCGTACGCAGAGGGCGGCGCGCGCGCGTTCGACGCGACGTGGCTGCCGCTGACCGACGACGGCGCAGGCAATCACCACTGCGTTGCGTTGAGCGGCAAAATCGCAGGGCAGATCATGGATTTCGACCACGAGTCGGGCGCGGGCCGAAAGGTGTCTGCGAGCTTTGCGAGCCTCTTGCAGAAGGCACGCTGGGGCGAATGAGCGTGCTCGTTCGCGTCGAAGGGCTTTGGGGATCTTCGGCGCATGACAGGGCGCGGCGCAGGCTCGCGGCAACGGCGTCGATGATGATCGGTCAGCCGGGCGGCTGCGCGAAGCCGCGCACGATGATGAGCTGATCGCTGCCCCACGAAGGAAACATGAAGTCCCCGGTGACCGGCTCGAAGTACGCGCCCCACGCGTTGGTGAGCCCCGTGAGAAACGGGCGACGCGAGGACGGGACGATGTCTCCGTTGGCGTCGGCGTCGAAGAACGAGACCGCCGAGGACCACTCCGCCACGACGATGGTGCGTCGGTCGATCAGCGGAGAGCCCTGCGGGACGTACGCGATGCCGCCGCTGCCTTCGGTGAGCGTCGCGCGCGCGGCGGCGCTGGTGAACGTGTAGCGACCCGCGGCGTAGGTGAAGGTCACGCGGTTCCACGTGTACGTGGGCCAGCCGACGATGCGCAGCTCGCCAGCTCCCGTGAACCCTGCAGGAACGAACGCAGCGCCCCCCGGCGACGCGCTCGTGGGCACGCCGAGCGGGGCGAAGTCGAGCACCTGCGAGGGCATCGCCGCGCCGGGCGGCAGCACCGCGAGCTGGTTCTGCGGCCACATCGAGTACAAGATGTTTCCGTCGGGGTCGTAGAACAGGTTCGCGTCGATGTATGGCGTGCTCGCGATGCGCCGCGCCGTTCCGTCGAAGCCGACGATGTGGCCGTCGCACGCGCGCACGACGCGGATCGCATAGAGCGCGCCGCTCGGGCTCTCGGAGTCTGCGCCGATGTAGAGCAAGTTGCGGTCGTTGCGATCGATCAGACAGCCGCTGTACCGCGTCGATCCCAGGCCCGGCACCGGCCCGAGCTGAAACGCCTGATACGCCCCGCGAAACGGCGCCGCGATCGTCACGCCCGTCGCAGGCACCGGCGGCAGACCCATCACGCACGCGTCGGCGGCCCCGCTGTCCACCGGCGCAGCTGCGTCCAGCGCTCCGTCACGCATCGGGCCGCCGTCGAACGCCCCGTCGTTCGACGTGCCATCGGCGCGGTCGCTCGTCGCGTCGCGCGCGCCGGTCCCATCGGCAACCAGGCTCATCGGGTCCGAGCAAGCCGTGAGCAACGCGAGCACAGCGAGCGAAAGCAATCGCATGGAGCGAAGTTCGTCTCACCGCAGCGCGGCCGTCAAGCGCGCTGCGGTGCGCTCGCTTTCGAACGAGAGCCCGACGCGCGGCTCGCACCATGCCGCGAGCTCGTTGCGGCCGAGCGATCCGTCAGCTTCTACCGCGGTCGTTCGACACCGTGAGCTCGAACGCGCGCACCTTCGCGCCTTCGTCCCCGCGCGATACGCGCCCTTCACACAGCGCTCCGACGCGACCTCCGCGCGCGCTCACGGCGATGGTCGGACGCGCGAAGAGCGTGCGCGCGGCGCCCGTCGCGTCGATCTCGACGACGCCGTCGTCCGTGGCCGCGAGCAGCGTGCGCGACGCGTCGTCGAACGCGAGCGAATGGACCGCGGCGCCCATCCACACGCGATGGGCGACCAACAGAGCGTCGCCATCGCATGGCTGCGTCCAACGCACGCGAAAGACTCCGGTGTTCGTGCCTACGTACACGTGCTCGCCGAGCACGAGCAGAACGACGCCGAAGCGGCTGTCGTCCGAGCGAAACCACCCGATGCGCGTCTCGCCTTCTGCGGACAGCGACGCCAGATGCACCTTCGCGCCCTGCTTGTTCACGCGCAAGAGCCGCGTCGAATCCAGCCAGGCGTAGGCCCCGTACGCGAGCGTGTAGAGCGCGCGCGGCCTCTTGAATTCGAGCACCTTTCCGTCGATGGCGACCTTCGAGCCGTCGGGCGATCGCAGGATGAACGAGATCGATTCATCGTTGGTGCTCCCGAGCGCGAGTCGCTTCGACGGCGCGTCGGGATCGATCCCGATGAGCTTCTTCGCGTCGTGCGCGAGGACGAGCCCGTCCGGACCTTCGTCGATCGCGATCACGCCGTAGCGACCTCCGATGGCGAGCGTCACAGGCTCGGTCCCGGCTGCGCTGCGCGCGAAGCAATACACCTGCGATTCGTGCGCGACGCAGAGCCGCTCTCCGACGAACGCGATCGCGCTCGGGCCGTCGTCATCGGCGGCGTCGAACTCGAGTTCCTGTGCCGACACTGTCCGCGGCGCGCCGAAGCGCGCGAGGCCAGGGGCGTCCTCGTCGCTCGCCGTCGCGACGCCGGCTTCGCGGCGAGCTGGCTTCGACCTGGTGGGGCGAAACGCAGCGAGAACGGCGTCGAAGCGCTCTCGTGAGCAGAGCTCGCACAGCGGCTCGTCGTAGCGATCCCAGAGCATCTTGGCGATCTCGCCGCGGTCGCCGTCGTCGACGCGGGACAAGAGCTCGTCGAACTCGGCTTGCTCTGCGACGACCGCGGCCGCTGCGACGGCGGTCGCCCAGCGCATCGCTCGCCAGAACGCGGGCGTGTCCTCGACCTCCCACCGCGTGTCTCCCGAGCGAAGTCCCTCGAGCGCGCGTCGCGCCGTCACCCAAGCGATCGTCGCCATGTCGATCTCCGTCGGACAGACGCGGCAGTACAGCGTGTTGCACACGTCGTCGTAGGTCGTCTGCCAGCCGAACAAGCTTCGCAGCGCGCGCGTCTGGCGAAGCCCTGCATCGAGCCCCGAGTTGCGCGCGCAGGTCATCACGTCGTTTGCGATCGAGCTCATCGCCTCTCGCTCGACGGCGGCGAGCTCGACGGGCGTCTCGTTCGCGAACGGGCCGGGCGAGAGCTGCGCGAGAGAGAGGTCGAAGGCGAGCTTCGTTTTGGGAGCGTCGAGCTGCTCCCACGCGTCAGCGAGCACCGCGCCGTGCGCGACGATCGGGTCGAGCGCCGCGTAGAGCTTGGTGGGCTTGCCCGACGAGGGGAGCTTCGCTCTCCAAGGCCCGAACGTGCGCGCCGCGCTCTTGCCGTGGGAGCCCCAGCCACGCACGCCAATCACCGCGACGCCTGTCGAGAGCGCGGTCGCGACGCGCTCGGCCACCGCGAGGTCCGCGGTGAACCACGTGTCGTCGGTCACCGTGATGAATCCGTCGCGCGCGCGGGACACACCGACGATGCGCGTCGCGTTCGTGCGCGTGGCGCTGAGGTCGAGCTCGCGCGCTCCGAGCGAGGTGTAGGCCTCACGGACGGCCTGCGTCGTCGCTTCGTGATCGTCGCTCGCGACGACGATCGTTGCTGTGTAGGTCATCGTGTTGCGCGGAGCATGACCCTCTCGCGTCACGCCATCAACGACGGGCCGAGCTCGCGCGGATCACGGGCTCGCGCCAAGCGCTCACACCTTGCCTTCGCGTCGCAGGTCGGCGCCGATCGCGTGGATGCGACGCAGGCTTCGCTCGAGCGCCGCGCGCTCGGTGTGCACAGAGCTCGTCCCGAGCACCAGCGGGTGCTCGTGTCGCTGCGCCGAGCCAAAGAGCACGCGCGCTTCGCCGCCCTCGGCGAGCAGCTCGATGACTCCTTCGCCGCGCTCGAAGACCACGAGCGCGTCGGTCACGAGCTGGCCGTTCACACGGGCGGTGCCCTGGTGAACGAACACCCACGCGACGTCGTGCGACGGCGGCGGCTCGTGCGTCCAGCGCTGCGCGGACGAGAGCTTCACGTCGAGGTAGGTCATGTCGTTGGGGACGGGGACGGGGCTTCGGTGTCCCTGGTAGCTGCCGAGCAGCACGCGCACGCCGTCGACCTCGGGGACCGCTTCGGGCTCGATGTAGTGCGACTCGGCCGCGGCTTCTTCGTGCGACGGCGGCATCGCGACCCAGAGCTGAAATCCCGTCACGCGCGCGCTGCTGTCTTCGACCACGCCGCCGCGGTGCCACACGCCGCCGCCGGCCATCATCCACTCGAGGCCGCGGGCGCGCAGGGCGCCGGACTTTCCGGTGGTGTCTTCGTAGGTTCCGTCGGCGTCGAGGACGTACGTGAGCGTGGCGATGCCCGAGTGCGGATGAAACCCGAAGCCCATGCCCGGCTGAACCTCGCTCTCGATGTGGTCGAGAAAGATAAACGGCTTGATGAGCTCGCCGATGTCCCCAGGGCTCACCATCCTGCGGATGAACCCGTGACGGCTGCCGCGCGTGCGGCCCTGGATCGCGCGTTGAGTGTTCGTTGCTGAACCTGTCGTGGCTGTCTGCATGATCGTTCTCGCTTGCGTTGACGGCGAGCGCTCGCACGCCGCGGCGGTCGTGACGGCGATGGCTGCGCATCGAAGCGCGGCTCGCCTCGTGATCGGGTCGTTGGAGCGCACACCCAGAGGTTGCATCGCGCTCGGCCCGACGGCATCGGGACACCGATGGACAGATTGTCCCGGCGGTGGGACGGGCTTCGTGGCTCGCTGTTCGCGCCGCGCGGGCTCGGATAGTGTTCGCGCGATGCTCTGGTCCTTCGATCCTCAGTGGATGCTCGGCGCCGACGGCGCGGAAGTGTTGGTGTATCGCACTCGCGACGAGGCTCCGGTGTGGCGCTTCGGCGCGCGCTCGCCGATCACAGCGGTCGCCCTCTCTTCTGGCCACGCCATCGCGCTCGCGTCCGATGGAACCGTGGGCTGGTTCGACCCCGCCACCGGTCAGCTCCGCGCGAACACCTCTGTGCGCCCGGGCGCGCTCGACCTGGTGGCGGACAGCTGGGGAAGCGCGCTGGTCGTGTACCCGGACTCGCTGGTGCTGCTCGACGCGTCGGGCGCGCGCACGTTTGCAGCGCCGCCGAACGCGCGCCTCGTGAGCGCCGCGTTCGCTGGGCAGTCACGGCTGATCGCCGCGGGCACGGACAACGGCCACGTGCACTTCTTCGACGGGACCTCCGGCGCGTACGGCGGCTCGGTGGTGGTGAGCGACAAGCCGATTCGGTCGCTCACTGGCGTGCAGCACGGTCGTTGGCTCGCGACCGCCGGCGACGCGGTGATGGACGTGACGCTCACGGGGGCCGCTCGCTTCACGGGGATGCCCAACGAACAGCTCGGGCTGATCGCGTTCGACGCCGAGTCGCAGTGCTTCGGGCTGCAGTTCGCGGAGAAGGGCGCGATCTTCCTCGACGTCCGCACGAAGGAAACTCGGCTCAGCGTGACGTACCCCGACCGCTTCGTGCGCGGGCTGGGCGTCGTCGGGCCGTACGGCTACGCAGTGGGGCTCGACCTGGGCGACGCCAATCGGTTCGACCTGCAACGGCAGACGTGCAGGACCGACCCGCACCCCGGCCGGCCGCGCAACCACTGGTTGCTGATGGTGGGGCGCTGATCGAGCGCGGTCAGCGCAAGGGGACGTTGGCCTCGAAGTGCGCCGTGACGAGCGCGATGAACGCGCGGGTCTTCTCTGCGAGGTGACGCTCGCTCGGGTAGACCAGGTACATCGAGCGCGCGGGCGAAGCGAAGCCCGAGAGCACCTCACGTAGCTCTCCGCGCTGCACGTTGTCTGCGCACAAGAACGTCGGCAGCAACGCGATCCCCATCGAAGCCCGGGCCATGTCCCGCACGAGCTGCATGCTGTTGGCGCGGTGCTTGGGCGCGACGGTCACCGAGAGCTTCTCGTCGCCGACGATGAAGCTCCATCGGTTGGGCTGCCTGCGGCCGGTGAACGCGATGGTGTCGTGCGCGCTGAGCTCGCGCGGGTGCGCGGGCTCTCCGCGGGCGCGCAGGTAGTCGGGCGAGGCGTAGGCGCGCTGCGAGCCCGCCGATAGCTTGCGCGCGATGAGGTTCGAGTCCGAGAGGGGGCCGGCGCGCACGGCGCAGTCGATGCCTTCGTCGACGAGCGAGAGCAGCTTGTCGTCCAGGCACAGGTCGAGCTTCACGTCGGGGTATCGCCGCGCGTAGCGCTCGAGCACCGGCGGCAAGAACTGCTCGGCGAAGAAGGGCGGCGCGGACAAGCGCAAGGTCCCCGTGGGGCGCGCGCGCAGGGCGCGCACTGCGCTCTCGGCGTCAGAGAGCGCTGTCAGCGCAGGGCGGGCGCGCTCGAGCAGGACGGCGCCCTCTTCGGTGAGGGTCATCGCTCGGGTGCTGCGCTGCAACAAGCGCGTACCGAGGTGCGCTTCGAGCTCGGCGAGCTTGCGGCTCACGGTCGAGCGCGGCAGGCCCAGTCGTTGCGCGGCGAGCCGCACGCCTCCGCTCTCGGCGACCTGCGCAAACAGCGCGACGAGGCTCGGATCCATTGTCCCGATCATGGGACGCGATGATGTCACATTGTCCCGAGCGCGGCGTCAGTCTGCGGCGAGCGCGCGGGTGATCGAGGCGACGGTGGACGGACACGACTCGACGCGCACCGCGTTGAGGCTCGAAGGCGCCACGCCGAACATCGCTCGAAACGCGGCGCTGAAGTGCGACGGCGTCGCGAACCCCGCGTCGAGCGCGGCCCGCGTGAGGTCTGCGCCTCTGCTGATCGCGGTGACGGCGGCGCGCATCCGCGCCCACAGGCGGTAGCGCCGAAACGCGACCTGCGCGTGCGCGCGAAACACGTGAAGAAATCGTGACGTCGAGAGCCCCGCGCGCGCCGCGAAGTACGGCGCTCCGCGATCGAGCGACGCGCCTGCGTCGAGCGCCGAGAGCGCTTCTGACACGCGGGGATCGATGGTCGAGCTGTGCGCGTCGAGCGCGGCGAGCGCGGCGAGCGTGGCGAGCGTGGCGAGCTCCGAGCTTCGCAGCGAGGACGACCCTCGTGCGGGGCTGAGTCGCGCGGAGGCGGATGCGACGAGCGCGTCGGTCGGCGCGAGGTAGACGAACGTCACGCGCTGCGCGAGGCACTCGAACCGGTGCTCGACGCCCGCGGGCACCAGCGCCACGCGGCACGGCCCTGTGCTCTCACCGCGCGCTGTGCTCGCGATCAGCGTGCGGTCTGTCGCTTCAGCGATGCACGTGACCGCGCTGCGATGGAGCCCGACGCCGAGGGGCGCGCCCGCGTACACCGCGGCGGTCGGAGCGACGAAGAGCGTGGCGACAGCAGGTTTTTGAAAGCGGGATGCGTCGATGGCTCTCATGGTCGCGCTCGATGGTGTTCGAAGCGATGACGGCGCACAACGGGCGAGAGTGGGTGGTGCGGGGCGCGATGCTCATCGCCGCGGCGGTGCAGGTCGTGCCGATCGTCGGCGCGCTGGGCGGGCGACGATTGCGCGCGCTCTACGGCGTGACCGTGAGCGATCCGACGGTGGAGCTGCTGCTGCGTCATCGCGCGGTGCTGCTCGCGCTCGTCGGCGTGGTGATCGCGATCGGCGCGCTTCGCCCGCAGCATCGCGCGCTGGCGCTGGCGGTCGGGCTCGCCGCCAAGCTCGCGTTTCTGGCGCTGTCGTCGCGATCGATCGGGCTTACGGACGAGTGCGTTCGCGTCGCTCGCGCAGACGTCGTGACCTCGACGCTGCTGCTCGTCGCCGCGGCGGTGACCCTTGCGCGCGGAGCTTCGGCGACCTAGCAGTGCGCGCGCGCTCCCGACGATCGCGCGGGCGGTACAGAGAAAGCGTACTTCGTAACTATAACGGTCCTAAGGTAGCGAACGGCGAGAGATCGCCGTAAGTCAGCGCCGGTCGAGCGTCCGCGTCGCTTCACAGCGATCGCGGGTAGAGTCTCTGACGAGCAGACTCGAAGAGCGATCTTCGAGAGTGCAGGTGGCGTGCGCCAACGGCGTCGCGCGCGCGTTCGAGAGAGCGCGGGCGCGGCGAGCGGGCGGCTGCTCGACGGCGGCTTCGGTCGTCGCTGGGCGTTCGCGTTCTCGCTTCTTCCCCCGTCGCGGTCGTCGGTGCAGCGCTCAGTCGCGGTACGCTCGTCGCGCAGATGAGCCACGGTTCGCGACACTTGTTCGTGCAGCGCGCGAGCGCTGAGCGGTTGTTCGAGAGGGACCTTCGCGCCGAGCACGAAGAGAGCGAGCACGGGTACGTGGCCGAGGCGCAGTACTTCGAGGTCGAGCGCGGCATGCGAGGGTGGGTGCAACGACTGCGCGAGTGGTTCGGCGGAGCGCAGGGCGAGAGCAACGCGCGGGTGAAGCTCGTGACTCCGTTCGACGCGCAGGGCGCAGACCGCTTCGGCTACTTCAGCGGCGAGCTTCCGCCCAAGCTCGACGGCGTCGACGACCCGCTCGCCTCGATCCGCATCGCCCGAGGAACGATCGTCTCCCTCAGCCCCCGCACCCCCGGCGACGACGTCGTCCTGCGCGACTACTGGGCCTGTGATGCGCCCGCGTGGCGGCTCACCGACATGATCGATTTTGGCCTGCAAACCGCCTCGCGAACGCCCCTCGCCATCTGCTGCGCCCAGTGTCCGCTCGTGCTCGCCGAGCCCGAGACAGGCGTCTTCGACGAAGAGCTCTCGGCGCTCGACCCGCAGGCGGCGACCCTGTGCGACCTCGAGAGCCTCGCGTGGCGAGGGCGATCGGTCTCGAAGTGCACGCTGCGCGTCGGTGACGTGATCGAAGCGCTCGGCGTCGTGTGGAGCCCCGAGCGCTGCCGAGCTCGCTTCGACGTGATCGGCCGCGGAGGGCCGTTTCGCTCGGCGGGCGTCGAGCCGATCTCGCTCGTCCTCGGCGACGAGCGCGGGACGCGCATGGTGCTCCGCAAGGTCCGAGGCTGATGCGCGCGCCGTCGGTCGAGAGGCTCTTCGCGCCGCTCGACGCCGTTCGCTCGCTCGCCCTGCGCTCGCTCGGCCCTTCGTTTGCGCGCTGGCTCACGGACCGAGAGCGCAGGGTCAACGCCGTCGCGCTCGTCGGGACGAGCCTCTCGCTCGCGCTCACCGTGCTCGCGCCCCTGTGGCTACTCGCGCTCGGCCCGGTCCTGCTCGGCGCCGCGCACCTCGCGTCGGATGCGCGCTACATGGTCCTCTGGCAAGGGCTGCATCGACGCTGGTCCGCGTGGGCGCTGCTCGGCGCGCCGCTGCTCGCCGGGGCCCTCACGCCGCTCGGCTCGCGGGCGTTCGCGCTCTCGTCGGTCGGCGCAGTGCTGCTCGCTGCGCCGAAGAATCGCTGGCGATTCGCGGTGTCGATGTCGACGGCGCTCGCCGTGTGCGCGGCGTTCTTCGCGCTTCCTCGGGCGGCCGAGCTCGTCGTCGCGCACGCACACAATTTCATCGCGGTGCTGCTCTGGCTCGCGTGGCGGCCGCGCGCGGGACGCGGGCACTGGCTGGTGGCCTCGGCGTTCGTCGCCGGCAACGTCGCGCTGCTCTCGGGCGCGCTCGACCCCGTGATCGCGCTGCTCGCGGGGCTCTCTCGCGGGCCCGAAGGGCTCACGCTCGGGGGGCAGATGATGGCGCTCGCGCCGTTTCCGACGCGCATCGACCTGTCGCGACGGATGGTGCTCTCGTTTGCGTTTTCGCAGTCCGTTCACTACGCGCTGTGGCTGCGCGCGATCCCCGAAGTGGCGCGGCGATCGAAGACCACGCGCTCGTTTCGACAGAGCGCGCGGGCGCTCGAAGCGGACGCGGGGCGCGCCGGCGTATGGGTGATCGCAGCGGCCTGCGTCGGACTCGCGCTGTGGGCGTCGATGGACCTGCTCGCCGCGCGCGAGGGCTACCTGCGCTTCGCGCTCTTTCACGGGTACCTCGAGATCTCCGTCGGCCTCTGGCTCTTTTGCGAGGGGCGGCGTCCGCTCGCCGTCGAGGCGCAGCGTTGATCCCCTGGCTGATCGCCTTCGTCTTCACCCAGTGCGTCGAGGTCCCGATCTACCTCTACGCGCAGCGCTCGCAGCGCGCGCAGCGCTCGATCGCGACGCGCGCGACCATCGCCTTCGCCGCGAGCGCCATCACGCACCCGCCGCTGTGGTTCTTCGCGTCGCGCGCGTGGGTCGCGCTCTACCTCGCGGTGATCACTCGCGCGCCCTCGCTGGTCATCGCGTCGCCCTTCGCGCGGTACGTGCTATTCGTCGTGCTCGCAGAGGGCGCGGTCGTCCTCGTCGAAGGAGCGTTCTTGCGCGCGCTCTCGGTCCCGCGCCCGTGGCGCTGGGCGCTCGTCGCCAACGTGTCGAGCGTCGCGCTGGGCCTCGCCTCGCGCGCGCTGCTCGGCGCGCCCTGAGCGTCGCTCGTTGTGGCACACTGCTCGGCGATGAAACCCGCTGCGCGTCCGACGCTCGCGGCCTCCGTAGATCTCCCGGACACCGACCACATGGGCGAGAGCATTCTACAGGCGCTCATCTCTGAGCTCTTGCGGCCGCTGATCGAGCGCTATTTGCGCGAGCGCGGGGTGCGCGCGTTCGTCGGCGCCGACCAGTTCTTCTACTACAATCAGGACGACATCTCGCAGCGCGTCGCGCCGGACGTGTACGTGTTGCCGGGCATCGAAGGCCCGCGCGAAGAGCGCGTGTGGCGCTGCTGGGACCTGCGCGAGCCGCCGTCGTTCGCGCTCGAGATCGTGGGCCGTGACGTCGCCAAGGACTACGAAGACGCGCCGGGCGAGTACAAGAAGATCGGCGCGCGCGAGCTGGTCGTGTTCGATCCGGACTGGACCCCGAAGAGCAAGACGCGCGTGCGCTGGCAGGTGTGGCGTCGCGTCGCCAAGCGCGGGCTCGTCCCCGTGCTTCGGACCAATGAAGATCGCGTCGAGTCCAAGACGCTCGGGTGCTGGCTGCGGCTCGTCGGCGAAGGAGGCGCGCGCAGGGTGCGCCTCGCGACGGGGCCGTTCGGAGACGAGCTGATCGAGACCGACGACGAGCGCGCGACGCGAGCGAGCGAAGAGCGCGCGCGGGCTGACGACGAGCGCGCGCGGGCTGACGAAGAGCGAACGCGCGCAGAGCTTGCGTTGGATCACGAGCGGGACGCGCGTCTGCGGGCCGAGCGCGAGCGAGACGCGCTGCGCGCGATGGTCGAAACGCTGCAGTCCGCCGCGGCGAAGCCACGCACTCGGCGCAAGTGAGCGAGGGGCCCCGTTTGTGCAGCGCGCGAACGCCATGAAGAAACCCAATGCGCTCGCGCTCGTCTCGGTCCTCGTGTCGCTCGTCTCGGCCTCGTCCATCGCCGCTGCAGACGTGATTGGTCCTGACGAGCAGGCCTGTCAGAGCCGCGTCGCCAACGACCCGTGCATCACCAGCGCAGGAACCGCTGGCCGCTGCACCTCGCGCACCGTCTCTGTGGGAAACCCTGCGGACGACGCCTCGCGCGTCGCCCTCTTCTGTGTGAGCGACGGTGACGCGGGCGCGGACAGCGGCGTCGGCGCAGAGCCCCCGCCCAACGGCGCAGGCTGCCGTTGCTCGACCGTCGCCCACACCAACGCTGGCGCGCGCAACACGGTCGCGCTGTTCTCTGTCGCCGCGGCGCTTGCGCTCTCGGGGCGGCGGGCTCGACGTCGTCCGTGACCGTCCGCGCCGCGCTCACGATCGCGTGCGCGTGCGCGCTGCAGTGCGCTTCACCGATTCGCACGTCGCGGATTCGCACGTCACCGATTCGCTCTGCGCCCGTCGCGCAGCCTGTCGCGCTCGAGAGCGCCACGGCGACGGTGAGCCTGGCCTTCACGGGGGACGTGATCTTCGGGCGCTATCGTGACGCGGGATTCGCTGCGATTTGCCAGACAGATTGCGCTGATCCGTCTTCGCTATTCTCTGGGGTCGCGCCGCTGCTCGAGGCGGACATCACCGTCGGCAACCTCGAGACGCCGGTCGTTCGCGCGCTTCCCGCGGCGGCGCCGATCGACACAGGAAAGGTCTTCGGCGCGACGCCCGCCCACGTCGCGCTCTTGCGCGCAGCGGGGTTCGCCGCGATGACCGTGGCCAACAATCACTGGTTCGATCAGCGCTTCGACGGCGTCGAGCAGACGCCCGCGCTGCTTCGCGAACAGCAACTCGCTCCGCTCGGCGAGGCTGTGCGCTCGGCGCCTTGGATCCGCGTCAGCGCCGTCGAGCGCGCGGGGCTGCGCGTCGGGTTCGTCGCGTTTACGTCGGTGCTCAACAAGCCGCTGGTGGCGGGCAGACCGATGGTCCCGTTCGTCGAGATCGACGCGATCGAGCGCAGGGTGACCGCGGTCGTTCGCGAGGCGACCCGCGGGCACGACCTCGTCGTGGTGCTCGCGCACTGGGGCGAAGAGTACGCTGAAGCGCCGTCGGTCGCGCAGGTCCGCGCCGCGCGCGCCCTCGTCGACGCTGGCGCGAGCCTCGTCATCGGTCACCACCCGCACGTGCTTCAACGCATCGAGCGCTACCGTGGCGCGGTCATCGCGTACTCGCTCGGAAACTTTCTCTTCGACAACCCCGCCCTCTCGCAGCGCGAGACCGGCGTGCTGCGCGTGCGAGCGCGGCGCGGCTGCGTCGAGCGCGCCGCCTTCTATCCCGCGATGATCGAAGAGCGCCCTTGGTTTCACACCACGGTCGCCGACGAGCGCGACGCACACAGAATCAACGCTCGCCTCGCGTCTCTCTCTGCTGACGCGGCGCTCGTCGAAGAGGGCGGGGCGCTCGTCGTTCCGCTCGCGCCTTGCCGATCAGAGCGCGTCGATCGTGCTCGCTGACACGTCGTCGTACGACAGCGCCGCGCGGCCGCCGTGGTCCGCGCGAAAACGCTCGGCCGACGCGGGCGCGACGGGGACCAGATCGATCCCCATCGGGCCACGCAGCCTGCTGCCGGGGACGAAGCGCACCTCGCGCGCGGGCGTCCTGCGGTCACCGGGGCCATAGTGCTCGATCACCCACGGCTCAGCGAGCGCGCGGCCTGGCGCTGCGAAGCGATACTGAAACAGACACCGCGGGGCGTCGAAGAGCACGGGCCTCCCGTCGACCGTCGCGCCCGCTCGCCAGCGCGAGTCCGAGCGCACGGTCATGCCGCAGTGCGCGCAGCGCTCGGTCGCGCGCTGGGCGCACGCGGCGAGGATCGCGCTGGCCAAAAACAGTCGTCTCGATGCAGTGGTCATCGATCACGTATTCGCGGTGGGGTCGGGGTCGGGCTCGACGTTGAGCAGCGTGCGCATGTACGTCTGGTCGCCGTTGTCCGTGAGCACGGTGCACGCGCGAACGACGCCGCGCAGCGGCGCGACGAGCTGCGAGATCCTGCGCTCGGGGCTCTTGAAGGTGATCTGCTCGTACGTGGCGTCGTCGTGCAGCTGCGACGTGACGTCGGCGTACACGACGCGCGTGTCCTCGTCGCACACGATGACGTGCGGCGAGACCTCCCAGCGCCCCGGCGCGGGCGTGGTGAAGATCGCGAGCGGCGTCACGAGGTAGTCCACCGCGAGGACGGTCACGCGATGGCCGACCGGAACGGGCGCGATGCACGAAGCGTCGACTCGGATCATGGCTCGGTCGATCATGGACGCGATTTCGCCCTGAAAACAACGGCGCGCGCTACGATCACGGCTCCCGTTGCGGAGGTGCAAATCATGCGTCGATGGAAGGGACTCAAGGCGCTCGTGCACGACGCCGTCGATCACACAACGCGCTTGATCGAAGAGGGGCACGAGTCCGTGGCGCGCACGGCGATGGTGGTGCTCGACCAGGTCGAGCCGGTGCGAGACGTGGCGCGCAGCGTGAACGACGCGCGGCGGGTGGTGACGAGCGGGGTGCTCGCCAGCGTTCGCGCCGTCAATCGCGCGGTGCAGCTCGCCTCGGACGCGGGGATCGCGGTCGTCACTGACGCGCTCGCGCTCGACGAGGCTGCGATCGAAGCGCCCATCGCGCTGCGGTCGGACACGATGAAGTCCCTCGCGTGGGTCGGCGACGCGGCGCTGGGCGCGCTCAACGGCGTGGTCGGTGACACGCTCGAGGCGCGCGACAACGGGCTGGACCTGGGCCTCTCGCTGCGCAGCAAGAAGGGCTTCGTGACGGGCGCAGAGGGGCCGGCGCTCTCGGAGCTCGTCGATGGTCCGAGCGATCGAATCGCGGTGTTCGTGCACGGGCTGTGCACGACCGAGTGGAGCTGGTGCCTCGAGGCCGAGCAGTACCACGGCGCGCCGGACGTCAACTTCGGCGTCCTGCTCGAGCGCGACGAGGGCTTCACTCCGCTGTTCGTGCGGTACAACTCGGGGAGGCACATCTCGCAGAACGGTCGCGCGCTGGCCGAGCAGCTCGAGGCGGTGCTCGCGCGCTGGCCTGTCCCCGTGCGCGAAGTGATCCTGGTGGGGCACAGCATGGGCGGGCTCGTCAGCCGAAGCGCCAGTCATTTTGCAGACCGAGAGGCGATGCAGTGGCGCGCGAAGCTCACGCGTGTGGTGAGCTTGGGATCGCCGCACCACGGCGCGCCGCTCGAGAAGGTGGGCAACGTGCTGACGAGCGCGCTGCTGGCGGTGGACTGGCCTGCGACGAAGATTCCAGGGCGGCTGTTGCAGGGCCGAAGCGCGGGGATCAAAGACCTGCGCTACGGGTACGTGCTCGACGAGGACTGGTCGGGGCGCGACCCGGACGCGCTGCTCGAGAACCACCAGGGAGAGCTCGCGCCGCTCGACGGGGTCTCGTACTGCTTTATTTCTGCGACGGTGACGGCGGACCCCGAGCACCCGGTGGGCAAGATCGTCGGGGACTTGCTCGTGCGCGTCCCGAGCGCAGAGGCCGCGCGGATTCGGCAGCGGGCGTTCGAGATCGAGACGAAGCGCTTCGGCGGAGTGATGCACCACGAGCTGCAGAATCACCCCGACGTGTACGCGCAGGTTCGAGCGTTTATCGCAGCGGGGGCGGCCAACGCCGCGAATACTGCGTTGGACAACGGGTGAACAACGAGAGACAACCGTCCGCTTCATATGACGGACACACCTGAGACTGACGCGACGCCCTCGAGTCCGCAGGGATTCGAGCGCCTTGGTTTGCGCGCAGAGATCCTCTCGGCACTTGCCACCCTTGGCTACGAAGAGCCCACACCCATTCAACGTGCTGCGATCCCGGTGCTCATGGCCGGCCGCGACGTGCTCGCGCGCGCCGCGACCGGAACCGGAAAAACCGCGGCATTTTCGCTCCCGCTCTTGCAGCGCCTCGGGCCCTCGAGCCTGACGCCCAACACCACGCGCGCCCTGGTGATCGTGCCGACGCGCGAGCTCGCCACGCAGGTCGCCGAGGCGATCCATCGCTACGGAAAGGGCCTCGGCACCCAAGTCCTGCCCGTGTACGGCGGCGCGGACATCATGCGTCAGCTCCGTCGCCTCGAGCGCGGCGTCGACGTGATCGTGGCCACCCCCGGACGCGCGCTCGACCACTTGCGCCGCGGATCGCTCAAGTTCGACCGCGTCCAGTGCGTCGTGCTCGACGAGGCCGACGAGATGCTCGACATGGGCTTTGCAGACGAGCTCGACGAGCTGCTCGCCGCGCTGCCCCCCGAGCGACAGACGGCGCTCTTCTCGGCCACGCTGCCGCCGCGCATCGCCAAGATCGCCAACAGCCACCTGCGCGATCCCGAGCGCATCAGCGTCGCCGACGAGAAGCCCACGGGAGAGGTCCCGCGCGTTCGTCAGGTCGCCTACGCCGTCCCGCGCTCGCTCAAAGAAGCAGCGCTCGTGCGCGTGCTCGACGTCGAAGAGCCGCAGAGCGCCCTGGTCTTCTGCCGCACGCGCCTCGAGGTCGACCGCCTCACCGACGCCCTGTGCGCCCGCGGAATGTCCGCCGAAGGCCTCCACGGCGGCCTCTCGCAAGAGCAGCGCGAGCGCGTCCTGCGCAAGTTTCGCTCGGGCGAAGTCGAGCTCTTGCTCGCCACCGACGTCGCCGCTCGCGGCCTCGACGTCGAAGGCCTGACCCACGTTTTCAACTACGACCTGCCCCCGGCGCCAGAGCCCTACGTGCACCGCGTCGGTCGCACCGGCCGCGCGGGACGCGAAGGCGTCGCGATCACCCTCGTCGAGCCCCGCGAGATCGGCTACCTCCGCTCGTTCGAGCGCGCCGTCGGCCAGAAGATCAACATCGAGCAGCTCCCGTCGCTCGACGACCTTCGCACCAAGCAGCGCCAGCAGACCCGCGCCCTCGTCGAGCAAGCGCTCGCAGGCGAAGAGAGCGCCGCGTTTCGCACGATGGTCGCCGAGCTGTCGGGCAGCGCCGAAATCGTGGACATCGCCGCGGCGGCCATCGCAGCGCTGCACGCGAGCATTCACCCCGGCGACGAAGAGCAGCGAGAGATCCCGTCCTTCGTTCCGCCTGCGCCCGGCGCAGACCGCGGCCCGCGCGGAGTCCCGCAGCGCGGCGGCTACAACGATCGCTTCAACGACCGCGGACCGCGCCCCGATCGCGGCTACGGCCCGCCCCAGGGCGACCGTGGCTACGGTCCCCCCAGCGGTGACCGCGGCCCGGATCGCGGCCCGCCTGCTGGTGATCGCGGCTACGGTCCGCCCGCGGGCGACCGCGGCTACGGCCCGCCGGCCGGTGACCGGGGCCCGCGCCCCGAGCGCGCCAGCGAGTTCGGCGGCGATTCTCCCCGCGAACGCGCCCCCCGCGCCCCGCGCGACGTGTCCGAAGACATGGTCAGCTTGTACGTCAGCGTCGGCCACGAAGCCGGCGTTCGCCCGGGCGACCTCGTCGGAGCCATCGCCAACGAAGCAGGGCTCAGCTCTCGCTCGATTGGCCACATCTCCATCGGCGAACGACACTCGTTCGTCGAGGTCGAGCGCACCCTCGTCACGCAAGTGATGGAGGCGCTTCGTCGCACGATCATCCGCGGCCGCAAGGTGAAGGTCGACGTCGATCGTCGCCCGCCCGCGCCCCGCGGCGGTCCTCGCGGCCCCCGCGGCTGATCAGCGCACGCGCCGCAGCGCCGCGAGGTCGAGCGCGTTCGCGTAGCCCATCAGCGCGTCCGCTCCCGCGGCGCCAGGGCCTTCGAGCTGAAGGTCTAGCAAGAGCCCGCCCTCGAGGACGCACTGGATTTTTACCTGCGTTCCTTCGACGGTGAGCGCCGCGGGCAGACCGGCGAGCGTCGTCTGTCGAGAGCCCGCCGCGCGCTGCCGATCGGTCGGCCCCGAGGCGATCGCGCTGCGCGCCATGCGCGCCACGTCGCCTTGCGACAACATCACCCGAAGCGCGTGCGCGCCCGCTCGGTAATTGCGCATCGCCATCGTCATGCGCATCCCGAACATCGTCGTGCTCGTCCCGTTGCGCGCGTCGCTCGCGGTCGCGTCCCCGAGCGTGTCGGGCAGATACCGCGCGAGCGCTGCCACCGCTGGAGGCAACGTCGGCGCGGGCTGCGCAGCGCGCGCTGTCGCGGTCTGCGCCGCGGCGATCGCTGCGTCCGACGGAGGCTCGGCCACTTGCACTTGCACGTGCGTCGTCCCGGCCTCTGCGCGGATCGCCACCAACGCCAGCCGCCGGCTCTGCGCGTTGTCGAAGAGCACCAGCTGCTCGCTCGAATCTTCGCGTAGCGCGGCGCGCATCCGATAGCCCAAGCCCGCCAGCGCCTGCGCGTTGAACGTCCGCACGTCCGCCACCGAGCGCAGCGTCTGATACCGCAGCGAGCCCGTCGCGCGCTCTTCTCGGGTCCCGCCTTCGATCATCGCGACGTCTTCGAGCACCGCGCCACACTCTGCGGGGCGCACTGGCGTCTGCTCGCCGACGCGCGTCGCGGTGTACTCCCACGCGCGCTCTCCGGTCGCGTCCGTCGCGCGCAGCGCGTACCGAACGACCCATCCGCCGTTGACCGCGATCCACACTGTCCCTTGCGCGCGAAGCGTCGGGCTCGCGCTGAGCGCGCGCTGATCGAAGCTGTACTTGCGCGTGGCTTCGCCGCTGAGCGTCTCGTCTCCCGCTGGCGTCGCGCCGCGCACCGCGGGCAGCAGCCGCGTGGGGCTGGGCAGCGACTCGCCCAGCATGTCCGCGCGCAGCTCGCCCATGCAGCGCCCCTGGCCGCTGCGGATGTACACCGCGCGACCGTCGCGGACGACCAGCGCGCGCACGGGCTGGCCTGCCTGATCGACGGTCTCGACCTCGCTGCGATAGCGGGCGCGGTCGACGCGCAAGCGCGTGTGCACCGCGCGCGTGCTCTCGCCCGCGGTCGATCGCGCGGTGATCACCAGGCGCTGCTGCAACGCGGCGACGGCGCCCATCCCATCCTCGATCGCGCTGGGATTGACCAGGTCGAACGAGCCTGCCCCGCGCGGCGCCGCCGTCGCTCGTCCGCCGGCGCGCGCCTCGCCTCGCAGCGCGCGGAGCTTCTCGCAGCCCGCGCTGAACAGCGCCGCCGTGACCATGAACGCTTGAATACAAGTGTGTGTTTTCATTGTGATCACTGGAGCGTGAGCGTGACGACGCCCGTCGAAGGTCCGTACGAGAAGCTCATCGAGCCGCCCCAAGGGCCCATCACCAGGTCGCGGAGGCCGAGGCGATTGGCGTCGCCGCCTTGCGTTCCGGTGTCCAAGGGCATGTCGAGGCGCATGTTGTTGGGGCCGCGACAGTGAAAGACGAACCCGTGCTCGAAGTTGATCGAGCCGAAGTTGAAGCTGAACTCGACGGCGTCGTCAGCGAGCGTCCCGTTCGTCTGAAAGCTCCCGTGCGCGATCATCGGGTCCATCGTGCACGCGACGGGGCCCGCCGAGCCGCTCATGTCCGCGCGCACCCAGACCGTCCCGTCGCCCGCGAGCGTGCGCTCGCCTCCTCCCTGCGTGTCGCCGCGCCGCGAACGGTTGAGCGTCCCGCGCGCGATGAACACCTCTTCGACGCGCACGTGCTGCTGCGCGATGATCGCTCGCCCCAGCGCTTCGACGCGGTAGTCGCAGAGCTGCTGAACGCTGAAGGACTTCGTCGCCGCGCCGCTGCCGCGCACCGGGCGCACCGTCACGCTCGCCGAGCCCGCTCGCGCCGCGCGAAATCGCACGGTGAACACCTCGCTCGTGCCGAACAGCTGCGCGCGCGACGGCGTCACCGTCCCGCCCGTCGCCTCGATCGCAAACGTCTCTTGCCCCGGCGCTGGCTCTGCCCTGCGCGACGGCGGAACAAGCGACGCCAACTCGTCCGGCGCGTTCGTCTGCGTCGCGCTGAAGCGCAAGAGCACCTCGTCGCCGACGCACACGTTGCGCACCATCGTCGGGACAAAGAGCACTTGAAATTGTGGGTCCGGCTGCGGCTGCGCGTTCTGCGCGTGCGCGACGTTCGCTGCGCGGTGGTTCGACGTGAAGAAAACCGCGGCGAACAGCGCCGTCGCGGCGACCGACGCCCTGCGCGCGCGCCTCGTGCGCGGCGCAGCCTCGTGGCGGGGAGTGCTCTTGGTTCTCACGGGCCGAGCGAGCAGCAACCCGCGGGCCATCGCTCACCGCGCGCTCGCGCCGCGCTCGCTCACTCGACGACGAGCTCGACCGGCGCGCGTCCCTCTTCGTCGCCGCGCTCTTCGTCCTTCGCCTTGCGCTCGCGGGGCGCTCTGCGAAAGCGCTCGATGTCCATCAGCCCGTACCACTCGCCGTTGTCTTCGCGCTTTCCGAGCCGCGTGCGCACGTAGCGCGCCTCGACGCCTTCGCCGAGCAGCGCCTGCAGCACCTCGCTCGGCTTGCACGTCCCGTTGGGCGAGACCTTCGTCACGAAGCGCAGCACCGCGAACGAGCCCGCGTAGCCCGCGCGCTCGAGGGCCTCTCGACCTTCGTTGGCCCGCAGCTCGACCAGGTGCGCGCTCACGTCGATCTTGCGCGCGAGGCCCTTCTCGACGGGGCGCATCGCGACGAGCCCTTCGCTCTCGGCGGCGCTCACCTTCGCGCTGAGCGCGGCTTCGTCGCTGACGCCTCGCTCGCGCAGGATCACCCACGGGATCGCCGCGACGTATTCTGCGTGCTCGATGAGCTTGTTGATACCAGGGTCGTTGGGGCCGAGCAGCGCAGCGCCCTTGAAGCGCACGCCTTCGGGCGAGCCGCCTTGCAGTCGCTCGGCGAGCGTCTCGGGGTCGACGTCCTCGGCGAGCTTGATGTCCACGTACTCGTCGAGCGTCGCGATGCCGAGCGCGAGCGCGGGGCCGAAGACCATGTCGGGCTTCGGGTGAAATCCCTGCGAATAATACAATTCGACCTCCGCGCGACGAAACACCCGCGGCACCACCCGAATCAGGTCCAAGTGTCCCTGAAACGCCGCGCGCCCGAGGCGCTCGAAGCTCAGCCGCACGCGTCGCGCTTCGGACTGGTCGAAGCTGTTGCGCGGCTGGCGCTTGTGCTTGGGCTCGACCAGCGCGCGGGGCGCTTCACCCTCGGCGCTCGGCGGCTCTGGCGCCTTGTTCGCGCGGTGCTTGGCGCCGAGGCGATCGAGAAACACGAGGCGCTCTTCGCGCATCTGCGTGAGGTCGCACGCGACGCCGCAGTCGTAGCAGACGAGCTTGCGCTTGTCGGCGGCGGCGTCTTCGACGTTGGTGTGGTGAACGAACATTCCCGCGGCTTTTCCGCAGGGAGGCGAGAGTCGGTTCGAGAGCGCCTTGCGGTACTCGCGCACGAGAAAGCCGTCCTCGAGCCCCACGTCGATGTGATCCCACGGCAGCTTCGCGGTGACAGGAAAGGTCCCGAGGTACTGAGTCGTATCGACGCCGAAGCGCTCGAACGCCTGCGTCCACAGGTCGTAGCGCAGGCGCTCTTCCCACGAGTCGAAGCGCGCGCCCTGCTGATAGACCCACTCGAGCACCGGGCCGAGCCGCGCGTCGCCGCGCGCGAGCACGCCCTCGACCGTCGAGCCCTTGCTCGCGTGCATGCGCAGGTCGACCCACGTGGTCTTCACCGTCTGCTTGAGCAGCGCTTGCTTGCGGGTGATCTCGTCGAGCGTGTCCATCGCGCACCACTGAAAGGGCGTGTGCGGCTTGGGCACGTGCGTCGAGACGCTCACGGTCACCGACGGCCCTTTGCCCTTCTGCACTCTGCGCCCCACGTCGCGCGCCTTCTGCCCGGTCTGGATGATCCCGAGCACGTCTTCGTCGGTCTCCGTCGGCAGGCCGATCATGAAGTAGAGCTTCATCTTGCTCCACCCGCGCTCGAACACGCGCTCGGCGGTCTGCATGAGCTGCTCTTCAGTGACGTTCTTGTTGACCACGTCGCGCATGCGCTGGGTGCCCGCCTCGGGGGCGAACGTGAGCCCCGTCGCGCGCACGCGCTGCAGCTGGTCGAGCAGCTCTTCGTCGAGCCCGTAGGCGCGCAGCGACGAGACCGAGAGCGAGACCTTCTCGCCTTCGAGGCGGTCCATCGTGGCCTTGATCAGCGGCTTGATGGCCGAGTAGTCCGCGGTGGACAAGCACGTGAGCGAGGCCTCGTCGTAGCCGCCGCTCTTCACGGCGCGCACGATGGTCTCGACGATCTCTTCGGGCGCGCGCTCGCGGACGGGGCGATAGATCATTCCCGCCTGGCAGAAGCGGCACCCCTCGGTGCACCCGCGCGCGATCTCGATGGAGATGCGGTCGAACACGGTCTCTGTGGCCGCGACGGGCCCGCTGCTCGGAAACGGGTACTGCGACAGATCGCCCACGAACGCGCGCTGCACGCGGGCGGGCACGCCCGGCTCGGTCGGGCGCGAGACGTACTGCAGGCCGGTCTCGGGGCACTCTGCGCGCTCGTAGAGCGAGGGGACGTAGACGCCTTCGAGCTTGGACAGCTCGATCAAGCGCTGCCGCCGCGGCATCTTGGCGTCGCGCAGCGTGGCCCACAGCAGGGGGATCTCGACCGAGAGACGCTCGCCGTCGCCGATGACGAAGGCGTCGATGAAGGGCGTGAGCGGCTCGGGGTGCGTGGCCGTCGGTCCGCCTGCGATCACCAGCGGGTGCTCGTCCGTGCGCTGCTCGCTGCGCAGCGGGATGCCGCCGAGGTCGAGCATGAGCAGGATGTTCGTGTACGTGAGCTCGAACTGCAGCGAGAAGCCGACGACGTCGAAGTCGCTCAGCGGTCGCGCGGATTCGAGCGAGACGAGCGGAAGCGAGCGGGCGCGGAGCTCGCTCTCCATGTCGCTCCACGGGGCGTACACGCGCTCGGCGAGCGTGGCGGGGTGGCCGTTCAGGATTCCGTAGAGGATCTTGAACCCGAGGTGGCTCATCCCGATGTCGTACAAATCAGGAAACGCGAGCGCGACCTTCGAGCGCACGCTCGCCCAGTCTTTTCGCTGCGCGCCGTGCTCTCCGCCGAGGTAGCGAACGGGCTTCACGATCTTGTGGATGAAGCTCGCGTAGGGGTGGTCTTCGACCGCAGCGTGACCGACGTCGTGGGTGCTCATGGACAAGCTGCGAACGTGGCAAGCATGCGAGCGAATCGCAAGCGAACACACGCTCGAACGACGACGAGAATTTCGCTCGGTTCAGTGGCGACGCGCGCTCGATCCGAGCAGACAATCACGACGATCGATGTCCGCTGAACCTGCAGAGCACAGTGCCGAGCCCCAAACGCAGGCGGACGCGTACGCGCCGCTGTCCGATGATCCGATGGCGGCGCGCGCGGCGAGGTTCGTGCGGGCGCTGGTGGTGGGGGCGTGCGCGACGGGCTCGGACCTGCTGGTGTTCTCGCTGTGCCTGCGGGTCTTGCACCTGTCGTCTCCCGTGGCGCGCGTCCCGTCGCTGGCCACTGGCGCGCTCGTGCAGTTCATCGGCAACCGCGTGTTCACCTTTCGCGCGACGGACGGAAACCTCCGCCGCCACGCCCGGCTCTTCTTCACCTTCGAGCTCGGCGCGTACCTCGCAAACCTGGTGATCTTTCGCTACCTCGTGCGCTGGATCACCGTGATCCCCGCGGAGGTGGTGACCTTCTTGGGCACGTTCTTGGTCTTCGCGCTCTACAGCTACCCCGTGCGGCGCATGGTGATCTTTCGCTTGCTTCACGCAGAAGAAGCGCGTCGCCGAGGGCCGTGAATCACCGCCATCGCACGCGTACGACCACGCTCTGGCTGCGCGTCGCCGTCCCTCGCACGGGCTTGTACGTCGCGGCGTAGATGAACGCTTCGTCCGCCACCGCGTCGGCGATCTTGTCGCTGAGCGTCGCGAGCAGCCGGGGCTGCTGCCCGACGGTCTTGCCGTAGATTCTTCCGTCGAACGACGCCCACGCGATCGCGCCGTCTCTGCTGCGGTAGAAGCCGCGAACGTCGAAGGTCTCGACGACTTGCTCCGGCGGCCCTCCCGAGATCGGCGCACGCCACAGGCCGTCGCGCTTGCTCTCTGCGACCCCTGCGGTCACGCCGGCGAACCACAGCTCGTCCCCGAGGATCTGCACGCGCTTGCAGTGGTGATAGCCCGTCGCGACGGGCTCTGCGCGCTCGCCCCAGCGCGCGAAGAACACGCCGCCGTCTCGACGTTCGCTCGCGTTTGCTGCGATGGCCACGCCGCGCTCGTCCGCGTCCATCGCGATCACGCTGCCCGTGCGCTCGCTCACGATCATGGGCGCAGCGCCGTCGAGCCTCGCGCAGATCGTGTGCGCGTCCCCGGCGCCGTAGTGCCACGCGAGCCATCGCCCCCAGCGCGCGACCGAAGCCACCCCACGCGCGCCGCTGACGAGCACCTCGCGTCGGCCGCTCTCGATCGAGTGGCGGACGACTCGCTCGTTCCACGGTTGGCAGAGCAAGAGGTCCGCCCCGTCGAGCGCCGCGCGAAACGAGTCGTCTTCGGTCCCCGGCACCTCGCGCCCGCGCAGCGAGTCGACGTCGATGCAGAGCGCGCCGTTGGGATTGGCGTGCAGCACGTACAGCGACGATCCCGCGAGCAGCAGCGAGTGGGCCGCGCGCGCTCGCGCGGCGAGCAGCGGTTCGACTGCGTATGCCATCGCGGTGCAGGATAGCGCCTCGACGTTTGATGCAATCACCATGAAGGCACCCATGAGCACACACATCATCGACACGGACGAAGGCATCTCGCGCGTGCTCGCGTACACCCGACGCGTCGCGGTCCTCGGAATCAAGCCCGAGACCCACGCCGATCAGCCCGCGCACTACGTCGCGGCCTACGCCAAGAGCCGAGGGCTCACGGTGATCCCCGTGCCCGTGTACTACCCCGACGTGCGAGAGATCCTCGGCGAGCCCGTCGTGCGCGACCTCGCCGCGATCGAAGGCCCGGTCGACATGGTCGACGTCTTTCGTCGCAGCGAAGACGTCCCGATGCACCTCGAAGCGCTGCTCGCGCTGCGGCCGCGCTGCGTGTGGATGCAGAGCGGAATCTCCAACGCCCCCGTCGCCAACACCCTCGCTGCAGCGGGCATCGACGTCGTGCAAGACCGCTGCTTGCTCGTCGAGCTTCGCCGGCGCTGAGTCACCGCCGCGACGGGGGAGCGTCGCTTTGCCCATGTGCGGTGGCGGTTCGACTCGAACGCGACCTGGATTTTCTGCGCAGCGCGCCTCTGGCGCTCGTCGCGGGCGCAGCCGCACCGAGCGGCTCGCTCCAGACGTCGTGCGCCGTGGTGCCGAACTCGAGCCCTTCTTCCAGCTGCTCGCCCCACTTCGGATCTGCGAGGGTCACCCTCATCGTGTCGTTGTGGCAGCGCCGCCCAGCGGAGCGGACGCCACTTCGGCTCCTCGTTGACGTAGAGCGCTCCGCCAGACTGCTTCTCGATTTCGATCGACCGTCGGCTGCGCTCTCCGTCTCCGAGGTTGTTGCGGCGCTCGAGCAGCACGCACGCTTCGATGAAGCGAGCGACGTTCTCGCGCGTCCAGTCCTCGTTCACGAACCTCGGCGATCGACGCGCTGAGCTTCGGCTGCTCGCCGGTCACCATGCGCTGAGCGAGCGCTCTCTTCATCGAAGACAGCGTCGACGCTGAATGAGAGTGGAGGGGGACGCGCTGCGCTGGGGGAGGGCGCAGCCCCGTGTTTTATGTGGGCGCTACCGTCGCTTGATGGCGTCGTGTAGCACTTCGAGCACGAGTCTCTCGGTGTCCTTGTGCTCGCATTTCTGACGCAGCCGCGAGAGCTGTGTTCGCACCGTCTCGTGGCTCACTCCAAGCCGCTCGCCCACACACTTGAGCGGAACTCCCTCTGCTCGCAGCCGGACGATCGCCCGTTGCTGCGGGCTCCATTGATAGCGAGCGCCCATCCGCTCGACCGCCCGCTGCACAGCGCTCGCTTCGCGCAGCCAGCCCAGCGCCCGCGCGACCGCCGCTGGTGCTGCTACCACGACGGCCGCGCGCTGGCTGTACGCGAGCGCTCCGAGCGCTTCGGTCCACCGTTCGCTCACGATGCACAGGCTCGAGGTGTTGCTCGGCGCTTCGCTCGCCAGGATCGCAGCCAGCACGCCGATCTGCGATTCGCTCGCCGCCCAGCAGTCGATCACGACCGTGAGGACTTCGTCCGGTGACGAACTTCTATTTTTCTCTCTTTGAATGATCTCGCGCAAACGAGACTCGGTGAGTTGCCAAAGCGTCCGAGTGATCTCGACTGCGTCATCGTCGTCGAAGATCGCCTCGGATGCTGAATCGAACGGTGAAATTCCCTGGCAAAGCCAGCGGCGTTGTTCTCGGTACACGATCGACGCACCCAAGGAGCCACACGTGATCCGCGTCGTTGCGCAGGCGAGCACCGGGATTCCTGCGTTCGGTTTCGAATCGCCGCTGTCCCCCACGGTGGGTGACAGACAGCGATCCGCTCGCGAGGCAGGCTATCGGGGAGGACGGACCGTTGTTTCCTGTTGATGCTACCAAGATCGTGAAGTCACGAGCGAATCCCTCGGGCGGCGCGACGCTGGGTCGCATACGATCGGGACGCCAATGAAGATGCAATCAACGGGCGTGGGGATGCTCGCGGCGCTCGCGGCCGCAGCAGGGACCGGATGCGGCGCAAAGACAGGGCTCACCGTGCCCTGCGTCGCGGAGTTTCGCGTCGAGCGCGCCTCGGTGATGCTCGTGATCGATCGGTCTGGGTCGATGTACCAGCGCACCGAAGACGACATCGTGCTGTGGACCGCGTTGGTTGAGAGTACGCGCTCGGTGCTGCCGCAGCTCGAAGGGGTGGCCGACGTCGGGGTGACGTTTTTTCCGAGTCGATCCGCAGTGTCGGAAGAGGATGTGTGCCTCCACGAGGACGCTCCTGCTCTCTTGCCGACGCCCGACTGGCGCGAGGCGCAGACGCTGATCGATGGGACGCGTCCAGGTGGAGGCACGCCGACGTTCGAAGCGCTGCGCGTCGCGTACGGCGCCCTGCAGTTTCCGTCGGGGTCACGCCGCCGCGTTGCACTGCTCGTCACCGATGGCGGAGCGGGGTGCAACGACGCGCTCGATGTGAATACCTGTGTGTGTCCCATCTCCGAGACCGACGACTACTGCCGCAGTCAGGGGCAATCCGCTGTTGGTGCATGTCTCGACGATGACAGGGTTAACACGATCGTTGCTGATCAGCGGCGGCGCGGCGTCGAGACTGTTGTCATGGGCATCGTGTCGAGTTCTGTCGGTGTCCGCGGAGCGAGGCTGCTGGACGAGTTCCTCACGGACGTCGCGGTGGCTGGTGGTGGAGTTCGGTACTTTCGCGCACAGACGGCTAGCCAGCTCTCTGGAGTGCTCCGCGCAGCGCTGCTCCCAACGACGTATTGTCGGCTCCGCGTTCAGGGGCCCGTCCGTGAAGACTCTGTGTTGACTGCGGAAGGAGCGCGCGTTGCCTTCGACCGAACCGCGCGCGAAGGATGGAGTTGGAGCAACGCCGCGCGCACGGAGGTCTCGCTGAACGGGGCCGCGTGCGAGACCGCGATGGCTCGGCAGATTCAACAGTGGCGCGGCGCGGCGATCGGCCGCTGCTTCGTCGACGACTGAGCGTTCTCTCGGGCGTTCGGCGGAGCGGCATGGGGCTCGCTCGCTCGACGTCCGCTGTCAGCGAGTGAAAACAACATGAATTCAGACGTTGTGCCGAGGCGCTCGCGCGCCTCGTATGGGCCTCTCTTTGTCGCGCTGGGATCATTGCTGCTCTCTGCGTGCGGCGCGCGTTCGGGGCTGTTGCCGTGGAACCCGACGCTGCCTCCGCCTCCCGTCATGGACGGTGGAATGGAGGGTGGAGGATCGTTTTCCGATGGTGGCGCCGGCGACGCGAATCCAGGCGACGCGCAAGGCACGCTGGTCTCGAGCGTATGCCAGTGCGGCTACTGCATGGATCAGCCGTTTTGTCAGACCCGAGCAACATACGGGGTGCGGCTACTGTCGTCTGGGCCCTGCGACCCAGCACGTGAGGTGCCGTCCCATCCAGTCTCCGCGCGGATGCGCGCGAACGGAGTGTCCACGATTCACTGCGTGGGCGACGGATTCGGCTCGCCGGACCCCGCAGTTCGCTGCGCCCCCAACGGCGTTCGCCCTCAGTTGACCGCGAGTCCGTCGAACCCAGCTTCGGGCAACGACTTCAACGACCTCGCTGCGAGCTGCTACTTCAGCCCCGAAGAGCAGCGCCGTCGCAGCCGGTATCCGCAGACTTCTGACTTGGAGTTTGCTCGCCAGCGATATCACTATTGTCCGCTGTGGCAGCCCGCGCCGGGGCCGGGCGCGACGGTGCCGGCGCTTCCGTCGGGCGTATGCAGCACTGTCGGCGCGCGCGGCTGGAATCCGGTCGGAGCGGACGGGGGAACGTTCGTGCATCCGTACGGCGGAGCTGAGCTCGCTGGCTTCGCGCAGGAGTTTACCTGCCCCAAGCGCGTGCTGACGCCAGACCAATCATTTTGCATCGCCGGTGGTTCGAATTGGACGGACGACGAGTACCGTCGCGCGGCGAACCCTGTCGCGGCAGAGTACTGCACGCTCTTCGGCCCTGCGGGCAACTGGGAGCAGCGCTTGTCTCGTACGACCGATACGCAGGGACCTCATCCTGTGTACGTGTGCTTTGCGCGGGCGGACTGCGACGATCAGCGAACGATCGCGCGCGACGCGTGTCATCCGAGCCCGACGTTCGATCCTGGGACCACGGAGACGGGCAATACGTATTCGACGCCTACGAGCGCGTCGGCCTATGTTCGCGTCTCGCAACGCAGCAACCCTGCGGTGACGTTGACTGTGCCCGCCAACGCGACGGCGTCGATCGACCTCGCGTCGCCGCAGCGCGCGCTCGTCACCAATCTCGTCGTGACGCAGCAGGCGCCGACGAGCTTCATGGGCACGACCATCACCGACACGATGGCTCGGAGCTCGGACGTCTGGATCGCCCGATGGAACGACGCTCTCTCTCGCTACGACGTCGATCCGTCGACCGGTGACATCCAGGCGCGCAGCGTGATCGGCGGCGCTCCGTTCTGGAACAACTACCGCAGCCTCTCCTCGCCTCCGCCGCGCATCACGACGGTCGGCACGAACCTCGTCATCGACGCGAGCTTCGAAGACGTCGCGAACGATCTCGCGATCGAGCTGCATGTCGAGCTTGCCGCAGACGCTGCGATGCCGACCGCAGTCATCCCTGAAGCGAGCACCGCCGGCGGCGACCGCGAGTGCACCGGCCCCGGCGGGGTGACTGTCACCGTCAGCGGATCCGCGACTTCGGGTGTCGTTGGCGTGGCTCCAAGTTGGTCGTGGATGTTTCACATGCCCAACGACAACATGCTGTACGAGCAGAACACCCCGAGCGTGACGCTCCATCTCCCGTTGGAAGGCGCAGGGGCTCCTGCTCGTGTGCTCTCGCTGGTTTCCCGCCGCGGAGCGCGCGTCGCGATCGCAGATATCGCGCTGCGCGCCGTGGACACCACGGGGCCAACCATCGCGCAAACGGCGCTCAAGCTCGCGTGCGGCTGGGGGACATCCCTCGCAGACCCGATCGCCAACGCGCCCACTGCGAGAGCGTTCGTTCGGCCCGCGCTGAGCGACCTGTGCTCGGGCGTCGGTGGGAGCGAGATCCTCGCAGTTCGAGCCTACGACTACCCCAGCAACGCGCTGCTGTTCGAGCAGAGCTACTCTGACGGCCGCGACTACTTCTCTCCGGTCGCGGGCCGTCTGGATGGCTTCCTGTCGACGGTCGACTACGAAATCGACTACCGCTCCCGCGACAGTCGTGGAAACTGGTCGGCGACTCGGCGCTGGCGTGGCTGGTTCTACAGTGGCGCTGCCGACAGCGACTGCGCTGCGGTCACCCAAACGGTCACCCTCAGCGACGTCGACCTCTAAACCACGACCGCGACCGTCGTCGTGTTCCCTGTCCGCGGTCTCGGTTCGACTGGACTTCAACCGCGCCCGGCGAGGACCCCGCCGCCGGCGTCCCTGGGGGACGGGTCGCGGCCGCTCTGCACCTGCTCGCTTCGGTCCTCGGGGACGGCGGCCGCGGGGTCCAGACCCCCTCCCGACCGACCCCCCCGTCGCCTGGAGGGCGGCGCCGGCCGGGCAGAGACCGAGGGGCCGGGACGGTCTCGGCGAGGCCCTCTCCGGGGCCCTTGCCGTCCCCAGTGAGGCGCCCGGTACAATCCCGCGCCCTCTACGAAAGGACCGCCTCCATGAGCCGAGCAACACAGCCCCTCGAAGACCTCGACGAATACTCCCGTATCCCTCCTCTCGACGCCTCCGCGACGTTGGCGCTCGGCGCAGACCTGATCGGCGCTGCGCCGAAGAAGCCCTCGGCCGACGTCGCGCGCACCCTCAAGCGCGTGCGCGCGACGATCGCCGATCTCGAGGCGTCCGAGCGGGACGCGCTCGAAGAGAGCGCCTCGGACGCGAGCGACGAAGACGTCAAGCGCCGCCGCGCCGCGGACGTTCGGCTGGACGCCGCGTGGTCGGCCGCGTTCGATCGGCTCTCGGCATGGACCAAACTGCCCGAAGACAAGCAGCCTGAGCCCGTTCGTCCGCTGCTCGGGCTTCTCTTCGCGGACGGGCTGGAGTTTACGCAGGTCGCGTATCGGTCGCAGTGGGGCGAGAGCCAGCTGCGGCTCGGCGCGCTGCGCGAAGAGAACCGCGAGGAGTCGCTCACTGAAATGATCGGCGACGTGTTCGTCGCAGAGATTCATCACGCGCACGCTGAGTACGCCAAGGCGCTCGCTATCGGCGCGGACTCTTCGACAGGACGCGCCAGGGTCAACCGCTCGATCGCGCTCAACGCCGCCCGCGCGGCGCTGCGCAAGTACGCGCGGCAAATCGTGGCGATGGCGGATGACGAAGACGAGGCGAGCGTCGCGGCCACACAGCGCGCCCTCGCGCCGATCGCCCGCGTGCGCGAGGCGTTCTCCGAGCGCCAGTCAGCGGAGACAGAGCCGAAGAAGCCCGACGCTCCAACGCCGTAGTCGCTGAATTCGCT
This sequence comes from Myxococcales bacterium, assembly GCA_013298625.1. GTDB lineage: Bacteria > Myxococcota_A > Polyangia > Polyangiales. The sequence continues at coordinate 67,461 of JAAFIF010000047.1, forward strand.
CCGGCGCCGCTGCCCGTGGCCTCGCCGCGGTTTCTCCACGCAGCTGTTGGGTAACCATGAGCATCGAGAGCCACGACGCTCACGCCCGCGCCGGACGTCGCGGGCGTGAGCGTCGAGCGCGACGACGCCGCCTGACTTCGTCGCGACAATCCCGCTGTCGCCGCGCTCGGCGATGCGGGACACTCGCGCTCGCGCGTCCGTCGCAGGCATCGATCACGCGCGAGGGCTCTCATGACGCGACCGGCGATTCGCCCCGAACTTCCAAGTGGAACGATCATCGCGGACGAGTTCGAGGTGGTCGAACGGCTCGCTGGCGGCGGCATGGGAGAGGTGTACGTCGCGCGTCAGCGAAGCACTGGCGCGCTTCGCGCCATCAAGCGTCTGCACGCCCATCTGCTGACCGACGAGGTCTCGCGCACGCGCTTCGAGCGCGAGGCGAAGGTGGTGGCGAAGATCGAGAGCCAGCACGTCGCGCAGGTGATCGCAGCGGGCATCGATCGCGCGCGCGGTGAGCCGTTTATCGCGATGGAGTATCTGCGCGGCCCGACGGTGTCCAAGTTGCTCGCGAGCGGGCCGATGGGCCGCGACGACGCGGTGCGCGTGATGATGGGCGTCGGTCACGCGCTCGCGGCGGCGCATCGCGTCGGGGTCGTGCATCGCGATCTCAAGCCCGACAACGTGATGCTCGTCGACAGTCAGCTCGCGGGCATCTCGTCGATCGTCAAAGTGCTCGACTTCGGGATCGCCCTCGTCGCAAAAGGCACGCTCTCCGCTCGAATCACCGGCGATTTGTCGGTCGGAACGCCGCCCTACATGGCCCCCGAGCAGTTCTCGGACTCCTCGCGCATCGGCCCGCACACGGACGTGTGGGCGATGGGGCTCTTGCTCTTCGAGATGCTGACTGGCCAACGCTTCTGGCAGAGCGACGCGAAGCAAGGCGGCACGCTCGCGACGTTGATTCAAGAGATCGTCGAGCAGCCGATCGCTGCGAGCGCGCTGCGCGCGAGAGAGAAGAACGCGATCATCGATCCTCCGCTGGCTGCGTGGATCGACCTGTGTTTACAGCGCGAGCCCTCCAGGCGCTTCGACGACGCGCAGCGAGCGCTCGACGCCCTGACGCAGAGCGCGGTCGCGACTGCGGCGCCCCTCGGTGCGGCGCCTCCCGTGCAGTCGGTGTATCCGACGTCGACCCACGCGCCGTCCTCGTCAACGAGCACGGCGCACAGCGCATGGCCGACGCAGGGCGCTCCGATGGCCGCGCCGCTCACCGTCGCGACGCAGCCCGCTTCGCTGCGCGCGTACGTCGCTCCGACGCGGGACAACACCGCGAGGATCGTCGTCGCGGGCGCGCTCGCGGCGCTGCTCTCGGTCGGCGCGATCGTGACCATCTTCGCGCTTCGGCCCGCGGATGCACAGCGCGACGACGCTGTGTCGCCGCCGTCGAACGTCGCTGCGCCGATCGCGATGCCTCCTCGTGTCGCTCCGGTCGCGCCGGTCCCGCCGGCCCCGCTACGCAGGCCGCCCATCGATCTCTCAGCGCAAGAGCGCGAGCCTGCCTCGCCCCCTTCGCTGGCGCCGAGGCCGAGGGCTGTGCAGACCCGCCCGACGCCCGCTGCGTCGGGGCTCTCGCCGCCAGCCAGCGAGCGTCGTGGGGTGGCTGCTTCGTTTGGAGTCGCTGAGCGCGACGCGCGGCTTCGTGCCGTGGTCTTTCGGGCGATTCGCGACGCTCATTGCTTCGACGAACGCTCGATCTCGACCGTGCGCGGGTCGGTGATGCTCGTGGTTCACGAGGACGGGCACATCCTCTCGGCCAGCACGGACAGCAATTACTGGGCGTGCCTGGTGCGCGCGAGGCTGACGAGTCTCTCGGGTCCTCGGTGGGGGGGCTTGTATCGCGCGTCGTTTCCGCTCGACGAGCTCTATCGTTGAGCGAAGAGCGCTGCTGAACCGATGAACGATGCACCGCAGAAAAGCCCAGTAAACGCACGGCCAGAGGACAAGCCTCCGGCCTTTGCGCGACGCAGCGTCGCGGAGCGGCCAGAGCGTCCGCCTGGCCTAACCGGTGACGCATTGTCGACCTCCATGACTGGCGTCGAGGCGAGCGCAGCGATGGTGCGACGAATGAACCACCAGCCCAACGCGGATCGATCGACGCGCTTTGCGAGCGCGATTGCGCGTCCAACCGGGCGC